>JABBOH010000046.1 GCA_019351895.1 Pseudomonadota bacterium
GGTCTTTCATAGAGAGCCGACGGCCTCACGGGAAGCGATCGCCGCAGCGACCGCCGACATATGCGTGCCGTTGGGGTCCGCTAAGTCGTCGAGAATCGAGAAGTGGGTCCGACTTGGAAGCGCCAAAAAATTGACGTTGGCGTTTTGCTCTTTGCACGCCGCCACATAGCTGTGCGACTGACGGACCAGTTCCGGAAGTTCCGCCTCACCCACGGACACGATAGTTGAAGCCACGGAGCCGACCTGCAAAACCGGGCTATACCGGTTGACTTCTTCGCGCGTCAACCGGAGCTTCTCATTCAGCCAAGAAAGGGCGATCGGCTCAAGGTCAAACAGTGCGCTGATCGCGAGCGTCAGGCTGACAGCCGAGTGACTTCCGTGAAGTGCGGCCAGTTGGCCGCCGGCCGAATGGCCACACAGGCAGACGGGCCTGCCCCCAAAGCTGACGCCGCTGCCATCATCCTGCAGAAAATCAAGTAACTGCCCGATCTCTCCGACGATCTCCGTCATCGTCGCTTCCGGCGCGAGCGTATATTCCGCGAGGACGACGTTAAATCCACGAGCCAGCGGACCTTTCGCGACGAACGCCAAGTCTTCCTTCGTGTAGTTCTGCCAATAGCCGCCATGAATGAATACAAAGGTTGGCGCCCCTATCCGGTCGCAGGACAACCAGTCAAATCGTTGGCGCGGCCGCTCGCCATAGGGAACGTCGCGCGTAGTAGTCACGGCCCCATAGAGAGCCTCGCTTCGCTTCCTGAAACCCGCCATTCTGTGCTGATAGTCAGGGTCCGCCCGGACGTTGTTATAGGCAGAGTCTAAAGACGCGCGGTCCATCCCGCGATAGGAAGAGGTCATTCTCGGTCCTTTTCAATTCAGGTTCTGTTAGCAAGGCTAGACCTATCAGGACGATCTTCCGCCATGCTCGGTCTTTAATCGGAATTGCCACGGCTGACGCTTGCAGCGACAAGCTTGGCACTTGCCAGGCGTCCGCTGGGATGTATGGCCATGCAATCGAGGATCAGACGCGCGATCTCGTCAATCTGTCCATCGAGCGCGAAATGGTCCGCGTCGAGTAGGTGGATCTCCTCATCAGGAAGGTCTCGTTTGAAAGCCACTGCACCAACCGCAACAAACGACGGATCGTTCGCGGCCCACACGAAAAGAGTTGGAGGCTTGTGCGCACGAAGCCGTACCTGCCAATTCGGATAACGGGAAGATCTACGTTCATTCCAGTCCGGTCGAGCAGCGGTCCAGTTCGGGAAGCCGCCTTCCATCCAGTGGAAGGACTGACACTCTTATCCAAGACAAGACCGCGCAGTCGCCAGACAAGACACATCGGCCCTTTCGGCTCGACGGAGCCACTCAGATTTCGTCGACACGACCCAACGGTCTGCGAAAACTTGGTTCGTTCATAATGCCTTAGCGAGCTTGATTTGGTGCCTAATAGGCATTGGCTTTCCGCCGAACGATGCTTCCAAGTGGCGGGCCGCGGGGTGGAGTGGGATCTCTGTCAAGAAGACACCGAGTTCGCGTCCATCAGGTTAGGACGTCTTGGCACGTCATAGGCAGCAAAGAGGTGATCATCATGTCCTTAAGAGAAGCTGCCCTTCTCGCCATGGCTGTCGCCGCGTACGGGGGCCCTGCTTTCGCTCAGGCGCAGCAAATTGGTATGCTTAGAACCTCAAATTTAGATATATTGAGACTGGGCTACTCGTCAAAGCGGAACTCGCTGAAACTCTGTCAGCTGCTTCGCATATGATGGATCAGATGCACGCGATTCAGAACCCAATGACTTCGGCTGGCCAATGAGTCAACGTGATCGGCCGCTGACGGAGTCCCTGTTCCGCTACGATCTCCCGGTGCCGCCTTACCTCGTCAACGTGAACAGACGTTAGCTCGAAACTGCAAGGCGACCTTTACCGAACCGTGGGTACGGGCTTGGCGCATAGAAAGAGGACTTTCCACGATGAAAACCCCGCTTGAGATTGTAAAAGAGCTTTACGCGAAGCTGACCGCCGGCGATCCGAACGGCGCCCTCCCTCTGATGTCGGACGACATCGAGTGGATAACTATGATGCATTACACAATTGACGGCCGCGGTCCGCAGAAAGTTCTCGAAGGCATGCTGATGCCTGCGATGCAGGAATGGGAGCCGTATACACTGACGCCGCACGAATTCATCTGCGACGGCGACAAGATCGTGTCGGTGGGGCGATTCAAAGGGACCAACCGTATGACCGGTAAGCATGTGGAGGTCGATTACTCCCATATCTGGGAAGTGAAAGATGGCAAGATCGTCCGGCATCGTCAATTTATCGATACGGGCAAGATTGAGCCGGCGCGTCAGCCCGGCTGATGTTTCCACCGTTCTCGGCCGGTTACCAAGGCAGGGCGTTGGGCCCAAGCCCGGCGCAAGTCTTTTATAACCACTTGTCAAAGGGCATAACGCTTACGTTGTGCGCGCGCTTCTGACTGCGCGCAGCGCGCTGGTCGGCATCCCAGTTCGCTTGGAGAACGAGATACGCGGCCTGCTTAAGACCTTCGGCGTCATGTTCGGCAAGCGAGTGGGCGGCCTCATGGGCCGCGCCGAGTAGGCGATCGCTGAGGACCTGGAGGTCGCACCCGAACTTAACCGATCTTCAAGACGTTGATCTCCGCACGCCATTCCACCCTTGGACGTATTCGCGAGCTCGACACGCAGGTGCGCGCCGCCGCTCGCCGCAATCGCACTGTCAGGCTGTTCATGACCGCACCTGGCGTCGGCCCGATCACCGCCCGGAATCTTTGGCTGGCTGAACATGAAGGCCGCACCTGACCGATTGTCTTTGATACGATCTATCCTGCGTGACGGTCCAGGCAATGGGTTTCTCACAACCCGAGATCGTGCAATCCGGGGTGATCGTCGGGACGACGGCCGAGCGGCCAGAAGAACTTGCGGGCGCTCTCAGCGATCGGGAGATCGTTGATGCTGGCGATGCGGCGACGCATCAGGCCGCGCTCGTCAAATTCCCAGTTCTCGTTGCCATACGAACGGAACCAGTTGCCGCTGTCATCGTGCCACTCATAGGCGAAGCGCACTGCTATCCGATTGTCGTCAAATGCCCAAAGCTCCTTTATGAGGCGGTAGTCCAGTTCACGGTGCCACTTGCGCGTCAGAAAGCTCTCGATCGCGGCGCGGCCCGTAAAGAACTCGGCGCGGTTGCGCCATTCGCTATCGCGGGCGTAGGCCAGTGCCACGTTCGCGGGGTTGCGGCTGTTCCAAGCGTCCTCAGCCAGACGGGCCTTCCGGGCCGCGTCCTCGGCTTTGATGAAAGGCGGGAGCGGCGGGCGTTCAGTTTCCATTGTCGATCTCCAAGGTTGCAAGTGCTGCGCGAAGCGCCTCGTTCTCGGCCTCAAGCTCCGCCAGACGTGTTCGAAGGCGGACGACAGCCTGCGAGATCTCGGGCTCGCTAAAGCGCGGTGTGATGTGCTGGGAGCAGTTCCAGTCGAACGCCTCCAGGTGGAGCCGAAAGATACGTTCGAGCTTTGCCTTATAGCCTGGCGCGGTGACGAGCGCCGTCAACGCCCCGTCGGTGACGAGCGCCGTCAACGCCCCGTCGTCGTCGAGGCCGAGGGTCTCCACGTGAGCATAGATTTTGAGGCGCGCCCGATTTGGGTAATCCACCAAGAATAGGCAGGCCCTGTCGCCGGCCATCAAGTTGCCGGTACTGATGTATTGGCCGTTACCTCGATAGTCTGCGAAAGCGAGGGTTTGCTCATCGACCATCTTGAGGAAGCCCGGTGGGCCACCTCGATGCTGTACGTAGGGCCAGCCCTTTTCCGATACCGTTGCCATGTAAAAGCTATCACGGCTTGTAATGAATACGGCTTCGTCGTCCGTGAAACGCTTCGACTCGCGGTGACCCCTGAAATCCTGCCAAACGTGATCCGCACCCATCTTCGCCTGCGCGGCTTTGACACTGGGGGTTATGGCGATATCGAGGAATCCGTATGACATGCGACACTCCGTGACGAAGCAAATGGCGTAGGGTGGAGGCTTTGGTCAGCCGCCACCCCAACCCGGCGTCAGGCAGCCTCGGCGGCCCGCACGACGGGGAAGTCGATGTCCGTCTCAGCGACGGTGTTGAGCAGGTTCGTAAAGACGTTCTCGGCCGTGACGGAGATAATCTCCACGATCTGTCCGTCGCTGAAGCCCGCGTCACGCACTGCCTTGATGTCGTCATCGCTGACGTGACCGCGTTCGCGTACAACCGTGGCGGCGAACTTTACGGCGGCGTTTGCCTTAGCGTCGCCGGATTCACCATGGCGGTTGAGAGCGATTTCCTCGGGGCTGATCTTAGCGAGGTTCAGCCCGAGGTAGGTGTGCGCCGACAGGCAATAGTCGCAACCGTCCACCTGTGCGACGGCCAGCGCAATCCGCTCCCGCGTCTTCACGTCCAGCGCCTTGGTGTCACGTCCAGCGCCTTGGTGAGCGCCCCGTTGTTGGCAGCGAACCCTTGGAGTGCGACCGGGCTCTGGGCGATCAGGCGGAACATGTTGGGGACGACACCGAGCTGCTTATGCACGGCATCGAGGATCGGCTGCGAAGCCGCGGGAGCTTCCTCGCGAGTGGGGATGGAAAGGCGGGACATGGCGATCTCCTTTGCTACGGCCGGACATCCGGCGAATGAGGAGAATCTAAGCTCTATCTCGCTGCTCTATAATACGGCATATGAGAGAGACATTATCCCACCAGGCGAGATAGTAATGGACCGCGTAGAGGCTATGAACATCCTCGTTTCCGTCGTTGAAACAGGCAGTTTCACCGCAGCCGGGAAACGACTGGGCATGCCCTTGCCCACCGTAAGCCGGAAGCTCGCGGAGCTTGAAAGCCACCTCAGCACGCGTCTTCTCACGCGTTCCACACGGCGACTGGACCTGACCGAAGCCGGGAGGGATTATGTGGCTGCCTGTCGGCGCATCCTGGTTGAAATCGGTGATGCCGAACGTAAAGCGGCCGGTGAATTTGTGTCTCCCAGGGGCGAGCTTGCATTGACGGCTCCGATCGTGTTTGGGCGCCTGCATGTTGTGCCCGTTGCTGCCGCGTTTCTCGAAATCTACCCGGACATCGGTGTGCGTCTGGTTCTGTCTGACCGGAACGCGCAGCTGTTGGACGACCATTTCGACTTGGCGGTACGCGTCGGTGTGCTGCATGATAGTGCTATGATTGCGACGCAAGTCGCGGCCGTGCGTTGGGTCGTCTGCGGCAGCCCCAAGTATTTTGCCGCACATGGAACACCCAAAAAGCTGGCGGACCTTTCCTCACTGGCCTGTGTCACCTTCAACCTCCGTGGGCAGGTGGCAAGCTGGAGTTTCGGCAGAGGCAAGGGAAGCAAGTCCGTCCCAATCCGGTCGCGCTTTTCGGTCAATACGGCGGAGGCGGCACTCGACGCCGCCGTCCTCGGCGCGGGAGTCACGCGCGTACTCTCCTATCAGGCCGCTGAGGCGATCAATCAAGGAAGGCTTCAAGTTGTCCTCGAACAGTTCGAGCCTGAGCTGCTCCCGGTGAACATCCTTTACCCAGCGCAATCCTTCATGCCGCAGAAGATACGAAGCTTTATCGATTTTGCCGTGCCGCTTTTGCGGAAGAAGCTGCCGCAAGCTCAGTCGCCTGGCTAGACCGTTGACGCGTGAGGCAGTCCCCCAAAAGAGGCCAGACATGCCATCAACACGCGATAACTAACCTTCTCACGTATTGACCACTCGCCGCATATCGGCGATCATCCGACTCAAGGCGCCTCTGGGAGTCCTAGAATCGCGCGCGACTGAGCCGCCGTCGCGACCGGGCGCCCGTATTCCGCGCAGAGGCCGACTACGCGTTTCACCAAAGCGCCGTTGCCGGGGGCGAGTGTCGTTTTATCCCAGCGGATGTTGTCTTCCAGACCGGTGCGGCAATGGCCGCCCATCCCCAGGGCCCAGTAGTTGACCTCCAACTGGTGGCGGCCGATGCCAGCGGCGGTCCAGGTAGCGCCGGGCAGAAGTTCGCGCAGCTTCGCGACCTCGAATTCCAGGATGTCTCGCCGCGCCGGTAATGCGTGCTTCACGCCGAACACGAACTGCACATGCGGGGGGGGCCAGGATCAGCCCCTCGGCCACCAGGTCAACCGTGTTTTATAACATTGCGAGGTCGAACACCTCGATCTCGGGCTTCGTGCCGTAGTCGCGCATCGCCACCGCTAGGTTGCGCACGAAATCAGGCGGGTTTTCGTAGACGATCGTCGGGAAATTCACCGAGCCGGTGGCAAGGCTCGCCATGTCCGGCTTCAGATACAGCATCGCCCCACGGGCTTCCATCGCGCGGCCACGGCCCCCGGTGGAGAATTGGATGATCATGTCGGGGCAATGGGCGCGGATGCCCTCCTGCAAACGAGCGAACTTCTCGGGATCGCTGCTCGACGACTCGTCATCGTTGCGGACATGCACGTGGACCAGAGCGGCGCCGGCCTCGTAGGCGGCGTGGGTGCTTTCCACCTGCTCCGGCACCGTCACGGGCAGCGCCGGATTGTCCTTCTTGCGCGGCACCGAGCCGGTGATAGCAACGCTGATGATGCAGGGCTCAGCCATGGTCTGGATCCCCGGATGTCGTCTCGATCTCTTGGATGATCTTGCCGGCCTCGGCAAAAGCTGTGTTGGCCGCCGGCACGCCGGCATAGATTGCCGTCTGCATGAGCGTCTCCTTCAGCTCCGCCTGTGTGAAGCCCTGCCGGCTGAGGCCCGTCCGCACATGCAGCGCAAACTCCTCCCACCGACCGAGTGCCGCGGTGATCGCCACCACCAGAAGGCGCCGCGTGCGGTCATCCAGGCCGGGCCGCGTCCAAATCTCGTTCCAGGCGATGCGGGCGATCATCTCCTGGAACTCGGCGTTGAACGCCGTGCGGCCGGTGAGCGACCGGTCGACCCAGGCATCGCCCAGAACCTCACGCCTACGCGCAAGCCCCGACTGGTAGAGGGTCGCCGCAGCCTCGCGCAATTCGGGAGCAGCCAGGAACCGCCGGATGGCGGCGGCCATGCCCTGCGGGTCTTCGAGCGCGGGCAGATGCGCCGTCGGGAGCAGCACATTCGTTGCGCCCGGAATGGCGGCGGCGATGGCTGCACCGTGGCTCTCATAGGGCGTGGAGATGTCCCGCGTTCCTCCGATGACGAGGGTGGGGACGCCGATCGCTGGCAAGCCGTCCAGCAGCCGCATATCCCGGATGGCGGCGCAGCAGCCCGCATAGCCTGCGGCCGACTGCGCCAGAAGGCCAGCGCGCGTGGTCTCCACCACCTCCGGCCTCGCCGCCCGGAAAGCGGCCGAAAAGAAACGCCCCATCGCGATATCCGCGATGGCCGCGGTCCCGCCCGCGCGCACCGCTGCTGCCCGCGACTCCCAAGCCGACGGGTCCATAGCCGCCGAGCTGCAAGCGATGATCAGCGCCGAGAGCCGCTCCGGCATCAGCAGCGCCATGGTCATCGCCACCATACCGCCCAGCGAGATGCCGCAGACGGCCGCACGAGCCACGCCTGCGGCATCCAGCACCGCCGCCGAATCGCTCGCCAGCATGGCGAGGGTGTAGTCACCGGCGGGCGCGTCCGATGCGCCATGGCCGCGCGTATCCATCCGGATCACGCAGAAGGCGGGCAGCAACAGCGGCACGACGCCGTCCCACAGCTCCATGCCGGTGCCGATGGAGTTGAGCAGCAGCAGCGCCGGCTTCTCGGGCGATCCATCCCGCCGCCAATAGAGGCGCACACCGTCTCTGACCGTGAACGGCATCAACCCTCCCCCAAGGCGCCAAGCACGGCGGCCAACGCCCTCTGCACCAGCAGCGCCGAAGCGCCCGTATCCGAGCCGACATCGGCGGCGGCCAGATTGCGCGCCATGGCGGCGGTGTCGACTTCCAGCCCCTCAGCGACATCGGCCATCGCGACGACGGCGCCATGGGCGAGGATGAAGAGGTCCGCGAGCACGGGCGCCTCGGCCTGCCAGCCGCCGAGGCCGCGCTCATGCTCCTGCGGCAGTCCGGCCAACAGCGTCGCCGCCAGCCCCGGCGCGCGCAAGGCCGCCGACAGCGCCACCTGACAGCCCGTCGGGTTGCGCTTATGCGCCATCGCCGAGGAACCGCCCCGGCCGAGCAGCCGAGGCTCGAAGGCTTCCGCGACCTCGTTCTGGGCGAGCAAGGAGATGTCGCGCGCCATCTTGCCGACCGCCCCTGTAAGGATGGCGAGCGCCGCGCCGAGCGCCGCGATCGCCTCCCGCCGCGCATGCCAGGGCGTGACCGACGTGCCGAGCCCCAGCGCGTCGGCCATCCGTCGCGCAACCGCGAGGGCAGTCTCGCCTGCCCCAATGCCGGCGAGCGTGCCAGCGGCGCCGCCCAGTTGCAGCATCAGTGCCCCCTCGGCCTCCCGCTGCAGGCGGGTGCGGGCGGCGTGGACCCCCATCAGCCATCCGGCGGTCTTGAGGCCGAAGGTGATGGGCAAGGCACCTTGCAGCAACGTGCGGCCCACGGCCGGCGTCGTCGCATGTCGCTCGCTGAGCGCCACCAGCGCGGTTTCGAGCCGTGCCGCATCCGCCCCGAGCAGCGCCATGGCTTCATGCGCCTGAAGCATCAGCGCCGTATCGGCGAGGTCCTGGCTGGTGGCGCCCCGATGCACGGCGGCGGCAGCCTGAGGATGCGCCTCCTGCAAGGCCACGCGCAAACGGGCGACCAAGGGAATGGCGAGTGTCCCGGCATGCGCCGCTTCCGCCGCCAATCCGCTGATATCCGGCGTCAGGCTTCGGCAGGCGGCCGCAATGGCGACGGCATCGGCCTCCACAATGAGTCCTTCGGCCGCCTGGGCGGTGGCCAGAGCCGACTCGAAATTCAGGGCGCCGCGGAGCAGCGCCTCGTCGCCGAAAACGGCCAGCATGGCGGCCGAGCCAGCCGGGCGGTCGCGCAGCAGGGATGACACCGCCACCGGCCTCAGCAGTCGAAGAACACGGTTTCGTTCGGCCCGCTCAGCACGATGTCGAACCGCCAAGCTTCTCCGTCCCGCTGCGCGATCAGGCTCGGGCGGCGCTCTGCCGGGACGAGGTCGAGGATCGGATCGCTGTCATTCTGCGGCGCATCCGCGAAGTAGAGCCGCGTGACCAGCCGTTTTAGTAGGCCGCGTCCGAGGACGCCGATCGCGATATGCGGGGCCTGCAGCGTCTTGCCGGGTCCCGGCACCGAACCCGGGCGGATGGTGCGAAAGTGAAAGACGCCGGCCTCATCGGTGGGTGCGCGGCCGAAGCCAGGAAACGCGCCGCCGTATTGGCCATCGGCATCCGCCTGCCAGATCTCGATCAGCGCATCGGAGACGAACTCGCCCGCACCGTCGAGCACGCGGCCAAAGATGTCGATCGGCTCGCCCGCCGGCATCGGCCGCCCATGGCTATGGTTGAGGGCGGGATTGTGGCCGACCAGCCGTGTCGGCGCCGCGCCGATATCGGATTGGCCGGTGAGGTCGGCTCCGCCCCACCACGGCAGCGCATAGTGGAAGAACGGACCCACAGTCTGCCAGGGGGTCTGCCCGAACAGCTCCGGGCTTTGATTATCGGCCATGAACTAGTCCTCCGTGGGCGTCGCTTCGCGGCCGCGCAGGATGATGTCGAAGTTATAGCCCAACGCCCAGTTCGGCACCGTCGTACCGATGTCGAAGCGGGAGACCATGCGCTGGCGATAGGGCAAGGGCACTGCATTCGCGATCGGGTCGATCTCGATCAGCGGATCATCGGGGAAATACATCTGCGTGACGAGCCGCGTGGCGAAAGCCGGACCCAGCAGCGACAGGTGGATGTGCGCCGGGCGCCAGGCATTGTGGTGGTTGCCCCAGGGGTACGCGCCCGGCCGCACGGTCAAGTAGCGATAGGCGCCGTCATCGTCCGTCACCACGCGCCCGGCGCCGCTGAAGTTGGGGTCGAGCGGCGCATCCCACTGGTCCCGCACATGGGCGTAGCGCCCGGCCGAATTCGCCTGCCAGATTTCGATGACGGTGCGCGGCACGGGGCGGTGGTTCTCGTCCAGCACCCGGCCGGTGACCACGATCCGCTGGCCGAGCGCCACGCCCTCATGCTGGGTGGTGAGGTCGGCGAAGGCACCGCCCATCAACCTGTCCCAGCCATCCGAGAGCCCCGAGGTCTCGGTCAGGGTCTGCGGAATGCGGATCAACGGCTGCGACGGGGAGCGCAACACGGTCGAACGGTAATCGGGGAACAGGGATGCTGGCTGTGCCGCAGGATCCTCGGGGCTGAATGGTGTGTCCGCACTCATGGCCGTCTCCAGGACGATTGGATGAAAGTTTTTTGGTTCTTTTTTTCAAAAAAGAACAGGCCGCAGGAAAGTAAAGACAAGCGCTTCTTTTTGAAAAAAGAATCAAAAACTTTCATTCTCTTTAGGTCATAACGGAAGACCGACATAGTTTTCCGCCAGCGCCGTCTGCGCGGCGCGCGACTGCTCGATATAGGCGAGTTCGGCGACCTGCATCCGCCGCGCGAAACCGTCCATCTCCGGAAATCGATGGGTGATCCCCGTGAACCACCAGGAGAAACGCTCCGCCTTCCACACGCGAGCGAGCGCGCGGTCGGAATAACCGGTCAGTCCAGACTCGGAGCCATCGTGATAAAACGCGACGAGAGCATCCGACAGCACGGCCACGTCCGCGGCTGCCAGATTGAGCCCCTTGGCTCCGGTCGGCGGCACGATATGCGCGGCGTCGCCGGCGAGGAACAGCCGGCCATGCCGCATCGGCTCGGTGACGAAACTCCGCAGCGGCGCGATGGTCTTTTCGAAGGATGGCCCGCGCACGACCGCGCTCCCCGCCTCCGGACCGAGGCGATGCGCGAGTTCGTCCCAGAACCGCTGATCGGGCCAGGCCGCGATCGTTTCGTCTGCGGCACATTGGATGTAGTAGCGGCTGCGGGTCGCCGAACGCATGCTGGCGAGCGCGAAGCCGCGCTCGTGATTGGCGTAAATCAGCTCATGGTTTGCGGGCGGCACATCAGCCAGGATCCCCAGCCAGCCGAAGGGATAGACGCGCTCGAAGGTCCGCAGCACGTCCGGCGGCAGAGAGGCGCGGCTGACGCCGTGATAGCCGTCGCAGCCGACGACGAAATCGCAATCGAGCCGGGTTTCGATGCCCTCGCGGCGCCAAACGACCGAGGGCGAAGCAGAGGTCACATCGTGCAGCCGCGTCTCCTCGGCATCGAAGATCACGGGCAGCGCGCGGGCTTCCGCCGCCTCGAAGAGGTCGTGCATCACCTCCTGCTGGCCATAGACGGTGACGCTGGCGCCCCCGGTTAGCGCGTGCATGTCGACGCGGAACATCCGCCCGTCATGGACGAGGTTGGTGCCGTGATGGACGAGGCCCTCCCGCCGCAGCCGCTCATCGAGGCCCAGCCGTTCGAGAAGACCCACCGTCGTCTGTTCCAGCACGCCGGCGCGCACACGGCCTTCGACATAGGCCCGGTCCCGCCGTTCGATGACGACCGCCTGAACACCTGCCTGCAGGAGCAGATGGCCGAGCAGCATGCCGGCCGGCCCTGCCCCGATGATTGCCACGTCTGTGCGCACGGCGTTTCCCCTGAACGACGATCATCCTAACCGGCAACCAATGCGTCACTATGGACAGGGCGACGAAAAACTTGGACAAAACGTATCGAGCCGTTGCGCTCTCGCCCAGGAGCCCGTCGATGCGCGCCACCAACGCTTCTGTTGTGCCGACATTTTTTCTCTATGGCGAACCCCCTCGGGATGTCGCCGACCACTTCCTGCATCTGGAGAACTTGGACGATCGGAGTCGGCCCGCGGGCTGGACCATCCGCCCGCATGCCCATTCCGCACTCAGCCAGATCTTCTTCCTGGACAGCGGCGGCGGCGAGATGCGGACGGAGCGCGGCACCTTGGCCGTGTCCACGCCCTCGCTCCTCCTGGTCCCGGCCCGGCTGGTGCATGGCTTCACGTGGCAGCCCGGCACGACGGGCCGGGTGCTGACCCTGGCCACGACCTACTTGAAGGAACTGCTGGCGGCAGACGCTTCCCTCTCCGGCCTGTTGGCCGAGCCCGCCTGCCTGCCTGTGCCGCGAGAGGGGGAGACGATGCGCTTCCTGGGCGCCTGTCTGTCGCGCCTCGCCAGCGAACTCGCCTGGTGCGCGCCTGGGCAGGCGACCGCGATCGAGGGCCAGCTAAAAGCCTTGCTCGTCGAGGCCGCGCGTCTCTCCCATGGCGCTCGCGACCAGGGAAACGGCATCCGCTCTGCCCAGGCCGACCTCGTCGCCCGGTTCCGCGCCGCGATCGAGGCGGATTTCACCCAGTGCCATACGCTCCGCCCCTATGCGGATCGGCTGGGGGTCAGCGTCACGCAGCTGCGAGTGGCCTGCCGCCGCATTGCGCGGCAGCCACCCACGGGGCTGCTCCAGGACCGCATCGTTGTCGAGGCGAAGCGCATCCTCATCTATACGGATATGACCGTTTCCGCCGCAGCCTACCGGCTGGGCTTTGAGGATCCGGCCTATTTCTCACGGGTCTTTCAGAAGCGCACGGGGCTCTCGCCCCGCGCCTTCCGCAACAAGCGGTAGCTTGGACGCAAGCGGCTTAGGGCCAGGCGGCGAAGGAGTCCGCCGTGACCGCCGATCGCGCGGAGCGGCAGGTTCGCCGATAGGCGCCGGGCGACTGGCCGGTCGCGCGCTTGAAGAACCGGTTGAAGTAAGCAGGCTCCCGAAAGCCGAGACTGTAGGCCACCTGCTCGACCAGAAGCTCGGTCTGTTCCAGCCGGAGCTTCGCTTCGCCGATGATCCGGTCGTGGATCAACGCAAGCGGCGTGCGTCCCGTGCCGCGCAGGCAGGCATCGTGGAGATGCGGCCGCGTGACGCCCAGCAGCCGGGCGAAAGCCTCGACGCTCAGATTCTGGCGGTAGTGCAGCTCGATCAACTGCCGGAACCGCTGCACGGTGGAGCCGGCGCCGCCGTGCCGACCTGGAGGCCCGGTCAGGCCGGAACCACGCCAGAGATACAGCAGCAACAGGTTGAGATGGACCGCTACGACGGCTTCGGCGCCGGGCTTCTGATCCGCCGTCTCGCGCATCAACGCACAGAAGGAGACGGAGAGTTCCTTAAGCAACGGCGCTATCTCGGCTCCGGACAGAATGATGATACGCGTCAGCAACGGCGTGAGATGTGCGGCAAGCGGGCTATCGGCGGCGATGCGGGAGGCAAACGCCTCGGCCACCGTGCAGCTCGACCCTTCGCCGCCTGCGGCAAGACGGAAAACCCCGCTGAGAGAGCGCGGCAGCCAGACCAGGCAGGGGCCGCCGAGCGTCACGTCCTCCATACCCGACAAGCCGCTGAGCTTGGCTTCCCCCTGGGACACGAAGAAGACGTGGCAGACGGCCGGCCCAGCCGTGCCCGCGACGGTCCAGCTCCGATGGGCGAGCCCGGATTCGATGCGGGCGGCGATCAGCGGGGACGCCAGGCGGCCCGAACGGTTCATGCTCGATAAACTGGCCGAAAAGCTCGAGAAGTGCAATAAATCCTGAGAAAAGTGCATTTCAAGCGCTGCGCGACGAGCGCTTACTCTCACACGACCAGACCGGACGCAGAGCCGGCAGGCTTCAGGGGGTGGGACAGCGATGCTCGAACTGCCGTTGCTCGTGCGGGATCGCGATGTCGCTGCGTCGAACGGCGCCATCTTCCATCGTCACAACCCGATCACCGGCGAAGTCGTCACCCGTGCCGCGGCAGCCACCTTGGCAGATGCGCTCTCGGCTGCGTCGGCGGCGGCCAGCGCATTCCCGGACTGGTCGCAGACCGCGCCGAGCCTGCGGCGCGCCAAGCTCATGAAGGCGGCCGACCTGCTCGAAGACCGCGCGGATGCCTTCGCTGCGGCCATGGCGGAGGAAACCGGGGCCACGGCGGCCTGGGCGCGGTTCAATCTGGAACTGGGCGCCGCGACGCTGCGGGAAGCCGCGAGCATCACCACGCAGATCACGGGGACGCTCATCCCCTCCGACAAGCCGGGCATGACGGCGATGGCGCTGCGGCGGCCAGTCGGTGTCGTGCTGGGCATCGCGCCCTGGAATGCGCCCGTCATCCTTGGCGTCCGCGCGATCGCCATGCCGCTCGCCTGCGGCAATACTGTGGTGCTGAAGACCTCCGAGATCTGCCCGCGCACCCACCGCCTGATCGGCGAGGTCTTCCGGGATGCCGATCTCGGGCCCGGTGTCGTCAACATTGTAAGCAACGCACCGGCCGATGCCGCCCGCGTGGTCGAGGCGCTGATCGCGCATCCAGCCGTGCGGCGGGTCAATTTCACCGGGTCGACGCGCATCGGGCGCGTCATTGCGGAAGTTGCCGGCCGCCACCTCAAGCCCTGCCTGCTCGAATTGGGGGGCAAAGCGCCGTTCGTGGTGCTGGATGATGCGGATCTGGAGGAGGCCGCGAAGGCCGCTGCCTTCGGCGCCTTCATGAACCAGGGCCAGATTTGCATGGCGACCGAACGCATCGTCGTGGATGAGGCGGTGGCCGACGCCTTCGCCGAGGCGCTGGCGCGGCGCGCGGCGCCGCTGCTCGCCGGCGATCCACGGCAGGGGAGCGCGGCGCTCGGCTCCATCATCGGCCCGGAGGCGGTCGAGCGCATAGATGGGCTCATCAAGGATGCCGTGCTCAAGGGCGCCCGCATCCTGAGCGGCGGCCGGGTACGGAGCACGCTGATCGACGCGACCGTGCTGGACCAGGTGACGCCTGCCATGCGGATCTATGCCGAGGAATCCTTCGGCCCCGTCGCCGCCATCATCCGCGTGCGCGGGGCCGACGAGGCGGTGCGCGTCGCCAACGACACCGATTACGGGCTGTCCTCCGCCGTCTTCGGGCAGGACATCCGGCGCGCGATGGATGTCGCGTCGCGGATCGAGGCGGGCATCTGCCATATCAACGGCCCGACGGTGCATGACGAGGCGCAGATGCCCTTCGGCGGCGTCAAGGCCTCCGGCTACGGTCGTTTCGGCGGGACCGCCGCCATTGCCGAGTTCACCGACCTGCGCTGGGTCACGCTGTCCAGCCTGCCGGGCGACTATCCGATCTGAGGCACCCAAAGGTGACCCAGCAAAAGCAACAGGGAGAGACGGAATGGGCGGATCGGTTCTGACAGGCATGCTGCACGACGGCCTGACGCGGCGGCGCATGATCGCCGGCGGCGGCGTGGCGGGCCTCGCCATGGCGGCCGGCGGCCGGCGCGCGTTCGCGGCGTCCGAGAATGTGTTGAAGATCGGCTTCGTCAGCCCCCGCACCGGCGCGCTTGCGGGCTTCGGGCAGACGGACGGCTACGTGCTGGAACTAGCGCGCAAGTCGCTCGCCAAGGGCCTGACGATCGGCGGCAAGACCTACGAGGTCGTCATCCTGGACCGGGATTCGCAATCCGATCCGTCCCGCGCCAGCCAACTCGCCAAGACGCTGATCAACAGCGATCAGGTCGATCTCATGCTGCCGATCTCGGCACCCGAGACGATCAACCCGGTCGCGGATGCCTGCGAGGCGGCGGGCGTGCCGTGTCTGTCGACGGTCATGCCATGGGAGGCCTGGTACTACGGCCGCGGGGCCAAGCCGGGCCAGCCATCGCCCTTCAAATGGACCTATCATTTCGGCTTCGGCGTGCATGAGTTCTTAGAGACCTATGTCTCGCAATGGAGCCTCATCCCGACCAACAGGAAGGTCGGCGTGCTCTACCCCAACGATGCCGACGGCAACGCGATCCGGCACAATCTGGCGCCGCTGCTGGCCGCCAAGGGCTTCACCATCGTCGATCCCGGCCCCTATGAGGATGGGACGGATGACTTCTCGGCGCAGATCGCGGTCTTCAAGCGCGCGCATTGCGAGATCTTCAACAGCTTCCCCTTGCCGCCGGATTTCGCCGCCTTCTGGCGGCAGGCGACACAGCAGGGCTACGCGCGCCACGTAAAGATCTGCCAGGTCGCCAAGACCGGCCTCTTCCCGAGCGACATCACGTCGCTTGGCCGGCTCGGCTACAACATCGCGAGCGCCGCCTATTGGCACAAGGCTTTTCCCTATACCTCCTCGCTGACCGGAATCGGCGGTGAGGCGCTGGCGAACGGCTACGAGAACGAGACAGGCAAGATGTGGACGCAGCAGCTCGGCGCGAGCCTCGCCCTGCTCGACGCCGGCGTGACGGCTCTCCAGACAAGCAGCGACCCGAAAAACAAGGCTGCGGTCGCGCACGCGCTGAGCGTGCTGAAGACCATCACCATCGCCGGCAAGGTCGACTTCACCGACGGGCCGGTGCCGAATGTCTCGCCCGGTCCCATCATCGGCACGCAATGGGTAAAGGCCCCGCCGGGCTCGCGTTTCAAGCTCGCCTATCCGGTGACCGAGCATGCGACCGACCCCAACGTGCCGATCGGCGCCAAGTTGATTCCCTACAATGCCTGAGGCCCCGCTGCCCGACGCTCCGGTCCTCGAAGTCGCCGGCCTGGCCAAGCGCTTCGGCGCGCTGGTCGTGCTGGACGACATCGACTTCGCCATGCGCGGCGACGAGGCCATCGGCATCGTCGGTCCCAACGGCGCCGGCAAGACGACCTTCCTCAGCGTCATCGTCGGCGCTCATCCACCCAGCCGCGGGACCATCCGTTTTCGCGGCGCGGATGTCACGCGGATGCCGGCGGCGGATCGTTGCCGGCGCGGCATCATCCGCACGCATCAGGTGCCGCGCCCCTTCAGCGGCATGACGGTGTTCGAGAACGTCTTCACCGCCGCCACCAGCGGCGGCGGCGCGGGTCGCGACGAGGCCTATCAACGCTCGATCGAGTCCCTGGCGCTGTGCGGCATGATGGGCGTCGCCAACCGGCGCGCCGATACGCTCGGCCTGCTCGACCGCAAGCGGCTGGAACTGGCGCGCGCGCTCGGGACCAATCCGGTGCTCCTGCTGCTCGACGAGATCGGCGGCGGCCTGACGGACGCCGAGGCGGGCGCACTCGTCGAGACCATCCGGGAGTTGCGGCACCGGGGCATCGGCATCGTCTGGATCGAGCACATCGTGCATGTGCTGCTGCAGGTGGCGGACCGGCTGATCTGCATGGATGCGGGCCGCATCATCGCGGACGGGCGCCCTGACGACGTGATGGCCGACCGCACGGTGATCGACGCCTATCTCGGCGGAGGCGCCGGATGAATCTTCTAGCGGTGGAAAACCTGCAGGCGCGACATGGGTTGTTGCAAGCCGTGCGCGGCGTGAGCTTCGCGCTGCACAAGGGCGAGACGCTGGCGCTCGTCGGCGCCAATGGCGCGGGCAAGACGACGCTGTTGCGCACGATCGCCGGCGCGCATCCGGCCAGCGGCGGCCGCGTGCGTCTGAACGGCACGGATATCGACGATCGGCCCGCGCATCAGCGCGCGGCCATGGGGATCGCGCTGGTGCCCGAGGGGCGGAAGCTGTTCAGCCGGATGACGGTCGAGGAAAACCTATTGCTCGCGCGCGCCGCCGGGCGGCCGGGCCGCTGGACGGTCGATGCCGTGATGCAGGCTTTCCCCAATCTCCAGAAGCGCCGCCGCCATCTCACGGCCCATCTGTCAGGCGGCGAGCAGCAGGCGACCGCCATCGGCCGGGCGCTGATGACCAACCCGGACGTGCTGCTGCTCGATGAGGTGTCGCTCGGCCTCTCGCCGCTGGTGGTCGACCAGGTCTATGCCCAGCTCGAATCGCTCATGGCCTCGGGCACCACGATCCTGCTGGTCGAGCAGGATCTGCGGCGCGCCTTGCGCGTCGCCGACCGGGTGATGTGCATGCTGGAGGGCAGCATCGTGCTGGAGGGCGCGGCGCGCGACCTGACGCGCGAGCAGGTGACGGAGGCGTATTTCGGCCTCGGCCGGGCGACGGTGGCCGGTATTCCGGCATGATGATCTGGCTCAATCAGATCATCCAGGGCGTGCTGCTCGGCGGCTATTACGCGCTGATCGCCTGCGGCCTGTCCTTCATGTTCAGCGTCATGCGCATCATCAACCTGGCCCATGGCAGCCTCGCCATCCTCGCCGCCTTTGGGCTTTTCGTGCTGGCGTCGCGCTTGGGTCTGTCACCGTTCCTCGGCCTGCTCATCGTGCTGCCGGCCATGGCGGCCGTCGGGTGGCTGCTGCAAAGGACGGTGCTGGAACGCAGCCTGCGCGGCGGCCTGCTGGTGCCGATCCTCAGCACCTTCGGTCTCTCCATCGTCATCGACAATCTGCTGTTCCAGCAATTCGGCGCCGATACCCGCTCGCTCGCGCCCTATATCGGCGATCTGTCCTACAGTTCCTGGGCGATCACCGACGACATCGATATCGGCCAGCTTGCCGTGCTGACGCTCGCCGCCGCCATCGTCTTGCTCGGCGGGCTGCAACTGTTCCTGACGCGCACGTCGCTCGGCCGCGCCATTCGCGCCACCGCCGAGGACCCCGATACCGTCGGCCTCATCGGCATCGATGCGCGGCGCGTCAATGCGACGGCGGCGGCGATCGCCATGGTCACGGTGGGCATCGCCGGCGCCTTCCTCGCCATGCGCGCGACCTTCAACCCCTATTCCGGCGGCCAGCAGCTCGTGTTTGCCTTCGAGGCGGCGGTCATCGGCGGCGCGGGCTCGCTCTGGGGCACGCTCGGCGGGGGCATCGTCCTCGGGGTCGCACAGAGCATCGGCGCGCAGATCGACCCGCAGGGGTTCCTCATCACCGGCCATGTCGTGTTCCTCGCTGTGCTGTTCGCACGGCTCTATCCCAGCCGCTTCGCCCTGCAGCTGCCGCGCTTGCGGAGACAACCGGCATGAGCCCTCTCGGCTCCATGCGGGTTCAGCGCTGGACGCCGCTCTCCGTCGGCAGTGTCGCCGTATCGGTCGCGGTGCTCGTGCTGCTCGCCTTCGGGCCGGCGCTGTTCAGCCCGAACGTCATCGACAAGCTGACGACGCTCTTTATCTACGTTCTGCTCGCGATCACCTGGAATGCGCTGGCCGGCTATGGCGGCCTCGTTTCCATCGGGCAGCAGGCCTTCTTCGGCCTCGGCGCCTATGCGGCCGTCCGCCTCACCCATGCGGGCATGAGCGTCTATCCCGCGCTCATCCTGGCCGCGATCCTGGTGGCGGCTGTGTCGGTGCCGCTCTCCGCCTTCATGCTGCGCCTGCGCGCCGGAGAGTTCGCCATCGGCATGTGGGTGGTGGCTGAACTGCTGCACCTGCTCGTCAATCTCGATGGCCTCATCCAGGGCGAGACCGGCACCAGCCTCATCGCGCTCGATGCCTATTCTGCGGTCGCGCGCCGCGCGCTTACCTATTGGACGGCACTCGGCTCCATGACCGTGCTGCTCGTGCTCTTGCTCGTCTTGCTCCGCAGCCCGACGGGGGCCGCGATCCAGGCGATCCGCGACAGCGAGGAGGCCGCCGCCTCGGTGGGCGTGCGGGTGCTGACGACCAAGCGCGTGATCTTCGTGGTCGCGGCCTTCGGGGCGGCGCTAGCCGGCGCGCTCTGGCTGTCGACCACAATTACATTCCAGCCGAAGACCTATTTCAGCGTCCAATGGACGGCGTACATGATCTTCATGGTGCTGGTGGGCGGCCTCGGCACCTTCGAGGGGCCGATCATCGGCGCCGTCATCTTCTTCCTCGTGGGCACCTGGTTCGGTGCCGATGGCGTCTGGTACCTCATCGGCCTCGGCGCAACCGCGCTTGTCTTCGCGCTGTTTCTGCCGCGCGGCCTCTGGGGCTGGGTGGACACGCGTTTTGGCCTGCGCCTGCTGCCGGTCGGCTACCGCGTCGTCGCGGGGCGCGAGCCGCCGGCGGTTCCCGCCATCCAAACCCCGCATATCCGCAGCTGAGACGGGAGACCAACGATGCTCTTCGGAAAAACCATCCTCGTGACCGGCGTATCCTCGGGCATCGGCGCGCGCACGGCCGAACTCGCGCTTCAGATGGGGGCCGACGTGATCGGCGTCGACCGGCGCAAACCCGCGGGCGTCATGGGCTCCTTCATCGAAGCCGATCTCTCCTCGCAAGCGGCGGTGGAGGCGCTCGTGGCGCGCCTGCCGCAGCGGATCGACGCGCTCGCCAATGTCGCCGGTGTCTCCGGCAACACCGGTGCGGCGCTCACGCTGGCCGTCAACTTCTACGGCCTTCGCGCGCTGACCGAGGCCGTGGCGCCGCGCCTGCGGGAGGGCGGCGCGGTGGTGAACGTCGCCTCGATCGCCGGTTTCGGCTGGCGCGCCAATCTTGAGCGCGCAAAGGACCTCGCCGGTGTGCAGGGCTTCCCCGATGTCGCCACGCTGGTCCGTGAATTCGGCATCCCCGACGGACTCGGCTACCCGGTCTCGAAGGAGGCGCTGCTGCTCTGGACCTTCCGGGCCGCGCATATGCCGCTGTTCCGCGCGCGCGGCATCCGCGTCAACGCCGTCAGCCCCGGCCCGGTGGAGACGCCGATCCTGCAGGAATTCCGCGCGGTGCTGGGCGATGCACGGGTCGAGAGCGACATCGCGCGTGTCGGCCGCGCCGGCACGGCACCTGATATCGCGCCCGCGATCCTGTTTCTCTGCTCGGACGGCGCGCGCTGGATCAATGGCGTCAACCTGCCCGTCGACGGCGGGTTGGAGGCCTCGGTCGCGGCCGAGGCGATGGGTTTCTGATGAAACGGACGGAGTGAACGCAATGGACATCGGCTTCATCATTGACGGCTCGCCCGAAGCCGCCATCGACGGCGGCACCTTCGAGCGTCGGGACCCGATGACGGGCGAGGTCGCGACGCGCGCGGCGGCGGCCGGCCTCGCCGATGTGGCGAAGGTGGTCGCCGCGGCTTCCGCGGCTTTTCCGGCATGGTCGGAGACCGGGCCAGGGCTCCGGCGATCGCTTCTGCTCAAGGCCGCCGATCTGCTGGAGGGCCGCTCCGCCGACTTCACCAGGACGATGCTGGAGGAGACGGGAGCGACCGCCCCCTGGGCCGGCTTCAACGTCCATCTCGGCGCCGGCATCCTGCGGGAAGCGGCGGCGCTGACAACGCAGATCACGGGCGACGTCATCCCCTCCGACAAGCCCGATGTGCTGGCTTTGGCAATCCGTCAGCCCGTCGGTGTGGTGCTCGGCATGGCGCCCTGGAACGCGCCGGTGATTCTCGGCGTGCGTGCCATCGCGGCCGCGCTCGCCTGCGGCAATACGGTGATCCTGCGCTCCTCCGAGCTATGCCCGGCGACGCATCATCTCATCGGACAGTTACTGAACGAGGCCGGCTTCCCCAAGGGCGTGGTGAACGTGATCGCCAACGCGCCGGCCGACGCGCCCGCGATCGTCGAGGCCCTGATCGCGCATCCCGCCGTCAAGCGCATCAACTTCACCGGCTCGACAAAGGTGGGGAAGATCATCGCCATGCTGGCCGCCGAGCACCTGAAGCCCGTGCTGCTCGAACTCGGCGGCAAGGCGCCCCTCATCGTGCTGGACGACGCCGATCTCGACCAGGCGGTGGCGGCGGCGGCCTTCGGGGCCTTCCTGAACCAGGGGCAGATCTGCATGTCGACCGAGCGGCTCATCGTCGACGCGGCCGTTGCGGATGCCTTCGTCGGGAAGCTGGCGGCCAAGGCGTCGAGCCTGCCCGCCGGTGACCCGCGCGGCCATGTCGTGCTCGGCTCGATGATCGACGTGGCGGCGGCGGAGACGATGGACGGCCTCATCGCCGATGCCGTGGCGCAGGGCGCGGTGGTGGTGGCGGGCGGCAAGCGGCATGGCAGCATCATGGACGCGACGGTCCTGGACCATGTCACGCCCGCCATGCGCATCTACCGCGAGGAGTCCTTCGGCCCGGTGAAGCCTGTCATCCGCGTGCGAGGGATCGACGAGGCGGTGCGGATCGCGAACGATACCGAATATGGCCTCTCCGCCGCCGTCTTCGGCCAGGATGTGCGGCGCGCGCTGGCCGTGGCGCGCCGGATCGAGAGCGGCATCTGCCATGTCAACGGACCCACGGTTGCGGACGAGCCGCAGATGCCTTTCGGCGGCGTCAAGTCCAGCGGCTATGGCCGCTTCGGCGGCAAGGCAGTGATCGAAGCCTTCACCGAGCTGCGCTGGATCACGATCGAAGGGCCGCAGTCCTATCCGTTCTAGGCGAGACTTCCCGCGTTATAGCATACGAACCCAGACTCCTGGTCGGGAGCGGAAAAATCCTGGTCAGACTGACGCCGTGTCGGGAAGATCGGTGCTTTCGGCGACAAGGGAGGGCGGTCATGGAATGGGTGCTCAAGCTCGAGGCCAAAAGCGGCTGGGGAGAAGTAGAGACGATCGAAGTGGGCAGGCTTGAACGACGGGTTGTCGGGCTAACGGCAGAGGAGGTCGGCTTGACGCTGTCCGAGGGCAAGGGTCTGCTAGGCGAACTCGCCCGCCTGGTCCTCCAGACCCAGATGGAAGAGTTTGCCACCTGCGCCCGTGTGTGCCGGGACTGTATGAAGCTCAGACGCCGCCGGGATAATCGGACCCGTAAAATCCAGACACTGTTCGGCACCATCACCGTTGACGCGCCTCGGATCAGTGTGTGCCCGTGCCAGAACGACTGGGGTTTTGTGGATGTCTCCCTGTCCCCCCTGGCGGACCTTCTGCCGGACCGGTGCACGCCCGCGCTTCGGCGGCTACAGGCCGAACTGAGCGCCAGGCACTCGTACCGCGAGGCGGCCCGGCTGCTGAGTACGCTTTTGCCCTGTGATCCGATGAGCCACGCGACCATGCGCAACCGAACGCATCGCGTCGCGGCTGATCTTGAACGAAAGCCGATAACGCAGCCGGGTCCCGAACCGGTCATCGATCCGGCAGCCGAGATCGTGGTGCTGATTGATGGGGCGCACATACGGGCAGCCCATGGCTACCAATCGCGACACCTCGATGTCACCGTGGGGAAGATCGAGGTCTCGGGAAAGCCGCCGCGGCGGTTTGCTCTCGCGCCCAGGGGCGCTGAATCCCCGATGGCGACGCTGCGCCAGGCCCTTCGTGATCAGGGATGGCAACCAGGTCGCGCCGTCACGGTCCTTAGCGATGGTGAAGCAGCACTTCCCGGTCTTGTCCGCGCCGCGGTCGGTGAGCCCACCACCTGCATTCTGGATTGGTGGCACATCTCCATGCGCGTGCAGCACATCGAGCAAGCACTCCGGGGCATCTATGCCCTCGACCCTCGGCACCGAGCAGGATTGGAAATGGTCGAGTGGAGGATTGGACGCCTTCGCCATTTGATCTGGAACGGTTATCACGAGGAGGCCCATGATGAGTTATTCGGCATGCGCCACATGGCATCGGAAGTTGCCTATGTGAACGGCGACACGTTTCGACCCGCTGTCGCCAGGCTGCTGTGGAACTGCGACGACCTCCGTCGCTACCTGGCCAATAATACGGGCTCGCTCATCGACTATGGCGAGCGATACCGCTCCAAACGGCCGATATCAACCTCTCGGGCAGAGGGCTGCGTGGACGAGATCGCCAACGCTCGCATGGCCAAGAAGCAGCGGATGAGTTGGTCCCCGCAGGGCGCTCATCGCGTCGCCGTCGTCCGTGCCGCGGTGTTGGATGGCCGACTGAGACCGGAAGCGAACGGCCTGCTGGCGGCCTGATAGACCAGGATTTTTCCGCTCCC
>JABBOH010000047.1 GCA_019351895.1 Pseudomonadota bacterium
GCTGCCTGTATGCGCCGCTCGGCTCTGTCTGGATCTGGTCGGTGCTCCTGGGGTTCAGCCAGGGCGGCATCTTTCCGATCGCCTTGATGTTGATCGTGCTGAGGTCGCCGGACGCGAACATGACGCGGCACCTGTCCGGCATGGCGCAGGGCGTCGGGTATGTTCTGGCCTCGGGCGGCCCGCTGCTGGCCGGCCTCCTGCACACATGGATGGGCGGCTGGACAGGGGTCGCGATCCTGGTGGTCGTGCTCGGCGCGGCGATGCTGGCGGCGGGACTTGGCGCCGGACGCGCCCGGCACATCAGGGCGGGCTGGTAGGTTGGCCGAGCAACAATGCCGGCTGACGGACAAGAAGCCCCGCTATGACGTCATCCAGACGCGCCCGGCACATCAGGGCGGGCTGGTAGGTTGACCGAGCAACAATGCCGGCTGGCGACCAAGAAGCCCCGCTATGACGTCATCCAGCGGAAAGGCCCCGGATGATGCCAAACGTCGTCGTCGGTCTGATCTCCGACACCCACGGGCTGCTCCGGCCCGAAGCGCTCGACCTCCTGAGGGGCAGCGACTTCATCATCCATGCGGGCGATGTCGGGGACCCGACAATTCTGGATGAGCTCGCGCGGCTGGCACCCGTGACCGCGGTTCGCGGCAATGTCGATACCGGTGCTTGGGCGCAAGCGCTTCCGCAGACGCAGACGCTGGAAGTCGCGGGATCGACGCGCCTCTACGTGCTCCATGCCATCGAGGACCTGGACGTCGATCCCGCGGCGGCAGGATTAAAAGCGGTCGTCAGCGGCCACTCGCACAAACCGGGAAGCCGGCTGAAGGACCGCGTTCTCTATGTGAATCCGGGAAGCGCGGGTCCGCGCCGCTTCACCCTGCCCATTTCCGTGGGCCGGCTTGTCGTCGACGACACCGGCGTCTCCTTCAACCTGTTCGCAATCGCGCCGCGCGGGAAATCGTGATCGCAAATCCAATCCGCTTGACGGAGGCGTCGGCCCTGATAGCATCGTTTCGTGTTGAGCACGTCGTGAAGAACGGGAGGGCACATAGGTGACGCGGCCTGAAGACCGGCGGCGCCAAGGCATGGCGGGACGTGGAACCGGCCTCGGCGCAGGGATCATCATCGCGTCGCTCTGCACACCTTTCGTTGCCGCCGCCGCGTCGGCACCCACGTCGGCCCCCACATCGGGCGAAGCGCTCCCCACCCTCTTCACGAGCAGCGAGGCTGCTCAGGGGCGCATCGTGTTCGAACAGCACTGTGCCGCCTGCCACGGTGACGATCTGCGCGGCAAGATCGGCCCGGCGCTGATCGGCCCCGCCTTAGGATCGGCCCGGGACCACACCACGGTTTCGGTGATGTTCAGTGTCATCGCCTTCGAAATGCCGGCGGGCGACCCGGCGAGCCTCACGCGGCAGAACTACGCCGATGTCATGGCCTATATCCTCCAACGCAACGGCTATCCCGCCGGCACGCATCCGCTCAGCTACACGACTGCCGAGGCATCGAAAACGCCGCTGATCTCGCAACAACGCTAGAGCGGAGGGGGGATCGCGCGCTGCCCTAAACGCCGGAATACCAGTTGTAGCCTTGGTTCTCCCAAAATCCCCCGGGATAAGTGTTCGTCACGGAGATGGATTGGAGGTTCTTCGCGCTTTTGAAGCCGAGCTTCACCGGGATTCTGAGCCTGACGGGCGCGCCCCATTCCGGGGTCAGAGGTGCACGCTCGAAGTCGAGCGCAAGAATTGTCTGCGGGTGCAGCGCGCTCGCCATGTCGATACTGGTCGAGTAGCCGTCGAAGCAGGTGAAGGCGACGTAGCGGGCGGTGAGGTCGGCGCCAATCCGCTTCAGAAAGCTATGGAGCGGCACGCCGGCCCACTGGCCGATCTGGCTCCAGCCCTCGATGCAGATGTGCCGCGTCACCTGTGCCGCCTGCGGCAAGCCTCGCAGACGCTCGACGGTCCAGGGAGCTTTATCCGAGACCAGACCGGCAACCGACAGGTGCCAGTTATCCGGGACAGGACGAACCTGCCAGATCTGATAATAGGCATTGAAGCGGAATGGCGTGGTGATTGCGCTGGCGGGGTAGGTTTCGGCCAGCCGGTTCCGGCTGAAGAGCGCCGCCTGCACGCGGTCGTTGAACCGCAGCATGGCCCAAAGCGCGGCATCCACGCCCGAATGACTATTGAGGTCGCATCCGGTCAGCAGAGCAAGAGAACCGAGGGAGAGGCTCCTGCGGATCAGCCCTCTGCGCTGGAGGCTCCGCAACTCCGCACCGGCGCCGGACTTGTCGAACACCGGACTCACGAACCCGTCTCCGATGCCGTGCCGCTCACCATCGATAGCAGCGTACGCGGATAGATCGCGACCAGCACGACGTGGATGACGACGAAGATGGCGATCATGCCCATCAAGGCGAGATGGATGCCGCGTGCGACGGGATAGCCGCCGAAAAGACCTGAAAGCCAATAGAGCTGCACCGGCTTCCAGATCGACAGGCCCGTCGCCACCGCCAGCAGGATCGTCAGAATGACGCCGAGATAAAGCAGGCGCTGCACCGCGTTGTAGTAGCCCAGCCGATGCGGCAATCGGAAGCGGAGAGCGCGGCCGAGGTCGGCGCCGAACGCGCTCAACGCCGGTGGCGCCAGATCGCGCCGGAAGTGTCCCGACATGATGCCGTATGCGAGATAGGCGATCCCGTCCAGAAACAGCAGCCACATGGCCGCGAGATGCCAGGCTATCGCACCCGCGAGCCAACCGCCGAGGGTCGCCCATTGCGGAAACAGGAACGGCAGGCTGGGTGAAGCATCATAAATTTCCCAGCCGCTGAAAATCATGCAGAAGATCGCATAGACGCCGATCCAGTGCATGAGCCTCACCGGCCAAGGATGAGCCGCCCGCCCGTTGGTCGAAGATTGACCCAAATTGTGCCCCCTGACGCGTTTGCGGCATGCGGACGCTCAGAAGCCCCTATATATACGCCATGCGCCGCAGTGGCGCCACAGGAGGAAGCGAAATCATGAACCGGCTACTTGCACTCTCTTTGGCGGCGGCGACAGCGCTGCCCGTCTCTGCCCTGGCGGCAGCACCGCAGACCCATGTCCGTGGAACGGTTTCTTCGATCAGCGACAACTCGATGACAGTGCATACCAACCAGGGGCAGGACGTGACGCTCGGCCTGAGCAGCTCGACCCACTATGTCACGGTCAGCAAATCCAGTCTCAGCGCAATCAACAAGAACACTTACATCGGGACGGCGACCAAAGATGTCGGTTCCCAACTGATAGCGCTCGAAGTCGTGGTGTTTCCAAATTCCATGCGCGGCGCCGGCGAAGGCCACTACGCGTGGGATCCTCTGCCCGATACGACGCTCGCAGGCGGCGGCAAAGTCGCGAGCACAATGACAAACGGTACCGTCTCGACGGCGATGGGCAGCGGATCGCCGACCAAAGTCGACAGCACGATGACCAATGGCACGGTCTCGACCGACAAGAGTGCCGGGGGCGCCGTTCAGCTGACGGTCACCTACAATGGCGGCGAGCAGCACATCCTTGTGCCGCCGACGGCGCCTATCGTGATGCTGGCGCCGGGCAAGATGTCCGATGTTGCAAAAGGCGATGCCGTGGTCGTCACCGAGGCGAAGAACAACAGCGGCGAGGCAGCGGTCGTCGCGGTGGGCGTCGACGGCACCGTGCCGCCGATGTGATCCGACAGGCGGCCGTGGCAGCGTATGCTATGGCCGCCCCGTGAAATACCGCAGGCGGAAGGAGATTGCGGCGTTCGCGGTGCCGATGGTGAAGGCGGCGTCGCCGAAGGCGGGCGGCCCGAAACGCATCGGCGCGTTGTTGGAGAAGCCCATTCCCTCCTTCGGAAGCCCCAGCCAGTTACGATCGAGGATATTGTTGTTGTTGGCGTCCTGATATGCCTGCGCGGCGTAGACGCCCGGAGGCACGTCGGCGATCGTCACGCGCACGTCGCCCGCGACTGCCGGCCCGTGTCCGACATAGGGGCAATGCGGGCGCAGGAACTCGGCTCGGGGGCAGATCGCCACGCGCACCACGCCGAGCCCGTCGCGAACTCCTGTGATCGTGACCGTGACGTCGGCGGCCGAGGCGGCCCGCGCCCAGACGACGGCGATCAGCAGGACCGCGCTCGCGACCGCCCGCCTCATTGCGCCGGATACGCGCGGCCACGCCAAGTCGAAGGCCGCCCCCGCAGGGCCCGCAGAAGGGCCGCCCACTGCAGCACGAGCAGCGCCGCTGTCCCGAGCGGGTGGAGAATGGCGCTCAGCACGGGCTGCCTGAAACGCCAGGCGAGAACGAGCCGCAGGCCGATCGCGGACGCCAGGGCGAGCGCCGCGGAAACACTCGGGTCCGCGAGCATCAGGATTGCCGGGGCCACCTGTCCGCCGCCCAGGATGACTGTCCAGACCGGCAGCGCCACCGGCTTGGCCATCCCCTCGGTGGCGTTCTTTGTCAGCCCCTCCCAGACCTCGCTGCCGGTCCTGTACATGCGGCAGGTGGCGAAGCCCGTCGCGTCGAACAGCCCCGTCATCTGCCCCGCTGCACGAAAAGCGCGCGGCAGCATGATCCCGTCATGCAGGGAGGCACGGATCGCCTCATGGCCGCCGGCGAGCGCATAGGAGGCGCGGCGCGCGATGAAGAGTTGCCCGCAACCGGCTCCGAGCGATGGTGCGGCGGAGCGGTTCATCCGGGCCATCGGCAGGTAGCCCAGCAGCAGGAAGTGGATGAGCGGCAACAAGAGCTGCTCGGACCACGTGACCACGATCTGACGGGGAAAGCCACTGCCAAGCCCGAGTTCCGGCTGCCGCTGCATGAAGCCCGCCATGCGTGACAGCGCATCCGGCGCCAGCCGCACATCGGCGTCGACGAAGACCAGCAGGTCGTGCCGCGCCAGTGTCGCGAGCGTCGCGCAGGCATGCTGCTTGCCAGACCAGCCGGGCGGCAGCGGCGGAGCCCGCTCCACCCGCAGCCTCGGCTCGTCGATGGCCGCGAGGATGGCGGCTGTCTGGTCGGTGGAGCCGTCGTCGAGCACGATGAGTTCCAGCGCCACGTCCTCGCTGGCGAGCGCCGCATGCACGGCCGCGGCGATGTTCCGCTCCTCGTTCCGGGCGGGAATGAGCACCGAGATCGCCGGGCGTCCCGTCGCCCGCCCGGGACGGCGATAGAGCACGAGATTCCAGAGCGCGAGCAGCAGCGGCCCGGCCGCGAGACAGAGGACGAGGATCGAAAGCAGCAGCATCAGTCGTCCCCGGGGTGCGGCGTCCGCCGCGCATGGGCGGGGTCGAAACGCTGCCCGCGGAACCAACTGCCGAGCCGCCGCCACATGTCGTACACGCCGCCGACGCCCGATCCTCCCCGCAGCAACGGACGGAAGAGCGCGGGGTCGCGCGTCATGGCCTCCCGCGCGAGAGCGTCCATCGTATCGGTCAGCGCGGCCGTCAGACGGGCGTTGATCTCCGCCGGATCAAGGTCCTCCGAGAAAGCCATCGCTGGCCCGAAGCGCGCGAGCGCCTCCGGCCGGCTCTCGTTCCAGAAGCAGTATTCGATGGCGAGCGGCATGAAGACGAGGTTTGGCACATGCCGCGCCAGATGCGAGATCCCGGGCCGCAGCGTCAGCGGACGCTGGCGGGGATCGGTGAAGCGGCCCTCGGCCGTCACCCAAAGGGTGCCGCGCGGATCGGCCAGCACCCCTCGGCTCGTCTGAAGAAACGCGGCCGCGCCGCGCGGCGTGTTCGGGTCGATGCCGAACACGCCCATGCGCCGCAGCACCCCGTATCGTTGCAGTTCGGACGCCTCCATCGGGCCATAGCCGATGCGCCCGGGCAGCAAGCTGAGCCCGAGGAGAATGTAGATCGCGGGGTCCCACCAGGATGCGTGGTTGCTGTAGATCACGAGGCTTTTGCCGGCTGGCACCTCCGGCAGCCCAGCACGCGCGATGCGCAGCGCGCGGAAATGCCTCGGGACGTACCACCAGCGCAGGTACCAGCCGAACAGCGCCAGCAGGACGCCGGAGCGATCGGCGCGCGGGTCCTGCCGAGCCTTCACGCCACAGCCGTCACGCCAGCGCCCTCATGCCGGGGCCCTCATGCCAGCGCCTGCGTTCGTCTGCCGGGCGCGGCAGTTCGCGCATCGCTGTCCAGCGCATCGGCGGCGATCCAGCCCGACATCAGCACCATCGGCATGCCGGGTCCCGGATGCGCGGCCCCGCCCGCGAGGTAGAGCCCCGCGAGATCGCGCGAACGGTTCCCGGGCTTGAAGGCGCCGAAGAAGCGGCCATGGCTCGCCAGCCCGTAAATGGCGCCGTCCAGAACCCGGTAGCGCTCGTGGATGTCCTGCGGCGTCAGCACATGCTCGAACCGGATGCGGCTTTCGAGATCCCCGAGGCCCGCCGTGCGAGCCAGCTTGTCGAGGATGACACGCCGGTAGCCCGGCAGCATCTGCGACCAATCGTGATGCGGGCGCAAATAGGGGGTGTGAACCAGCACGTAGAGCGCCTCTCCGCCGGGAGGCGCCACGCCGGGTTCGGTGCGCGACGTGGCGGCGATGTAGCAGGTGGGATCGGGGGCCGGCTCGCCGCGGCGATAGATGAAGTCGAATTCCTCTTCGGGGTCGCGCGAGAAGACGAAATCGTGATGTGCCAGATGCTCATAGGCGCGGTCGAGGCCGAGGTAGAGCACGACGCCGGAACACGCCGCTTCGCGCTTCCAGCGCCGCGCGAAGGTTGCCGCGGGCTTCCCCTGAACCAGTTCGCGATAGGTCCGTACACTGTCCATGTTGGAGACGACGGCGGACAGCGCCACGGTTTCGCCGCCCTCGGTCCGCACGCCGGTGACGCGGTTGCCCTCTGACAGAATACGGGCCACGCCGGTCTGCAGGCGGGTCTCCACGCCAAGCTCGCCTGCAAGCTTCTGCAGCGCCATTGGCACGGCGCGCGTGCCCCCCATCGGATACCAGACGCCGCCATGGGTCTGCATATGCGCGATGCTGCAGAGCACGGCAGGCGAGCCGTAGGGCGATGATCCGACATATTGCACGAAATGATCGAGCATCTGCGCAACCCGCTTGTCGCCGACCTTCTTCCGGATCTGCCGCGCGACGGACGAGCCCATCTTCAGGTTCATCACATCGCGAAGCGTCTTGAGATCCATATTCGCCTTGAGGTTCAGCGTGTCGCCGATGTCCTCGACCGAGCGCCAGAAGAAGAAATTCTGGCTGATCCTGTGAAGGTTCTCGCTCATGCCTATGAAGTCGCCGTAGCCTGTCTCGGTGCCGGGCGCATAGTCGCGCAGCGCCGCTTGCATCGTCGGCACGTCCTCATGCAGGTCGAGCACCGAGCCGTCATCGAAGAAGCACCGCCATTGCGGGTCGATCCGCCGCAGATCGAGCCGGTCGTGCATCTCGACCCCGGCCTCGCCGAAGATGCGGCGCAGTACGTCCGGCACCGTGAGGATGGTCGGCCCCATGTCGAAGCGGAATCCGCCCTCCTCCAAAACAGCCGCCTTGCCGCCGAGCCAGTCGTTCTTCTCGAACAGGATGACGCGGTGGCCGCGCGCGGCAAGGACGCAGGCGGAGGCGAGCCCCGCCAGCCCGCCGCCGATCACGCCGACCGGCGCCTCCGGTTCCAACGCCGTCGGCCGTTTCGGGATGCTGTTCATGACGCCTCCGCGACAGCCGGCTCGTAATCGGGCTGCGCCATGGTGGACGGCGCCTGCCACTGGGCGTCGAGGCCGAGATCCTCCGCCAGCAACCGCGAGGTGATCCGCGCGCTCTCGAAGATCACCGGCAGGCCGCTGCCGGGATGAGTACCGCCGCCGACGAGATACATGCCCTCCAGATCCTCGAAGCGGTTGTGCGGCCGCAGATACAGCATCTGGCGCAGCGAATGGGACAGGTTGAAGGTGGCCCCGCGGAAAATGTTGAGGTCGGTCTCCCAGCCCGCGGGCGTCAGCACCTTTTCGTAGCGGATGCGGCGCGAGAGGTCCGTGATGCCGATCCGCTCCAGCCGCTTGATCGTCATGGCGCGGAAACGGTCCCGCTCGGCCTCCCAGTCGATCCCCTCGCCGACGCGATGCGCCACCGGCACCAGCACATAAAGCGTCGAATGGCCGGGCGGCGCGAGGCCGGGGTCGGTCACGCAGGCGTTCTGCACGTAGAAGGAGGGTTCGGTCGGCGGCGCGCGCCCGTCCTCGATCTCGGCGATGTTCTGCCGGTAGTTCTTCGAGAGGTAGATCGTGTGATGGGACACATCATCGTAGCGGCCTTCGATGCCGAGATAGAGCATGAAGGTCGAGCAGGAGAACTTCTTGCCCTCGATCCGCCGGTCGGTCCAACGGCGGCGGGCACTGTCCGGCACCAGGGTCTTCATCGCCTGCGCGAAATCGGCATTCACCACCACCGCGTCGTAGCGCTGCGCACCGTGCCGAGTGCGGACACCGACGGCGCGGCGGCCTTCCATCAGCACCTCCTCCACCGGATCGTCGAGTTGGATGCGCACGCCCATGCTCTCCGCGACGCGCGCCATGGCGGCCATGACCGCGCCTGTCCCGCCGACAGGGTGGAAGACGCCGAACTCATATTCCAGGAAGGAGAGGATCGTGAACAGGCTCGGACAGCGGAAGGGCGACATGCCGAGGTATTTGCTCTGGAAACTGAAGGCCAGCCGTATGCGCGGGTCCTTGAAGTAGGAGGCGAGGTCGCGGTCGATCGAGCGATGCGGCCGCATGAGCGGCAGCGAGCGGATCATCTCGGGCCGCACATAGTGGCGGACCTTGTTGAATGCCGCCTCGAGCGCCGGCTTGAAGGCCGCGAGCTTCGCGCGGTTGTCGGCCATGAAGCGCGGCAGCGCGGCGGCATCGTCGGGTGCGATGCGCGCCACCTCCTCCATCAGCCGGGCGATGTCGGGCGTCGCCTGGATGGCGCCACCCTCCTCGAACATGATGTGGTATTGCGGATCGAGGCGGATGAGTTCGACCTCGTCCTCCAGCCGCCGTCCGCAGGCGGCGAAGATATCGGCCAGCACGCGCGGATACAGAAAGAAGGTGGGGCCCATGTCGAACCGGAAGCGGCCCATGGGCGCGTCGGCCGTCACCGTGCCCGAGCGGCCGCCGAGCCGCCCGAGCCGCTCATGCACCGTGACCTTCGCACCGGCCTTCGCCAGCAACATCGCCGCGGCCAGTCCGCCAGGACCGGCCCCGATAACACCGACGCTGCGCGTCATGCGGCAGCCCTAACACCACACAAACGCGTGAGCGGCAGAGCAGTGGTCCACGAACCGTGACGCATGGAGATCCAGCCATTTCTGAAGTGACAAGAGGCTACGCTACAGTTGGGATCATGGATGCGATTGTCACAGGGCCCGAGGTCGCCGTCGATACGAGTTTAAGCAGCGCCCGCGCGGCGTCACTTCGGTGGCGGGACACGCCGGTTCGGGCTCGCCTGGAAATTCTTCGCCGCGCGCGACGTTTGCTGGCCGCAGGTGGACTGGACATCGCCCGCACGCTTGGCGATCGACGGCCCGTGGCCGACACGCTGACGGCCGAACTTCTCCCATTGCTGGCGGCCATGCGCTTTCTGGAGCGGTCGTCCGAGCGTCTTCTGGCGCCGCGCAGGCTGCGGGGCGGCCGTCCGCTCTGGATGGTCGGCATAGGTGCCGAAATCCGTCGCGAGCCTTGCGGCGTGGTGCTGATCATCGGCCCCTCGAACTATCCGCTGTTTCTGCCGGGCGTCCAGATGTTGCAGGCGCTGGCGGCCGGTAACGCGGTCTGCCTCAAGCCCGCGCCGGGCTGCGCGGCTCCCATCGAGGCATTGGCCGCGATCCTGACGGAGGCCGGGCTGCCGGAGGGCGTGCTGCAGTTGCTCCAGGAAAGTGTTCCGACAGGCAACGCGGCCGTCGGCGCCGGGTTCGACCGCATCGTGCTGACGGGCTCCGCCGAGACCGGCCGCGCGGTGCTCGCCGCCGCGGCCCCGACGCTCACACCCGCCACGATGGAGCTATCCGGCAACGACGCCATGCTCGTCCTTCCCGGCGCGGATATCGCGGTGGTCGCCGCGGCTCTGGCCTACGGCCTCCGCCTCAACAGCGGCGCCACCTGCATCGCGCCGCGCCGCGTCTTCGTGACCCGAGGCGAGGTGGAGCCTTTGGCGCGGGCGCTCCTCGCGCATGTGGAAGGCATGGCGCTGTCGGCGACCCCGCCTGGCGTTGCCGCGCGGCTCGGGCGGCTGGTGGCCGAGGCTGTGGAGCAGGGCGCACGGCTGCTCCCGGTGCCATCGGCCCCCGGCGCGACCGCCCCAGTCCTCCTGACCGACGCGCGCGCCGAGATGCGGCTTTTGCAGGAGGACGTCTTCGCGCCCTGGCTCGCTCTCGTGCCCGTCGACAGCATGGCGGAGGCGATCACTGCGCTTCACCTCTGTCCCTATGCCCTGGGGGTGTCGGTTTTCGGCCCGGAGGCGGAGGCGCGACGTCTGGCGGCCCGGGTGCGCGCGGGATCGGTCTGCATCAACGATCTCATCATGCCGACGGCCGACCCCCGCCTGCCCTTCGGCGGACGCGGGCTGAGCGGCTTCGGTGTCACGCGCGGCGCCGAGGGGCTGCTGGAGATGACCGTGGTGAAGACGGTCAGCATCCGGCGCGGGCGGTTTCGGCCGCACCTCGCCCCTCCACGGTCAGGCGATGCCCACCGCTACGCCGCGTTGATCGCGATCCTCTATGCGGGCCCATTCCAGGCCTTCCGGCTCCTGCGGCGAGGCTCGGAGTAGCGCGCCCTCGGCGGCACGCCGAGGTTGAGGCTCAGCCGGGCACGGACCGAAGGCCGTTCTCGGCGCAGGTCTTCGACTTGTCGCCACCGAAGAGCGCGTCGAGCAAAATGCCCGCCTTCTGCAATGCCCCTGCATCGAGTTGGCCTTTGACGGCCCGGAAGGGCCCGTTCACCACGACGGGCACCGAGACGGAGGACCCCGAGACGCGGGCGAGCGGCCTCAGCTTCAGCGCGAGCGTCTCCTGTCCGAGATCGACCTCGCCGTGACCATGCAGCTGCAGGTAGGTGCTGTTCAGCGCGACGGTGCTGAGCCGCGCCACGCCTCGCGAGACCGTTCCGACGACGCCGAAGCAGCGAATGCCCGTCTCCCCTTCGCGCGGCACGGTGATGTTCAGCGCCTTGAGGGATGCGCCCGCGAGATCGAGCAGCGCTTGGTTGCTGATGCTGCCCCCGCCCATCGTGGCGGAGAAACTGCCCGCGAGCGATCCGGCAAGGGCGTGGGCGCTGGCCCCAGCCGCCGAGAGATCGGCGTTCACCCGCAGCGCACCGCTCGCCGGGCCCGGCAGTCCGGCGCGTCGAACCAGCAGCGCCACGGGCACGTCCGGCGCATGGAGCACGAGGTGCATCGTGGGCGTCTTGCGGGCGGCATCGACCGTCAATGATCCCTCAACCGCGCCGCCGGCCAGGGCGGCCTGCATCCGGTCCAGCACCAGATGCCCATTCCTGAGCCGCACGATGAGACCAACCTTCTGCCAGGACTGGCCCTGGAAGGTCAGCGTGCCGACATCGCCCGAAACATCGATATCCGGGCCACGCAGCGAGGCCCAGAACGACAGGTCGTTATGGGAAAAGACCGGCCCCGCGCTGCCCGTGGGGGCCGTGGGGGCCGCGGGCGCGATACCGAGGCCGACCGCCTTGAGCAGAGCGTCGAGATCAAGCCGGGTCGAGGTCAGCCGCGCCTTCACCGCGACACCGCCGCCGAGGCCGAAGCTGGCGCTGCCGGCGAGATCCCCCGCCGAGGCGGTCAGCCGGGCGCCGCTGATCCCGAGGGTCTTGAGGTCCGCCGGCAGGCTGACCCCGCCGGTGAAATGGGCATCCGCCAGGGCAGGCAGCGCGGGCGAGATGAGCGGGCGCAACCGCGCGAGCTTTGGCGTGTCGAGCTTCACCTGAGCGACGAGGCCCGCGAAGGTCGTGGTGTCGAGCGAGAGTTTCCCCTCGAGGTGCAGCCGGGCCGGATCGGTCGCGAGTGCCGTGGTGGCGAGCGTCACAGGCACGGTGCTCGGACCGTCCAGATGCTCCGGCACGCCAGCGGCGCCGGTGAGCGAGAAGGGCTCCTTTTCGTAATGCCCCTGCCCTTTCACCCGCGCTGTGCCGCCCGCCTTATCCAGCGTCGCGTCGACGGTGCCGAGCGTGAGCCCGGCCACGATCCTGGTGAGGTCGGCGCTGCCGATATGCAGTTTGGTCTGGCCGACCACCGGCAGATCGCCGCGCACCGGCCCATTGGATATGTGGGTCTCGAACGAGAAATCATGCAGCGGCGGCAGATGCATCGACGGCAGGAGCGCGTTCAGCGCCTCGAGCGCCGGGGCGGCTGCGGTCACCGCCAGATCGTAGTTTCCGCCGAGCGTCATCGTGCCTGTCGCATCGGCATGCGCATCGAAGGCGCTGAAATGGATCGTCGTTCGCCATGGCGCCGCAAGCTTGCCGGTGGGCGCGGCCGTGAGCGCGAGATCGAAGGGAGCGAAGTCCGAATAGACGAGCGTCGAGGTGAGATCGAAAGGCGCGTCATCGCGAGGATGCGTCACGTCGAGCTTTCGGATGCCGATGACGTTGGTGCGCGCGGGCAGCCGCGAGGTGATCATGCCGTTTACGATCTGGAGATGGCGGATGCGCAGTTTCGGATGGAACCAGCCCGGGATGCTGGCGCCCGCATGAGCGTTGGCGGGGGCGTTGGCGGGGGCGTTGGCGGAGGCGTTGGCGGGGGCGGGGGCCGTCCCCGTGGACTGGAACAGCCAGTTCGGCTGACCCCTGACCTCCTCCAGGAGGATATTGGGGCCGGTCAGTTCGAGGTGCGTAATCTCGATGCGTTGCCGCAGCAGGGCGAGGAGTGAGACCTGGGCCCGGATCCTATCCATCCGCACCATGTAGCTGCGCGATCCGCCGGGGAGGTTGGCGAGCCGCACCCGGCTCACCTCGATCCAGGGATCGAGCGAGCGGGTGATGTGGATCGGGCCGTCAAGGCTCAGCGCGCGGCCCGTCGCCCGCTGCACGGCCGCCTCGATCTCGGGCTTCCAGTCATTCGGATCGGCCGCTTCCAGTCATTCGGATCGGCCAAGGTCACCGCGAGGCCGAGGGCTGCGACTGGCAGCACGACGATCACGGCAAGGGCAGACAGCAACCAGGCGCGGCGGGACAAGGGGCCTTCCTCTGTTAGGTCCGTACTCCGAGACCCGGTGTGCCCGCCCCACGCCGCTTCGGCAAGGACATCGCACGACGGATCGCGGGGGGCCTGGCCGTCCCATCGGTGACGGCCAAGCGGGGCGGTGCCTGTCAGGGAGGCGCGGCTATCGCGCAGTGCGAGGCGGCGCCCGGCAATGTGTCGGCCGGGCCGCGAGCGTTACGCGCCCCGCGACGCAGCCGCCGCGAGGTGCTTTTGCGTTGTCATCGCGCCGTGATCCGCGCGTCGCTGTCCCTCTGCTCACCGACCACATGCGCGAGACCGGTGTAGATCGTGGTCTCCACCGAGAAGCCCGGGCGCAGCAAGGAAGCGAGCTTCTGGTGCGGTGTGACCAGTATCTTCACCGGCAGTCGCTGCACGATCTTGGTGAAGTTCCCGGTCGCGTTGTTGGGCGGGATCGGCGAGAACACGGCGCCGGAAGCCGGTGGCAGGCTGCCGACGATGCCATCGAGGTCGATGTTGTAGGCATCTACATGGATGCGCACATGCTGGCCCGGCAGCACGTGATGCAGAGCCGTCTCAAGATAATTGGCGGTGATATAGATGCGGTTGAGCGGAACGACCGTCATCAGCGTGTCCCCGGGGCTGACATAGTTGCCGGGGTCGACGCTGCGCTCGCCGACCGTGCCGTGGAAGGGCGCAAGGATACGGGTGTAGGAGAGGTTCAGCTTGGCCTCGGCGAGCCGCGCTTCATCGGCGCGGAGGTCGGCCTCGGCCGCGAGTGTTCGCGCTTTCAACGCCGCGAGCTGCCGCCGCGCCGCTTCGAGGTTCGCGTCCGCGCGGAGCAGCGTCGCCTGCGCGAGACGCACATTGGTGCTGGCGTCCTGGCGCTGCTGCGCGCTGACGGCGCCGGTAGGGGAAAGGCTGCTGTAGCGCTGCAAGTTCGACTGCGCCAAGGCAAGCCGGGCCTTCGCCTCCTCGACCTGCGCCTGCTGCTCCTCGATGAGCGACGGTTGCCGCGTCACGTTGGCGTCAGCGTATCCGACCTGTGCGCGCTCCGCCGCCAGCGCCGCGCTCGCCTGATCGACAGCGGCTTGAAAGGTGCGCGGATCGAGCGTCGCCAGGACCTGCCCCCGGCGCACAACCTGATTGTCTCCCACATCCACGGTCCTGACCTCGCCCGACACGCGCGGCGCGATGCTTGAGTAGTGAACCGCGACATAGGCGTCGTTGGTCCAGACATTCGGGGTCGGCGCGAAGATGATGTAGAGCACGACGGCCATGAAACCAAGCAGCACGCCGCTGCCGACGACCCAGGGCCAACGCGCCGCGCGCGTCTCCTGTTGGGCATCATCGTCGTCATGGTCCTCTGGCCGAGCGTCGTCCCGGTCCCCGCCGCCGTCATCGTCGTCACGCGCCATGGTTTCGGGCCCTATTTCTTGGCCAACTGCAACCGCGGGGGCAAGCTCCGCTCGGGCAGCACGATGAGGACGACAATCAAAAACACGGTCATCGCCGCGAAGATCAGATAGGTGTCGCTAATCGTCATGATGCGCGCCTGCTGCTCGATCATCTGGGCGAACTGCGAAAGGCTGCCGGAACTCCTCGGCTGGCCGTTCGCCAGCAGCGGCGTCAGATGATTGGGCAGCACCGCGTGGCCCTGGAGCACCCGGAACCGGTCCTGCCCGGCCTGATCCGCGAGCCGGTTATAGTGCAGGTCGCCGCGCCAGCGGTCGATGAGCTGTATCAGCCACGTTCCTGCCGCCGAGGCGATGGCACGCGGCATGTTGATCAAGCCGGAGACGAGCGGCGCCTCGTCCGCTCCTTTCACGGCGTTGCTCGCCATCAGCAACAGCGGCATCACCACCATCGGCTGGCCGATCCCCTGGAGGACTTGCCACAGGTAGAACTGGTCGCGATCCCAGCGAATGGTGACGTGGGAGGCGCCGATGCAGGCCACGAGGATCAAGGCGAACCCGACGAAGCTCACCACCCGCGCGTCGGCCCACGGATGGTCCAGCAGCACCGCCATGGCCGGCAGCATCACCAGTTGCAGCAGCGCGATCACCACGGTGATCTGGTAGACTTGGCTTGGCTTGAAACCTTGCACCTTCTGCAGGAAGTCGATCGGCAGGCTCGACGAGGACTGGCCGACGATCAGGAAGGTGAAGAAAGCGATCAAGGCGTAGGCGAGATTCCGGCGGCCGAGAATCTGGGGCTTCATCAGCGGCAACTCATGGAACCATTCGTTGGCGATGAACAACGGAATTCCGACGCCGCTGAGCAACGCCAGCACCGAGATCAAGGGCGAGTTGAACCAATTCAGCCGATTGCCCTGCTGCAGCATGACACTGAGGCTGCCGAAGCCGATGAGAACCAATAGGGCGCCCCGCCAGTCGAAGATGCGCAGTCGTCCATAGGCGGGTGGCTCCTGCGCCATGCCGTACCAGACGAGCAAGGCAGCAGCGACACAGATCGGCACTGTCTCCCAGAAAATGAGCCGCCAGCCGACGACGCCGGTCGCCAGAGCCGCCAGCGGCGCCGCCAGCGCGGGCGTCAGGGTGGCCGTGAAGGCATAGATGGCGAAGCCGTACAGCCGGATTTCCGGCGCGAGCACCCTCAGCGCCGCAGTGAACAGCATCGGAATGGTGAAGCCTTCGGCAAGGCCCTGAAGCGTTCGCAGGATATACAGCCCAGCAGCCGGATGCGTGAACGGGATCAAGCCGCTCGACACACCGTTGAGCAACAGGGTGAACAGCATGAACTGTCGTATCGTAAAAGTAATCATCATCCACGGCGACAGCGCCATGCCGACGACTTCGGCGGTGACATACACGGTCGTGAACCATGTCGCGGGATCGTGACTGATGCCGAGATTGCCGGTGACTTCGGCCAAAGCGACGGATGTCACCTGGTCGTTGAAATCTACCGCCGCCGCGGCGATGATGACGCCGAGCAGTCCCAGGTAAGGTTTGATGGTCGACATCGCTCCTGCGGAGAAATATGCGCGTGCCGGCGGAAGTGCCCGCTCTAAAAAGTGGGGTCGCACCGGAACTTCAAGGCCGCGGCGCGATCCGGGCCGGAGGCAGCGTGGGGTGAGACCTCGCCCCTTCGTCGCCGGGCTCCCGAGACGCTCCGATGCGTGATGGCGGCGACCGTTGCCGCACCACGCACAAGCCTTGTCTCCCGCCCGATGTCATGCCCAAATAAGCGGCACCCGCGGAAGAAGGCGCATCGCGATGACTAAGGAACTGGCGCTTTCGTGAAGGTTCTGCTCGCTGATCGTGATGCCGCGCGGGCGGATGTGCTTGCCGCGGCGCTGGAAGGTGCGGCGCAGGTAACGCGCATCGGCATGCGGGAGAGCCTTCCGGATGCTGTCCGGCGCACCGATGCCGATCTCGTGCTCGTCGGTATGGGCCGCCCGGACCGGGACGGGCTCGAAGCGTTGCGCGTCTTGCGCGCCCATCTGCAGCTGCCCGTCGTGCTTTTCGTGGATGATGACGACCCCGCCTTCATGCGTGACGCCATCGCCGCAGGTGTTTCCTCCTACAACGTGGTCGGTGCCTCCATGCAGGACGTGAAGGTCGTGATCCGGGTGGCTGTGGCGCTGTTCGACCGCTATCGCCAGATCGAGGCGCACCTGCGGCGGGCGGAGGAGCAGTTGGAGGAACGGACGCTCATCGACCGTGCGAAGACGCTGCTGATGCGCCGCCACAACCTCTCGGAGCCTGACGCCTATCGGCGTCTGCGCAGTCGCGCGATGGAGAGCCAGAGGCGCATCGTCGAGGTGGCGGCGCAAATCATGGCGGCGGCGGAGAGTTGACGACTTGAGCCGGCGCCTGCAGCTGGGGATGGATGGACGCGCCCTTGCCTGATCTCTACGGGACGGTGCTTCACGAACGGGCAGCGTTGAATCTGGGGGCGCCCGTTCGCCCGCGACCGCAGGCAGCCCCCTCCCCACAGATCGCGGTTGCTTCTTTTCCCGGAGGGTCGCGCCCGTTTTCGAGGCAGTTGCCCTCCATCTGACCCTCCACCCGCCTTCAAGACGGGCAGCCCGCCGGAATCTGGTGGCACGCTCTTTGCTCCTGCAGTTGCACACGGCGCCGGGAGGCGCTCGTCGGCCACGGCGCAAAGCAGCAGGCAGTTGCCCTCCATCTGACCCTCCACCCGCCTTCAAGACGGGCACCCCGCCAGAATCTGGTGGCACGCTCCTTGCTGCTGCAGTTGCACACGGCGCCGGGAGGCGCTCGTCGGCCACGGCGCAAAGCAGCGGCGTGGTCTCGTTCGACATGGCGCGGGCCATGTCCGGTTGAGTGCGCGGGCCAATGGCGGCCCGGGGGCGGTTCGGCCGCCTGGACCCTCGAGCACATGCAGACGTGATCGCGCAACTTCGGTCTCCCGCCGCCACGACTGGGAAAGGCTATGGGCTCCGGCGTCATCCGCGCCTCGCTCACGTACCCGCTTGAGCCTCGGGATTTGACACGATGACCGGATTCGCGCCCGAACAGCAGAACTACCTGAAAGGCTTCATGGCCGGCGTCGCCGGACGCCAAGGCCGCTTTGGTCCGCCGGGCGCCAAGACCCTGGCGAGCGACCCTCCCTCCTCCGATCCGGAACTGCTCGCCCAGGACAGGCAAGTCGCGGCGGGCGGCAAGTTGACGGCGGAGGAGCAGGCGAAACGTCGCACACGCCCGCTCGACCGCTGGGACGCGATCGCGGCGCAGGCGGAGTTCGGCATCTTTCCCAAGGGGACGGATGTCTTCCTGACGAAATACGAAGGTCTGTTCTACGTCGCGCCCGCGCAGAACGCCTATATGTGCCGGCTGCGCATCCCCGGCGGCATCCTCTCGGCGCATCAACTCGCGGGGCTTGCCGACCTCGCCGACGACTGCGCCGGCGGCTATGCCGACGTGACGACGCGCGCCAATCTGCAACTTCGGGAAATCCCGTCAGGCAAACCCATCGAGGTGTTGATGCGCCTCACAGAACTCGGCATCACGTCGCGCGGATCGGGCGCCGACAACATCCGCAACATCACCGGCAGCCCGACCGCCGGCATCGACCGCCAGGAGTTGCTCGACACGCGCCCTCATGCGCGCAGCTTGCACCATTTCATTCTGCATCACCGCGAGCTTTACGGCCTGCCGCGCAAGTTCAACATCGCCTTCGACGGCGGCGGCGCGATCCCGGTTCTGGAAGACACCAACGACGTGGCCTTCACGGCCGTTGAGGTCGCGGAGGGGTTCGGCGTGCCGCCGGGCGTCTACTACCGCCTCGCGCTCGGCGGCATTACGGGGCACCGCGATTTCGCCCGTCCCACCGGCGTCATCATCAGGCCGGAGGAGGCGAACGCAGTCTGCTACGCGATCCTCCGCGTCTTCATAGACAATGGTGACCGCACAAACCGCACGAAGGCGCGGCTGAAATACGTGCTCGACGCCTGGGGCTTCGACCGCTTTCTGGCCGAGACCGAGAAGGTGCTCGGGCGGCCGCTCACCCGCGTCCCGGGCGGGGCCCTGGCACCGCCACGGCCGCAGCAGCGGCAGGGCCACATCGGCGTGCATCCGCAGAAGCAGGACGGTCTGCGCTACATCGGTGTCGTCTGCCCGGTGGGGCGGCTGACCAGCGAGCGCATGCGCGGCCTGGCGGAGGTCGCGCGCCGTTTCGGCTCCGGCACCATTCGTCTGACAGTCTGGCAGAACCTGCTCATCAGCGACGTGCCCGACGACCGGGTGGACGAAGCCGTGGCGGAGATCGAGGCGCTCGGCCTCGGCGTCAGCGCCTCGGCACTGCGGGGCGGATTGGTCGCCTGCACGGGCAATGCAGGCTGCAAATTCGCCGCCTCCAACACCAAGCGCCACGGCGCGGAGCTTGTGGACTGGCTGGAGGATCGCATCGCGGTCGATCGGCCGGTCAACATCCATCTCACCGGATGCCACAACTCCTGCGCGCAGCACTACATTGCCGACATAGGCTTGCTCGGCGTGAAGGTGGATCGTGGCGAGGACACCGTCGAGGGCTACGACCTGCACGTCGGCGGTGGCGCGGGCCCGGATCAAGCCATCGGCCGTCTCATCGCGCCCGGCATCGCGGCGGACGCATTGCCGCCGCGCGTACTGGCGCTTCTCCACGCCTGGATGTCGGAGCGTGGCGAGGGCGAGGGCTTCCAGGCGTGGTCCGCGCGGCACAGCGACGAGGCGCTGGCCCGGATCAGTGCAGCCAAGGTTGAGGACGCAGCATGAACGTGATGTCTCCGCATATCCCGCTGATCCCCGAGGACGCGCCCTTCACTGCGGAGCAGCGGGCTTGGCTGAACGGCTTCTTCGCCGGGATTTTCGGACCATCAGGCGCGGCCGGCTATGGTGCAGCCAGCCTTGGCGCGGGCAGCCTGGACATGATGTCCTTCGCTCCACCGCAGGAAGCATCGGCATCCGAGGAGGATTTCCCGTGGCATGATCCGGCGCTCGAGATGCCGGAGCGGCTCGCGCTGGCCGAGGGCAAGCCGCTGAAGCGCCGCTTGATGGCGGCGATGGCGCAACTCGACTGCGGGCAATGTGGCTACCTCTGCCAGACCTATGCCGAGGCGATCGCAGCGGGCAGCGAGGATAGCCTGTCGCTCTGCGTGCCGGGCGGCAAGCCGACGGCGAGGATGCTGAGGACCATCCGCGCCGAGGCCGCCGCCGAACCGCCACGCCCGGCGATGGCCGCTCCGGCGGCCGCCGTCCCACCGGCGTCGTCAGCCAAGCTCGTGCATGTCCGGGGCTCCATGCGGCTCAACGGCGTCGCGTCGCCCAAGGATGTGCGCCACGTGGTGATCGACCTCGCCGGGAGCGATCTCGCCTACGAGCCGGGCGATTCGCTCTCCCTGCTGCCGGCAAACGAAGCCGCGCTGGCCGAGGCCTGCATAGCCGCGCTCGATGCCGAAGCGGCGACGTCCGTCGTCTGCCCGGATGGCGTGATGCGCCCACTCATGGAAGTGTTGACGTCATGTCGACATTGCGCGGCCGCATGACCGCACGCTCGATCTTCTCGCGAAGGCCGCGACAGCTCCAGGGCAGGCCGAAGCTCTGCGCCGCCTGGCCGAAGGTGAGGAGGGCGAGCCCCGCGACCCGGACCTGCTCGATCTGCTGGAGGCCTTTCCGTCCGCCCGGCCGTCCCTGGATGAACTGATGAAGTCGCTGCCGCCGCTCAAGCGGCGCCTCTATTCCATCGCCTCCTCGCAGGCTCTGCACAAGGACGAGGTGCATCTCTGCGTCTCCGTCGTCTCCAGGGAGTTGCGCGGTCGACGCCGCCGCGGTGTGGCGAGCGGCTTCCTCGGGTTCGACGCGCTGAGCTACGGGCCGGTCGAGGCCAGCATACAGACGAGCCATTTCCGTCTCCCCGAAGACCCCCGGACTCCGGTCATCATGTGCGGCCCGGGCACAGGCATCGCGCCCTTCCGCGCCTTCCTGCAGGAACGTGAGGCGCGCGGCGTCAAAGGCCCTGCCTGGCTCTTCTTCGGGGAGCAGACGGCGGAGCACGATTTCCTGTTTCGCGACGAGATGCAGGCTTGGCTCTCCGACGGCACTCTGACGCGGCTCGACACCGCCTTCTCGCGCGATCAAGCAACGAAGATCTACGTGCAGGATCGCATGCGGGAGAACGCAGCGGAGCTTTGGCGCTGGTTCGCCGATGGCGCGCATGTCTTCGTCTGCGGTGACGCGACGCGCATGGCGCGCGATGTGGACGCCACGCTGCGGCAGATGGCCGCCTCCGAGGGCGGGCTCACCGAAGCCCAGGCCAAGGATTGGATCGCCTCCCTGGCGCGCCAGGGCCGGTACAAACGCGATATTTATTGACCGAGAAAGCAAAGACCCATGCCCGATCTCTTCAGCCCCTTCAAGCTCAAGGACGTGACGCTGCGCAACTGCACCGTGATGTCGCCCATGACGATGTACAACTCGGTCGACGGCAAGCTCGACGACTATCATGTGAGCTACCTCGGCGCGCGCGCCGCCGGTGGTTTCGCGCTCATCTTCGGCGAGCAAATGGCGATCACGCCCGACGGCCGCACGACGACCTCCTGCGCCGGCATCTGGAACGACGACCAGATCGAAGGTCACGCGCGCGTCTGCAGGATTGTCGAGCGGATGGGCGCGGTCCCCGCCATTCAGCTGGGCCACACCGGCCGCAAGGGCAGCGAGTTGCCGCCGCATAAGGGCACCAATGCAGAGGGCACCTGGAAGCAGCTGCCGCCGGAGCATCCCGACGGCTGGACCTGCGTCGCCCCTTCCGCCATCCCCTATGGCGGCGGCGGCCACATCTATCCGGTGCACCAGTTGACGCGCGAGCAGATCAAGGACATTCACAAATCCTATGCCGACGCTGCCCGCCGCGCGCTCGACGCCGGCTACAAGTGGCTGGAGATGCATTATGCGCACGGCTATCTCGGCGCGAGCTTCTTTTCGCCGCTCGCCAATCAGCGCACCGACGAATACGGCGGCAGCGTCGAGAACCGGGCGCGCTTCCACCTCGAAGCCCTCGATGCGGTGCGTGAGGTGTGGCCCGAGAAGTATCCGCTGACGATGCGTCTCGGATCGGACGATCTCAATCCGAAGGGCACGCAGTTCGAGGATTCCATCATCGCCATCAGGATGATGAAGGAGCATGGTCTCGATTTCGCCGACCTGTCGCTCGGCTTCAACACCGATGAGATGGTCAACCCCCCGATGAACGAGGTGGGCTTCATGATCGAGCGCACCAACCGCGTGCGTCGCGAAGTGGGCATCACGGTCGGCACCAGCTGGAACCTCGGCGTGCCGCAGAATGCCGACCGCGTCATCCGCGAGGAGTTGATCGATCTCGTCTTCCTCGGCCGGCCGGCGCTCGCCAATCCCCATTGGCCCATCTGGGCGGCGCGCGAACTAAGCCATGAGGACCCGTTCCATCTGGCGCCGCCGGATTGGGCCTGGTGGCTGCGCAATTTCCGCGGCCATGCCCCGAGCATCGGCTTGCCCCCCTCACCGCCCGCGGCGGCGCCGGAAGCCGAGCGCCGCGTCGCCTGACGGGGCGCGAAAGCCTGCGTCCTGGAATGTCATCGTCACCCGAGCGCGCGTCGCGACCCAGCGGAGAGTGTCTGATGACGGCCGCCGGGCTCTCGTGACGGAGCCGCCGTCAGAACTTGCGGGCTGCCGCCACGTCGGCCGGCTTCACGTCGCCGTGCTTGTCGCCGAAATGACCGAGCACGTAGTTCGCGACGGCGGCGATCTCGGTATCCGAATAGGCCGCGCCGAAGGCCGGCATGAAGGCCTCGCCCTGCGCCGTCGTCATGTGGGCGCCGTGGAGCACGACCTGCAGCAGGTTCGTCGCCTGCGGATCGTTCACCGTCTGGCTGCCGAGCAAGCCGGCACTTGCTTGCTCAATTCCCCGGCCGTTCCAGCCATGGCAACTGGCGCAGGCGCCTTGGAAGATCTGCAGGCCGATCGGGTTGCTCCGGTTCTCGTCCGGCGGCGGCGCATAGGCGGTCGAGGCTTTCACGGCGGGCGGGTCGAGTGCG
>JABBOH010000117.1 GCA_019351895.1 Pseudomonadota bacterium
TCCACGATCAGCACGCGCGGCGTGGTCGCCAGCCATTTGGCGAGCACGACCTTCTGCTGGTTGCCGCCCGAGAGCAGCCCCACGAGTTGCTCGACGCTCGGCGTCTTGATGCGGAAGCGCTCGACATAGCCGTCGATCATCCGCCCCTCGGCGCGGGGATTGACGAAGCCGCCGTTGGAGAGGCGCCCGAGGCCCAGCGCCGACAGCGACAGGTTGGCGCCGACGCCCATCCGGAGCACCAGCCCCTGCTGCTTGCGGTCCTCCGGCACCATGCCGATGCCGAGCCGCATGGCGTCGCCCGGCTTGCGGATGCGCACCTGCTTGCCGTCGAGCGTGATGGTGCCCTGCGGCGCCGGCGGCGCGCCGAAGATGCCGAGCGCCATCTCCGACCGTCCGGCGCCGATCAGCCCGGCGACGCCGACGATCTCGCCCTCCCGCAGATCGAAGGAGAGGTCCTGGTAGCGGTGTCCGTCCGAGAGACCGCGCACCGAGAGCACGACGGGCTTCCCGGCATGATCGGGTTTCACCCGCTGCACGCCCGCAAGGTCGCGCCCCACCATCAGCCGGACCACCTCGTCCTGGTCCGTCTCCGACAGGCGCACGGTCTTCACATGCAGCCCGTCCCGCAGCACGGTGACGAAGTCGCAGTTGTCGAACACCTCCCGCATGCGGTGGCTGATGTAGAGGATGGTGACGCCGCGCGCCTTGAGGTCGTGCACCACACGGAACAGCACGAGGCTGTCAGCCTCGGAGAGGCTCGATGTCGGCTCATCGAGGATCAGCAGCCGTGGCTCATGCACGAGCGACTTGCAGATCTCGATGAGTTGCTGTTGCGCGATGGTCAGCTCGCCGAGCCGCCGGTCGGGGTCGAGATGGATGCCCATGCGGTCGAGCGCCGCCCTGGCCTTTGCCCGCATCGCCGCGCGGTCCACGAGCACCCCCACCGCGCGCGGCTCCACGCCGAGGAAGATGTTCTCGGCCACCGAAAGGTTCGGCGCCAGCATCAACTCCTGAAAGACGATCGAGATCCCCTTCTCCGCGGCATCCCGCGTGCCGGAGAGCGTCAGCGGCTGGCCGTCGAAGATGAGACGCCCCAAATCCGGCTTCAGCGCACCGGCGATCACCTGCATCAGCGTCGACTTGCCGGCGCCGTTCTCGCCCATGATGGCATGGACGGTCCCGGCTTCGACATTGAAGGTCACATCCCGCAGCGCCTGTACGCCGGGAAAGCCCTTCGAGATCGCCTCCACGCTCAGCAGCACGGCCATGGATCGGAAATCCTCAATCCGTCCGGACCGCACGACCCCCGGGGAGAACCCGAGGGCCGGGCGAGACCGGCGGCCGGCTTACTTCGCCTTGGCGAGGAAGCCGTCGACATTCGCCGAGGTCACGACATCGGTGCCGGTGTCGGTGATCTTCGGCACCTTGCCGCCATTCGACAGCGTGTTCAGCATGTCGATGGAGCCGGCGCCCATCGCATAGGGGCGCTGCCCGACCAGCACGGTCGCATAGCCGCCCTTCAGCAGCTCAAGCTGCGGCTTCAGGGTGTCGAAGCTCACGACAACGAACTTGCCGTCCGCAAGATCGGCCTTGCGGCTGCGCAGCGCGCGGGCATAGGCCGCCGGCGCGAACATCGGCCAGCCGCCGGAATAGAAGATGCCGTGGAGATGCGGATACTTCGAGAGGATGTCCTGGATCACCTGCACGCCCTGCGCGGTGTCGTCGTTGCAGGAGAAGGGAGAGCCCGCAACCTCATGGAAGTTCGACCCGAGCTTCGACTTGAAGCCCGTGATGCGGTCGTTGAGGTTCTGCGCCGAAAGGCCGCCCGTCAGCACGGCGTAGGTGCCGCCGTTCGGCATCGCCTTGACGAAAGCGTCGCCCGCGGTCGCGCCCGCGCTTTCGTTGTTCGTGCCGATGAAGCCGATCCGTTGCGAGGTCGGCGCATCGGAATCGAAGGTGATGACCGGGATACCCGCCTTCAGCGCCGCCTCGATCACTCCCTTGATCGAATCCGGATTGTTCGGCGCGACCGAGATGCCGGCGACGTGCTTGGTGATGAGATCGCGGATGATGCTGATCTGCGCGGCGTCATCGAGCTGCGCCGGGCCGGTGAACTCGCACTTCGCACCGATCTTGGCGGCTTCCGCGTGGCAGCCCGTTTCAGCATCGGCATAGAAGGGAACGCCGAGCGCCTTCGGTACCAGCGCGAAGGTCTTCTCCCCCGCCGCGCGCGCATGCGGCGCGCCGAGGCTCGCGAGGCCGAGCCCCATGACCATCACCGCCGCCGTCGTCATCAGAAGTCTTTTCATTGGACGTTCCTCTTGGATTTTTGTTTGTGACGCCGCAGGCACGCCTCATCGTGTTCGCCAGAAGCCCTTGCGGAGCTGGTCGATGAACACCGCCAGCACGATGACCGTGCCGACGAAAACACCTTGCCAATAGGCATCCGTGCCGAGCAGCACGAGCCCGTTACGCAGGACTTCGAGGATCACCGCGCCGACGAAAACGCCGAGCACGGTGCCCTCGCCGCCGGTCAGCGCGGTCCCGCCGATGACGGCGGCGGCGATGACGCTGAGTTCCTTGCCCAGACCCTGGTTGGAAATCGCGGACGAGAGGTAGCTCACCTCGATGATCCCGGCGATGCCGGCGGTGACCGCCGATATCACGTAGACGCTGATCTTGAGGCGGTCGACTTCGAGCCCGGTCAACCGCGCCGCCCGCTCGTTCCCGCCGATGGCATAGAGCTGGCGGCCATAGACCGTGCGGCTCAACACGATGCCCGCGATGATCGAGAGCACCAGGAAGACGATGAACGGGTTGGGCAGCCCGAAGGTCGCGCCGCCGCCGAGATTGAAGAAGGCGCTGTCGTATGGGAGAAAGTCGTCGATCGACTTGCCGCGCGTGATGACCAGCGCCAGCGCGCGCGCGATGCTCATGGTGGCGAGCGTGGGCACGAAGGGCGGCATGCGCAGCTTGGTCACGCAAAGCCCGTTGAACAGCCCGATCAGCGCCGCGATGATCAGCGCGAGGATGCAGGCGGCCAGCGGCCCCATGCCGAGCCGCATGAAGGCGGCCGATGCGACGGCGGTCAGGCCCCAGACGCTGCCGACCGAAAGGTCGATGCCGCCGGTGATCATCACCATCGCCTGCCCGAGCACGACAATGCCGACGAAGGAGAAGTTGCGCGAGTCGTTGATCAGGTTGTTCACGCTCGCGAAGTCGGGCACGAAGATCGACAGCCCCAGCAGCATGATCGCAAGCGCCGCGATGATGCCCGTCTCGCGCGACCGCACCATGCGGCCGATGACCGACTGCTGCACCGGCGCCCCGACCGGCTTCTGAGCCAAGCTCATGCCGTCACACCGATCGCCCGTCCCTGTTGCTGCTGAGCCCGCACACGACGCCCCTCCCCTGAACCGCCCGGCATGGCCGGCAGATTTATTGACCCTCGGTCGGCGCCGAGGTGTGAACCAGCCGGAACGATGGTTCTGGCTAACGATCCGCACGGTATAGCTGCCCCGGTATGGCGGCAAGCCCGCAAGAATGATCAAATGCCCAGGCGGCCGCGAACAAACTTCGACTGGGGGCACAGATGGGCGAGAGCGTTGCGGGAAAGGTCATCATCATGACGGGCGCGAGTTCCGGCATCGGTCGCGCCGCCGCACGGCTGCTCGCGCGGGAAGGCGCCATGGTGGCGCTCGTCGCACGGGACAGCAGCCGTCTGCGCAGCCTGGGGGAGGCGCTCGGCGCGCCCTCCATCGTCGTTCCCGCCGACCTGGCCGAGCCCGGCGACACCGACCGCATGGTGTAATATCCGCACGATACCCGCTTGCGAAATGTCTTGCTCCTATTGCTCGGGCATCAAGCGGCACCGAATGCACCTTGTGACCGTCAAAGCGCCTGGAAAGCTCACTTGATCAGCGGCGAGAACCGCACGGCGCTGGTCCTCAAGGCACTACCTGCTCGTGGGAGATCAAGCCTCTTGTTCTCACAATTGCAGCACATGCAAGAACGGCGAGGAATCTAGGCATATCGTGCAGCGCGACACTGGCGTCGCGATTGATTCAACTGGGAGAGA
>JABBOH010000048.1 GCA_019351895.1 Pseudomonadota bacterium
CTGGAACATCTCGGGCCAATCGATCAGCGTCTGCGGCAACGTCGAATCGCTTTAGGGGACAATAATCATGGCCACCACGGGCAAAGTCATCATCACCTGCGCAGTCACCGGCGCGATCCACACGCCCTCGATGTCGCCCTATCTGCCCGTGACGGCGGATGAGATCGCGGAAGCCGCGCTCGGCGCGGCCGAGGCGGGCGCCGCCATCGTGCACCTCCATGCGCGAGACCCCGAAACCGGCAAGCCGGATCAGCGGCCCGAGGCGTTCCTGCCCTTCCTGCTGCGGATCAGGCAGGCGAGCGATGTCGTCATCAACCTGACGAGCGGCGGCGCGCCCTACATGAAGATCGACGAGCGCATCCGTCCCTCGACGACCTTCAAGCCGGAGGTGGCGTCGCTCAATATGGGTTCGCTCAACTTCGGCCTGTTCCCCATGCTGAAGCGCTACCGGGAGTTCAAGCATGAGTGGGAACGCGAGCATCTCGCCAACAGCACCGACCTGATCTTCCGGAACACCTTCAAGGACATCGAGTTTGCGCTCGCCGCCTGCGCCGAGAACGGCACGCGCTTCGAGTTCGAGTGCTACGACGTGGGCCATCTCTACAACCTCGCACACTTCGCCGAACGCGGGCTGGTGAAGCCGCCGTTCTTCGTGCAGACGGTCTTCGGCATCCTCGGCGGCATCGGGACCCATCCCGAGGACGTGATGCACATGAAGCGCACCGCCGACCGGCTGTTCGGCAGCGATTACCGCTGGTCGGTTCTGGGTACCGGCAAGATGCAGCTGCCGATCGCCGCGATGTCGGCTGGCATGGGCGGGAATATCCGCGTCGGGCTGGAGGATAGCCTTTGGATCGGCCCCGGAGAACTCGCCAAGACCAATGCGGAGCAGGTAAGCCGCGCCGTCAAGATCGTGGAGGGCCTGGGACTTGAAGTCGCAACTCCCACGGAAGCGCGCGCGATCCTGGAATTGAAGGGCGGCGACAAGGTTGCTTTCTAGAGCGTGATCGCCGCCGTAGATAAGTGAGGGAACGACATGTCGGACAAGGCAGATATCCGCGTTCTGGTCGATTGCAAGAACATCCTGGGCGAAGGTCCGCTCTGGGATGTCGAGGAGCAGCGGCTTTACTGGATCGACAGCTTCGGCAATCAGGTTTTCCGCTGCACGGAGCATGGCCGCGAGGTCGAGACTTGGGATGTGCCGGCGAAGATCGGCTCCATGGCGCTGCGGCGTCAGGGCGGGGCTGTGATCTCGCTGCAGACCGGCTTTCATTTCCTGGACTTCAAGAGCCGCGAGACGACCCCGATCCACGATCCGGAGGCCCATCTGCCCGGCACGCGGCTGAATGACGGAAAGGTCGACAAGCAGGGCCGTTTCATCGCGGGCTCGATGGACATGAACGAGGAAGGTCCCAACGGGGCGCTCTACCGCCTCGATCCGGATCTCTCGGTGCATGTCCTGGAGCGCGGCATCATCTGCTCGAACGGCCCGTGCTGGAGCCCCGACGGCGGCACCTTCTACTTCACAGACACGTGGTCCGAGGAGATATCGGCTTATGATTATGACCAGACAACGGGGACGCCGACGAACAAGCGGAGTTTCGCATCCTTCAAGGAAATCGGCGGCGCGCCCGACGGCGCCACGGTGGACGCGGAAGGCTTCGTTTGGAGTGCCGCCGTCTACTCCGGCCAGATCGTCCGCTTCGCGCCCGACGGACGCATGGACCGCATCATCAAGACCCCGGTGCTGAAAGTGACGAGCGTGATGTTCGGCGGCCCGAACCTCGACGTGATGTATGTGACATCAATGGCGCGGCCGCCGCTGCCGCGCTTCCCGGAGGACGGGCCGATGGCGGGGCACCTCTTCGCGATCCACGGCCTCGGGGTGCGCGGCGTGCCCGAGGGGCGTTTTGCCGGCTGATGACGCGGGAGACAAGCAACATGACGAAGGTCGCCATCATCGGCTCCGGACTGATCGGACGATCCTGGGCCATTGTCTTCGCGCGCGGCGGCTGCGCGGTCTCGCTCTGGGACCCTCACCCGGCGGCGGTGCCCGCGGCCGTCGAGTTCATCGCGCGCCGCCTGCCGGAGCTTGAAGCAGCCGGGCTGCTGCGCGGCGAGACGCCCGAGGCGGTGCTGGCGCGCCTCACCCCGGCAGATACGCTGGAGGCGGCGCTGTCGGGTGCCGATTACGTGCAGGAGAACGGTCCGGAGCGCGTGGCCGACAAGACGGCGCTGTTCGCCCGGATGGATGCGATAGCGTCGCCCGACACGATCCTCGCAAGTTCCACGAGCACGATCCGCACAAGCGAATTCACGGAGGGTCTGCCCGGCCAGCGGCGTTGTCTCGTCGCCCATCCGGTCAATCCGCCTTACCTCATTCCACTTGTCGAACTCAGCCCCGCCCCCTGGACGGATCCTGAGGTCGTCAGCCGCGTCCGCGCGCTGATGCAGTCGGTCGGTATGGTGCCGGCCATCGTGAAGCGCGAGGTCAACGGTTTCATCCTCAATCGCCTGCAGGCCGCGCTGCTGCAGGAGGCGATTTATCTCGTGGAGGCCGGCATCGCCGATCCCGATGACATCGACGCCACCGTCAAGGACGGACTCGGCCTCCGCTGGTCCTTCATGGGTCCGTTCGAGACGATCGACCTCAACGCCCCCGCCGGGCTCGCCGACTACTGCGCGCGCTACGGCGGCAGTTTCCGGGCGATGATGGCCGAGAGCGCCACGCCCAGCTGGTCGCCCGAGACGATCGGCGGTTTGCAGGCGCGGCAACGGGAAAAGACTACTGCGGCGGATCACCCGCAGCGCCAGGAATGGCGGGACCGGCGACTGATGGCGTTGCTCGCTCATAAGGCGGGACAACCGACGTAATCTGCGCCGTTCCGACTGGGCTTGTATCTCAGACGGATCGCGTCGTCACTGGTATCCGGCGCCGCCTTACCCCACGGTGACGCAAAGCCTTGCTTGCGTCACGACCCGCGCAGCATGTCCTGAAGGTCGCCCACGGGCATGGGACGGCCATAGAGGTAGCCTTGCATGTCGTCGCAGCCTTTCTGCTGCAGGAAAGTCATCTGCTCCCGCGTCTCGACGCCTTCGGCAATCACCGAAAGCCCGAGTTGATGGCCGAGCGCGATCACCGCCGCCGTGATGGCGCTGTCGCCCTGGTCGTCCGGCAGGTTGCGGATGAAGGACTGGTCGATCTTGAGCCGGTTGATCGGGAAGGTCTTGAGGCTGCTCAGATTGGAGTAGCCCGTGCCGAAATCGTCGATCGCGATCTGCACGCCGAGGTCGCGCAACTCCTGCATCGTCGTGACCGCGCGGCGCGGGTCCTGCATGATCAGGCTCTCGGTCAGTTCGAGTTCCAGCCATTGCGGGTCTAGACCGCTCTCCGCCAGCGCGGCTGCGACACGCGCGACCCAGTCCCGCTCGCGGAACTGCCGGGCCGACACGTTGACGCTGACGACCAGGGGCGGCAGGCCGGCCTCCTGCCACGCCTTGTTCTGGCGGCAGGCGGTCCGCAGCACCCAGTCTCCAAGCTTCACGATGAGGCCAGTCTGCTCGGCGAGTGCGACGAATTCGCCCGGCGCGAGCAACCCGAGCGTCGGGTGTTGCCAGCGCACGAGCGCCTCGACGCCGATCATGAGGCCGGTCGTAAGCGAGACCTGGGGCTGGTAGTAGAGGATGAACTCCTCGTGCCGCAATCCGCGCCGCATCTCCTCCTGCCGGAAGAGCCGCCCTTCGAGACCGAGTTTCATCTCGATCGTGAAGAACTGCACGTTGTCGCGGCCAAGCTCCTTGGCGCGAAACAGCGCCGCGTGCGCGTTCGCGATCAACACCTCGGGGGTTTCCCCGTCGCGCGGATAGTGGGCGACTCCCATGCTCGTGGTGAGGTGGAAGGTGTGACCGTCGATGATGATTGGGGCGCCGACCGCGGCCCGCAGGGCAGCGACGCGCGCCAGAGTGACGCTATTGTCGAGACCCGCCTCGCGTAGCAACACGACGAATTCGTCGCCACCAAAACGCGCCGCGGTTTCCCTGGCATCGAGGACCGATAGCATCCGCTCGGCAATGACGCGCAGCACATGGTCACCAGCCCGGTGCCCGAGGTCGTCGTTGACGTTCTTGAAGCCATCGATATCGACGAAGACGATGGCCGCCTCCGATTGCCGCATGGCGGCATTGCGGATGGCATGGTTGATGACGGGTTCTAGCCTGAAACGGTTCGGTAGACTCGTCAAAGCGTCGTTCTGCGCGAGGAAGCGGATGCGGTCGTCGGATTTCTTCCTCTGGATCGCGATGCCGGCGACATGGGTCGCGAAGGCGGCCAAGCGGGTCTCGGTCGGGGTCGGTCCGCGCGCCTCGGTGCAATACATCGCGGTGGTGCCGAGCACCGACCCATCCGCCGCGAAGATCGGCCAGGACCAGCAGGCCATGAACCCGTAAGGGCGGATCAGATCGCGAAATTCTTCCCACAGCGGATCAGTCTCGATATCGGTGACGATCACGGGCTCGCGCCGGAAGGCGGCGGTGCCGCAGGAGCCGACGCCTTCGCCGATCACGACGCCGTCGACCGCGTGGATCCAGCTGTGCGGCAGGCTCGGCGCGCAACCGGAATGAAGACGCCGCCCCTCCTCATCCAGCAGCAGCACCGTGGCGCTGATCCCGGAACATTCGACTTCAACGAGACGCAGCAGCGTGTCGAGCACATCGGCAATATCGGCGCTGCCCGCGATGCATTCGAGGATGGCGGCCTCGCCCGCGCGCAGCCTCTCCTCACGCTTGCGGCTGGTGATGTCGCGGCAACAGCCGACAAGGCCGATGACTTCGCCGCGACCGTTTCGCAACGGAAGCTTCGTCGCGATATGCCACTTCTCCCTTTCGGACTGGTCCCAGCTCCGTTCCTCGACATCGACGAAGGAGAGTCCCTCGAACATGACGGCGCGCTCTTGCTGCAGAAGCGTATGGGCTACGCTCTCCTCGTAGAAATCGAGGTCGGTCTTGCCGATCAGGGCATGCGATGCGCTCTGCCCCACCGCGCGCGCCGCCGCCTCGTTCGCAACGACGAAGCGACTTTCGCAGTCCTTGGCAAAAAGTTGGTCGGGAACCTGATCGATCAAGGCGCGCAAAAGCATCGCCTGGACGTCATTATTGCTGGAATGGCGCGTTTTGCTCATCGAAATGGCGACGCAGGCCGGTGACGCGGGTAGCCAACACGGCCGAGTATCGCGCCGGGCGCCGGATGGACAGCCTGTCGGCGCTCCGACCTCATCCCGTCATCACATGTCATCGGGGCCTGCTTGCAATACAATGGCAACACTAAACGATCACACGGCTGTGATACCGCAACGCATCAAGCCGCACAACCACCGAAAAGTCTGCCGTCCCGTGCTTGCCGCATGGCAGCCCGAGCGCACGGGACCGGGACGAGCCCTCGTCAGTCGCCAACGGCACCAGCTTGATGCCCACGCGCTATCCCTCGCGAGACCGGCCCGCCGCCAGGTCAGCGTGAGCTCGCGAGACTTGTCCGGGTCGCCGCTTAGAGCAGGCCGGCCGCGATGTTGACGGTCAAAGCTAGAATGACAGTATTGAACACGAAACCTATGAAGCCATGCAGGGTCGCCAACCGGCGGATTTTCCGCGAGGTTATATCCACGTCCGAAACCTGGAATGTCATTCCCAGAACCATTCCGAAATAGAAGAAGTCGAAATAGTCAGGCGCGGGCTCCTTCGGGAATTCGAGCCCGCCATCCGCCGTCGAACTGCCCTCCGCTGTTGCGTAGAACTCGTGCGAGTAGCGCAGCGCGAAGACCAGCTGCATCGTGAGCCAGGAAATGACCAAGGTAATTATAACAAGAGCGAGATGAACGGCGCGCGCCTCGCCCTTGAGGCTCGCGATGTTCGGCAACGCGATGACGATCGCGACTACGCTCGCGACAATCCCGGCGAGCGTGAGCGTGAAGACCGTCCATTCCCCATCCTCCTGGGCTTTCGCTCTTGCCGGCATCTCATGCGGCGGGGTTCGCAGCATGGTGCCCGCCCAGAGCAGGATGAAGACGGCCGCCCCCACGTCCCAGCTCAGCACGGTATGGGCCTTGCCACCGGGCATGAGGAGCAGCGCCCTCCCGGGGATGGCCACGGACGCGATGATGCCGGCGAGGATGGCAGCCAGCAGATGCCTGCGGCTGGAGGCGAAGCGGGCGATTCGGCGCAAAAGTAACGTCCTTTTCAACGTTAGGGTCGTCGCAGCGTGATGCCTTCGAGTCTCGCAAGGGCCACGATCCAGCAGCGCACGAATGTTGCGGCGCAGGCAAGCGCGCCTTGTCCGGCTTGCGCGCGCGGGCAGGGTCTGCGACTTGAACGGCAACGAGCAGGGGGAGCGGAGACTCATGGCGCTGTCACACGGCAGGCAACCGACAGGGCCCGAGCCGTCGGGCAAACGCTGGCCGGCGCGGCCCGCTCATCGCCACTGGCTGGAGAGCCGGGCCGATGCTCTGCTGGACCAGTTCCAGCACAGCTCCATCGATCGCGCAGGGGGCTTTTTCGACCTCGACATCGCGGGTCAGCCCCGGCGGGAGACGCCGGTGCGCGAACTCGTCACCACGACGCGGGTGACCCACTGCTTCGCCATTGCCCATATGATGGGCAGGCCGGGCGCCGACACGTTGGTCCGCCACGGGCTTGCGGCGCTATGGGATCTGCACCGGGACCCCGGGCATGGAGGCTACCGCTGGCAGGTCGGTCCAGGCGGCGATCCCGCGAAGCAAGCCTATGGCCATGCTTTCGTGCTGCTCGCCGCGGCTTCCGCCAAAATGGCAGGATTTGCGGAAGCCGACCGGCTGCTCGCCGACGTGACGGAGGTGCTCGACCGACGTTTCTGGGAGCCCGCGCATGGCGCGACGGCAGAGGAGTTTGCTGAGGATTGGAGTCCCATCAGCGGCTACCGTGGCCAGAACGCCAATATGCATCTGACCGAGGCGCTGATGGCAGCCTACGAGGCGACCGGGGACGCGACCTATCTCCGCCGTGCGGAAAGCATCGCGGATCTGGTGATCGGGCGGGTGGCCCGCACCCATGGCTGGCATGTGATGGAGCACTTCGACGCTCAGTGGCAGCCGGATCTCGCCTATCGCGGCTCGGACATGTTCCGGCCCTTCGGCACGACGCCCGGACATGCGCTGGAGTGGTCGCGCCTGCTCGGACAGTTGCATGTCCTGGGCGGGGAGCGTGTCGGTTGGCTTCCGGAGGCGGCTCACGCCCTGTTCCGGCAGGCGGTGACCGATGGCTGGGACAAGACCGCGGGCGGCTTCTACTATACGCTAGATTACGACGGCGCGCCCCTGATCCGGGACCGCCTCTGGTGGCCGTGCTGCGAGGCAGTCGCGGCCGCGGCCTTCCTGGGCGCACGCAGTGGCGACTCCCTCTACGAGGAATGGTACCGCCGGGTCATAGGCTGGATGGCGCAGAACATGGCGGACACGCTCCATGGCGGCTGGCATCCCGAACTGGACGACACCCTCACCCCGCGGCCCCGCTTCTTTACAGGCAAGCCAGATGTTTATCATCTGCTGCAGAGCTTTCTCATCCCGCTTTACCCGTCGGACGGGAGCTTGGGCGAGATGGTCCGCCGGGCCGCGGCGGCAGACTGAAGCCCCGGCCGGAGGCAGGGAGAACGACCCAAAGGCCGTTCCCCCTGTTGATCAGGCAAGCCAAAGCGCGGAGTTAGTTCCGGGTCGGCGAAGCCTTCTCGTCGTCCGGGTTCACCGGCGACGGCGGGATGGCGCCGCGCGGCTGGGGATCCGCAATGTACTCGAAGGACTCGCCGTTGTAGATCTTGCCTTCGTTCCACGGCCCCCGGTGATCGTCGCCGTGCGAGAGGTTGAAGACGACGTTGACAGTATCGTCGGGCTGAACCGTGCCAAACATCGGGTCTTCGAGCTTGCCCATCGCATCGAGCGCCTTCATGAACATCTGCGCGTGGGTGATCTCGCGTGTCAGAAGATGCGTCAGCGCCTTTTTGGTACCCTCGTCATCGCAACGCTTGATCAACGCCTCGTAGGTCTGGCGCGCGCCCGCCTCGGCAGCCACATTCGCTCGCAGGTCGCGTACGACATTGCCGCCTTCCTGAACGTAAGTCGCGGTCCAGGCGCTGCCGTGGCTGTCGACGAGATGCGGCCCGACGCCCTTCATCTGGAACAACGGCGCGTCGAATACCGGTGTCTGATCGACCTTCGCGGTATGCTGGACGATGAGCTTGCCGACCATCTCGAGATGGCTGAACTCCTCCATGGCGATATCCTGGAGCATGTCCCGGATCCCGGCGTTGGTGACATGGAAAGACTGGACCCAGTACTGCAGCGCGGCCGTCAACTCGCCTGTGGCGCCCCCGAACTGCTCTAGAAGGTATTGGCCGAAGCGCGCATCGGGCGTGCCGACGTTCACCGGCATGATGGTCTCTTTGCGATGCAGGAACATAACTGTCTTCTCCGTGCGGTTGAATAGGCTAGTCCACGGACAAGCTTGGGAGGCGGGAGGATCGGAACAACCCCGCGCGTGGATCGCTTGGGACCCCGCGCATCAAGTTCCGGTGCGGTGCATCAAATCGACGGTGCTCGCGGAAAGTTGCCCGGCCGCCCCGCTCCACAAGCCTTGCGCCAATAAGCCTGACCATTCACTTAGCACATTCACATGCATCTGGATTGGCCTCAGCAGTAATGCGAAATTGTGCTGCCGCAACGGTCAGTAGTTGATGTTCGTGCTACTCGTAGAGGATGAGTGGCTGATCCGGGCGATCATGTCTGAGGAACTGCTTGACGCGGGATACCGAGTGACCTCCGTGGAAACGGGCGATGCGGCTCTGGCGCTACTCGAAAGCCCAGAGCCCGGGTTCGACGTATTGGTGACGGATATCCACATGCCGGGGGATACGGACGGCATCTCGCTTGCCCGCATCGTGCGCGAGCGTTACCCGTCGGTGCCGATCATCTACACCACTGGGCGGCCGGACGCGCTGGCACGCGGCCAGCTCGCCGGAGGGCGTATATCGACCCTCATCAAGCCCTATAAGCCGAGCCGTTTGATCGAGGCCGTGCGCAACGCTCTGGCGTAGTCACGTTTGGGCGGCCCCCTGAAGAAGCCGCCAGGCGGCGCCCAGATCCGCGATGAAGCGGTCGTATTCGCGCGCCTTCGCGGCCTCGTCGGGCAGACGGAGCAGGTAGGAGGGGTGGACCGTGATCCAGAGCCGCCCTCCATCCGGCAGTGACATTAACTGGCCGCGCTCGCGCCCGATGATGACGCGCTTGCCCAGCAACGCCTGCGCCGCGGACGCGCCGAGCGCCACGATCAGCTCAGGCCGCACCAGCGCACGCTCGCTCTCCAGCCACCAGCGGCAGGCGGCGATTTCCGGCGCGTCGGGCGTCTTGTGCAGCCGGAACTTGCCCCGCGGCTCGAACTTGAAGTGCTTGACGGCGTTGGTGACATAGACCTCGCCACGCGGAATGGCCGCCTCCTCCAGCGCGCGGTCAAGCATGCGCCCGGCCGGACCCACGAAGGGGGCGCCCGCCAGATCCTCACGGTCGCCGGGCTGCTCGCCTACGAGCATCAGCCGCGCCCGCTCCGGCCCCTCCCCAAAGACCGTCTGGGTCGCATGCTCCCAAAGACCGCAGCGGCGGCAGGACTGAGCGGCCTCCCGGGCCTCCCCGAGGGAGCCCGGCCGCGTGCCGCTATCCACGGGTTCTGCCGGCGCCGGCCGGCGACGGGCCTCGGCGGCCGCGAAGGCCGGGGGACGAGTGGGACCGGCTTTGACCATCGCATCCTCCCGTTCGGTGGCCCGCCGGGTGAGCGGGCCGATCAGTTCCGCCTCGGGCAGGTTCTTCCAATAGCGCTTGGGCATCTCGCGCGTCATGGCGGCGAGCTTGAGGCGCGCCGGATTGAAGATATTCGCGTAGTAGGCGCGCCACAGCGCTTCCACGCGGTCGCTGGTCGGCGCCTGCTCGCGCCGCGCGCCCTCGGCGAAGGTCAGATGCTCGCCGTCCCAGGCAGCGGCGCGGTCGGGGGTCAGGATGGTCCAGCGCATGCCGGTGAAGCGGCGCACGAAGAAGGGCGCTGCCGCCTCTACGATGAAGTTGTCGGGCTCGAACCAAGCGACGAAATGCGGCTCGCCCTCCGGGGTCGCGATCTCCCGGAAACGGACGAAGGCGTGCATCTTGTGGATATCGCGCCGGATCGCGCGCGCCACCTGCTCCGCCAGATGAACATCCGGGTGGCTGGCATCCTCGAGCAGCCTCGGCTGCCGCTGGATGCCCCAGAGCAGGCGGTACAACAGCGCGAAGCGGCCGGGGTCACGGTGCAGGATCACAGTCTCCGCGAGGCCGATGAAGGCGCGCGGCACACGCGGCGCTTCCGCGCCGGGGATCGGCGCGGCCGCATGATCCTCCGCCGCAAAGAGATCGGGTGCATCCTCCCCCTCGACCCGCCAGTCGAGCGCTTCGGGCGCCGATCCCGCCAGCAGCCCCTGCCGCGCCGCATCGCGCCAGCCGGAAAAATCCGTCTGGTGAGCGAGCCGGATGCGCCTCACGCGAACAGATCACCCTGAGCGGCGGGAACGGCCAAACGCTGCCGCAGGTCGAGCCGGTCGATGGCGCCGCCCGGCTGCCAGTCCTCCGTCACGATGAACGGCATGGAGGTCTTCGTCCCGCGGCAGAGCCGGGCGACATCCTCCAACCGCAACCGGCGCCAGCGCCGGGAGGACAGCATCTGCTTGACCGACTTGGTGCCGAAGCCCGGCACGCGCAGCAGCATCTCGCGCGGGGCCGTGTTCACGTCGACCGGAAACTGCTGCCGGTTCTGCAGCGCCCAGGCGAGCTTGGGGTCGACGGCGAGGTCGAGCATGCCGTCGCGGCTGCCTTCCGCGATCTCCGACACCTCAAAGCCATAGAACCGCAGCAGCCAGTCGGCCTGGTACAGCCGATGCTCCCGCATCAGTGGAGGCTTCGTCAGCGGCAGCACGGCGCTCGCGTCCGGGATGGGGCTGAAGGCGGAGTAGTACACGCGAGACAGCTTGTAGTTGCCATAGAGGTTGCGGGCGGTGCCGAGAATGGCGAGATCGTCCGCGCTATCCGCGCCGATGATCATCTGCGTGCTCTGCCCGGTCGAGAATCGGGGCGCGTGGCGAGACTCGCGGCGCGCCTCCTTCGCCTCCTCGATCTTGAGGCGGATGCCGCCCATCGCGCGCCGGATACGGGCGGGGTTCTTCTGCGGCGCGAGCCGGGCGAGGCTCGCCTCCTGCGGAAGCTCCACATTGATCGAGAGGCGGTCGGCGACCGCCCCTGCCCGCGCGAGCAGCCCCGGATCGGCATCCGGGATCGTCTTCAGATGGATATAGCCGCCGAAATGGTGCTCCTGCCGGAGAACCTCGGCGACCCGCACCACCTGCTCCATCGTGTAGTCCGGCGAGCGGATGATGCCGGAGGACAGGAACAGCCCCTCGATGTAATTCCGCTTGTAGAAGCCGAGGGTAAGATCGACCACCTCCTCGACCGAGAACCGCGCCCGGGCCACGTTGGAGGAGACGCGGTTGACGCAGTAATGGCAGTCGAACTGGCAGTAGTTGGTCAGCAGGATCTTGAGCAGAGAGATGCAGCGGCCGTCCGGCGCATAGGCATGGCAGATGCCCATGCCCTCGGTCGAGCCGATGGCGCGCGTTTTGAGGGAGTTCCGCTTCTCCGCGCCCGAGGAGGCACAGGAGGCGTCGTACTTGGCGGCGTCCGCCAGGATGGCCAGCTTGTCGAGAACAGTCTGCACGCGCGCGCCTCCCGTGGCGTTTGCATTTTGTTCTCGTTTGGCTACGGGTCAAGTGCCTGGGGCATCACGATTGCCCTGTCGTGACTGGGAGGCGCGTCAGGCGGCGGGGAGCGCCTCCAGCAGCGCGGATGAAGGGGCGACCCAGCCGAAGATGCCGCCCTGCGCCTTGATCATGGCGAGGGCCGCCTCATGAAGCTCAGGGAAGTAGGAGCCCGTGCAATCCGACAGCACGAGGCAGTCGAAGCCGCGGTCATTCGCCTCCCGCACGGTCGTGTGGACGCAGACCTCCGTCGTCACGCCGCAGACGATGAGGTGGGTGATGCCGCGACTGCTGAGGATGGCCTCGAGGTCGGTGGCGTAGAACGCGCCCTTGCCGGGCTTGTCGATCACGGGCTCGCCGGGGATCGGCGCGAGTTCCGCAATGATGTCATGGCCAGCCTCGCCGCGGACGAGAATACGGCCCATCGGCCCCCTGTCGCCGATCCGGGTGGGGAAGTTGCCGCGCCGATACTTGGCCGCCGACAGGTCGGAGAGATCGGGCCGATGCCCCTCCCGCGTGTGGATGACGGTCATGCCCGCCGCCCGGGCCGCGGCCATCACCGCGCGCATCGGATCGATCGTCGCCCGCAGCAGAGAGACATCGTTGCCGAGTGCATCGCCGAAGCCACCCGTTTCGAGAAAATCGCGCTGCATGTCGATCACGAGGAGCACTGTGGATTGCAGGCGCAATATGTAGGGATAAGGTTCGGCATCAACCGCGACGGCTGTGGTGGTGGCGGTGGCAACGGCTTGGTTCACAAGTTGTGTTCCGATGTATATTGAAAGCAGCCTACCGTTCAGCTTGGGCTCACGCAATCCGCAAGATAAACAGATCATCTGCATTCTGACAGACCCCGGCTGATCATGGCGGTTGCGGGTCCCGTTCTACTGGCCCGTTGTCCTAGCCGCTTGACGCAGGACCAAGGGGCGGGCCGCAGCCGGTATAGCCCGAAGTGACTACTTGCCTAGAAACCGACTGAACTTCATTCCGATGCCGGGCTGTCGCCGCGATCGGATTGAAAACGCGCGAGTCTCGAACAAATGCATTTGGAGGAATAACAAATGCCGACGCTCAGCACTCTCGTCAGCTTTAACGGCAATGACGGAGGGACCCCGGCCGAGGGCCTGATCGCAGATGGCAGGGGCGATCTGTTCGGCACCAACAACTCCGGCGCGAACAGCAACGTATTCGAGATCATCAAGACCACGCCTGGCTACGCGAGCACTCCCACGATCCTGGCGAGCATCAACGGGGTGGGCGGCGCAACCAACCTCGTCGCCGACGCCCAGGGCGACCTGTTCGGGTCGACACCCAGCGGCGGCCCGAACTCCGACGGCACCATCTTCGAGATCGCCAAGACCAAGACCGGCTATGCCAGCACTCCCACGACCCTCGCGAGCTTCAACGGCAGCGACGGATCCTTCCCGCTGGGGCGCCTCATCATCGACGCCCGCGGCGATGTGCTCGGCACCACGATCTACGGTGGCACGCGCACCATCGGCACCGTCTTCGAGGTCGCCAAGAACAACACCGGCTACGCCAGCACTCCCACGACCCTGGTCAACTTCCAGGGCGGCAACGGAGCTTCTCCGGAGGGCGGCCTTATCGCCGACGCCCAGGGCAACCTGTTCGGCCTGACGCATGGCGGCGCGGGGAGCAGCAGCGGGACGGTGTACGAGATCGCCAAGACCGCGACTGGCTACGCCAGCACCGCCACCACCCTCGTCGGCGGACTCCACAACGTCAGCGGGGCGAGCAGCCTCATCGTCGATGCGATGGGCGACCTGTTCGGCATAACATCCCAAGGCGGCGGCTTGAACAACGACGGCACGATCTTCGAGATCGCCAGGACCGCGACCGGCTACGCCAGCACCGCGACCACGCTCGTCACCTTCAACGGCAGCGACGGAGCCTATCAGGCGGCAGGCCTGATCATCGACGCCAAGGGCAACCTGTTCGGCACGACATCGCAGGGCGGCGCGAAAGGCGACGGCGCGGTCTTCGAAGTCGCGAAGACCGCCACCGGCTACGCGAGCACCCCCACCACGCTGCTCAGCTTCAACGGCACCAACGGGGCGGACCCGATCGGCAATCTCATCGCCGACGCGCGCGGGGACCTTTTCGGCACCACCGACGAGGGCGGCGCGAGCGGCGACGGCACCGCGTTCGAGATCACCAACTCCGGCTTCCAGGTCTCCGCACCGCCGCCCACCATCACCGCGGCGGCGGCCTCGGTCATGGAGCACGGCCGGGCCACGATCATCGGCTACGTGACGCCCGGCGTTGCCGGCGACCCGCTGGTCCTGAAGCAGACCGGCGGCGGCGGCACGATCCAGCTCGGCGCCGTGACGAACGGCACGCAGGCGGTGATCTACGATGGCCCAGCGGCCAACGGCAGGGCGCCCGACAAGGTGACGTACAGCATCACCGATCAGACCAACGATGCCGTCGCGACCGGCACGGCCTTCATCGGCGGCAACGGGAACCAGAGCGTCAGCGCGACCGGAAACACCTCCGTCATCCTGGGCGGCGGCCACGACACGGTCAAACTCAGCGGAACGATGAACGCGGTGGCGCTCGGCCACGGCCACGACACGGTGTCCATCACCGGCGGCGGCAACAGGATCTCGCTGGAATCGGGTCATGACACCGTGCAAGGCGGGACCGCCGACACGATCCTGCTCACCGGGAACGGTGCCCACCTCAACATCTCCGGCTTCGACGAGATGGTGTTCCTCGGCGGCAGCGACAGCGTCACGGACATGGGCCAGGGGCTGACGTTGAAGGTGGCGCCGCCCGTCGGTCACGACATCCTGGCGAATTTCGGCGCCGACCTCGCGCACGGGGTCATCGACCTGTTGGGACGAGCCGGCGGCTACACCTCGGCCTCGCAGGCCTTTGCGGCGCTACGCAGCGACGGCCACGGCGGCTCGCTTCTGGCGCTGGGCCACGCGGCATCGCTCGACATCCTCGGCGTCACCACGAGCCATCTGCACACGACGAACTTCGCCATCGGATAGCCAAGCCGCGCGCGGGCCACGCGCCATATCGATCTGATCGGAGGATTGCGTTCCGGTGCAAAACCCCGGACGCTGCCGTGTCATCGGACGCGTGGCCAGATCCCCCTGCGAGGCTCACTCATCATCAAGCCCTTCCTCCGCACGAAGCGCATCGTCAGGCATCGCGCGTGCTGATGGCCTCGGCGGCATGACCCGGATCGCGCATATCACCGACCTGCACTTCGGCGCCGAGGATCCCGCCGTGGTGACCGCATTGCTGCGCGAACTGAATGACGATCCACCGGACCTCGTGGCCGTCAGCGGCGACCTCACCCAGCGCGCCAGCATCGCCGAGTTCCGCGCCGCGAAGGCGTTCCTCGATGCGCTCCTGGCACCTTGGCTCGCTGTGCCTGGAAACCACGACATATCGACCTACAATCTGATCGAACGGTTCACCGATCCCTATAGACGCTGGCGACACGAGATTTCATCCGAAACGGCGCCCGTTTGGCGCAACGATAAGGTTGCCGTATTCGGCCTGAACACCGCGCGCCGCATGGCGCTGCACTGGGATTTTTCCCGGGGCCGCGTGACCGAGCGGCGTCTCGTGCGGTTGCTCGCGGACCTCGATGCGGTGCCGGCTCAACTCACGCGCGTGGTCGTCATGCACCATCCGCTCATCGAGCCGGAAGGCGCGCCGCCGCTGCACAGCACGGGCGGCGCGAAGCGGGCGCTGAAGATGTTCTCCGCCCATCGCGTGGCGCTCGTCCTCGCCGGGCATCTGCACCGCGGCTACGTGCGCGCCACCAGCGGCGGGGGAGAGCAGCCCCTTGTGGTCCAGGGAGCGACCGCAACCTCGGTCCGGCTGCGGGGTGAGCCCAACGCGTACAACCGTGTGTGCATCGGCGCGGATGGCCGGACGGTCATCACGCCCCGCGTCTGGGACGGGGCGGCGTGGCGCGACCGCGAGGCGCCATCGGCTCAGTCGACGAGGTCGGCGTAGAGCGGCGTGCTGAGATAGCGCTCGCCGTAGGAGGGGATGATGGTGACGATGAGCTTGCCCGCGTTCTCCGGCCGGTTCGCGACCTGCACCGCGGCCCAGAGCGCCGCGCCCGAGGAAATGCCGACAAGCAGCCCTTCCTGCCGCGCCACGCGCCGCGCAGTATCGAAGGCGTCCTGGTTGGTGACGCGCACGACCTCGTCATAAACCTCCGTGTTGAGCACGTCCGGCACGAAGCCCGCGCCGATGCCCTGCAGCGGATGCGGACCCTTTTTGCCGCCGGAGAGGATGGGCGAGGCGTCCGGCTCCACCGCGATCGACCTGAAGGACGGTTTGCGCGACTTCAGCATCTCGCTGACGCCTGTGATGGTGCCGCCCGTGCCGATCCCGGCGACGAGGAAATCGACCTCGCCATCGGTATCCCGCCAGATCTCCTCGGCGGTCGTGGTGCGGTGGATCTCGGGATTTGCCGGGTTCTTGAACTGCTGCGGCATGAAGTAGCCGGGGCCCGACGCCACGATCTGCTCAGCCCGCGCGATGGCCCCGCCCATGCCCTCGGCGCCGGGCGTCAGAACGAGTTCCGCCCCATAGGCGCGCAACAGGATGCGGCGCTCCCGGCTCATGGTTTCGGGCATCGTCAGGATGCAGCGGTAGCCGCGCGCGGCGCAGACCATGGCGAGTGCGATGCCTGTGTTGCCGCTGGTCGGCTCCACGATGATGGAATCCGGCCCGATCAGCCCCGCCTTCTCCGCGGCGTCGATCATGGCGACGCCGATGCGGTCCTTCACGCTGTGGCCGGGGTTGAAGTATTCGAGCTTGGCCACGATCCGGGCCGGCGCCTCGGGCGCCAGGGTGCGGATGGCGACGAGCGGCGTGTTACCCACGAGGGTTGTGATGTCGCTGGCGATTCTCATGATTGCCTTCTCCGAGCGTTGCCGCGTCAGATTACACGCGGATGGCCGATGGCGGAACGCGGGTCAGCGCTGCCCGGCGGGGGCCGGCGCTCGCCGCGCGAGGTCAGATGGTCCAGTCGAAACCGTCATAGGAGAGGCTTGCCAGCACCTCCTCCATCCCGCGCGGCTGCGCGCCCGCGGTATTGACGCGCAACAGCTTGGCGGGCACGCCGGCGACGAGCCCGTTCGCGGGCACCGCACGCAGCACGACGGACCCCGCCGCGATGCGGGCGTTCTCGCCGATCTCAATATTGCCCAGCACCTTGGCGCCGGCACCGATCATCACCCCGCGCCGCACCTTCGGGTGCCGGTCCCCGGCCTCCTTGCCGGTGCCGCCCAGCGTCACATCCTGCAGCAGCGAGACATCATCCTCGACCACGGCCGTCTCCCCCACGACCAGGCCTGTCGCATGGTCGAGGAAGATGCCCTGCCCAAAGCGCGCAGCCGGGTGGATGTCGGTCTGGAACACCTCGGACGCGCGGCTCTGGAGGTAGAGCGCGAAGTCGCGCTCCCCGTTGTTCCATAACCAGTGCGTCACGCGCTGGGCCTGGATGGCGTGGAAGCCCTTGAAGTAGAGGAACGGCTCGATGAAACGCTCACAGGCCGGGTCGCGCTCGAACACCGCCTCGAGGTCGGCCTTGAAGGCGCATCCGATGGTGGGATCGGCCGAGAGCGCGCGGTGGAAGGCCTGTACGATCAGCGGCAGCGCGACCACATCGTTCTTGAGCCGGGAGGCCACGCGATGGCAGACCGCCGCGCCGAAGGACGGCTGGTTGATGATGGAATCGAGAAACAGCGTGGCCAGTGCCGGTGCCCGGTCATAGGCCTCCTCCGCTTCACCGCGCAGGCGCTGCCAAATGGGGTCGAGCGGGTCGTCGGCCTCCGAGCGGGGGACGACGGCAAGGTAGCCATGTGTCGAGCGGCTCAAAGCAGCGTCTCCTCTGGCGGATGCCGGCACCGGTCCCAGGCCTTCGCACCTCCGCCTCGTCTATCTAGGCGGTCCGCGCGCCGTCGCCAAATGCGCGCGCCGCACTGGACAGCTGCAGCACGAAACAGGAGCCGCCCCCCGGGCGCGGCTCCATCATGAGAGTGCCGCCATGCGCCGCCGCGATTTGCGCGACGATCGCGAGGCCGAGGCCCGCCCCCCCTGCCCTGGCAGCGGGTCCGCGCTCGAAGGGGCGCAGGATCCGGTCCCGATGTTCGGGCGCGACGCCGGGGCCGCGGTCCATGACCGCGATCTGCCCGGGCGCGGTCAACTCCACCTCGACGACACTCTCCGACGGCGCGTAGCCGATCGCATTTTCGATCAGGTTGGTCACCGCGAGCACGAGGGCCGCATGGTTGCCCCGCGCGGGAACCCGCCCCTCGGCCCCGAGCAGGGCGAGATTGACGCCATGCAGCAGTCCCAGCGGCGCGAGGTCGGTGATCGCTTCCACGGCCACGACGCGCAGATCGACCGGCTCGGTGACATCGAGCGGCAGGCTCTCCAGCCGCGCCATGCGCAGCAGCTGCCCCACCAGACGGGTCATGCGATCGGCATCCCGACGCAATCCCTCGACCTCCGGGATGTCGCCCAGACTGTCTAGCCGCGCCGTGAGCACCGCGAGCGGCGTGCGCAGACCGTGCGCGGCCTCGGCCATGAAAACCCTTTGGGCCTCGATCGTCTGTTCGAGACGGGCGAGCGCCGCATTCACCGCAAGCACGAGCGGCGTTACCTCGCGCGGGAGATCGGCCACCGGCAGGCGCAGCCCGGGATGGGACGGACCGACGGAAGCAGCGGCGGCGGAGGCATCCGTCAAGGGACGCAAGCCTCGGCGCAGGGTGACGAGGCTGACCACGACCATCGCGCAGCCGAGTGGCAGCAGAATCCAGACGGCGCCGAAGAGGAAATGCTCCATGAGGCTGTCGGCCAGCACATCCGCCTGTTCGCGCCCCTGAAGCACGACCACCCACCGATTGCCCGCCGGCAGGACGTATCCGACCATGCCCTGCTGATCGCCCGTCACCGCAGGCACTCTGAACAATCCCTCATGCAGGGGGGTCGGCAGGAAAGGCGCCGCATCGGCCGCAGTCGGGCCGTCGGAGGTCGCGAGCAGCCGCCCGGTCTGGCCATAGACCATGAACACGTTGTCGGCGTCCGAGGCACGAAACGGCGCGACGACGTCCGCGGGGAGCTTCAGCGGCGCGTCATCCGCGCTCGCCGGCGGCAGATTGTCCGCCACCACACGCACCTGCTGCTGTAGAGCCGCATCATCGAGATCGTGCACCGTCGCCACGGTGCGCCAGGCAACCGCGCCCGCCGAGAGCAGCATCGCCACCACCACGAAGAGCGAGAGGCGCCAGGCGAGACGGACGGAGAGCGACCAGCCGGCCGCGCGCGGTTGGATCAGGCGCCGCCGGGACCACCTCACCGCGCTTCGGAAAGCAGATAGCCGACACCGCGCAACGTGTGGATGCCGACAGTGGCGCCGACATCCTGCAGCCGCCGACGCAGACGGTGCACCAGCACCTCGAGCGCGTTCGAGCCGAGCTGCACATCGAAGCTGTAGAGGCGCTGTTCCATGACGGCCCGCGTCACGACCGTCCCCTGCTGGCGGAGCAGCAGTTCGAGCATTGAGGTCTCCCGCACCGATAAGCTGACATCGACGCCGTCCACCTGCACCTGCCGCGTCGAGGTGTCCAGCAACAGGTTGCCGAGGGTCAGGGTGACGCCGAGCGCCGCGTTAGGCCGGCGCAGCAAGGCGCGCAGGCGGGCAACGAGTTCGGGCATGTGGAACGGTTTGACGAGGTAGTCGTCGGCGCCGGCGTTGAGGCCGAGAACCCGGTCCTCGGGCGCATCCCGCGCCGTGAGAATGAGGACCGGCAAGGCCGAACCATCCTTGCGGAGATGGCGGAGCAGAGACATGCCGTCGCCATCCGGCAGCCCGAGGTCGAGCACCGCGACATCGTAGGTCGCGACCCGCAGATAATCCAAGGCGCTCGCGCAACTTGTCGCTCCGTCAACCGCAAATCCCGCGCGCTCGAGTGCGCCATTCAGAAGACCGGCGAGTTCGCGTTCATCCTCGACAACAAGTATCCGCATCGGTTGGGAGCCGCCTTTTGCCGGAACCTGTGACGGGCGAACATTACGCAGTCCTTACACGCGCCTGCACGCTCCGGCCCGGGCCGAGGCCTGCTTCCTGTCAGGTCAACGTAAGCTCTGGAGGCCATAACCTTAGTCCCAGCCACCATCGGGACGGGCAACACGTTTTGCGCAAAGCGGCTTCCTCGGCTCTCCGCTCATGCCTTCTGACGGCGGCTACGGCCTCCATCCTGCTCTGCGGCGGCACGGCGCTGGCGGGCATCGAGCTCTCCCCCGTCATGTCCTCCTGGAGCCAGAACCTTCGCAAACTCGACGGCATGCTGAGCGGCCGGACGGAATACGACGCGGCCAAGGTCGGCGAAAGCCTCAAAGCCTACATCGCCGACGCGTCCCGCGTGGCGGAGAACCTGCACGGGACTTCTAACAGCGTGCGGAACTTCCGCGATCGCTTCGCGGCCTTCGCAGCCGAGGGCCGCCGAGCGCTCGCCACCGCCGCAGATCCCGCCGGCTTCCGCCGGAATCTCCATCGGATGGTCGGCCAATGCCAGTCCTGTCATGCCGCATACAACTGAGGATGCCTCCATGAGCCTGCTCTCGATCCGGCAGATCGCCCGACGGGCCGTCTTCGCGCGCACCGCGCGCTATCGGCGGGACGTGATCCACGGCGAAAGGCGGTCGGATGCCACGCGCGTGCTGCACGTGCTCATTCTGCTGACGGTGATGCACCAACTCCTCACAAGCCAGTTCATCCGCATGCCGCTTCCCGGCAGTTCGCCATCGACGCTCTTTGCCCTGCATGAGTATCTTGGCATGGGCGGCCTGGGCCTCGTGATGCTCTTCTGGCTTTGGACACTCGTCCGTCACGGCGAGACGAAGCTTGGCCGGCTCATCCCGTGGTTCTCGCCACGGCGCATCGGTGCTGTTCTGGCCGATCTCCGCGCCCATCTGCAGATGATGATCGCTGTCGCGCGGGGCCGCAGCGAACCGCAGATCGACAGCGACGGCGCGATGGCGAGCGCCGTCCACGGGCTCGGCCTCCTGGTCCTGACCGCCATGACCGTCACCGGCACCGTGTTTTTCTTCACCCGCGGCGCGCCTGTGGCGCATCAGGCCCTCGAACTGCATCGGGTGGTGTCCAAGCTGATGTGGGCCTACCTCATCGGCCACGCCGGCATCGCGGCGCTGCATCATCTGCTGGGGAGCGACATCGTGTTGCGGATGTTCTGGATCCGGCGGGGCATCACGGTGACGACGCCGCCTCGTCTCGTCAGCGCCCGCTCCTCCAGCGTCGGGGAAGCGGTGACCGACCGCTAGCCTGGGTCCGCGTCTGTCCGCAGCGGCGGTGATCTCCCCAGGATGTGACCGCGGGGCGCAGGCGGGCGCTTTTTTGCGCACCCGGGAGCCCGCGAGGGATCGACCTTCCCGTCACGCCCGGTATGCTCCGTCGTTATGAAGATCATCAGCTGGAACCTGCTGCACCGCGACGGCGCGGCCCTCGCCGACGTTGAGCGACTCGTCCATGAACAACAGCCCGATGTGCTTCTGATGCAGGAGGTGACGACCGCCTTCGAGGCGCTGCCGCGGCTGGTGGGCGGCCACTACGCGCAGACGCCGCTGCCCGGACGCCGTCATGGCCTCGCCGCCTGGACGCGTGAGGCCATGACAAGGACGCCCGGCATCGTCCACCTGCCCTCGGGCGCCGTCGTCCACCGCATCTGCCAGATCGTCGATCTCGGCGGCTTCAGCGCGGCCAACGTGCATCTTTCACAGGGACAGCTGCTGAACCGCCGGCAGCTGCGCCACGTGGCGGACCACCTGCCGCTGCACGCGGCGATCCTCGGCGACTACAATCTTGTGGGGCCGCCGATGCTGGCGGGCTTCCAGGACGTGGGGCCACGGCAGAACACGCATCGCATGAGCGACCTCGTGCCCCTTCGGCTCGACCGCTGCCTGACGCGCGGCCTCATCTGCCTGAAGGCCGATGTGCTGGACCGCGGCAGTTCCGACCATCGCCCGATCATGGTGGAACTGGTCCGAGCCTCCGAGGTGAGGCGACCGCCCCCGATGCCGCGCCTTTTCGGTCAATGGGCAGGCGATACCGCGCGCGCGTGGTCGTCGAAGCGCGACCTCGTCAGACCGAAGCGGTTCTCCCGCTCATCGGGCTGAACGAAGGCGCCGCTATCTCGCCGGGACGCCCCTATGCCGCAAGGACGCGGGGAGAGTCCGGGCTCCAGGAGGCCCATACGGTCATGCCGAGGGTGAAGCGCCCGGCGCTGTCGCTCGGCAGGTCGGCCCAGATCTCGCTCTCGGTGCCCTGGCCCAAAGCGAGCTTGATGCGCGTCAGGGAGCCGAAGAAGGTCAGTTCGCGGACCGTCGCCGCGATCGCGCCGGGGGGTGCGACCGCATCCGGCGGCGCGAGCGCGACATGCTCGGGCCGCAGGAACAGCTCGACCTCCGTGCCGTGAGCGAGCGTCGCCGCAGACCGCGCGGGCAGGAATATCGCGCCCATGCGGACCCCGCCCGCCTCGACCCGCCCCGGCAAAACCCCGCCGGCGCCGATGAAGCGGGCGACGAAGCC
>JABBOH010000118.1 GCA_019351895.1 Pseudomonadota bacterium
ATCGCGCGCGCCATGCCGGTCATCTCCACCAGCTGGCCGAGCAGCACGAACAGCGGCACCGCGAGCAGAATGAGTGTGCTCATCCCCTCGTCCAGTCGGCCGACGATGATGGAGACGGGCGTCGATCCCGTCGTTTCCAGATAGGCGACAGTCGCAAGCCCGAAGACGAAGGCGATCGGCACGCCCGCCAGCACCCCGAGCCCCACGAGGATCACGAAGAAGACAATGATATTCCAGTTGCCGATCGCCGTCAGCGGGCCGGAGAGGAGCCAGAGCAGCACTGCCATCGCGCCGAGCGAGAGTGCGCAGAAGGCCAGCTCCCTCAGCCCGTGCTGCGCAACGCGGCAGAGGGCGACCAGCACCATGAACCCGGCCCCGACAGGCAGGGCGGCGGCGCGGATGCTGCCGGGCCAGCCCAGCGCCGGCGTCTGAATGAAGCTCTGATCCTGCATGTATCCGATCGACGGGTTGAACAGGAGGATCATGAAGAGGGCGGCGGCGCAGACGGCAAGCGCTTCGATGCGCGCGCGCCACTGCTCGGGCAGTCGCGTCACCACCGTCGTCAGCCGCATATGCACGCCGCGCCGGACCGCGATGACGGCGCCGAACATGGCGAGCCAGAGGAAGACGGTCGAGGCGAGTTCATCGCCCCAGATCAGCGGTGCATGCAGCACGAAGCGCGCAAAGATGCCGGCAAACAGGATCACGACTTCGGCAAGGACGAGCAGGGCCGCGGCGAACTCGACGATATATCGCAGAACGAGATCTGCCGCGTCTAAGCCACGGATGACGTGGCGCGGGCGCGCCAAGGCCGGAAGCCGCATCGCGACCCTGCCGCTCATGTCAGCCTTCCGACACTATCTTCCAGAAGCGACCAGCCCTGGGTGCCGAACTTCATTTTCCATGTCTGATAGAAGTTGGTCTTCTGCAGCGCCGTGCGGAAGTTTGCCCGGTCGACCGGCACGACCTCGAGGCCCTTGCCCGCGAGTTGCTGTTCTAACGTCTGACTTAACTGCGCGACATCCGCGCGCTCTGCGAGGCCGGCCTTGGCGAAGGCCTTGGAGACGATGCCGCGCGTCTCCTCGGGCAGCGCGTGCCAAGCACGCCGGTTCCCGAGGATCTGATAACCGTCCCAGACGTGACTGGTCATGCTGAGGTACTTCTGCACCTCGTAGAGCTTGGTCGTCGCGATGATGGGAAGCGGGTTTTCCTGGCCCTCCACCAGCTTGGTCTGCAAGGCAGAGTAAAGCTCGTTGAAGTTGATCGGTGTCGCGGCCGCTCCGAGCGACTCGAACAGCGACGTGAGGATGGGCGCAGGCGGCACGCGGATCTTGAAGCCGTGCAAATCCTCCGGCGTGCTGATCTTGCGGGTGGAGGAGGTGATCTGGCGAAACCCGTTGTCCCAGATGTTGGAGACTGGGATGAGGCCGGCCTTGACGATTCCCGCGCGAATGTAATCCCCCAGCGCGCCATCCATCGCTTTCCACACTGCCGGATAATCGGCAAAAGCGAAGCCGACATTGCCGAGGCCCGAGGCCGGCACCAGCGTCGCCAGGATTGACGTGGCAAGGTTGAAGAATTGCACACCGCCGATTCGCACCTGGGTTAGGAGATCAGTATCCGATCCCAGCTGGTTCGATGGGAACAGCTTGATTTCCAGCTTGCCGTGCGTCTCCTCTTGGATCTGTCCGATCGCCTGCTGCGCCCGTAGATTCACCGGATGGCTCGGTGCTTGGCCGGTCGCGAGCTTGTAGTTGAACTCGGCGGCACGCGCCGGCCGGGTGAGCACGGTGACGAGCGGCAGCGCTGCAGTCGCGGCGATGAGCCGCCGGCGTGTCGGGGCGCCCGTGGCGTCGTTCTTTTGGTGCATGGTTCGTCCTCCGCCTTCTTTTTATGGGTCAATCGGTGCCGTTGAGCGCGGCGTAGCTCCTCAGCACCTGGCTGTCATCGGCGGCGCCGAGGCCCCGGCCCGATGTCGCGAGAAAGAGTTGATGGGCGATCGCCGCCAGCGGCGCGGCGGCTTTCGCATTACGCGCCGTATCCAGGACGAGGCCGAGATCCTTAACGAAGATGTCGATCGCGCTGGAAACGGCGGGATCGCGCTCCAACATGCGCGGGCCGCGATCCTTGAGCATCCAGCTGGATGCGGCGGAGTCGCCGAGCACATCGAGCACCAGCGGCAGGTCAAGCCCGCATTTGGACGCGAGCGCGAAGGCTTCGGCCGCCGCCGCGATATGAACTCCGCAGAGCAGCTGGTTGATGGTCTTGAGCGTCGCGGCCTTGCCCGGCCGTTCACCGACATGCACGAGCTTGCGGCCCAGGACCGCGAATATTGGCCGCACCGTATCCACCACGGCGGCGGGTGCGGCGGCCATGATGGTCAGCGTCCCTGTCTCGGCTCCCGCAGTGCCGCCTGAGACCGGCGCATCCACGAATCTACGCCCCAGCGCCGTCACCTGCTCGGCGATCTCCGCCACGCGCCAAGCCGGGCAGGTCGCCATGAGAAGCACGGGCCGCCCGGCCGCCAAAGCCTGAACCACGCCATCCTCGAAGAGCACCTGCTCGGCCTGCGCGGCATCGACCACCATCAGGATGACGGCGTCGGCGTCTCGCGCAGCCTCCGCGGCCGACGCGGCCGGTTGCGCGCCGATAGCCGCGATGGCGTCCTGCGCGACGGCGCTAACGTCGTAGCCCTGCACGGCGAAACCGCCCTGGAGCAAACGCGCGACCATCCGCCCGCCCATCGCGCCGAGCCCGATGAAGGCGATGCGTCTCACGCCGCCCACCGCCGCCGAAATCCTTCCATCCTGCTGTCGACCTCCCTTGTGCTGCGGCGCCTTTCCGGCGCTTCTTGGCGTTCCGATGTCGTCAGCTTGACAGCCAGCCCTTGATGCGGTCGGCCATGGTCTGGGCCGAGATTCCATACCGGTCGTGCAGCGTGGGCAGTGCCCCGGCGTCCAGGAAGGCATCCGGCAGCCCGATCTGCCGGAACGTGCAGCTGATGCCGTTCCGCATCAGCAGTGCCGCGACCGCCTCGCCAAGACCGCCGATGACCGAATGGTTCTCGGCGACCACCACGAGCCGCCCGAGCTTGCCTGCTTCGCGCAGGATCGTCGCCTCGTCCAGCGGCTTGATGGTCGGGACATGCAGCACGGCGAGACCCACGCTGTCCGGTTCGAGCAGCGTCGCCGTTTCCAGAGCCCGCATCGTCATGAAGCCGGAGGCGATGACGAGCACTTCGGCGCCGTCCCGCAGCAGGGCCGCCTGACCGATGCGGAACTGGTAGCCATATTCGTCCAGCACCAGCGGGACTTGGCCGCGCAGCAGGCGCATGTAGACGGGGCCCGCATGATCGGCGATGGCCGGCACCGCCTGCTCGATCTCATGCGCGTCGCAGGGATCAATGATGGTGAGGTTCGGCATCGCCCGGAAGATGGCCAGATCGTCCGTCGCCTGATGGCTCGGTCCGTAGCCTGTCGTCAGGCCGGGCAGGGCGCAGACGATCTTCACGTCGAGGCGGTCCTCAGCAATTGCCATGCAGATAAAGTCATAGGCGCGTCGCGCAGCGAAGACCGCGTAGGTTGTGGCGAAGGGCATGAACCCCTCGCGCGCGAAGCCGGCGGCGGCGGACATCATCAGCTGCTCGGCCATACCCATCTGGTAGTACCGGTCGGGATGGGACTTCGCGAAGATATGAAGGTCCGTGTATTTGCCGAGATCGGCGGTGAGGCCGAGAATCTCCGGGCGGTTCTGGGCGAGAGCGGCCAGCGCATGGCCGAAGGGCGCGGACTTGGTCCGCTGGCCCTCGGCGGCGAGCGAGGCGATCATCGCCGAGGTCTTCAGGCGCGCGGTCTGGCTCATGCCGGCATCTCCTCGATGATGGCGAGAGCGCGGGTCCATTCATCGGGCTCGACACGCAGGAAGTGGTTGCGTTCGCGCGCCTCCAGGAAGGGCACGCCGCTCGCCATGCGCGTGTCGCAGATGATGACGCGCGGCTGCGCG
>JABBOH010000007.1:0-69695 GCA_019351895.1 Pseudomonadota bacterium
AGATCTACACGACCTTCACCTTTCTCGGCGCGTCGGGCTACGCCTACGGTCTGGGCGCGCCCGCCTACTACATCCTCGCCTACGGCACGCTCGCCTACGTGATCTCCTACTTCATGCTGCCGCCGATCTGGACCTACGCGCGCCGCGAGCGGCTCGTTTCCCAGCCTGATTTCTTCGCCGCGAAATTCGCGAGCCCGGCACTGGGCGTTCTGGTGGCGGTGGTCGGCGTCGTCGCCCTCATCCCCTATCTCGTGCTGCAGTTCACAGGTCTCGGCGCGATCGTCGAGGTCGCCAGCTACGGCGCCATTCCGAAGAGCCTGTCGGTGATCCTCGGCGCGCTGGTGGTGACGCTCTATGTCATCGTCTCCGGCATCCGGGGCTCGGCCTGGACCTCGGTGGTCAAGGACATTCTCATCATCCTGATCGCTGTCTTTCTCGGGCTCTATCTGCCGCTGCACTACCAGGGCGGCGTCACCGCCATGTTCGCCGCCATTGATACCGCAAAGCCCGGCTTCCTGTCTTTCGCCGCGACCGGCAACAGCCTCGCCTGGTTCGTCTCGACGGTCCTGCTGACGGCGCTCGGCTTCTTCATGTGGCCGCATTCCTTCGCCGCCTGCTACACGGCGCGCAACGCCGGCGTCTTCCGCAAGAACGCCATCGTCCTGCCGCTCTACCAGCTGGTGCTGCTGTTCATCTTCTTTGTCGGCTTCTCGGCCATGCTGGTCGTGCCGGGCCTCAAGGGGCCCGCCACCAACATGGCGCTGCTCAAGATCGTGGTGCACGCCTTTCCGCCATGGTTCGTGGGCGTCGTCGGTGCCACGGGCGTGCTGACCGCGCTCGTGCCCGGCTCGCTCATCATGATGACGGCGGCGACCCTTTGCGCGCGCAACCTCGTCGCCGTCGTCCGCCCTGGGCAGAGCGACGACGCGACCGTGCTGATCGCGAAGATCCTCGTGCCCGTGGTGGCCGCCATCGCCGCCTATTTCGCGATCTCCGGCAGCTCGACCATCGTGGCGCTGCTGCTCATGGGCTACAGCTTCGTGACGCAGCTTTTCCCGACGCTCATCTGCAGCCTGTCGCGGCGGAACCCCGTCACCAAGGAGGGTGCGATGGCCGGCATCATCGTCGGCGTCGGCACCGTGATCTATTTCACGCTGAGCAACACGACCATCGCGAAGCTGCTGCCCGGCTTCCCCGAGGTCGTGCGCGATCTCAACGTCGGCATCGTGGCGTTGCTGCTGAACGTCGCGGCGCTCGTGGTGGTCAGCGCCGTGACCCGGCCTGGACGCGCGGCGGTCGCGGCGGAGTGACGGCCGCCCTCAGCCGCCGTAGCGGCTGAGGGTCGCGCGGAGCGGGTTCGCGCCAGGGTTGTTGGCCATCATCTGCACCACGATCTGGGGCGCGTTGTAGGGCTGCCCGTAATAGGCCGTGTCCGATTCCGTGTCGGGCGACAGCACCGACCCCTCGATCGAGACCCCGGCATAGAGCCCGCGCGTCCGCGAGAAGGAGACGATGTCCGCCCGCAGTGCCGTCGTGGTGGCGCCGCCCACGCCGGCGCCGACGGACGCGAAGGCGAGCGAGGCGTCGCCCCCGATCTTGAAGTGGTTCTGCATGACGGCGTTCAGCGCCCGGTCGTTCATGATCATGATCATGACCTCGGCGTCCTGGATGCCGACCTGGGCGCCGAAGCTGCCGCTGCCGATCTTGTAGAAGGCGGGGTCGGACCACGAGCCGCCGGCCGCCCGCGCCATCAGCACGCAGTTGCCGCCCGAGCCGCCGATGACGAAGCCGGCCTTGAAGACCTGCGGGCAGATGATGACCGCGCGCGCGCTCCGCAGCGTATCCACCACGTCGCGCGACTGGGTGCTGTTGAGGATCTCCTGCAGTGCCAGCGTCGAACGGTCGACGATATCCTGCTGTGCGCCCGAGCCCGGGCCGCCGCTCGTGCAGCTTGCCAAAAGCGGCGCCAGCGACACGAGGCAGGCTGCGAAGACGGTGTTCCTGAACGGCATTGTGGCCTTCCTTCTCGCTCTCGACTCGCCCGCACGCGACGGCCCAAATCCCCTAGCCGCGCCCGGTGTCAAAACCAAGTCCGCAAAAACGGTCAGAAGGCCGGAACGCCATCGACGGTCTCGTTGGCCGAGACCACGCGCCACGCCTGCCCCCGCTGTTCGACCCGCGTCAGCGAGATATTGCCGACCGTCAGGCGCAGCGCGGCTTCCCCGCCGATCCCGAGCGCGGACGCGATCGCGGCGCGGATCGCCCCGCCGTGGCAGACGGCGACGATGTCGCGGCCCCGGTGGTCGCTCGCCAACCGCTCCATCACGCGGCCCACACGCAGGATGACGTCCTCGAAGCTCTCGCCCCCCTCGGGCCGCTCGGCGTGCGAGGTCGGCCAGAAATCATGCGCGGGGAGCGTCAGCTTCTCGGACAGGCGCGCGCCCGGCGTGCCCTGCAACGCGCCGAAGGACTGCTCGATGAGATCGGGCTCCACCGTCAACGGCGCCTGCGGGTAGCCGGCGGCGAAGATCGCCTCGGCGGTCCGCCGCGTGCGGGAGAGCGGCGTCACCAGCCACACCGCCTCCTGCGGCAGCCGCCGCCCGAGCGCCGCATAGGCCTCCGTCTGCGCGGCCAGAGTGTCCTCGCAGATCGGGACATCCTCGGTGCCGTAGAGGAACTTGCGCGCCTCGGGATCGACGAGGGCGTGGCGGATCAGCCAGAAGCGGGTGGTCTCGACGTGCATGGGCTCCTCGGACGGCTATTCGCCGATGGTGATGAGCGCGCCGCGGATGCGGGCGGCATGGAACTGGCTGGCGAAGAGCAGCCCGGCGAGGGTCAGCCAGACGGCGTTGAGCCCGATGGCCCACCCCATCTGCCCCCAGGCGACGTGACCGTGCAGCAGGACCGCGCGCATGCCCTCGAAGACATGCGTCGCGGGGATCGCGCGGGAGATCGGCTGCAGCCAGACGGGCAGGGCGCTCACCGGGTAGAACACCGCCGAGAGCGGCGTCAGCCCGAACAGCAGCGACCACGCCAGCGCCTCCGCCCCCGCGCCGTGCCTGAGGATGAGCGAGACGACGCCGAGCGCCACCGCCCAGCCCATGATCATGAGGTTGGCGAAGAACAGCACCAGCACCGGGCCGAGGGTGAAGAGGTTGAAGGCATAGAGGAGGTAGGCGACGAGGATCGCCGGCACCACGCCCGCCGCCACGCGGAGGAAGGCGACGCCGATCAGCCCCAGGATCAGCTCCCACGGCCGGAGAGGGCTGATGAAGACATGGGCGAGGTTCCGCGACCAAATCTCCTCAAGGAAGCTGATCGCGACGCCCATCTGGCTGCGGATCGCAACCTCCCACAGCAGCACGCCCGCCAGCAGCGCCGTCGCCGCCATCACCAGCCCGCTGCTATGTTCGCTGCCGACCGCGCGGCTGGTGAAGAAGCGCGCCGTGAAGCCCCAGATGCACATCTGCAGGATCGGCCAGTAGGCCAGCTCCACGAGGCGCGGCCAGGACCGCCGGTAGAGGCACAGATGGCGGTAGATCAGCCCCCAGACCCGCCGCGCCGAAGCGCCGATCACGACTGGGTCTCCGCCGTCATCTGCGTCTGCGCGCCATGGCCACGGCCACGCGCGATGTCGAGGAACACATCCTCCATCGTGTCGCGGTCGTAGCGGCCGCGCAGCGCCTCGGGGCTGCCCTCGTCCACGATGCGGCCCTTCTGCAGCATCAGCACATGGTCGCAGAGCCGCTCGACCTCGGCCATGTTGTGGGACGCGAGCAGCATCGAGCAGCCGGACGCGCGGCGGTAGCGCTCCAGCCAGCTTCGCACCATGTCCCCGGTATCGGGGTCGAGGCTCGCGGTCGGCTCGTCCAGCAGCAGCACCTCGGGCCGGTTGATGAGCGACTTCGCGAGCGCCACCCGCGTTTTCTGCCCGGCCGAAAGCTCGCCCGCCGGACGGTCGAGGAAGTCGCCCAGCGTCAGCTCCTCGGTGAGTTCGGCGATGCGCCGGTCGGTGTGGCGGACGCTGTAGAGGTGGCCATAGACGCGCAGGTTCTCCCGCACCGTGAGCCGCCCCGGCAGCGCGATATAGGGCGAGGAGAAGTTCATCCGCTTCAGCGCCCGGAAGCGGTCGCGCGCCATGTCGTGCCCGAGGATCTCGATCTGTCCCGATGTCGGCACCAGGATCGCGAGCAGCATGGCGATGGTCGTCGATTTGCCCGCGCCGTTGCCGCCGAGGAGCCCGACCGTCTGGCCCGGCCGCACCCGGAAGCTGATGCCGCCGACGGCCTGCGTCGTGCCGTAGCGTTTGGTGAGGGCCTCTACCCGGATGGCGTCCATGGGGCTCCCTCTGCCGCCCTGGGCGGCCGCTGTCGAGCCCCCGCGCGCTGACGGTCCCGGCGCCGGTTCCGCGGCTCGGGTCTCAACCTCGTTATATCTGGCCGACTCGGCCGAGTTCGCTTAGGTGGACGGCATGACTGCTCTGCCGCCGACATGAAGCTCACCTTCCAGCCAGCGCCCGGCCAGCTGCCGCCCGATGTCCGCATCTACGCGATCGGGGACGTGCATGGCTGCGTCGCCGCCCATGTGGCGATCCTCGACCAGATCGCGGCCGACTTCGATGCCCGCCCGGTGGGGCGATCCGTTGTCATCCATCTCGGCGACCTGATCGACCGTGGCCCGGACAGCGCCGCCGTTCTGGCGCGCGTAGCGCAGGGCTCGCCGATTCCGGGCGGCTTCGTCAATCTGCGGGGCAATCACGAGGAATTGTGCCTCAACGCGATGGCGAAGGGGGGTGAGGCGAGCCGCATCTGGCGGCGGAACGGCGGCGAGACCTGTCTGGTCGATTGGGGCGTGCCCAAGAAGGCGCCCGCCTCGGAATGGGCTGGGTTCGTGCCGCCGGAGCAGATGGCGGTGCTGACGGAGCAGCGGCTGAGCTACCGGTGGGGCAGTTATTTCTTCGCCCATGCGGGCATCCGTCCGGGCATTCCCCTGGCCGATCAGGCGGCGCAGGACTTGGTCTGGATCCGCCAGCCGTTTCTCTCCTGGTCCGATCCGTTCGAGGCGGTGGTGGTTCATGGCCACACGCCGAAGGACGCGCCGACGGTGCGGTCGAACCGTATCGGGATCGACACGGGCGCGGTTTATGGCGGGCGTTTGACGGCGGTGGTTTTGGAGGAGGACCGGATGGCGTTCATCCAGGTTCCGGGGCCGAAGAAGCCACGGAAGTAGGCTTTGGGCGCAGTCGCCGCCTCTAGGTTCGCTGTCGCCAAGTGAGCGCTGCTTCATTAGCAGCTGCCCTTACGACAGCGTAATGCCACTCAATATTCCGTGGGCTGCTTTCCGAGCCAATGATGAACAAGTAATCCTCGTCAACGCACAAGAGCTTTTGGTCGATGACTGAGAGCGCTTAAGAAACTCGCGCTCCACCAGGTTCATCGTTACTTTTAAGCTCCCGGCGACGTCCTGGTGATCGCGTTCAATGATCGAGTAGGTTACCCCCACTTTTAGAGGGCACTTGATTGAGAGAAGTTTGTTGATCTCACCATGAAAACCGCGATGGTTGTTTTCGTGTTCAATGGCTACGGCAATTGGGAACCAGTCATATTTCGCGGTTGGAGTGAAGACCGCGTCAAGGCGCATAGGCTCGCCGTTAAAACAGGTCAGATTAAGCGTTTCAGCCAATTTCCGGACGACTGACTTCTCATCGTAGATCATGAATGAGGACCAGGAACTGGCGTCTCCCCAGACTATTCCCCACTCTTCATCGGAGAGCGCCGCTCGCTGTTCGTCGTAAAGCGCAGTAAAATGCGTTAAGAAACGTTCGGCCGTTACCATATCGAGCCTCATGATCTTGAGGAGGTCGCCGCGGCAAGTATACGAGGCGCGGTGGCGCTGTCGTAAACCAACCCGCCTCGATTGAGGAACGGGCGGTTCCGACAAGCAGACAAGCAGCGACCGTCGTTTCAAAAGTAGAATGTCTTTGTAGCTTCCCTCCAACTTCTCGTTTGGGGACTTGTTTGCCTTTCAGGTTGCACGGGACCCTGCATCGGTTCCAGCAAGCAGCCGACCTCGCAAAGCGTCGATAAATGCCCGCACCCGGGCAGGCATTTGCGTACGAGTTGGGACAACAGCCCAAATCCCGACCTCGAGCGGCTTGATGTCATCAAGGACGATACGCCGCAATTCTCCGCCTTCGATCTGTTTGTTCACATCCCAGTAGGTCAACATCGCGATTCCGACGCCCGCGATACAGGCGGCCCGAACGGCATCCACGGTGCTGGCTGACAAGGGACCGCTGATTCGCACCCGGTGCAATTCGCCGTCCCGAGTAAATGGCCAAGTGTCCATCGCGTGAAGTTTGATGCACCGATGGGCCGCCAGGTCCTCTGTCGTGGTGGGTTCGCCGAAGCGTGCGACATAGCCCGGCGAGGCGCATAGCGTGAATGGATTGTCGCCCACCCTCGTCGCGATCATGTCGGAAGGCTTCATCACCGCCACGCGGACGGCCACATCCAGGCCTGCCGTGGCAATATCGATGACACCGTCGCTCAGGGTCAGATCAACCCGCAGCGCGGGATTGTCTGCAATCAGTTCTGCGACGACAGGGACAACGATCGTGTGGCCGATCACGTTCGGCGAGGTCACCTTCAGCACGCCTGAGAGGCCGGAGCCGCCGGAGGCGATCGAGTCGAGCGCCGAATCGCGCGCTTCGATCAGGGTGACGGCGTGAGGCAAAAAGGCCTCTCCCTCGGGCGTCAACGATAGGGATCGTGTCGTGCGGTGGAACAGGCGGGCGCCCAACTCAGCCTCCAGGCCTGCCAACCTGCGGCTGACCAACATCGGCGTTGTGCCCATCTGACGTGCCGCGGCCGACAGGCTGCCCACGGACGCGATCAGGCGAAACAAGACGATATCCGAGAGATCCATACTTTAACGCCAGATGATATATTGCTTATCGTCAAAGCCATCTACCGCGTTCCGCCCGTGAAGACTAGATCGACGTTCACCAAGCGGGCACCCCTCTACGTCGGGTGGCTCGGGCCGATCAAAGGCTTCTGGAGGTCTGAATGACGGACACTGACACGAGCGCGTTTTTCGCGCCGACCGTTATAAATGGCCATGCGGTCAAGAACCGCCTGTCTGTCGCACCAATGACGCGCATCTCGGCGACCCAGGACGGCCGGGCGCCTGTCCGATCGGGGCGTCCTCAACGACTTCGACCCGTCGATCCTCGGCCCGATCGCCCACGTCAAGGAAACTGAGCTGGCGGCGTGAAGCCAACTTGGTTGCTCCGCACGACCCGTGCACCTGTCACAATAAGGAATAATGAAATGGCTAAGTTCGCATTGCTTGTTGAGATGAAAGCTAAGCCTGGAAAAGAAGCAGAGATCGAGGCGTTTCTCGCAAAGGAAGCGTCGCTGGTAAGAGGCGAAGCTGGAACCCTGACGTGGCATGCCGCGAAGATCGAAGGTGAAACGGGGGTCTATCGGGTGTTCGACACGTTCGGCGATGAAGCCGCCCGCGAAGCCCACTTGAATGGCGAAGCAGGACAGGAGTTCGTCGAGAGGGCGGGCGAGTTGTTCTCCGACGCCAAGATCAGTCGCCTGCAGGTGGTCGCACACAAGTAATGCCGCACGTCGCCTTTCGACTGCCAAATCTGAGATGAACTGGAGCGGCTTGGCGCAACGGGGACGCCAGCCGCCCATCCTCAGGCGTAACATCCCTTGGAAGGACCTCCGGTGGAAATCGGATCAGCTAAACCTACGATTGTGCTTGTACACGGGGCGGTCGAAGATTCATCGCTCTGGACTCATGGTGTGATCCAGGGGCTTCAGCGTGAAGGCTACCCGATCAAGGTGTTCTCCAATCCCTTGCGGGGAGTGGCGCACGACGCTGCCTACCTGCGAAGCCTGCTGGACACGATCGACGGACCCGTGCTCCTCGTTTCCCACGCCTATGGCGGGGCCGTCATCAGCCAGGCCGGGGACGACCCCAAGGTCAAGGGTCTTGTCTACGCGGGCTCGCCTATGCCTGCGGTGGGAGAATCTACAAACAATTGTCTCGAACGGTTTCCGGGCGGCGACTTCGCAAGTTCCGCCGATCTGATTCCGTTCACTCTGCCTGACGGTACGACGGGCACGAATATCCTCATCAAGCCGGAAAAGTACGCGTATCTCCTCGCTGCGGACGTGCCTGAGGACAAGCTCGCCCTGATGATCGCCACTCAGCGCCCCATCGCCGCGACCGCCCTCAGCGACGTACTGACATCGGCGGCATGGACGAGCAAGCCGAGTTGGCAAATCAGGCCCCTGCTGGATCCCGTCATCCCCCAGGAAGAGTTCAAGTTCGAAGCCGAGCGTGCCAACGCTCATGTCACTGAGGTGCATTCTTCGCACGCCATCCCCGTCACATTCCCAGACGTCGTGGTCGGCGTGATCAAACAGGCTGCCCTCGCGACCACTCGACCAGATAAAAGGGCATAGTCGTGGATTCCACAGTTGAGCTTTACGGCGCGCAGACCGGAAACTGCATCAGAGCCGCGATTGCGCTTGAGGAAGTGGGTCTGTCCTACACGCCTAAGTTGATCGATCTTTCCAGCGGTGCGCATCAGGGCACGGACTATCTTGCACTGAACCCGCTGGGAAAGGTCCCAGTCCTCGTCGAAAAAGAGGAAGGCCGAGAGCCCTTCGTCCTTACGCAATCGAACGCAATCATTCTGCACGCCGCCGGGAAGGTCGCGGGTCGATTGTTGCCTGAAAACGACCGTGAGCGAGCAATCGTACTTGAACGCTTTTTCTTCTTCGTGACCGACGTCATAGCCGTGAGCCACGCGGCATTTTCACTTCGCGGTTCGAATATGCAAGAGGCGCAGACGATACTGACGGATCGAATGCTCGCGACACTCGAGACGGCAGAGCGCTACTTCGACCGGGACGAATTCATTGCAGGGAGGGCGTTCAGCGTCGCCGATATTGCCGGATTTACGATAACTCTGTCGGTGAAATCAGAGCTTCCGTGGCCGAAGCTCCCCAATCTATCCAGATGGTTTGCGCAAATCGAAGCCCGGCCCGCTGTACAGCGCGGACTTCAGGTGTTCAACAAGACTTAGCCTGTTCTGCCACTCAAGGAGATGTTCGATGACCCCTCAGGAAACCTTCGCCTCGATCGCCAAATCCGGCCTGCCGCTGCAAGCCAAGCTAGACGCGTTCGAACTTGAATTCGATGCCAACCTTGCTCCACCGGCGGCAGTCGAAGCGCTCCATCGCTCCGTCAACGAGCTGATCGCGTCGGGCGCCCAGAACCGGGCGCTGAAAGCAGGGGACTCGGCGCCGGAGTTCACGCTTCCCGACGCTCACGGCAATCCGGTCTCCTCCAAGGCGCTGCTCGCCAAAGGGCCGCTCGTGGTCACTTTTTACCGCGGCGCCTGGTGCCCATTCTGCAACTTCGACCTGACCGCTCTGGAAGAGGCCCGCTCGGAAATCGAGGCGCGCGGTGCGAGCCTGGTCGCCATCTCGCAGCAAACGGCGGCCAATAGCCGGAAATCGCAGCGGCAAAACGGGCTCGGGTTTCCGATCCTTGGCGATCATGGCGGTGAAATTGCCGCTCGGTTCGGCGTGCGCTGGACTCTGCCAGACTATCTGCGTGAGGTGCAGAAAGCCCTGGGTGCGGATCTGACGCAGTTCAACGGGGAAGACAGTTGGACTTTGCCGATGCCCGCCCGTTACGTGATAGGACAAGATGATACGATCGCATACGCCGAGGTAAACGCCGATTACACCAAACGCCCTGAGCCTTCTGCGATATTCCCATTACTGGAGCAATTAAGGAAAGGCGTCGAATGGCGCTAAGCGGACTTTTGGCCGATCCAGGCCACTGACCATTACCACCCTCGACAACCGCCCACTCTGCGCCCGCGCAGCCGGGTGGGCGCGCTGGTCAACCGGCTGAGCAAAGGGTTCGACGGCGCGGCATCGCTGGCATCCCGTCGACCCAGAGGCTGGGCGCCTAAGCACGCCAGGACAAGCATAAAATTGCGATCATGCAATAAAACACTAACTCCATGAAATCGCTTGCAGTTGACAGCCGTCAACTCGCGACCGCCGAGCCAACGGGCGCCGTCGCGCCCACACTCGCCCATCCACGGGACCCGACCGCCAAGCGCGGCAGCACCAAGCCCGGGAGAGCGGAGCTAAGCCGCCATCGCCCGCGACAGGAGCCTCCGCAAATCATCCGTCAGGAATGGCTTCGTCAACACCGGGCGGTTCTTGTACGCCTCGTCCAGCCCCGCCGCGCCATAGCCCGTGGCAAACGCGAAGGGGATCCCGCGTGCGGCCAGAATGTCCGCGACCGCGAAGGAACGATGGCCGTCGAGATTCACATCCAGAATGGCGATGTCGATGTCGGCCCGCTGCGCCGCCTGCAGGGCCTCGGGCAGACGCATCGCGAGTTGCACCACCTCATGACCCAACTCCACGAGCATGTCCTCGATCATGAAGGCGATCGTCATCTCGTCCTCCACGATCAGGATACGGAGCGGCATTGGCTACTCACCGACCACGACGGCGACCGGAGCGTCGATGAGGCAACGGACGCCGCCGGGATCGAATTGCAGCGCCACCCGGCCGCCGAACTCGCTCGCGAGGCCGGTTTCGATGAGCCGCGATCCGAAACCCCGCCGCGCCGGGGGCGTGACCGCCGGTCCGCCGCATTCCCGCCACTCGATATGCAGAAGGCCCTGATCGGTGCTCCATTCGATCGCGACGGCGCCCAGATCGTTGGACCAGGCGCCGTGCTTCAGGGCGTTGGTCGCAAGCTCGTGCATCGCCATCGCCAGGGCGAGCGCCGTCTTGGGCGAGATGCGCAGGTCGTCGCCACGGATCGACAGCCGGCCCGCGCCGTGTTGGTGCGGCCGCACGGCCTGCTCGATGGTGGAGAACAGCGACGCTCCCGCCCATCGCTCGCCCGTCAGAAGGTCATTGGCCTGAGCCAGAGCCACCAGCCGCGAGGCGAATTCCTCCTGCGCCAGCCCAGGGCTCGCCGTGTCGCGAAAGGTGCGCATCGCGATCGCCTGCACCATGGCGAGGGTGTTCTTCACCCGATGATTGAGCTCGTTGACGACGAGCCTCAGATGCTCGGTCGTGCGCACGCGCTCGGTCACGTCGCTGGCCGCGCCGAACCATTCGACGAGCACGCCGTTTTCATCCGTCACCGGCACGGCGCGGGAGGAGACCCATCCGATTGTCCCGTCGGCGCGTCTCACCCTGTGTTCGAGCTGGAAAGGCTGCAACCCGGAGATCGCCTCGTCGATCGCCGCCTGCACGGCCGCGCGGTCCTCGGGATGAAGGTAATCGCCCATCCAGCCGACGCCCGGCGCATCCGCATCCGCGATGATGGAACGACCGTCGACCTGGCGTATCTCCGTCCAGTCGGGGCTCACCCTGTAGATGATATCCGATGAGGCCATCGTGAGGGCGCGGAAGCGCCGCTCGCTTTCCAGCACGCGCCGCTGCGCCAGAACCTTCTCGGTGGTTTCGACCACGATCGCGATGACCCCGGCCGCCTTCCCGGCCTCGTCGAAGACGGGCGAGTAGTCGAGATCCATCCAGACGGGTTCGAGCCTCCCATGCCGCTCGAGCGCCAGTTCCTGGTCGCGGAAGGCGAGCGTCTTGCCCGCCAGCCCCGTGCGCATGACGTGGTCGTTGAAGTCCGCGATCTCGTCCCAGCCCTCGCGGACCTTCGATCCCAGAAGCCGGGGATGGCGCCGGCCGGCAAAGGCGGAATAGGCGTCGTTGTAGATCATGACGCCGTCCTCGCCCCAAAGGAGGACGATCGGCACGGCCGATAGCAGGAGCATCTGGGTGATGGTCTTCAGGCTTTGCGGCCAATGTTCCAGCGGTCCGATCGGCGTCGACGCCCAGTCATGGTCGCGGATCAACTGGCTCAGCGGGCCGCCGGCATTGGGAAACATCGTGGGTCCGCGCCCCTCAAAAGCCTCTGCGCTCACAGTCGCCTCTTCGTCATGCTCATGCAAGGATCCGGGAGGCCGCCACCGGGATATGTCGAGATTGCTTATTCACGCAAGAAGCTTGTGAGACGGGCTCAAATATGCGCAGCGGCCGCCGGGTCCGGCGGCGGGCTTTCCGGGTGACCGGTCACGGAGGCGACGTTTCGCCGGTGCACGGCCTCATAGGGTGCGAACAGGCGGATCGCGTCCGAGCCCGCGTCGTCGCCCAGAAACGCCGGCAGCGGCAGCGCCGCGAGGTCTGGCCGGTCCGCGCATAGCGTCAGCCGCTCGACATAGCGCCGCGTCACGCCGATGAGCCCCGCGCCGTAGCCGCCGGCCGCGATCACCTCGGGGTCGCCATGATCGGGCAGGATGCGGGTGACGGACAGCGCCGCCAGCCGGTCGAGATCGCGGAGATGGGCCGCGAGGCGCGGCGGTTCGGCGACATAGGTGATGGGATCCTCCAGCGTGTCCCCGGCGAACAGCAGCCCGCGCTCGGGCAGCAGCAGCACCGTGCCATCCTCGCTGTGGATGTCCATCTGCCGCAGCTCAACCCGCGTCGCGCCGACCGTCAGCGACAGCGCGTCGTCGAACAGGCGGTTGGGCATCACCAGCGGACGGATCGGCGGGTCGGCCGCCTCGATCGTCGCGCGGTTCTCCTCCAGCAGACGCGCGGTCAACGCATTGGCAATGATTTCGCAATCGGCGAAGACCGCGTTGCCGGCGATGTGGTCGTCGTGCCAGTGGCTGAGCACCACGCGGATATGCCGCACGCCCATCTGCTCCAGCGTGTGGCGGATGAGGCGCGCGTGGCCGAGGGTGATATGCGTGTCGTAGACGAGCGCCTCCGCGCCGTCGACGATGGCATAGGTGCAGATGCCGAGTTCATAGGCGCCGTCGTCGAGCCAGTTCGGCGCCTCGGACCACAGGCGCACGCCCGGGATGCGGCCGTCATAGAAGCCCAGGATGCCGGGCGCGGGATGCAGCACCCGCATGGTGGCGCCCGGCGGCGGGCGGCGGGGCTCGGTCATGGCAGCCGCGCCAGCCGTTCCTCCAGGAGCGCGTAGAAGCCGGCGTCGTCCACCTCGCGGATGAAGAGCGCGTTCGGCGCCCGCTTGGTGACGCGCCAGAAGTCGGCCACCGACATGCCGATGGTCAGCGGGCTCATGGTCTCGATCTCGACGTTGATGTGGCGGCCGCTAAAAAGCTCCGGCCGGATGAGATAGGCGGTGACGCAGGGGTCGTGCAGGGGCGCGCCCGCCGAGCCGTATTTGTCGAGGTCGAAGCGCTCGGAGAAGGTCAGCATGGCGACGACCGCCGCCGCCGCGCGGGTCGGGATCGCGCGCAGCCGGCCGAGCCGGTCGGGCGTCGTCAACACGCGGTGCGTCACGTCGAGCGGCTGCATGACGATGGGGACGCCGCTGCGGAACACGATGTCGGCCGCATGGGGGTCGACGTAGAAGTTGAACTCCGCCGTCGGCGTGATGTTGCCGCCCTCGAAATAGCCGCCGCCCATGAGCACGATCTCGCGGATGCGGGACGCGATGTCCGGCGCCTTGATGAGCGCCATGGCGATGTTGGTGAGCGGCCCGAGCGCGCAGAGGGTGAGGGCCCCGCGCGGCTCGGCGCGCAGGGTGTCGATGAGGAAATCGACGCCGTGCCGCGGTTGCAGCGGCATGGTGGGTTCCGGCAGGTCGGGGCCGTTGAGGCCGGTCGAGCCGTGCACATGCTCGGCCGTCACCAGGGGCCGCGCGGCCATCGGGCCCGGGCAGCCGGCATAGACCGGAATGTCGGGCCGCCCGGCCAGCTCGCAAATCTTGCGGGCGTTGCTGGCGGTCAGCGCCAGCGGCACGTTGCCGGCGCAGGCGACGATGGCCTCGACCGTGATCTCTGGCGGGGAGGCGAGGGCGAGCAGGATGGCGACGGCGTCGTCCTGCCCAGGATCGGTGTCGATGATGATGCGTCTGGTCATGCTGTGCCGGCGCCTTATCCGTCTCTGAGTTCGATCGTGTTGAGCGGCACGCCGCCGCGCAGCCGCGCGCTGATCCATATGCCGAGCACGGTCGCGAGGTAAGGCAGCATGAGCACGAAATCGCGCGGCGCGCGCTCGCCGAAGACCAGCTGCGCCTTGATGCCCATGAATTCCACCAGCGCGAAGAACAGGGCGGCGAAAGTGGCGCCCACGGGATGCCCGGCACCGAAGATGACGGCGGCAAAGGCCATGAAGCCGCGCCCCGCCGTCATCCCCACGCTGAAGATCTGCAAGCCGCCGAGCGACAGCTCGGCGCCGCCGAGCCCCGCGAGCATGCCGCCGAGCAGCAGCGCGATGAGGCGCATCCGCGCGGGATCGGCGCCGACGCTGCGGGCGGCGAAGGGGTGCTCTCCGCAGGCCGCGAGGCGGAGGCCGAAGCGCGTCCGCCGCAGCAGCACCCAGAGTGCGAAGACCATGAAGGGCATCGCCAGGATCAGCACGTCGAGGAGGCCAAACTGGCCGAAGGCTGGCCCCAGGGTCGGGATGCCGACGGGCGCGGTGACCGCCCCCTCGCTGCCATAGACGGCTTGCACCGCGAGGTCGGTGCCGCCGAGGCCGAGGCCGGTGAGGCCCAGCCCCGCGATGATCGGGTTCGCCCGCAGCTTCTCGATGACGAGCCAGAGCAAGGCCGAGAGCAGCACCGAGAAGAGGACGGCGCCCGCGAGGCCCGCCGCGACGGAGCCGGTCTGTTCGGTCAGCACCACGCCCGCGCAGGCCCCGGTGATCATCAGCCCCTCGAGGCCGAGGTTCCAGATGCCGGCCCGCTGGGCGAGCACGCCCGCCATGGCGACGTAGATCATGGGCGTCGCGGTCCGCAGCACGGCGACGATCAGCTCGATCATCGGCTGGCCCTCCGCAGGCGGAAGCGTGCGGGCCGGAAGCGGGACGGCCAGGCGCGGGAGGTGATGAACAGGGCGATCGCGGCGTTCACCATGTCGATGGCGGCGGAAGGCAGCCCGGCGATCACCGGCAGATAGAGGCTGGCGGAGGCGAGGCCGCCGAAGAACAGCGCCACGATGACGCTGCCGGTGACGGAGAGATTGGCGACGAGGGCGATGAGGACGGCGGTGAAGCCCTCGGCCGGAGAGAAGCCGCTGACGAGCCGGCCATCCGGCCCCAGCACCTCCATGGCGCCCGCGAGGCCGGCGGTGGCTCCGCTCAGCAGGAAGGCGCCGAGGCCGAGGCGCGAGAGGCGCGCGCCCTGCCACGTGACCATCACCGGGTTGCGCCCCGCGAGGCCGCCGAGGACGCCGAAGGCCGTGCGGTTGACCAGAACCCAGACGAGCGCGCCGACCGCGACGGTGAGGCCGAGGATGGCGGGCGAGACGCCGGTGTCGGAGCTGATGCGGATGGGAAGCGGCACCGGGCGGCTCGCCGTCACCTGACCGCTGCCCGACGGGTCCTTGAGCGGGCCGCTCGTCACCCAGACCAGCAGCAGGCCGGCGATGAAGTTGCCCATCAGCGTGGTGATGACCTCGTCGGTGCCGGAGCGGATGCGCAGCCATCCCGGCCAAAAGGCCCAAAGCGCGCCGAACAGGGTGCCGAGCAGCAGGGCCGCGACCGTCACCAGCAGCGGCGGCCAGCCGGGCAGCCCCGCGACGGCGACCGCCGCGCCGATGCCGCCGAGGTAGAACTGCCCCTGCGTGCCGACGTTGAAGTAGCCGCAGCGGAAGGCGATGACGACGCCGGTGGCCGAGACGAACAGCGGGCAGGCCCAGCGCAGGTCGTGCGCCAACGCGCCGTCCGACAGGAAGGCGCCGTCGAGGATGGCCGCGAACATGTCGGGCGCGGAGAAGCCCGCCACCTCGAAGATCGCGCCGCAGAGCACGAGCGCCAGAGCCACGAAGGCGACCGCACGACCGACCGCCGCGAGGCGCGCGCGCATCAGTGGTCGCCTCCCACCATCGCGGCCCCGACCGCCGCGAGGTCGTAGGGCGGGTCGAAGCGTCCGGCGACACGTCCGCCCTGCAGCACCACCACGCGGTCGCTGATGTCGAAAAGCTCGTCGAGATCGGACGAGATGAGGATGAGGCCGAGCCCGCGCGCCCGCGCCTCCCGCATCGCCTGCCAGACGAAGGCGGTCGCGCCGAGATCGAGCCCGCGCGTCGGCTGCGCCATGATGATCAGCCGCGCCTCGGCGTCGATCTCACGCGCCAGGATGACCTTCTGCGCGTTGCCGCCCGACAGCGAGCGCGCCGGATTCTCGACCGAGCCGTAGCGCACGTCCCAGGTGGCGAAGGCGGCTTCCGCCTCCCCCCGCAGCCGCTTGGGGTCGATCAGCGCGAGCGCCGAGCGCCCAAGAAGGCTGCGGGCGGCGAAGTTCTCCCACAGTGGGCTCGACAGGCTCAGCCCCTCGGTGTTGCGCTCGAAGGGGATGATGCGGAGGCCGCGCCGCCGCCGCTCGGCGAGCGAGAGGGCGGTGACATCGGCCTCGTCGAGCGCGACCGCGCCCCGCGCGAGCGGCACGAGACCGGCCAGCGCCTCCACCAGCGGGCGCTGGCCGTTGCCCTCCACGCCGGCGATGCCGAGGATCTCGCCCGCCCGCACCACGAGGTCGACGGCGTCGAGGCGCTGGCCGTCGGTGGCGGGGCGGGTCGAGACCCCGGCGAGTTCCGCGACACGCCGCGTCGCGGTCTCCGGGTGCCGGCTCATCCCGTGCGGCGTGGCGGCGCCCACCAGCGCCGCGAGATCCTCGCTCGCGTCGTCGCGGCTGACCGAACCGGCGGCGGCGTCGGCGGCAGCGTCGGCAGCGGGGCGCAGCGGCGCGCCGATGATGGCGCGGGCGAGGCTGTCGGACGTGACGGAACCCGCGTCCTCGGGACCCGCGACGAGCCTACCGCCGCGCAGCACCGTCACCGTGTCCGCGACCGCGAGCACCTCGCGGATCTTGTGCAGGATGATGAGAATGGTGACGCCGGTGTCGCGCAGACGCCGCAGGCGGGCGAACAGCGCCTCGGTGGCGGTGGGCGAGAGCACGGCGGTCGGCTCGTCGAGGATGAGGATGCGCGCCTCTCCGGCGAGCGCGCGGGCGATCTCGACGGCCTGCTGCGTCTCCACCGGTAGGTCGCGGATGCGGGCGGAAGGTTTCGCCTCCACGCCGAGCGCCCGGAGATGCCCGGCCCAGCGGGCCTGGAGACCGCGGCGCGTGTAGATCGCGCCCGCGCGGCCCGTGAGGCCGAATTCCATGGCTTCGGCCACGGTGAAGGAGGGCGGCAGCGCGAAGCTCTGATGCACGAGCTCGACGCCTGCCGCACGGGCGTCCGCCACCTGCCCCGCGCGGAGCGGCCTGCCCGAGATGGCGATGGCGCCGTCAGCGGGCGCGATGAGCCCCGCGCAGGCGCGGGCGAAGCTCGTCTTGCCGGCGCCGTTCTGGCCGCAGACCGCATGGATGCGGCGGGGCGCCAGCGACAGCGTCACATCGGCGAGCGCGGTGAAGTCGCCGAAGCGGATGGTGAGCCCCGTGCAGGCGAGCGCGGCCTCCCCGGCACCTGCGACCCCGTCGCCTCCATGCGCCCGCGACCCCGTCGCCTCCATGCGCCCGCGACCCCGTCGCCTCCATGCGTCAGAGCTGCGTGTTGAACGGAACCTTCAGCTTGCCCTGGATGATCGCCTGCTTGGCCGCGTCGACCGATGGCCATGCCGCCTTGGCGCGTTCGACGTAGCCCTTGGGGCCGTTCGCCATGAACAGGGGCGACGGCACGAAGTCGATGATGCCGTCAGCGAGGTTGCTGACGTAGTGGCCGCCCGCGAAGTGGCTGGAGAGCGCGTAGGTGACCTGATCGGTCAGCGACTGGCCGAAGTTGACCAGCACCGAGGAGGCGACGGTTTTCGGCCCGAGCTTGAACTGCGTGCGGAAGACCGCGCTGACGATGCGGTTGCTGCCTTCGCTCGCGGCGCGGATGACGCCGGCATCGGTCGCGGCGCCGTCCGTCTGGATGAAGTCGATGCCCGAGCCGAACAGCTGGTTGGCGATCTCGCGCCCCTTGGTGGGGTCCTGGAACGACCCCGCGAAGGCGCCCTTGACGGGGATCGAGGACGCGACCTGCGCGGCACCCGCCTTCATGGCGTTGAGGTCGGCGTTGAGGCCCGGCAGGCTCATGCCGCCGATATAGCCGAGCTTGCGGCTCTGGCTGACGCGGGCGCCGAACAGGCCTGCCAGGAACATGCCGTAATGCGCCTGATACTCGACCGTGCGGACATTCGGCATCGCCGGCTTGATGGGGTCGGCGTAGAGCTGGATGAACGTCGTGTTCGGATATTTCGGGGCGACCGCCTTGATGGGGTCGGCCATCTCGTTGAAGGTCGTCACGATGATGCCGGCCCCGGCGCCCGCGAGCGTGCTCAGGATCGACTGGTAGGTCGAGGGGTCCGAGGCGTAGATCGTGCGGATCGGGAAGTGATCCTTCTTCGACAGCGCCTTGAGATGAACGATCATGTCGTCGATCGGCCCGTTGTCGCCCGCCGCCTGGGTATGGACGAGCGCCACCAGCTTGCCCGCCGCGAAGGCCGCGTTGCCGAAGATCGGCAGCCCCGCCGCCGCCGCGCCCAGGATTGCCGCGCCGCCCGTGGCCAGAGCCCCTCGGCGGGTGATGTGGCCGGTCTTCGCCACGAGCCATCTGCGGTCGGCGCGGTCGGTCATCGTATGCTCCTGGAACTGCTGGGAGACCCTACGTGTGCGCCTCGGCGAGCGTCAATCCGGCGTGCGGGCGGGCGCCGGATGCATCGTCGCCCGGTATCCGGGTTGCAGCCACGGCTCCAGTTCCGCGGGCGACAGGGGACGCGCGAAGACGAAGCCCTGCACCGCATCGCAGCCGCAACCGGCGATGATGCGCAACGACTGAGCGGTCTCGACCCCCTCGGCGGTGACCGGCAGCTTGAGCACATGGGCAAGCTGCACGACGGTCGCGAGCAGGCTCAGGCCGTCGCCGCCCTCCATCGCCTCATGGATGAAGCTGCGGTCGAGCTTGATTGAGGTCAGCGGCAGCCGGGGCAACTGCGCCAGCGAGGAATAGCCGACGCCGAAATCGTCCATCGCGATCTGGAAGCCTGCGGCGCGCGCCGCGCGCAGCGATTGCAGCGCCCGCTCGTCGGTGAAGCTGCCCTCGGTCACCTCCAGGCAGAAGCCGGCGCGGTCCAGCCCGTGGCGGTCGATCAGCACGCCGAGGCCGTGCGGCACGTCCGAGCGCGCGAGTTCGAGTGGCGAGACGTTGAGGTTGATCACCGGCAGGGGCGCGATCTTCCGGTCCCGCCAATCCGCGGCCTGCACCACGGCCAGCTCCCGCAGCTTGCAACCGAGGTCGAGCATCATGCCGGAGGTTTCCGCGACGGGCACGAAGCGCGCGGGCGCGACCATGCCCGACTGCGGATGGCGCCAGCGCGCCAAAGCCTCGATGGACAGGATCCGGCCGTCACTCAGGCTGACGATGGGCTGGAAGGCCAGGAACAACTCGCTGCTGCTCCTGCAGGCGCGATGGAGGTCCTGCTCCAGCGCCGCGCGCTCGGCCGGCGCCTGACCAAGCGTGCCGACAAAGGATACCAACTGGTTGCCGCCCTGGCATTTGGCGACATGCATGGCCTCGTCGGCGGCGTCCCGCAGGTCGGCGATGCCCTCGGTCGCGCCGTGCGCCACGCCGACGCTGGCGGTGACGTGGAAGGGCGGGACATCCCCGAGCCGGAACGGCACCGCCATCGTGCCCACCACCGTCTGGCCCAGCCGGTTCGCCGCTTCCGCGTCGACCCCGTCGCAGATGATCGCGAATTGATCGCCGCCGGCGCGCGCGACCGGGTGCGGCGCCGCCAGATCGAGGATCCGCCCGGCCGCCTGGGCGAGCAGCCCGTCGCCGCACTCGGCGCCGAGGTATGTGTTCACCGACCGGAACCGGTCGATGTCGATCATGATGATCGCGGCACGCGCGGGCGCGCGTCCGAGGTCGGCGATCAGTGCGCGCATGTCGTGCCGTCCGAGCAGTCCCGTCAGCGGGTCGCGGGCCGTACCCTGGCCCGGATGATCGCCCCGCGGGCATCGGCGAGGCTGCATCCGGCCCGCGACCAGCATCGCGAGGATGCCCAGGGTCCAGACGCAGAGGAGAACGAACAGGATGCAGGCGATCGCGGCCATGGCGGCGGCGCTGAGGGGGCGCGCCGGGATGCCGGCGCGGGCGTACAGCACGAGCGCGGTGCCGCCGATCAGGATAGCGCTGCCGGTGGCGGCGACGAGGCCGAGGCCTCCCAATCGGGAGAAGCTTCGCGGACCCGGCAGGGGGCAGCCGGGCGCACCCCCGTCGCCGCAGCCCGCCGGGCTCCGTCGTCGGTTCAACGAGCGCGCGAGCCAGGGCGCTGTGCTCGCCGGGGTCACTCCGCGCCGCGCTCCGGCCGCGCATGCGCGTGCGGCGTAATACGCTGATGCGAAATCGAAAAGTGCCCGGCCATCAGATGAGGCCTTCCTGACGCAGGCTCACCCAGCGGGCGTTGCCGATGATGACATGGTCGTGCAGCGTCACCAGGAGCGGCTCGGCGGCGGCGCGGATCGCGCGCGTCATGAGAATGTCCTGCTGCGACGGCGTCGGATCGCCGCTCGGATGGTTGTGGACCAGGATCATTGCCGTCGCGTGCAGTTCCAGCGCCCGCCGCACGAGTTCGCGCGGATAGACCGGGGTGGCGTTGACCGTGCCGCGCCCCTGCGCCTCGTCGGCGATGAGGCGGTTGCGCGTGTCGAGGTAAAGGACGCGGAAGTGTTCGACGTGCTCCCGCGCCAGCACGCCGGTGAGGTAGTCCATCAGCCGCGGCCAACTCGCGAGGATCGGCTGGTCGATGACCTCGGCGCGCATCAGCCGCAGCGCCGCCGCCTGGATGGTCTTGAGCGCCGCCACCCCGGCTTCGCCCAGCCCTTCGATCTGCCGCAACTCCTGCGGGGTGGCGGCGATGCATCCGGCGAAGCTGCGGAAGCGCCCGAGGAGCGCGCGCGAGATCGGTTTCGTGTCGCGCCGGGGAAGCGCGAGGAACAGCGTCATCTCCAGGATCTCGTGATCGGCGAGCGCTTCCGGTCCGGCGCGGAGCAGGCGGTCCCGCATGCGGGAGCGGTGGCCCTCGGCGCCGGGCACGGCGGGCCCCGGATGGTCGCCGGAGGCCGTTGCCAGAGCCGGGCCCGGGTCGAACAGTCCCTGCGTGTCGGCGAGGTGAGGGTGCTTTCCCATGTGCCGGCAACCTCGCACGCCCGAGCCCGCGAGGGAAGTTGGTTTCGATATTGAATCGAAAAACAGCGCGCGCGGCAGCGCCCTTACCGACGCGTCCGCGCGGCTTTCAGCGCTTCAGCAGCCGCGCCGCCTACCGCTTGAGGAGCCGCGCTGCGGCGGGCGCGAAATAGGTCAGCACACCGCTGCAGCCCGCGCGCTTGAAGGCCATCAGGCTCTCCATCATCGCGCGCTCCTCGTCGAGCCAGCCGTTCCGCGCGGCGGCCATGATCATCGCGTATTCGCCCGACACCTGATAGGCGAAGGTCGGCACGCCGAACCGGTCGTGCACCCGGCGGATGATGTCGAGATAGGGCATCCCCGGCTTGACCATGATCATGTCCGCGCCCTCGGAGATGTCCATGGCGACCTCGCGCAGCGCCTCGTCCGAATTGGCCGGGTCCATCTGATAGGTCTTCTTGTCGCCCTTCAGCGAACCGGCATTGCCGAGCGCATCCCGGAACGGCCCGTAAAAGGCGCTCGCATACTTCGCGGCATAGCTCATGATCCTGGTGTGGATGAGCCCCTCCGCGTCCAGCGCCGCGCGGATCGCGCCGACGCGCCCGTCCATCATGTCCGACGGCGCGATCACGTCGATCCCGGCCTCGGCCTGCACCACGGCCTGCCGCGCCAGCACCTCCAGCGTCTCGTCGTTCGCCACATAGCCCTGGCGGATGACGCCGTCGTGGCCGTGGTCGGTATAGGGGTCGAGCGCCACGTCCCCCACCAGCCCGAGATCGGGGAACTCGGCCTTCAGCAGACGCGCCGCCGAGCAGACGAGGTTGCGGGGGTTCGTCGCCTCCGTGCCCTCGGCGTTCTTCCGCTCCGGCAATGTCGCCGGAAAGAAGGCGACGGCGGGGATGCCGAGCCGCACCGCGGGTTCCACATGGGCCGCGAGCCCATCGAGCGTGACGCGCACGACGCCCGGCATGGAGCTGACCTCGGTCGCCTCGCCCGATCCTTCCCGCAGGAAGATCGGCCAGATCAGATCGTCGACCGAGAGCGTGTTCTCGGCGACCAGCCGGCGGGTCCAGCCATCGCGCCGGTTGCGGCGCAGACGGGTTTGGGGGAAGCGGCTGTCGGGCATGAGCAAGAACCTCTCCGGAGTCTGGCGTGTTCTAGGCGCTGTCTCCCCAATCATGACAGGCAACCCAGTGTTGGGAAGGGGGCGGTTCACCCGGCGATCACGGCCATGTTAGAAGGCTCGTCCGGCTGAACAGACCATCCTCCGTCGGCCTTTCCAGGCTGGGGCCCGTCCAACAGGAACCGTCGCATATGAACGAGCAGTCGCCCGCCGCCAGTCTCGCCCGCTTCTTCTCGGCCTCCGTCGAGGAGACCGACCCCGATCTCGCCGCGGCGCTGAAGCGCGAGCTTGGACGGCAGCAGGATGGCATCGAGCTCATCGCGAGCGAGAACATCGTCTCCCGCGCCGTGCTGGACGCCCAAGGCTCGGTGCTCACCAATAAATACGCCGAAGGCTATCCGGGCCGGCGCTACTATGGCGGCTGCGCCGCTGTCGATGTCGCCGAGCAACTCGCGATCGACCGCGCCTGCCAGATCTTCGGCTGCAGCTTCGCCAATGTGCAGCCCCATTCGGGCGCGCAGGCGAACCAGGGCGTGATGCTGGCGCTGCTCAAGCCCGGCGACACCTTCCTCGGCATGAGCCTCGCGGCCGGCGGTCATCTCAGCCACGGCGCCGCGCCGAATCTCTCGGGCAAGTGGTTCAACGCCGTCCAATACGGTGTCCGGCGCGACGACGGGCTGCTCGACTACGAGGAGCTGGAGGAGAAGGCGCGCAGCGAAAAGCCGAAGCTCATCATCGCCGGCGGCTCGGCCTATCCGCGCGTCATCGACTTCGCCCGCATCCGTCGCGTCGCGGACGAGGTCGGCGCGCTCTTCATGGTGGACATGGCGCATTTCGCGGGGCTCGTCGCGGCCGGCGTCTATCCGAGCCCGGTGCCGCATGCCCATGTCGTCACCACCACCACGCACAAGACGCTGCGCGGCCCGCGCGGCGGCATGATCCTGAGCAACGACCCCGATCTGGGCAAGCGCATCAACTCGGCGATGTTCCCGGGGTTGCAGGGCGGCCCGCTGATGCATGTGATCGCCGCCAAGGCGGTCGCCTTCGGGGAGGCGCTGCGCCCGGAATTCCGCACCTACCAGAAGCAGGTCGTGGCGAACGCCCGCGTGCTCGCCGAAACGTTGGTCGCGCGCGGCTTCGACATCGTGACGGGCGGGACGGACAGCCACCTGCTGCTGGTCGACCTGCGGCCCAAGCGCGTCACCGGCAAGCTCGCCGAGGCGAGCCTGGAGCGGGCCCATATGACCGCGAACAAGAACGCGATCCCCTTCGACCCCGAGAAGCCGGCCATCACCTCCGGCATCCGGCTCGGCACGCCGGCGGCGACGACGCGCGGCTTCGGCGAGGCCGAGTTCCGCGAGGTGGGCGAGATGATCGACGAGGTGCTGACGGGCCTCTCGGGCGCCAATGACGGCAACAACGCTCTGGTCGAGGAGGCGGTCGGACGGCGCGTGCAGGCGCTCTGCGCGCGCTTCCCGATCTATCCGAACTGATGGCCCCTCTTTGCTGATGGTCCCTCTGAGCTGATGGCGGGAGACTGAATGCGCTGCCCCTTCTGTGGCCACGACGATGCCCAGGTGAAGGATAGCCGCCCCAGCGAGGATGGGACGTCCATCCGTCGCCGGCGGTTCTGCGGCGCCTGCAGCCAGCGCTTCACGACCATCGAGCGCGTGCAGCTGCGCGAGCTGGTGGTGGTGAAGTCGGACAGCCGGCGCGTGCCCTTCGACCGCGACAAGCTCGCCCGCTCCATCCGCATCGCGCTCCGCAAGCGCCCGGTGCAGGAGGAGCGGATCGAGCGCATCGTCAACAGCATCGTGCGCAAGCTGGAATCGAGCGGCGACAGCGACGTGGCCAGCAAGCATATCGGCGAGCTGGTGATGGAGACGCTGAAGGAGGTGGACGACGTGGCCTATGTCCGCTTCGCCAGCGTCTACCGGAACTTTCGCGAGGCGCGCGATTTCGAGCAGTTCCTCGGCCAGCTTGGCCATCTGGGCGAACGGGTCGAGCCCGAAGCGGAGTAGGCTCGGGCGAGCGATCCGCGGCCATCCGCGGCGCGCGCCCGTTCACGTTCATTCATCGAAGGGCAAGCATGTTCACAGGCATCATCTCGGGCGTGGGCAGGGTTTCCGAGACGCGGCCGGTCGGGCAAGGCTCCGACATGCGGCTGCGCATCTCGGTGCCGCAGGACAAGGCGGCCTGGGCCGGGCTGCCGGGCGTGATCCTCGGCGCGTCGATCTCCTGCTCCGGCTGTTGCCTGACCGTGGTCGACATGGATGGCGGCTCCTTCGCCGTCGATGTCTCGGCCGAGACCCTGTCGAAGACCACGCTCGGCCGCTGGCGGCCGGGCACGCGCGTCAACCTCGAGCGCGCGCTGAAGCTGGGCGACGAGCTTGGCGGGCATATCGTCTCCGGGCATGTCGACGGGCTGGGCGAGGTGCTGTCGTCGACGCCGGAGAACGGCTCGACGCGCTGGACCTTCCGCGTACCGGCCGCGATCTCGCGCTTCGTCGCATCCAAGGGCAGCATCGCGGTGGACGGTGTTTCCTTGACCGTGAACGAGGTTGAGGGCGATGTGTTCGGCGTGAACATCATCCCCCATACCGCCGAGGAGACGACCTTCGGGACCCTCGCGCCGGGCGATGCGGTCAATCTGGAGATCGACATGCTGGCGCGCTATGTCGCGCGGCTGACGGAGCGCGGCCTGTGACGATGATCAACACCCATTCCCTGCACGACTACATCTCCCCGACCTCGGAGATCATCGAGGAGGCGAGGGCCGGCCGGATGTTCATCCTCGTGGACGACGAGGATCGCGAGAACGAGGGCGACCTCGTCATCCCCGCGCAGTTCGCGACGACGGAAGCGATCAACTTCATGGCCCGCCACGCGCGGGGCTTGATCTGCCTCGCCATGACGCGGGCGCGGGTGGAGCAGCTTGGCGTGCCCCTGATGAGCGCGCACAACCGCTCGCGCCATTCCTCGGCCTTCACCGTCTCGATCGAGGCGCGGCACGGCATCAGCACCGGCATCTCGGCCGCCGACCGGGCGCGGACGGTGGCTGTCGCGATCAATTCGGAGAACCCGCGGGACGAGATCGCGACGCCCGGGCATGTCTTTCCGCTGGCCGCGCGCGACGGCGGGTCGCTCGTGCGCGCCGGCCATACCGAGGCGGCGGTCGATATCTCCCGCCTCGCCGGGCTCAACCCCTCGGGCGTCATCTGCGAGGTGATGAACGAGGACGGGACGATGGCCCGCCTGCCGGAGCTGATCGCCTTCGCCCAGCGCCACAACCTCAAGCTCGGCACCATCGCCGACCTCATCCAGCATCGGCGGCGGACCGAGAAGCTGGTGCGCCGCGCCTTCGAGACCTGGAGCGGCGACCTGGAAGGCGGCGACTGGGCGGTGAAGGTCTTCGAGGACACTCTGACCGCGACCGAGCATCTGGCGCTGGTCAAGGGCGACCTCGGCGCGCCGGGGCCGAGCCTCGTCCGCGTCCATAGCGTCGATCCCGTCACCGATCTGCTGGGCAGCGGACGGCAGGCGCTGGCCGCGTCGTCGCGCGTCATCGCCCGCGCGGGACGGGGCGTGATCGTGCTGCTGCGGGATACCCAGCCGGGCGCGGTCGCCCGCAAGCTCGGCCTCAGCGATGCCGACCGGGTCGAGGATCACGCGCTCCGCCACTACGGCATCGGCGCGCAGATCCTGATCGACCTCGGCGTGCGGGACATGATCCTGCTCACCAACCATCCGCGCAGCCTCATCGCGCTCGAAGGTTTCGGGCTCAACATCGTCGACCAGCAGCCGTTCGAGGACCAGCCGGCTGCGGACCTGCCGGCGGTGGAGCCCAAGGCATGAGCACCGCCGACGCCGTAATCGGCGACGTGCCCAAGCTCGAGGGCGCGCCGCCCTCCGTGCTCGTCATCACCGCCCCCTATTACCGGCAGGTGGTGGACGGCATGGTGGCCGGCGCCCGGCAGGTGCTCGACGGCATCGGCGCCGAATACGAGGTGGTGGAGGTCGCCGGCGCCTACGAGTTGCCCCAGGCGCTCCGGCTCGCGGCGGGAGCCGGAGCGCCCTTCGACGGCTTTGTGCTGATCGGCTGCGTCATCAAGGGCGAGACCGACCACTACGATTTCATTTGCCGCTCGGCGATGGACGGGATCATGCAGGTGGCGCTGGACCACAAGCTTTGCCTCGGCACCGCGCTGCTGACCGTCGACACCATCGATCAGGCCCTGGCGCGGTCCGGCGCCGAGCACAACAAGGGGGCCGAGGCCGCGATCGCCATGCTCAAGCAGATCGCGCTGCTCCACCATCTGGAACGGATATGATGGCGATACGACCGCCTGACGCCAAAGCTGGACGGACGCAGGGCCGCCCCCGGACCGGGGCGCGGGTCGCGGCCGTGCAGGCGCTGTTTCAAAGCGAGCAGGCGGAGGAAACCGGCGAGACGGTGATCGACCAGTTCACCCGCCACCGGCTGGGCGCCGTGCCGGATGCCGGCGGTTATGAGGAAGGCCGCGTGCCGGATGCGCACGTGCCGCTGTTCGCGAGCATCGTCCGCGCCGCCGTGCGCGACCAGGACCAGATCGACGCGCTGATCGCGGCGAGCCTGCCGCCCGACTGGCCCTTCGACCGGCTGGACCCCGTGCTGCGGGCGCTGCTGCGCGCGGGCGCGGCCGAACTCCGGATGGAGAACGGGCCGCCGATCCGGGTCGTGATCAACGAGTATCTGGATGTGGCGCACGGCTTCTTCACGGGTGACGAGCCGCGCATGGTGAACGGCATGCTGGACGCCCTGGCGCGGCGCGCGCGTCCCGCGGAATTCGGCGCGACGCCGCCCGCGGAAGCGTCCGCCAGCTGATCGCGCCTCGCGTGGGCGATCCGGCGGCGGCGGGCCTGCCCTCCGAATTCGATCTCATAGGGCGCCACTTCAGGCCGCTCGCGGGGCCGGGCGCGCTCGATCTCGAGGACGACGCGGCGATTGTCGTGCCGCCCCCGGGACGCGTGCTGGTGATGGCGGCGGATGCCATGGTCGCGGGCGTGCATTACCTGCCGGACGATCCGGCGGACGGCGTCGCGCGCAAGCTGCTGCGGGTGAACCTTTCCGATCTTGCCGCGATGGGGGCCGCGCCGCTCGGCTACCTGCTGACCGTCTCGGCGCCGACGGACACGCCGGACGGCTGGTTCGCGGCCTTCGCGGCGGGTCTTGCCGCCGATCAGGCGGAGTTCGGCGTGACGCTGCTGGGCGGCGACACGACCAGCACGCCGGGCCCGGTCACGTTGTCGCTCACCATCATCGGCCATGTGGCGCCGGGCGCGGCCATACGGCGGCGGGGTGCGAAGCCCGGGGACGAGGTCTGGGTCACGGGCACGATCGGGGACGGGGCGCTCGGCCTCGCCGTGTCGCTCGGGAGGCTTGAGGACGCGACCGGCTATCTGCGCGGCCGCTACCGGGTGCCGACGCCGCGTCTCGGGCTGCCGCTCGCGGGCGTCGTCTCCGCCGCGATCGACGTGTCGGACGGTTTGCTGCAGGACCTCGGCCACCTCTGCCGTCTCGCCGGATGCGGTGCCGAGATCGAGGCGGGGCTGGTGCCGCTATCCGAGTCAGCGCGGGCGGCGGGACCGGGCTTGCTCGCCGACATCCTGGGCGGCGGCGACGATTACGAGCTACTGCTGGCGGTGCCTGAGGGCAGGGGAGCGGCACTCGCCGCAGATTGCGCGGCGCTCGGTGTGCCGCTGACGCGGATCGGGCGCTTCACGGGCGGAGGCGCCGGGGTGCGCGTCGTCGACGCGGCTCACGAGACGCTGACGATCGCCCGCCACGGCTGGAGCCATTTCTGACTTTAGGCGCGGGTGAGCGTCACAGGCCGCCGGTGCTGCCGTTGACGCCGCCGCCGCCCTGGGTGCCGCCGAGATCGCCGCCCGCGCCGCCGACGCGGCCGACATTGCCGAACAACTGCTGCAGAATCGAGACCGAGGCGCCCGGCGTCGCCGTCGATCCCGGGGCCATGCCGATATCCTTGCCGTCGGCCTTGTCATAGACCTTCATCGACCGCAGCACGCCGTTCTGGCCGAAGTTCAGCACGACCACGCGCTGCTTCAACACGCCGGGCAGCCGGCCGACCCGGGGCCGGGTGATCTGGCTGATATAGACCCAGCTGTTGTCGTCGAAGGTCTCGTGCGTGGTGGGCGACCCCAGCAGCGCCGTCGCATCGGCTGTGGTGGAGACGCCCGGGGTGAGCTGCTTCAGCGTGTCGGACTGAATGGGGTCGCCGCGCGTCGTCGCCTGCGCCTGGAAAAGGCTGCATCCCGCGAGGGGCATGCCGATGACGAGGCAGGCCACGGCGGCGGCGTGGCGGAAGCCGGTACGGCATCTCGGCGAAGCTGTCTGCAACACGCGGGTCATTCCTCCGTCTCCTCCCAGCCACGACCGAAGCTGTCGCGCGGCAGCGGCAGGCGGCGGAGCCCCTCTCGGCCCTCGGCCGCGAAGGCCGCTGGGTGTCATGCCCCCGATCCGCTGTCAACTGATCGCGCGCTGGCGTATGGTCGCACGCGACCGCGCCCCCGGCGCAACCCGTTCCCCTGCCTGCGAGCATCCCGACGATGACATCCGAATTTTCCCGCACGCTTCCGGTGGCCCAGATCGGCATGAGCGAAACGTCGCGCAGCATCGAGGCGACGCCCGAGGAATGCGCGCTGATCGCCGAGCGGCTCGGCCTGCAAAGCCTCATCTCCTTCAGCGCGACCTTTCGCATCAGCAGGCAGGCGGGCGGCGACGAGTATCTCGCCCAGGGCCGCCTGCACGCGCGGGCAGAGCGCACCTGCGTCGTCTCGCTCGACACCTTCACCGAACCCGCGGACCTCACCTTCACGATCCGATTCGTGACCGAGGAGGCGAGCGAGGACGAGGCGCTGGAAGCACCCTACGATTATGAGGAAGGCCCGGACGAGGTCGTCTACGAGAACGACATGCTCGACCTGGGGGAGGCGGCGGTGCAGGAGTATGCGCTGGCGCTGAACCCCTATCCGCGCAAGCCGGGGGCCCGGCTCGAGAAGGTGAGCGAGGAAAACCTCAATCCCTTCGCTGTGTTGAAAAACTTATCCCAGCCCAACTAGCGCCGCACATGTAAGGGTTGTGATAGGTTCGGGGTGCGCGCGCTTGCTGCACCGGGGTGTCTCTGGTAAGTGCCGCGCCTCACGCCAGCAGGCTAATCCGATCCCGATCGCCTTGATCGGCGGTCCGTAACGCGAAAGGGGTTCCGGCGATGGCCGTTCCCAAAAGAAAGACGTCGCCGTCCCGCCGTGGAATGCGCCGCAGCCACCACGCGATCCAGAGCGAGAGCTTCGCCGAGTGCAGCAATTGCGGCGAGCTGAAGCGCCCGCACCACGTCTGCAGCCATTGCGGCCATTACGACGGCCGTGAGGTGGTGGGCGCGGGCAAGGCGCTCAAGGGCGCGGTCCGGGCCTGAACCCCGCCACCAGCTTCGATCACCCCCGGCCGAGATGACCGACGCGGCCAGCGCGGCGCCATTTGCCTTGGCAGTCGATGCCATGGGCGGGGACGATGCCCCGGCCATGGTCGTGGCTGGCATGGCGCTGGCGGCCGAGCGCCACCCCGGCGCCCGGTTCCTCCTCGTGGGCGACGAGGCGAGGCTGACGCCGTTGCTGGCGTCTCATGCGCGCGCGCGTGCCGCCTGCACCATCCGCCATGCGAGCGAGACCGTGTCCGGCGACATGAAGCCGACGGTCGCACTTCGGCTGCGGGAATCCTCGATGCGGGTCGCGGTCGACGCGGTCGCGAGCGGCGAGGCGAGTGGCCTCGTCTCGGCCGGCAATACTGGCGCGCTGATGGCGCTCGCGAAAATCGTCATCAAGACGCTGCCCGGCATCGACCGCCCGGCGATGGCGGCCGCCGTACCCTCGGCGCGCGGGGACGTGGTGATGCTCGATCTCGGCGCCAACGTCGTCTGCGACAGCCGCAACCTCGTCGAATTCGCGATCATGGGCGAGATGTTCGCCCGCACCGTGCTCGGCATCCCCGAACCCACGATCGGCCTGCTCAATGTCGGCTCCGAGGAGTTGAAGGGCGACGACCGCATCCGCCGCGCGGCCGATGTGCTGCGCGCCAGCCATATCGGCGGCCGTTTCCAGGGCTTCGTCGAAGGCCATGACATCGCCGCCGGCACGACGGACGTGATCGTGACGGACGGTTTCACCGGCAATGTGGCGCTCAAGACCGGCGAGGGCGCGCTCAAGCTCATGGGCGGGCTGCTGCGGCAGGTCTTTACGAGCAGCGTATCCGCCAAGCTCGCCTACATGCTGGCCCGGACGGGCCTCGACCGGCTGCGCGAATGGCTCGACCCCCGGCGCTACAACGGCGCGGTGCTGGTCGGGCTCAACAGCGTCGTCGTCAAATCCCACGGCGGCACGGATGCGCTCGGCTTCGCCCATGCCGTCGATGTCGCGATGAACATGGTGACCCACGGCTTCACCGCCGGCATCGCCGAGGGGCTCGCCAAGCTCGCGGCGCAGGAGAACGCGGTCAGTCTGATGTCGGCCGACGCGCCGGCGGAGGAGGGGCGGAGCGCGACCTCGGTCCCCCTGGCTTCGGCGAAATAACCCGTCATGGTGTCACCCATGCGGTCTCGGCTCGCGGGCGCGGGCGGCTACTTGCCCGGCCACCTCGTCACCAATGACGATCTCGCGGCGACGCTCGACACGTCGGACGCCTGGATCGTCGAGCGCACGGGCATCCGGCAGCGCTACCGGGTCGGGCCTGCGGATACCACGACCTCCATGGCCGCCGCCGCCGCCCGCCGCGCGCTCGCGATGGCCGGGGCCACGGCGGCCGATGTCGATCTCATCATCGTCGGCACAAGCACGCCCGATCAGGCCTTCCCGTCCGTCGCCGTGCGCGTGCAGGCGCTGCTCGGCATCGAGCGCGGCTTCGGCTTCGATGTCTCCGCCGCCTGCGCGGGCTTCGTCTATGCCCTGTCGCTCGCGGACGCGCTGATCCGCACCGGACAGGCGCGCGGCGCGCTGGTGATCGGGTCGGAGGCCTTCTCCCGCATCCTCGACTATACCGACCGTGGCACCTGCGTGCTGTTCGGGGACGGCGCCGGCGCGGTGTTCCTCCGCGCGGCGGCGGGCGAGGGCGCGGACGGCATCCTGTCGACCCATCTGCATGCGCAGGGCAGCCTGGGCGACATCCTGTATGTCGACGGCGCGCTCGGTGTCGCCGACAGCGCCGGGCAGCCGCTGCCGGGCAAGCTGCGCATGAACGGGCGGGAGGTCTTCCGCCACGCCGTCCAGCGCCTCTCCGAAAGCGTGGACGAGGCGCTCAGCGCCAACGGGCTCGGCCGCGCCGATGTCGACTGGCTCGTGCCGCATCAGGCCAATATCCGGATCATCGACGGCATGGGCCGCAAGCTCGGCCTGCCGCCGGAGCGGGTGGTCATCACGGTCGACCGTCACGCCAATACCTCGGCCGCCTCGATCCCGCTGGCGCTCGCCGAAGCGATGGAGGATGGCCGCATCGGCCAGGGGCAGCTCGTGCTGATGGAGGCGCTGGGCGGCGGCCTCGTCTGGGGATCGGCGCTCGTCCGGCTGTAGTCGCCCAGGGCGCCGCCGCGATCCGAACAAAACATCAGCGCTCCAATGCTTTGATGGTGAAGCATTCGTTGACTCGTGGGCGGGCGATGCTACCGTTGCGTCATGAGTACAGTGACACGCGCCCAATTGGCCGAGACCATCTACGCACAGGTCGGTCTGTCGCGGAACGAGTCCGCCGATCTCCTGGAAGCGGTCCTGGAACGCATCTCTACAGCGCTCGAGGCTGGAGAATCCGTTAAAATCAGTGGGTTCGGGACCTTTTCTGTGCGCCAGAAAGGCCGCCGCATCGGCCGCAACCCCAAGACCGGCGTCGAGGTTCCGATCCTGCCGCGCCGCGTCCTGGTCTTCCGGCCAAGCCAGGTTCTCAAAGGCACCGTAAACGGTGAAGTCGTCGATGATGACGGTGAAGATTCATGAGCGTGATGCCGCTGCCGCGGGACGATGACGATCAGGCCGCCCGCGCCAAACCCAAAAAAGCCCCGACAGCATTTCGCACAATCAGCGAGGTGGCTGATGATCTTCATATCCCACAGCATGTTCTGCGCTTTTGGGAGACGAAGTTCACTCAGGTGAAGCCGCTGAAGCGCGGTGGGGGGCGGCGCTACTACCGCCCGGACGACATCACGCTGCTGCGCCGCATCTCGCACCTCCTCTACACCCAGGGCTACACGATCAAGGGCGTGCAGCGCCTGCTGCGGGAAGGCGGGGGCCGTCTCGCCGACGACATTCCGCCCCCCGTGGTCGACGATCACGAGGCGGAGCCGGACCGGGAGGCAGAGGCCTTCATCCTGCACGAGCCGGAGCCAGCCCCGGCGAACCTGCCCAAGTTGCCGTCCGAACCGGCGGGCGCCACCCGGCTGCCGTTGCGCTTCATTCCGCGCCGGGTCGCCCTACCGCCCTCGATCGAGAGCCAGCGGGCATCGCCGCCGGACGACGAGGCGGCGCGGCTCCGTCACGCGATGATGGACATGCTTGGCCGCCTGGAGGAGTTGCGCGCAATCCTCGCGCGGTAGACGCCCGGCGGCTCAGTCCGCGAATATTCCATAGGGCAGGCGGCTTCCGTGCGGGCGTGGCGGCTCAGGCCGCCGCGATGAGGGCGTCGACCTCGGACCGGAGGGGCATGCCGGCACCCGCCCCCGCGCGCGTGACCTTCAGCCCCGCGACCGCACAGGCGAAGCCGATGGCGTCCTCCAGGCGCCTCCCCTCCGAGAGCGCGACGGCGATGCCCGCGTTGAAGCTATCGCCCGCGCCGGTCGTGTCGACCACAGCACCGGCTCTGACGGCGGGCGCCATGACCGTGCGCCCGTCCCGGCGCAGCAGCGCGCCCGCGGCACCCATGGTGACGACGACGGCGCCCGCGCCGCGCCCGATCAGCACGTCGGCGGCGCGCTCCGCCTCCTCCGGCGTCGTCACCGGCAATCCGGACAGCATGGCGGCCTCGGTCTCGTTCGGCGTCAGGATATCGACCAGCGCCAGCAGGTCGCGGTCGAGCGCGAAGGCGGGGGCCGGGTTGAGGATGGTCGTGACGCCGCGCTTGCGCGCCTCGGTCAGCCCATGCGCCACCAGGGGCAGCGGCACCTCGAGCTGGGTCAGGAATACGGCCGCGCGGCCAATCGCTTCGCCCGCGAGGTCGATCTCGGCGGTGCTCAGCATCGCGGCCGCGCCCGGCACCACGATGATGGCGTTCTCGCCTGCGCGGTCGTCGATGATGATGGCGGCGGCGCCGGTCGGGGCGTCGGCGCTCTCGAACAGGAAAGACGTGCCGACGCCCTCCATCTCATAGATGCCGCGCGCCATGGCGCCGAACTCGTCGCGCCCGATCTTGGCGAGGAACTGCACGGGGGCGGAGAGCCGCGCGGCGGCGATGGCCTGGTTCGATCCCTTGCCGCCGGGCCCGATGCGAAAGCCGGAACCGATGATGGTTTCGGTCCAGGCCGGCAGGCGCGGCGTCAGGAAGGTGAGGTCGGCGGCGAAGATGCCCATGACGACGATCATCGGTCTCGCCTCACCCGAGCGCCTGGGCGGCTTTGAGCACCTCGGCCGCATGGCCGGGCACGGACACCTTGCGCCACACCCGCGCGACCTTGCCCGCCTTGTCGATGAGGAAGGTGGTGCGCTCGATCCCCATGTATTTCTTGCCGTACATCGATTTCTCGGCCCAGCAGCCATAGCGCTCCGTCACGTCGCTGGCTTCGTCCGAAGCGAGGGGGAAGGTGAGGTTATATTTCGCCGCGAACTTCTCGATCGGCTTCATCGGGTCCTTGGAGACGCCGATCACATCGAGGCCGAGATGGCCGAGCTGGGGCAGCGCCTCCTGGAAGGCGCAGGCCTCCTTGGTGCAGCCGGGCGTGTCCGCCTTGGGATAGAAGTAGAGCAGCAGCGGCTTGCCGGCGTAGTCGGCCAGCCGGACGGTGCGGCCCCCCGAGGCGGGCATCTCGAACGGCGGTGCCTGATCGCCTTCGTTCACGCTCATGGCTGGGCTCCTTTCTGCAGGGTGGTTCGCGGCGGACTTTCGGCGGTGCCGGGATCGCCGATATGGCGGATGAAGATGGCGCGGACCAGCCCGGCCGTCCGTGCGATGGCCGCGCGCAGATCGGCCATCGTTGCCTCCCCTGTCGCGGCGAGCAAGATGCGCCCGGAGGCTTCGGGCAGATCCGGGGCCGCGGTGGGACCGACCGTCAGGCGCAGCAGGCTCTGGATCGTCCGCCACAGATGGTCGGCGGTGATCAGCGCCTCCCCGTCCGCGGCGCTCAGAACTCCGGCCGCGATCAGGTTGCGAAGCGCGAAGCGCGTCGTGGTGCTGCGGAGTTCCGGCCGGTCCGCGCCGTGGATGAGCTGCAGCACCTGGGTGACGAACTCGACCTCCATGAGGCCGCCGACGCGAAGCCTGACATCCCAGGGCCCCTGCGGCGGGAGATCGCGCGCCAGCCGCCGCCGCATGTCGAGCGCATCCTGGCTGAGGACATCCGCCGGACGGCGCGGCAGCAGCGCCTGACGGACGGCATCCTCCACCAGGGGCCGGAAATCATCGAGCCCGGCGACGACGCGGGCGCGGGTCAGCGCCATCTGCTCCCAGGTCCAGGCCTGCTCGGCATGGTAGCGGCGAAAGGCGCCGAGGCTGACCGCCACGGGCCCCTGATTGCCCGACGGCCTGAGGCGCATGTCGGCGCGATACATCGGCCCCTCGACGCCCTGGGCCGTCAGCGCGCCGGTGAAGGCCGTGACGAGGCGGCCGAACCACTGGCTGGGCGCAAGCGGGCGCGGCCCCTGGCTTTCCTCCGCATCCTCCGGCCGGTCGTAGATCAGCATGAGGTCGAGATCCGAGCCCGGCATCATCTCCCGCCCGCCGCCCTTGCCGAGCAGCAGGATGGCGAAGGCCGCGCCGCGCAGCCAGCCGTAGCGGTCCGTGTGGTTCGCGACGACCGCGCCGAGGATCGCCGAAAGCGCGGCATCGGCGAGCGCGCTGCGGGCGAGGCCGGCCGCATCCACATCCATGCGGCCCTCGAGCTGGGCGACGCCGATGCGGAAATGCTCCTCGCTGACGAAATGCCGCGTCAGCGCGATCGTGTCTTCGAGCGTCATCGCGTCGATGAGCTGGCGGCGCAGCACCCGCGCGGGGTCGGCCCGCACCTCCTCCGAGCCGAGCAGCCCCTCGAGCGCGCCCGGATGGCCGGCCAGATGATCGGCGAGCCCCGGCGCGGCACCGAGCAGGCCGGCGATGCGGTCGATCAGGGCCGGGTTGCGGTGGAACAGCGACAGCAGCTGGATGCCGGCGGGCAGGCGGGTGATGAAGTGGTCGAAGCGCGCGAAGCTCTGGTCGGGCTGCGCCTGGGCCGCCAATGCCGCCACGATGCGCGGCACCAGAGCCTCCAGCAACGCCCGCGCCCGTTCGGAGCGGAGCGCGCGGGGCCGTCCCGCCATCCAGCGGCGAACGGTGTCGACAACGCGCTGAGGGTCCGTGAAGCCGAGTTCCGTGAGCCTCGCGATGGTCGCCGCGGGCGGCGGGGCACCGGCCGCGCCGACTTCCAGGCCCGCGGCATCGTCGCCCCTCTCGAAGAAGGTGTCGTAGAGGGTCTGCACGGCCACGAGATGTCCGAGCAGCGTCTCGGCGAAGGCGCGCGCCGTCGGAAAGCCCATGAAGGTCGCGAGCGCCGCGAAAGCCGGCGCGGTGGCGGGCAGGGCATGGGTCTGACGATCGGCGACCATCTGCACCCGGTGCTCGACCTGACGCAGGAAGCGGTAGGCGCGGGTGAGCGTGGCCGCCGTGTCGCTCGACATATGGCGCAGCCGTGTCAGCAGCCGGAGCGCGGGGAGGGTGGCGCCCACGCGCAGCACCGGCTCGCGCCCGCCCCAGACGAGCTGCTGCGACTGGGCGAGGAACTCGATCTCGCGGATGCCGCCGCGGCCGATCTTGAGGTCGTGGGCGAGGAGGCGGGCGACGGGATCGTGCCCCGCCGGAATGGGGCCGCCGCGATGGGCGTCGATGCGGCGCTTCATCGCGTGGATGTCGGCGATGGCGGCGAAGTCGAGATGGCGGCGCCAGACGAAGGGCCGCAGGGCTTCCAGCAGGCTGGCGCCGAGCCCGATGTCGCCGGCGACGGGGCGGGCCTTGATCAGCGCGAGCCGCTCCCAGTTACGCCCCACGGTCTCGTAGTAGGTCAGCGCCGTCGGCACGGAGACCGCGAGGGGCATGGCCGCAGGGTCGGGGCGCAGCCGCAGGTCAACGCGAAAGACGTAGCTGCCGCCTTCACGGGCTTCCATGAGCTTAACCAGATCCCTGGCTAGGCGGGTGTAGATTGCGCCTATAGTCTCGGGGGCAAAGGCGACGGCCGCCGGCTCATAAAAGACGATGAGGTCAATATCGCTCGAATAGTTCAGCTCCCGGCCGCCGAGCTTGCCGAGCGCCAGGACGATCAGGCCGCTGCCTTCCGTGGGATCGCGCTCGGGCGCGGGAAGCCGGATGGTGCCGCGCGCGTGGGCCGCGAGCAGCAGATGCCGCAGGCCGAGTTGCAGCGTCTCCTCGGCGAGGCGCGACAGCGCGCCGGTGACGCGCGAGAGCGGCCAGAGACCCCCGATGTCGCCGAGCGCCACCGCGAGTGCCACCTGCCGCTTTGCCTCGCGCATCGCCGCGCCCACGATGGCGGCCGGCGCGGCGGGCGATGTCCCGCCCAGCCTGGCGAAGGCGTGATCGGCGGCGGCGGCGGGGCCATGGCGGGCCACGCGCAGCAGCGTCTCGGGTTCGCGCAACGCAAGGTCGGACAGATACTCGCTGTTGCCGCCGACCGCGCGGAGCAGATCCGCCTGCGCCGTGCCGAACGGCCGGACCACGGGCAGAAAGCGTTCCAGGAACCGGTCGGCGGCGTCTGCGTCGGCCGGTTCCGGCCAATGTGGGGTGATTGCGGCGTCGCTCATGCCGGCCGAGGCTGGGCATGAGCCGCACCGGTGGTCAAGGGCGCAGCACCTTCCCGTTCCCGCTCACGCCCCCGGCGCCGCCCGCGCCGCCCGCGCCGAGGGAGCGGCGCCGCGGCCGCTGGTGGCGTTGGCCCGCGACCGCGCTGATCCTGCTTGTCGAAGGCATCATGCTGCTGTTCATCATCGGCGGCGGCGCGCTTGCCTGGCGGGCGGCACAAGGTCCGGTGGACGTGTCCTGGCTTCTCCCGCGACTGAGCCGGGTGATCGCGGTGGCAGCGCCGGGGCTCGACGTGTCCATCGGGCATTTCGCCATCGCCTGGAAGGGCTTCACCAATGGTCCCGACCAGCCGATCCGGCTGACCGGCGACGCCATCCGCGTGGTCGAGGTCAAGCGCCATCGCAGCATCGCCGTCGCCCATGCGAGCGCCGAACTGTCGGCGGCCTGGGCGGTGCGGGGCGTGTTGGCGCCTCGCGTCGTGGTGCTGGTGAATCCGGTGCTGGTCCTGCGGCGGCCGCTGCAGGGCACGTCCGTCTCGCCCTCGTCGATGTCGGCGCGGGACGTCGTTCATGTGCTGGCGCGGCCGCCGGAGACCGACAAGCAGCTGGTCCGCGAAAAGCCCGCCGCCCTGTCGGAGCTTCGGCGGCTGACGCTCTCGAACGGCACGGTGCTGATCGAACCGGCGGGCGGGCGTGCCGGCCAGGGCGCGAAGACGCTGCGGGCGGGCAATATTGCGGCCGAGGTGACCCGCGCCGCGGCGGGCGGCTTGACGGGGCAGTTTTCGGCGGTGCTCTCGACGCTCGTGGCGGGCCAGCCGGCGCAGTCGGACCCGAAGAATTTCGCGCAGACGCCGACCGTCTCCGCGGCCGTTGCGATCGGCACGACGGGTGCCGTGCATGTCCAGGCACAGGGCAAGGTCGATGATCCGGCGGCGCTGATGGCGGCGCTCGCGCCACCCGCGGGCACGCCCATTCCGGCGATGCCGCTGCAGGCGAGCGCCGATGTCACGACCGATGCCGACCTGAATCTGACCGCGCTCAAGGCACGTCTGACGGGCGGCGCGGGACAGGTCGCCATGGGCGGCGCCGCGATCCCGGTGAGCGGCCTCGTTCTCAGCGCCAGTGGAAGCGGCGACCGCATCACCATCGACCCAGGCTCCCATATCGCCTTCGCGGCGGTGAGCCAGCAGGCGCCGCCGACCGTCACCCTCGGTGGCAGCGCCGAGCGGAGCGCGACCGGTCTCGCCGCCACCGTGTCGCTCGGCATCGACCACGTGGCGTCCGACGACGTGGCCGCCTATTGGCCGCCGAGCATCGCCCACGGCGCCTACACCTGGATCAAGTCCCAGGTGCATGGCGGGCTGCTGCATGACGGCCTCTTCCGGATCGGCTTCAAGAGCGGCCCGGATCTCACTGATTTCGCGATTTCATCGGCGGGCGGCGCCGTGGCGGCGACTGGTCTTGCAATCGCCTGGCTGCCGCCGCTGCCGCCCCTGACGGACGTGCACGGCACGATCGCGCTGACCGGCCCGGGGTCCGTCGGCGTGACGGTGAGCAAGGCGAGCCAAGGCAATCTCAGCGTCACCAACAGCACGATGGTGATAACCGGACTGTCCGCGCGAGAGCAGACCGGAACCATCGCCTTGTATGCCGCGGGCCCGGTCGCGTCCGCGCTGGCCCTGCTGAGCCATCCGCGCCTCAATCTGATGAAGTCCGTGCCGTTTCCGCTGAACGCCACCGCCGGCACGGTCGCGACGGTGGTGAACCTCAGCCTGCCGCTCAATGCGAATGTGACCTTCGCCCAGATCAACGTGAAGGTTCATGCCGGTATCCAGAACCTCGCGCTTGCGAACATTCTGCTCGGCCGCAGCGTGACCGGCGGCGCGCTCACCATCGACGCCAACCCCTCGACGCTGCATCTGACCGGCACGGCGGCGCTCGCGGCCATCCCGACGCAGCTCGCGCTCGACGCGAATTTCGCCAAGGGGCCGCCGGGGCAGGTGGTGGTGCGGCTGACGGCGACGGCGACGGCCGATCAGACGGCGCTTGCCAAGGCCGGCATCCCGACTGCCGGCGTGCTGAACGGCAGCGTCCAAGCCAAGGTGGATGTGAGCGCCGAGCGCAGCGGGCGCACCGACATCGACGCGAAGCTCACCCTGCCCGAGTCCCATCTGCGGATCACGCCGATCAGCTGGACGGGCGGGGCGGGCGAGGCGACCGCGACGGCCCATGTCGCCCTGCAGAATGGCACGATCGTGGCGCTCGACGACCTCAGCCTGAAGGGGCCGGATGTCGGGCTCCAGGCCACGAGCACCTTCAACGGCGGGCGGCTTTCGAAGCTCACCGTCGACCGGATCGTGCTCGGACGCACCGATCTGCATGGCAGCTTCAGCCTGCCGGCGGCGGCCTCCGACCCTTACGTGCTGGATGTGGCGGGGCCAGCCCTCGACCTCTCCGGCATCTGGGGCGGCGGACATGCCTCGGCGCCCAGCGTGGCGCCCGCGAACACGGCGCTGTCCTCGATCTCGTCCAAGACCGAATTCGCGCCGCATCCGCCCTGGCGCGCCAGGGTCGACATCGACCGGGTCATCTTCGGCAGGATGGCGTCGGGCGCCACGCGGGAACTCGACCATCTGCGGGGGCTTGCCGTGAACAACGGCGTGGTGGTCGAGAGCGCGCAGATCGGCTTCGAGGTCGAGCCGTCGCACAGCGCGGCGCATCTCAGCATCGTGCCGGAGGTCGGGGGCTCGCGGAACGTCACGCTGACGAGCGGCGATTTCGGCGGGCTGCTCAAGGCGACCAACGCCTACGACGCGGTGACCGGCGGCGAGTTGCGGATCGACGCGACCTATGACGATCGCCTGCCGGAGCATCCGCTCAGCGGCACGGCCGAGATGGACAAGTTCACGCTCGGCGACGCCCCGACGGCCGCGAAGCTTCTGGCGGCGATGACGCTCTATGGCGTGGTCGACCTGCTGCACGGCAAGGGCTTGTTCTTCAGCAAGCTGTTGGCGCCGTTCACCCTCGCCGACCGACGGCTCGTCCTGAGCCAAGCGCGGGCCTACAGCGCGTCGCTCGGATTGACGGCGCACGGCTCGGTCGATCTGCCGAGGAATCAATTCGACGTCCAGGGCACGATCGTGCCGGCCTATTTCTTCAACTCGCTGCTGGGGCACATTCCGTTCATCGGCAAGCTCTTCAGCCCGGAGAAGGGCGGCGGCGTCTTCGCCGCCAAGTATCAGTTGGTAGGGCCGATCGATAATCCGCAGGTGCACGTGAACCCGCTGTCGCTGATCACGCCCGGTTTCCTGCGGGGATTGTTCCAGTAGCAGCCGCGCGCTATGGCGCGATCTGCCAGGGTTGGCGCACCCGGCGCGTCATGAACCGGCCGGCCTCGGCCTCGGTGAAGCCGAGCGTGCGGTAGAGCGCCTGGGCGTCCTTGGTCGTGAGCACCCAGGTGCGGATGCCGGCGAAGGCAGGCTGCGCGAGCGCCGTCTGCACCAGCCACCGGCCGAGGCCGTGGCCGCGAAAGCTTTCCAGCACGAACACGTCGAGCACGTAGCCGATCGCGGCATAGTCGGTGAGCACGCGCATATAGCCGATCTGGCGAAGCGAGCCGGCGTCCTCACGCAGATAGAGCCCGAAAGGCTGCGAATGCTCCGCCGCCCGCTCCACGATCTCGCGCGGGACGCCGGGCGCCCAGTAGGCGCCGCTCAGGAAGCCGTGGATCACGTCGAAATCGAGCAGCGACCGGTCGTCGGAGATGAAATAGGCACCCCTGACGGCCTGCATGATCCTGGCTCCCGTGGTCGGCCTCCTCTCGGTGGCGCTGGCGCTCATGCGTTGCCCCGGCGCCGGCCAGCGGTCATCATGCGCTCCCCTGCCATACCAGAAGAGAGTCACGGCGCAATGCCCGCCTACCCCAATTTGACGGTCGTCGACCACCCTCTGGTGCAGCACAAGCTCACCCTCATGCGGCGGCGGGAGAAGTCGACGAAGGAGTTCCGGCTGCTGCTGCGCGAGACGAGCCTGCTGCTGGGCTACGAGGTGATGCGCGACCTGCCGCTGCAGCTGGTGCCGATCGAGACGCCGCTGGAGCCCATGATGGCGCCGCTGCTGTCGGGCAAGAAGCTGTGCTTCGTCTCCGTGCTGCGCGCCGGGGGCGGGTTGCTGGACGGGCTGCTCGATCTGGTTCCCTCCGCGCGCGTCGGCCATATCGGCCTGTATCGCGATCCCATCTCCAAGCGGCCGGTGGAGTATTTCACGAAGCTGCCGGAGGACATGGAGGACCGGCTGGTGATCGTCGTCGATCCCATGCTGGCGACGGGCAATTCGGCGGTCGCGGCGGTCGATGTCGTCAAGCGCGCGGGCGCCGACAGCGTGCGCTTCGTCTCCCTCCTCAGCGCGCCGGAGGGCGTGCAGGTCATGCTGGACGCGCATCCGGACGTGCCGATCTTCACCGGCGCCCTGGACCGCGAGTTGGACGAGCATGCCTATATCCGCCCCGGCCTGGGCGACGCGGGGGACCGGCTGTTCGGAACGAAGTAGCGGCGGGCGTCTTCCGAGGCGGACGGGGGCAAAGGCCTCCGCTCCCCTTGCCATCCGGCGGGCGCAGTTTTACGCCCTGCGCACCGACATCCCGGAAGGAAGAGCCATGTCCGCCATCGCCGATATCGTCGCCCGCCAGATTCTCGACAGCCGCGGCAACCCCACTGTGGAGGTCGACGTGATCCTCGAGACCGGCGCCATGGGCCGCGCCGCCGTACCCTCGGGCGCGTCCACCGGCGCGCATGAGGCGGTCGAACTCCGCGACGGCGACAAGTCGCATTTCGGCGGCAAGGGCGTGCTGCAGGCGGTCGCCAATATCGAGGGCGAAATCTTCGAGGCCATCGGCGGCCTCGACGCCAGCGAGCAGGTGAAGATCGACAACCTGCTGATCGATCTGGACGGCACGCCCAACAAGCACCGCCTCGGCGCCAATGCGATGCTCGCGGTGTCGCTCGCCATCGCGAAGGCCTCCGCCATCGACTACGACATGCCGCTGTATCGCTACCTCGGCGGCGTCGATGCCCGCACGCTTCCGGTGCCGATGATGAACATCATCAACGGCGGCCAGCATGCCGACAACCCCATCGACATCCAGGAATTCATGATCATGCCGGTGGGTGCCGCGAGCATCGCCGATGCGGTCCGGGTCGGCTCGGAGATCTTCCAGACGCTCAAGAAGGCGCTGCACGACGCCGGTCACAACACCAATGTCGGCGACGAGGGCGGCTTCGCACCCAATATCGGCTCGGCCGAAGCGGCGCTCGATTTCATCTCGATGGCCTGCGAGAAGGCTGGCTACCGCCCGGGCGAGGACGTGATGTTCGCGCTCGATGCCGCCTCCACGGAGTTCTACTCCGACGGCGTCTACAAGATGGAGGGCGAGGGCAAGACCTTCGACGCTGCCGGGATGGTCGGCTACCTGGAGGCCCTGGTCTCCAAATACCCGATCCTCTCGATCGAGGACGGCCTCGCCGAGGATGACTGGGCGGGCTGGAAGCTGCTGACCGAGCGCCTCGGCTCGAAGGTTCAGCTGGTCGGCGACGACCTGTTCGTGACCAACCCCGAGCGCCTGCGCCGGGGCATCGCCGAGAAGACCGGCAACTCGATCCTGGTCAAGGTCAACCAGATCGGCACGCTCACCGAGACGCTGGATGCGGTGGAAATCGCCCATCGCGCGGGCTTCACCAGCATCATCAGCCACCGCTCGGGCGAGACCGAGGACGCGACCATCGCCGATCTGGCGGTCGCGACCAATGCCGGCCAGATCAAGACCGGCAGCCTCGCGCGGACGGACCGGGTGGCCAAATACAACCAGCTCATCCGGATCGAGGCGGCGCTCGGCACCTCCGCGCGCTATGCGGGCCGGACGATCCTCCGCGGCTAAGGGCAGAAAGCCTCCGCCCGCGGAGGTGTTCCGCGGGTGGTGGCAGCGCGCCTAGACGGATGCGGTGCGCAGCATCTTCGACGCCTTGCGGCCGAGGCGCGCCCGCTGGTCGAAGAACAGCGCCTGACTGATCACCGACTTCACCACCTCATGCTGGAACGGCTTGGTGATCAGGAAGGTCGGCTCCGGCCGCTCGCCGGTCAGCAGCCGTTGCGGGTAGGCGGTGATGAACACCACCGGCACCTCGACGCCCGCCAGGATGTCGCTCACCGCGTCGAGACCCGAGCTGCCGTCCGCGAGCTGGATGTCGGCCATGATCAGCCCCGGCTGGGTCTTCCGGGCGAGCGCCATCGCCTCGGTCCGGGTGCGCGCCACGCCGACCACGTGATGGCCGAGTTCTTCCACCAGCGCCTCGAGATCCATCGAGATGATGGTCTCGTCCTCGATGATGAGCACGTCGGCGTGCAACTGGGCGGCGATTTCCTTCTCCGCCTCGTCGATCAGCGCGCGGACCGCCGAGACCGGGCGGTCGACGAGCTTGGCGATGACGTCCGAGGAAAAGCCCTCGACGGTGTGAAGCAGGAAGCAGACGCGGGGCAGGGGCGTGATCTGCTCGATGTCGTGGCCGTCGGCGGGCGTCGCATCGGCCAGAACCGGTGCATGATGGCGGCGGTTGGCCGGCACCGAGCCCCAGATCGTCAGCAGCACCTTGTAAAGCGCGGCGTTGAGGTCGAGATCCTCCGGCAGCGCCGTGGGCTCCACCGCGACCGTCTCGAGCGCCGCCGCGGCATAGGCGTCCCCCGCCGACTGGCTGCCCGTAAGCGCGCGCGCGAAGCGGCGAAGGTAGGGAAGGTGGGCGGCGATCTGGTTCGTGTTGTGCATCTGCTTCATCCGTAGAAGAGGCCGGGGGAAGAGGCGGCAGGCCTGAGCCAGGACGCCTCTCGACGAGACCGATTAGGGGGCAGTATCCGCCCGAGGCGTCTTCATCAAGACGCTACAGCGTGATCGTGCGACGGTGAAGGAGCTTCGTGCCGGGCGGCGGATCGGCGTGTGCCTTGGCGCGCTCGGTGGCGGGCGTCCGAGTAAAGTCCAGGTGATCGACGATGCTCTGGCAGTTCCGCCCAGGCGCCCGATATCAACCGGATCGATCCTGGACATGAGGTGAGAGTTTAGCGAAGACGTGAAACGTTTTAAGCGTCTTGGCGATTTTGGGCGTGTGCTGGAGTAGACGAGGCGATGGGCGGCGGCGGCGACCAGACGCAGATTACCGGCGAACGTGACGCGCTGGTGCGGGAGCTTCACCATCGCGTGAAGAACAACCTGCAAATCATCGTGAGTCTCATGAACGTGCAGAAGCGGATGCTGCCCGCCGACCGGCGCGGGGAAATCCGTTTCCTGGAGGAGCACGTGCAGTCGATCGCCGCGGCCTACCGCGTCGTTTATGCGTCTGGCGAAATGATCAAGGTCTCGATCGACGAGCTGATCCGCGAGGTCGTGTCGGGGCTTGTGGAGGTCGCGGGGGGTAAGACCGACGGTGTCGAGACCGCCGACTGCCAAGCCCATATGATGATCAACCTCGATCAGGCGATCACCCTTGGGCTGTATCTGGCGGTGACGCTGCCGCCGATGCTCGACGGCGCCTATGCGCTCGACCGGAGGGTGCGGCTCTCGACGCGGCTTGACGACGCGCATGTCTGCCTGGAAATCGCGGGCGCCGTTCCGGTGGACCCGCTATTCGACGCGCTCCGCGAGCGGTTGATCGAGGGACATCTGAAACAGCTGGGCGCCGAGCGGCTTCACAACGTACCGGATACCGAACTGCATATCAGACTGGCCACTTTCGAACTGGTCTGAAATCAGCTCGCCGGTGGGGGACGCTCAACTCCCGTTAACTCCGTGTTGTGACGCGCCTGCTTATCCTGCGTTGGCAACCGAGACAGCCGCCATCCCCCTATTGGAAACGCGCGCATTACTAGTTAATGCGTCCGTGGTGGCGGCGCTGCCGGTTTCGTGGTCTTTATAGTTGAGACCGAACCGTTTCGGAGTGCCATAATTCGTTATGACTGGCGGCGCGACACCACTCAGCATCGCCATCGTCGTCGGGTTGGCGGCAGAAGCGCGGCTACTTCACCGAAGCGGATGCGCCGTGGCGATCGGCGGCGGATCGTCTTCGGGCGCACATCGCATGGCCCGCAGCTTGGTGGATGACGGCGCGACCGCACTCATCAGCTTCGGCCTGGCCGGCGGCCTTGATCCGTCCCTCCCACCCGGCGCGCTCGTCGTGCCCTCAACGGTGCTGTCCAACGGACAGATCTACGTCTGCGACCCCGCGCTCTCCGAGGCGCTCGGAGGCATGCCGATCCGGTCGCTGCTCGCGGTCGGAACGGCGGTTGCCACTGCCGCCGAGAAGCAGCGGCTATGGCGGGACCACGGCGCCGCGGCGGTCGACATGGAAAGCGGCGCGGTCGCCGAAGTCGCGTCGGCCGCCGGCGTTCCCTTCGCCGTCATCCGCGCGATCTGCGATCCTGCCGACCGCGATCTTCCTGTCTCCGCGGTGCAGGCGCTCGACCTGCAGGGGAGGATCGCCTTCGGGACGATGGCGCGGATCGTGCTCCGTAATCCCCGGGAACTCCTCGGGCTGGCGACCCTCGGAAGGGACGCCGCCCGGGCCCGGCGGTCGCTAGTCCGCGGTGCCGAAAGCCTCCGGCGCCTTGCTGCGCGTGACGCGAACCTTGGGGGGCTCGCTCTTTAGCTGCTCCATCCGCTCCTCGACATGGCGGCTGAACACGTAGTCGGCCGGGCGCTGGTTATCGAGCGGGATCTCCTTGGCCATCGCGCCTTCCGTGCGCGGACCGGATATCGTCGTCTTTATCATCTTGATCGGATGGCGGATCGCCTCCATCACGGCGGTCGCCTCATAGCCGGAATGGACCATGCAGTCGGCGCACTTCTCGTAGTTGCCGGTGCCGTATTTGTCCCAGTCCGTGCTCGACATCAGCTCCGCGAAGGTCTTGGTGTAGCCCTCGCCCAGAAGGTAGCAGGGACGCTGCCAGCCGAAGACGTTGCGCGTCGGCTTGCCCCAGGGCGTGCAGTGGAACTGCTGGTTGCCGGCGAGGAAGTCCAGGAACAGCGCCGACTGGTTGAACTTCCACTTGCGGCCCTTGCCATAGCGGAAGATGCCTCGGAACAGCTCCTTCGTCTTCTGGCGGTTGAGGAAGTGGGCCTGATCCGGTGCCCGCTCATAGGCGTAGCCGGGTGAGATCATGACGCCGTCGATGCCGAGGCCCATCGCATCGTCGATGAAGCGGCCGACGCGCTCGGGCTGCGCGCCGTCGAACAGCGTGGTGTTGATGCACAGGCGGAAACCGCGCGCCTTGGCGTCCTTGATCGCCTTGGTGGCGACCTCGTAGACGCCTTCCTGGCTCACCGCCGTGTCGTGCATCTCCTTGTCGCCGTCGAGATGGATATCCCAGGCGAAGTTCTTGTGCGGCTTGTAGAGGTCCATCTTCTTCTCAAGCAGCAACGCGTTGGTGCAGAGATAGATGAACTTGCCGCGCTTCAGCAGACCTTCGACGATCTGCGGCATCTCCTTGTGCAGCAGCGGCTCGCCGCCGGCGATCGCGACCACGGGCGCGCCGCACTCGTCGGCCGCCTCCATGCACTCCTCGTACGACAACCTCTGGTTAAGGATGGGCGCAGGATAGTCGATCTTTCCGCAGCCGTTGCACGCAAGATTGCAACGGAACAGCGGCTCCAGCATCAGCACCAGCGGATAGCGCTTGCGTCCGATGAGGTGCTGCTTGACGACATAGGCGCCAACGCGGAAGGCTTGGTTGAGTGGAACACCCATGAGTTCGTCAGCCCCTTATAGCAGTGTCGGACAGGATAGCAGTGTCGGACAGTGATGTCGTGAGGGCCCGGGTCCCGATCAATGGCTCAGGCGACATCGGCGACTTCGGGCGGCAGGCGAAAGCGCACATCTTCCGGCACACCGGCCATGAGCCCGACCTCCACGTCGCCGAAGCGGCGCAGCCCGTCGAGGACGCCCTGGACCAGAACCTCGGGCGCGGATGCGCCGGCCGTGACGCCCACGCTTCCCACGCCCTCGAACCATTGCGCCTGCAAACCCTCCTCGTCGTCCACGAGATAGGACCGGCAGCCGAGTTCCTCGCCGAGTTCGCGCAGCCGATTCGAATTCGAACTGTTGCGCGAGCCGACGACGAGCAGCACGTCGACCTGCTGGGCAAGGTCGCGCACCGCCTGCTGGCGGTTCTGCGTCGCGTAGCAGATGTCGCGGACATCCGGCCCCTGGATGGTCGGGAACCGTTCCTGCAGGGCCTGGATGATGCCCCTGGTGTCATCGACCGAAAGGGTGGTCTGCGTCACATAGGCGAGCTTGTCGTCATCCCGTACCGCCAGGGTCGCGACATCCTCGGCCGTCTGCACGAGATGCACCTTGGCCGGGATCTGGCCAATGGTGCCCTCCACCTCCGCGTGGCCGGCATGGCCGATCAGCACGATTTCACGATCTTGGGCCGCATAACGCCTGCCTTCCGCGTGAACCTTGGCGACGAGCGGGCAGGTGGCGTCGATCACCGGCAGGCCAAGGCTGATCGCCTCGTCCTGCACCTTCCGGGCGACCCCGTGGGCGCTGAAAACAGTGATGGCACCCTCGGGCACCTCGTCCAGTTCATCCACGAAAACCGCCCCGCGCTGGCGAAGATCCTCCACCACATGGCGATTATGAACGATTTCATGGCGGACATAGATGGGTGGGCCATACTTCTTGAGCGCCCGCTCGACGATGTCGATGGCGCGGACGACGCCGGCGCAGAACCCGCGCGGCTGGGCGAGGAGGACTCGCATGATCTCAGTCTTCTCCGTGTCTGGCGGGCGCGCGGCCGCGCTCGGGCAGGCCGACAAGCCTCTCTTATACCAAGGGATAAGCACTTGACGAAAGCGGGGCAAGGTTTTGCTGCAATGCACCCGGCGGGGACGGCCCGGCGGGGAGCCCGCGCGCCCGGTGGCTATTGTCTTCGGTTCGTCCTGCGTTACAAACGCGCGCGGGTCGCCGGCCACGTCGTCGTGAGGGTGGGTGTCTACCGCAGCCGCAGCCCCCAGATCAGGCGCGAGCCGAGCCGGTTGGCCTGGCCGGTCCGGCCGCGGCAATTCTGGAGGGCGGCGTGAGGCCGATTGGGTGCATGATGGCGTTGTCGAGGCGAGTCCTTCTGGCGGCGATCTGCTCCGTGGCGGTCACACCCCGCTTGGCCCATGCCCAGGATCAGGGTCAGGCTCAAGGTCAGAACCAGATTGCTGCCGCCAGACCGGGCGAGCCGGGCGCCGACGCGACGACGGCACCCATCGTCGCCCTCGACAGCGCCCTCATCGCGATCATGAAGGCGGGGGATGCGACACCGTTTCGTCAGCGGTATCAGATGTTGGCGCCGACGATCGATCAGGTCTTCGACCTCGCCCGCATCCTGAGGGTATCCATCGGCTTCTATTGGAGCGGCCTGCCGGCCGATCAGCAGCAGAAGCTGCTGCAGGTGTTCCGCCGCTTCACGATCGCGAGCTACGTCGCGAACTTCGATAGCTACGACGGCGAGACGGCGGTCGTCTCCCCCGCGACCCGGGCTGTCGGCGCTCAACAGGTCGTGGCGAGCACGTTTACGAAGTCGTCCGGGGACGCCACGCACATCGACTACGTGATGGGGCAGAGCGGGGGCGCCTGGAAAGTGCAGGACATTCTGCTCGACGAAACCATCAGCCGGGTCGCCGTCCAGCGCTCGGACTTCAGCTCCCTGATCGCGCTTGGCAGTGCCGCTCCGCTGATCGCCAGCCTGGAGCGGAAAGTCTCGGTGCTTTCCGGCGGCGCAATCAGTTCCTAGCATGAGAAGCGAGGCGCCGAGGTGACCCTTCTTGCCGACGCAACCGCGGTTTTCGCCGGAGCGGGCCTGCTCCAGGCCGGCATCGCGGTCGAGGCCCTCAAGCGGTTCAACCGCCACCCGCGCCCGCAGATCAGGGAGCGGCCGCCGGTCACGATTCTCAAGCCGTTGAAGGGCGACGAGCCGCTGCTGGAGGCGGCGCTCGCCTCGTTTTGCATTCAATCCTATCCCGATTATCAGATCGTGTTCGGCGTCCAGGACCATGCGGATCCCGCCATTGCCGTCGTGGAACGGGTCCGCGCGCTGTTCCCCGAGCGGGATATCGCCCTGGTCGTGGATGAGACGCGGCATGGCGGCAACGGCAAGGTCGCCAATCTCATCAACATGTGGCCCGCCGCCAAGCACGACATCATCGTGCTCGCCGATTCGGACGTGCATGTGACGCCGCAGTTCCTGGAGCGGATGGTCGCCTCGCTCGCTGAGCCGGGGGTGGGGGCGGTCACCACGCTCTACGCGGGGCTGCCGACCGGGCGGGGCATGGCCGCCCGGTTCGGAGCGGCTCAGATCAACCACATCTTCCTGCCCGGCGTGGTGCTCGGGCGCATGCTCGGACGGCAGGACTGTCTCGGCGCGGCCCTCGCTCTGAGGCGCGAAACCTTCATCCGCATCGGCGGGCTGCCGGCGCTGCTGCCGCATCTGGCGGATGACGCGGCGCTCGGCCACCTCGTGCAGCGGCTCGGTCTTCGGGTGGCGCTCGCGCCGAGCCTCGTCGTGACGACAGTGTCGGAGGAGACGCTGCCGGATCTGTTCGGCCACGAACTCCGCTGGGCGCGGACCATCCGTGCGCTGGAGCCGCTGACCTATGCCACCACGCTGCTCCAATATCCGGTCTTCTGGGCGCTGGTGACGATCGCCCTGGCCGCCGGCCAGATTTGGGCGCTGATCTTCGCGGCGGCGGTTTGGGCACTGCGCGCGCTCGTGGCGCGTTCGATGGCCCGCCAGCTCGACCGGGGTGCGTTTTCCGGGTGGCTGCTGCCGCTTCGCGAGATCTTGTCCATCATCGTGTTGCTCGCGAGCTATCTGGGTAACCGTGTGGTATGGCGCGGCAGCAGCATGGCCGCCGCCACCATCCGGCGCGAGCCGCGGATGAGGTTTCGCAGGATCGGCCTGGGCAAAAAACTCAGCTTGGACCAGAAGATCAACTTGAATAAAACGGGTTTGGATAAGACGGGCCGGCTTTCTCGGAGTATCAAGTAGCTATGATGAAGACACTGTTTCTACAGCCGCCCTCCTTCGATGGTTTCGACGGGGGCGCGGGCTCGCGGTATCAGGCCCGCCGCGAGATCAAGTCGTTCTGGTATCCGACCTGGCTTGCCCAGCCGGCCGCGCTCGTGCCCGGCAGCCGCCTCATCGACGCGCCGCCCGCGCGCATGGGGATGGCCCCGATCCTCGCCGATGTGAAGGACCGCGAGCTGGTCGTGATCCACACCTCCACGCCGTCCTTCGCCAATGACGTGAAGGTCGCGGCGCAGCTGAAGGAAGCCAATCCGGCACTCAAGATCGGTTTCGTCGGCGCGAAGGTCGCTGTCCAGCCGTCCGAGAGCCTGGCCGCCGGAGCGCCCATCGACTTCGTCGCCCGCAACGAGTTCGACTTCACGATCAAGGAAATCGCCGAGGGACGGGACTTCGCCGATGTCGACGGCATCTCCTACCGGGATGCGAACGGCGTGATCCGCCACAACAAGGACCGCGCGGTGCTGGAGGATATGGACCAGCTGCCCTTCGTGACGGACGTCTACAAGCGCGATCTGCGGATCGAGGACTACTTCATCGGCTACCTGATGCACCCCTACATCTCGCTCTATACCGGCCGGGGCTGCAAATCCCGCTGCACCTTCTGCCTCTGGCCGCAGACGGTCGGCGGTCATCGCTACCGGGTGCGCAGCCCGGAGCACGTGGCCGAGGAGATCCGGCAGGCCAAGGCAGCCTTCCCGCAGGTCCGCGAGTTCTTTTTCGACGACGATACCTTCACCGACAACCTGCCCCGCGCCGAGGCCATCGCGCGTGAACTCGGCAAGCTCGGCGTGACCTGGTCCTGCAACGCCAAGGCGAACGTGCCGCGCAAGACGCTGGAAGTCTTGAAGGCCAACGGCCTGCGGCTTCTGCTGGTCGGCTACGAGAGCGGCAACCAGCAGATCTTGCACAACATCAAGAAGGGGATGCTCGTCTCGGTCGCCGAGCAGTTCACCAAGGACTGCCACGATCTCGGCATCAAGATCCACGGCACCTTCATCCTCGGACTGCCGGGCGAGACGAAGGAGACCATCCAGGAGACGATCAAGTTCGCCACCCGCATCAACCCGCACACCATCCAGGTGTCGCTGGCAGCACCCTACCCCGGCACGGCGCTTTATAAGCAGGCGCTGGAGAATGGCTGGCTGGACGCGAAACACGCGGAGCTGATCGACGAGAGCGGCATCCAGATCGCGCCGCTGAACTACGAGCACCTCAGCCACACCGAGATCTTCGACAACGTGGAGACCTTCTACAAGAAGTTCTATTTCCGCGCGCCGAAGATCGCCTCCATCGTCGGCGAGATGATGACCAGCCGGCAGATGATGGTGCGCCGCCTCAGGGAAGGCGTGGAGTTCTTCCAGTTTCTGCGGGAGCGTAACAAGATCGCGGCCTGAGATCGGAAGGGTTCAGCTTCTTCTCTCCTGAAAGAAGCGCCCCCTCCCATGCTGCGCCGCGCGATTATCTCGGCCGACGACTTCGGGCTTTCGCTTGCCGTCAATGAGGGCATCGAGCGGGCGCATCGCGAGGGGCTGCTCTCGACCGCCAGCCTGATGGTCGCGGGCGACGCGGCGGAGGATGCGGTCCGCCGGGCACGCGCCATGCCCGACCTTCGGGTCGGGCTCCATGTCGTCGCGATCGAGGGTCCGGCCGCGCTCCCGCCTTCCGAGATCGCGGCCCTAGTGGATGGCGACGGCCAATTTCCGTCGGACCAGATGCGCCTCGGGCTCAGCTATGCTTTCCGTGCGACGGTCAAGCGCCAGCTCGCCCGCGAGATCGCCACGCAGTTCCGCGCCTTCGAGGCGACGGGCCTGCCGCTCGACCACGCCAACGCCCACAAGCATATGCATCTGCACCCCGTGGTGGGGCGCATGATCATCGAGGCTGGCCGAAGCCACGGCTTGCGCGCCCTTCGTGTTCCAGCCGAACCCGCGCGCATCCTCGGCGCGCTCGGCTCGCGGCCGGGTCCGGGGGCGCGCGCGCTGCTCGCCTGGACACGGTTGCTGCGCAGGCAGGCGCACCGGGCGGGGCTCGTCACCAACGACCATGCCTTCGGGCTCGCCTGGAGCGGCGGCATGACCGAGGATCGGCTGCTGCGCCTGATCCCCCGGCTTCCCGCGGGGCTGAGCGAAATCTACTTCCACCCCGCCGCCGGCCGCGACGCCTTGCTCGACCGGCTGATGCCGGCCTACGCCCATGAAGGCGAGTTGGCGGCGCTCATCAGCCCCGCCGTCATGTCCGCCTTCGTAGGGGCGGGTATCCAGCGCACAACCTATGCCGAGACGGTTGGCATGCCGCGTTGACATGCTCCCCGTGCGGCTTAAAGGTCCCCGCCGCTTCGAGGGTGGGAGAACGGCATGACGACGGCTAGTCTGGCGAGCGTGATCGATGGCCTGTGGGACCGTCGCGCGGAACTCTCCGCCGCTACCCGGGGCCCGGAGCGCGATGCCGTGGACGAGGCGCTCGCGCTGCTGGAATCAGGGGCCGCCCGCGTGGCGGAGCCTCGCGACGGCACATGGCAGGTGAACCAGTGGCTCAAGAAGGCCGTGTTGCTGTCCTTCCGCCTTTCCGACTCGGTCCCCATGCCGGGCGCCGGTGGCGCCCCGGTCTTCGACAAGGTGCCGATGAAGTTCGAGGGCTGGGGCGATAACCGCTTCGCCGAAGCCGGATTCCGCGCCGTGCCGGGCGCCGTGGTGCGCCGGTCGGCCTTCATCGGCCGCAACGTCGTGCTCATGCCGAGCTTCGTGAACGTCGGCGCCTATGTGGGCGAGGGCACCATGATCGACACCTGGTCGACGGTCGGCAGCTGCGCCCAGGTCGGACGCAACTGCCATATCAGCGGCGGCGTGGGCCTCGGCGGCGTGCTGGAGCCGCTGCAGGCGAACCCCGTCGTCATCGAGGACGATTGCTTCGTCGGCGCGCGATCCGAAGTGGCCGAGGGCTTCATCGTCGAGCGCGGTGCGGTGATTTCGATGGGCGTCTTCCTCGGCGCCTCGACCAAGGTCATCGACCGGGCGTCAGGCGAGATCATCTATGGCCGCGTTCCCGCCTATTCCGTCGTCGTGCCGGGAACGCTGCCGGGCCGCCCGCTGCCGGACGGCTCGCCCGGTCCCGCGCTCGCCTGCGCGGTCATCGTCAAGCGCGTGGACGCGCGGACGCGGGAGAAGACCTCGGTCAACGAATTGCTGCGAACGTGACGGCGGCGCCGTCTCTCAACGATGCGCTGCCGCTTGCGCAAAGGCTGATCCGCTGCGCGTCCGTGACGCCCGCCGATGATGGCGCGCAGGATGTGCTGGCCGAGGCGCTGGCCTCGCTCGGCTTCACGGTCCATCGCCTGACGTTCGGCGAGACACCGAACCTTTATGCGCGCCTCGGCGCCGGCGCGCCGCATATCTGCTTCGCCGGCCATACCGATGTCGTGCCACCCGGCGAGGGGCCACCCGGCGAGGGGCCACCCGGCGAGGGGCCACCCGGCCAGGGCTGGCGTCACGATCCCTTCGGCGGCATCGTCGAGGACGGCGTGCTCTATGGCCGTGGCGCCTGCGACATGAAGGCCGCGATCGCCGCCTTCGTCGCGGGCGTGGCCCAGGCGCAGGCCGCCGACGCGCTGCCCGGCTCGGTCAGCCTGCTCATCACCGGCGACGAGGAAGGCCCCGCGCGCGACGGCACGGTGCGCGTTGTGGAGTGGATGCGCGACCATGGCGAGGTGCCGGATTTCTGTCTGGTGGGGGAGCCCACGAACCCGACGCGTCTGGGCGAGATCGTCAAGATCGGCCGGCGCGGCAGCCTCAGCGCGACGATTGCCGTCGAGGGCGTGCAGGGGCATGTGGCCTATCCGCATCTCGCCGACAATCCGGTGCATCGGCTGCTGGCGCTGCTCCATGCGCTGACCGCGCATCGGCTGGATGAGGGGACGCGCTGGTTCCAGCCCTCCAGCCTGCAGGTCACCAGCATCGACGTGGGCAACGGCGCCGCCAATCTGATCCCGGCCCGGGCGACCGCACGGCTCAACATCCGTTACAACGACGCCCACGACGCGGCGTCTCTGGAGTCCTGGATAAGTGCCGTCACGCGCGAGCATGCCCCCGGAGCCCGGATCGACTTCCACCGCTCGGGCGATAGTTTCCTGACCCGGCCCGGGCCGGATGTCGAAGCCCTATCGGAAGGGATCGCGGCGGTATTCGGCGCCGCGCCGAAGCTCGATACCGGAGGCGGCACGTCGGACGCGCGGTTCATCACCCGGCTTTGCCCGGTCGCCGAGTTCGGGCTGGTCGGCGCCACGATGCATCAGGTGGACGAGCGGACGACGCTCGGCGATCTTGAGGCGCTGGCGCGGGCCTATGCCGCCATCCTCGCCCGTTTCCGCACCCGATGAGGCGGCCAATGCAGGCGAAATCCGGGCGACCCAATATTCTGCGGGGGATCGTCCTGCTGTCGACGGGGCGGCCGGCGGGCCTCGCCGAGATGGGGTCGGGCCCGCAGGAGTTCCTGGCTAGTCTGGCGCCGCTCGTCGCCTTTCCGCTGGTCGGCTGCCTGCTGATGCTGGCGCAGGGCAAAGTCCTGGATGCCGTCACCGACTTTCTGGCAACGCTGGTCGCCATCCTGGCGCCCCCGGTGCTGTCCTACTCCCTTGCCCGCCTCTGGGGCCGGCAGGAGAGATGGTTCCGCTTCGGCACCGCCTTCAACTGGTGCCAATGGGTCCTGCCGCTGCTGGGCGCGCTGCTGGTTTTGATCGCGGGCTTCATGGTGCAGGCGGGCGTGCCGCTGCGCCCCGTGGTGGTCCTGCTGTGCTGCGTCCTGCTCGCCTATGCCTTCTGGCTGCACTGGTTCCTGGCGCGCCACGGCCTCGATCTGTCGCGTGGCCGGGCCGCGTTGCTCGTGTTCCTGGTCAATCTCATCACCATCATTCTGGTGGGCGCACCCCAGCTTCTCCAACTCGCCCTGCAATCCATCGCGGCCGGAAAGGGATGAGCGTGGGAGTGAGCGGGCGCTTCACGGCGGGGCTTCGTCAGGCGGGACGCGAGATCGCGACCGGCGCACGCGGCATCGCGATGCTGACCTTCGGCAAGCCCGAGGGCGCGCGCGCCTTCACCAACGACATCGGAGCGACGCGGCGGAGCTTCGTGACGGCGCTCATCGCCCTGCCGATTTTCGTCATGTTCCATTTCCTCGACTGGGCGGCGGGCGCGGGGCCGGTCGAAGTGCCGCACGCTATGGCGCTCGATCTGCTGGCCTTCCCGATCAGTTGGGCCGGTTTCGCGCTCATCTCCATCCCGCTGCTGCGGACGCTCGGCGTCGCGACGCTCTGGCCGCGCTACATCTCGGCCTGGAACTGGAGCAATGTCGCGCAATACGTGCTGCTGTTCCTGACCTCCCTGCCGGTCGTGCTGCATGCGCCGCCCATCGTCTCCGAGACCTCGGCGCTGGTCGGCTACGGCTGGGCGCTATGGCTCGAATGGTTCACGACGCGGCTCGTGCTGAACCTGCCGCCGACGAGCGCCGCGCTTCTGGTGGCGGTGGATGTCGGGTTCAGCGCCGCCATCTCGTTGCTGACCCTCATCCCGCTGCAGAGCCTGTCGATCGGCTGAGGCTATGCCGCCGCTGCGCGCGGTGGATGATGGAGGAAGCAGGCGACCGAGTGTCCCGCCTCCGTCGTCAGCAGCGCGGGCGGCGTCTCGTCGCAGACTGGCATCCGGTGCGGGCAGCGGCCCCGGAACGGGCAGAGATCGGACGCATCGAGCGGGCTCGCGGCCTCGCCCTCGACCACGCCGAGCGCGGCGACCCGCATACGTCTTGGATCGGGCACGGGAATCGCGCTGAGCAGCGCCTGCGTATAAGGGTGCAGCGGCGAGCGGTAGACGGCCTCCGAGGACCCGATTTCGACGATGCGCCCAAGATACATGACGGCGATGCGGTCTGCGATCCGCTTCACCACGCTGAGGTCGTGGGAGATGAAAAGGTAGCCGAGCGCGAAACGCTGCTGCAGATCCAGAATGAGGTGCAGGATCTGCGCGCGGATCGAGACATCGAGCGCGGAGACCGCCTCGTCGAAAACGATGACCGAGGGTTTCAGGATCAGGGCGCGGGCAATCGCGATGCGCTGGCACTGGCCGCCGGAGAATTCATGCGGGTAGCGGTCGGCATGCTCGGGGCGCAGCCCCACGAGCGCGATGAGCGCCTGCGCCGCCTCCTGCCGTTCGCGCTCGGTACCGATGCCCTGCAGCCGCATGGGCTCGGCGATATTGGTGCCGACCGTCATCCGCGGATTGAGCGAGGACAGCGCGTCCTGGAAGACCATCTGCACCTGCCGGCGCATCTGCCGCGTCCGGGGCGGCGCGGCGCCGGTGAAGGCTTGACCGGCAAAGCGCACCGTGCCGGCATCGGGCTCGATCAGCCGCAGCACGAGGCGGGCGAGCGTCGATTTGCCGCAGCCGCTTTCGCCGACGAGCCCGAGCGTTTCCGCGCGGCCGATCGTGAAGCTCACGTCGCTGACGGCGCGGAGCGCGCCCCGCCTTCCGCCGCGCGCCGCGAAGGTCTTGCTGAGGCCCTGCGCCTCCAGCACCGTTTCTTCCGGCACCGTTTCTTCCTGCACCGGTTCAGCCATCGGCATCTCCCTGCGCCACGAAGCAGGCGACATCCTGGCCGGGGTTCATGGGCAGGAGCGGCGGATCGAGCCGGTGGCATTTGGCGATCGCGACGGGGCAGCGCGGCGCGAACTGGCATCCTGCCGGGCGGCGGCGGAGATCGGGCGGCGCGCCCGGGATCGGCGTCAGCGGCGTCGATCTGTCATCGTCGAGGCCGATCGCGCAATCCAGCAGCGCGCGCGTATAGGGATGCAGCGGCGCGTGGAACAGGCGGTCGACATCGGCGCGCTCCACGACGCGGCCCGCATACATGACCACGACCTCGTCGGCGAGGGCCGCGACGACGCCCAGATCATGCGTGATCATCAGCAGCGACGCGCCCATCGCCTGTTGCAGATCGTGCAGCAGCCGCAGGATTTTGGCTTGCACGGTCACGTCCAACGCCGTCGTCGGCTCGTCGGCGATGATGATCTCGGGGTTGCAGGCGATTGCCATGGCGATCAGCACGCGCTGGCGCATGCCGCCGCTGAAGTGGTGCGGATAGTCGCGCGCCCGCGCCGCGGCATCGGGCACGCCGACGCGCACCAGAAGCTCGACCGCCCGTCGCTCGGCCTCGGCGGACGAAATGCGCTCATGCGCCAGCAGCGTCTCGGCAATCTGCGTGCCGATGCGCAGAGATGGGTTGAGCGAACTCAGCGGGTCCTGGAACACCATGCCGATGCGGGCACCGCGCACCTGCTGCATCGCCGTCTCGTCGAGCGGCCGGAGGTCCCGCCCGCGATAGCGGATGGTGCCGCCCGAGATACGCCCCGGCGGCTCGATCAGTTGCAGCAGCGAGAGGGCGGTGACCGTCTTGCCCGAACCGGATTCACCGACGATTGCCGTCGTCTGCCCGCGTCGGAGGCTGAAGCTCACCCGGTCCACGACGCGGATCGTCTGGCGGCCCACGGCGAAATCCGTGCAGAGGTCCGCGACCTCCAGAACGACCTCGGCCACGGCCACGGCGACGTTGGCCACGCCCTAGCGCCGCGCCGAACGCGGATCGAGCGCGTCGCGCAGCCCGTCGCCGATGAAGTTGAAGGCGAGGGACACGACAACGATGACGAGTCCCGGCAGCAGGGTGACGAAGGGCGCGGTCGCCAGCACCTCCCGCCCCTCGGAGACCATCGATCCCCAATCCGCCGTCGGCGGCTGCACGCCGAGCCCGAGAAAGCTGAGCCCGGAGCCGACGACGATCATCAGCCCGATGAGCGTGGTGGCATAGACCAGCAGCGGCGGTAGCACGTTCGGGGTGATGTAGCGGGCGAGCAGCGCCGTGCGGGACGCGCCCGCCGCGCGCGCCGCCTCGATGAAGGGCATGGCGACGACGCCGAGCGTCGCGGTGCGGGCGAGGCGGCCGACATAGGGTATGAGCACGACGGCGATGGCGATGATCTCGGTCGAGATGCCGGGTGTCAGCACGCCCGCGATGGCGATGGCCAGCAGCACCATGGGAAAGGCGAAGAGCACGTCGAGCGTGCGCATGATGAGCTGGTCGATGATGCCACCCGCGTAGCCGGCGACGAGGCCGAGCACCAGCCCTGCGGCACTGGCGAGCGCCACAGGCACCAGCCCGACGAGGAGCGAGATCCGCCCGCCCCATAGCAGGCGGGAGAGCATGTCGCGCCCCTGCTCGTCGGTGCCCAGAATGTGTCCCGGCGTGAGCGGCGGTGCGAAGCGCAGCTGGCCGCTCGCGACGTTCGGATCGTAGGGGCTGATCCAGGGCGCCAGCACGGCCGCCGCGCAGACGATCAGCAGAAAGATCGAGGCGACGAGCGCCGCGCGATCCCGCGTGAAGGCGGCGAGGCGCCAGCGCCGCGTGGCGATGACGGGCGCATCGACGGTGCCGAGTTCGGCGGCGATGGCCTCGGCATTCGGTTCGGCCGCGGGCTCCGACAGGCTGGTCGTCACCATCAGGATTCCTGCAGACGCGGGTCGATGAGCACGTTGACGAGGTCCACCAGGATATTCACCAGCACGAAGGTCAGCGCGATCAGCAGCGTCGCTGCCTGCACGACCGGCATGTCGCGCGCGGTGATCGAGCTGTAGAGCAGCGAGCCGAGGCCCGGCCAGGCGAAGACCACCTCGGAGAACAGCGCGCCGCCGAGCAGGTAGCCGAGTTGCAGTCCGGTGATCGTCATGATCGGCGGCAGCGCGTTGAGCACGACATGGCGGCGCAGCAGATCCCGACGCCGCAATCCCTTGGCGCGGGCCACCAGAACATGCGGGCGGCCGAGGCTTTCGAGGATGCTCGACCGCACCATGCGCGCGATGATGGCGGCGGGGGCGAGGGCGGTCGTGACCGCCGGCAGCACCAGATGATGCAGCGTGTCGAGCACGCCGCCGTCCCCCGCCATGTCGATCATGCCCGAAACCGGCAGCCATTGCAGCTTCAGCGCGAACAGCAGCACCAGCAGCAGCCCGAGCCAGAAGGGCGGCGTGCTGCCGAAGATCAGCGTCACCGTCATCATGCTTCGGTCGAACCAACTTCGCGCGCGGAGGGCGGCGAAGAGGCCCGCGCTGTAGCCGATCAGCACGGCGAGAAACAGGCTCGCGACGGTCAGGATGATCGTGTTGACGAAGCGCGGCAGGATGAGTGCCGTCACCGGCAGCGAGGTCGCGATCGAGGTGCCGAAGTCGCCTTCCGCCGTCCGCTCCAGCCAGCGCCCGTACTGCACCGGCAATGGCTGGTCGAGGCCGAGCGTGTGGCGGAGTGCGACCCGGTCCTGCTCCGTTGCCTGCGGTCCCAGCAGCACCGTCGTCACGTCGCCCGGTGCCAGATGCATGAGCAGGAAGATGATGACGGAGACGCCGAAAAGCACGGGCAGGATGGCGGCCAGACGCTTGCCGAGGTAGCTGCGCAGCATGGCCGCCGTCGCCCTCAGTTGCCGATCGAGACGGTGGACAGGTCGAACCAGTCCTCCGGCGGATTGACGAAGCCATGCACCTTCGGAGACAGGATGACGGGGTCCAGATCGTCGACCGTCGGCACATAGGCGGCGTCGTCCATGATCATGCGGTTGGCCTTCTGGTAGAGAGCCTTGGCCGCGCCTTGATCCTTGGTCGTGAGCGCCTGATTGAGGAGGGCGTCGACCTTCGGGTTGCAGTAGTAGCCCGAGTTCTCGCCGTTCGGCGCGACGCTGCCGCATTCGACGACGATGTCGACCCAGGACGGCGTCGACATGCCCCAGCCGATCTCGTCCATGCCGACATCGTTCGTCATGCCCTTGGCCCAGAGGCCGAGATAGGTGACCCACTCGTATTTGCGAAGCTCGACGTTGATGCCGATCTTCTTGAGGTCGCGCTGAATCCAGGTCTCGACCAACTCGCCCGTGCCATACTGCGGCAACTCGAAGACCGTCGTGAAGCCGTTGGGGTAGCCCGCTTCCGCCAGCAGTTTCTTCGCGGCTGCCGGGTCATAGGGGTAGCTCTTGAAGTTCGGATCGTAGGCGTAGGTTCCGGGGGAGAGCATGCCGTATTCGGCGCGGCCGGTCTTGCGGTAGATGTCCCGCGCGATCCCCTCGCGGTCGATCGCCATGTTGACCGCCTTGCGCACGCGCGGGTCCTGGAACGGCTTCGAATGCATGTTGAGGTAGAGGAAATTGATGTAGGGCGCGTGGTCATTGGTGGAGAGGGTGAAGCCGGCCTTCACCAGACTGTCGATATCGTCCCAGGGCGGCGTCGAGATCATCTGCACTTCGCCGCTGCGCAGCGCGTTGACGCGGGTTGCGGGGTCCTCGAGCGGCAGGAACACGATGCGGTCGAGCTTCGCCGGCCGGCCCCAGTAGTTCGGGTTGCGCTTCAACACGGTCCGCACGCCCTGGGTGCGCGAGACGAACATGAACGGGCCGGTGCCGACGGGATGCAGGGCCACGCCCGCATTGCCGTATTTCTTCACCGATGCCGGGCTGATCATCAGCGGCTGGCCGTAGCTCTGCAGCCCCTGCCGCAGCCATTCGTAATCCGGCGCCGTCAGCGTGATCCGCACGGTCATCGGGTCGAGCACGTCGACCGCCTTGATCCACTTCGTATAGGCCGCGACGAAGGACGCGGTCTTCGGGTAGTAGTCGGGCGAGGACTTGTTCCAGAAGCGGTCGAAATTGAATTTCACGGCGGCGGCGTCGAAGGGCGTGCCATCCTGGAACTTCACGCCGGGGCGCAGCTTGAAAGTGTATTGCAGGCCGTCCGGCGAGACAGTCCATGACTCGGCAAGCGCGGGCACGATGGGCGGTGTGGACACATCGGCCTTGGTCAGATCCTCTTTCACGAGCCCTTCGAAGATCTGATAGGTCACCTGATAGGTGCCCCAGCCGCCGGTCGCTTGCGGATCCAGAATATCCGTGTCGGCGGGCATGCCCCAGATGAGCGTGCCCGCTGCGCGCGCGGGTGCCGCGGGTGCGGCCGCCAAGCCAAGTGCCGCGAGGCAGCACGCCGAAGCGAGCCTCATCCAAAGCGATCCACTGCGCGCCATTCCTGTCTTCTCCGCTTTTGTCGTCATGTTGTCGCGAGCAGCAATCCGCGCTCACGCAGTGAACCGTCGCGAACCGTTTCCTGCTAGCCCCCACGAGCAAATTCTGCGCCGCGCGTCCTGCGATGACGCTTTCGTGATCGCGCGATGGTGGCGCTAACATGGGTCATGGTCAAGGCGCTCTCCGCCGCGTTGACAGCATGGGCCGGGATGTGACGAGTTTGGCGGATGGCACCCGCAAGCATGCAGGCCGCGTGGCATCTGCTCGTTTGTGCGGCACCTCGGGCGGTGCTGATGCCGGGACAGCGAGAAGGCGGATCATGACCATCCTCATCGACACGACATTTCCGCGCACGCTGGATCGGCTGGTCGCGGACCTTTCGGCGCGCAAGCCGCGCGCTCCGGTCGAGGCTTGGGTCTTCGAGGACGAGGTGGCGCGGCGCGCGGCGGAGGCCACGCTCGCCGGCGAGGATGTTCGCGTAACGATACGAAGCGCCTACAAGCCGCTCCTGTGCTTTTTTCTGAAGGAGGTGGACCGCGCCCGTTTGCGGGCGGTGACGATCCGCTATCCGCGGCACCCAGAGGCGCATCCCGACCGCTTTCTCGCCGAGGCCTATCCCCTGGCGGCGCTGCTGGAGGGCCTCGCCGTGACCTTCGAGCCCGGGCACGAGCCGCTCACCTACGCGGTGACGCTGACGGACGCCGAAGGCGAGACGACCGATTATCGCGTCTTCGCCCCGAACATCCTGCGCGACGGCGTACTGGCCAATAGCGGCTGGATGCGGATGGCGGGCGAGGCCGGTGCCGCGATGCCGACCGAGTTCGAGGCGCTGTTCCTGACGGCGGTCGAGACGGTGCGGCAGCAGCAGTGGACCGATCGCATCGGCACCTACGACCGGCTGACGGTCACGGTGCAGATGCCGGGCGCGGACCGCGAGGTCGGTTGGGGCGACGAGGTCATCAGCTTCCGCGAAGCCATGCACGAAGATCTGTTCTTCACTTTGCGCGAGATGCTGGTGGGCGCCGACGTGGCCGGCACGCCGCCGGATCGGATGGCCCGGCCTGGCCAGATCATCCCCGACATTCGGCCGACCGACGGCGCCGCGCGGCTGCGCATCACGGGCGCGATGTTCGACAGTGCCACGGAGACCGAAGCCGCGAGCGTGGCGCTGGAAGCGGCCGATCGTCCGCTCGGCATGGCCCAGATTCGCGCGGCCCTCGGCGGCCTCGGCGGAGCGCCCTTCGCGGCGCGAAGCGGCGAGGGGCGGGAGGTCGCCGGCATCTACAGGGCGGGGCCTGGACCCGCCGTGCTCATCACCGCCGGCCAGCATGCGAACGAGACATCGGGCGTGGTCGGCGGCCTGCGGGCGGCGCAAATTCTGGCGCGGGATCCGCAGGCCCATTTCGCCTATGTGCCGGTGGAAAACGTCGACGGCTACGAACTGCATCAGCGGTTGATCGTGCAGAACCCGCGCCACATGCATCACGCGGCGCGTTTCACGGCACTCGGCGATGATGTGTCCCCCGCCGCCTCCGCACCCGATCACGAGCGTCTCGCGCGCTACGAGGGCATCGCGCGGTCAGGCGCCAAGCTGCACATCAACCTGCACGGCTACCCCGCGCATGAGTGGACGCGCCCGCTCTCCGGCTATCTCCCCAAGGGTTTCGAAGCCTGGAGCATGCCGAAGGGATTCTTTCTGATCGTGGTGCATTATCCGGGATGGGGAGATGCGGCTCGGGCGCTTCTGGAGCGCGTGTCCGCCAAGCTCGCCGAGGAGCCGGAGATCGTCGAATTCAACGCGCGGCAGATGGCGGCGATGGGGACGCACGGCGCGGAGCCGGTGCAGGTGATGAACGGCATCCCGTATTACGTCTCGGAGGCAGCGACCTATGCGACGCCTCTGACCGTCATCACCGAAGCGCCGGACGAGACGGTCTATGGCACGGCGTTCATGCTGCAGCAGAAGACGCAGATGCGCGCGGCATTGGCTTGCGTGGAAGCCTACCGCGCCATCTCCGCCGCCTCGTAGCGTCAGGCGGGATCAGGCTGGGCCCGTCGAGGCCCAGCCGCGCCCGGAAATCAGGTCCAGTCGCTGTTGCTGGTGTCGTCCCAGCCGCCGCCGGTGCCGTCGTCGGTACCCGGGTCGCTCTGCCAGCCCGTGTCGGGAGCGCCGCCCGATTGGTCCGGCAACGTCTGCCAGCCGCTGTTGTCGGCAGCCCCGGCGCCCCAGCCGCTTTGGTCGGCCATGCCCTGGTCGGCGGGCACGTTGCCCCAGCCGGTCTGGTCGAAGCCGCCGCCCATCTGGTCCGTGCCGAAGGTGCCCTGTCCGATCGCTTCGGCGCCCCGGTTGGTGAAGAGCCCCTCGATCGCGTTGAAGGCGAGCATGCCGCCCGCGACGCCCGCCGCCGTCGTCAGCGCCGAACCGAGGAAGCCGCTGCCGCCACGCTGCGCCATGCCCTGCGGGCCATAGCCGTAGCCCGCCCCGTAACCCGGCGGCGCCGCGCCGAAGCCCGGCTGCTGCTGCGCGTAGCCCGGCTGCTGCTGGTAAGGCTGCGCATAGGGCGCGCCCTGCGGATGCTGCGGCCCGCCGCCGAACAGCCGGCTGAAGAAGCCGCCCTGTCCCGGTGTCTGGCCTTGGGGCTGCTGATACTGGCCGCCCTGGCGGGCCGCCGCGAGTTGCTGCTCCAGCGCCTGGATGTGCTGCGCCGCGCCCTGCAGGGCCTGTTCCTGGCCGAAGGCGAACTGCGTCATGCGATAGCGCGCCTCGGGATACTGCTGGAACAGGGTCGAGAGGTGCTGGTCAGCCTCCAGATCCACGGCCGGCAGCGGCGCTGTCGTTGTCGCGGGCACCGAGCCGGATGTCGGCGCGCCGGCCACGCGCTGCACGAAGCGGGTGATGATGTCGCGTTCCTCGGGGCTCATGCGAATGTCCTGTCAGGAATGAAAGCTGAGGGGAGAAGTGGGGCTAACGCTGGCCATTGTCTATCGTAAGCGTATCATCTTACCGAAAAGACAGGTCCGGGTTAGCCTGCTTCCGGTCGCTTCAGCCCCAGCCGCGGCCATTCGATCGCCGGGCACCTGTCCATGACCACGGCGAGGCCCGCGGCGCGCGCGGCGGCGGCAGCCTCCCGGTCCACGACGCCGAGCTGCATCCAGATCACCTTCGCCCCGAGGCGGATGGCGTCCGCGACGACGGGGCCGACATGCTCCGAGGCGCGGAAGATATCGACGATCTCGAGGGGCGCCGCCTCATCGAGCGTCGCCACAACCGTCTGGCCGTGGATCGCCTGGCCCGGGAGCCCGGGATTGACCGGCGTGACCGCGAAGCCGTGGCGCAGCAGGAAACCCATGACGCCGTGTGACGGCCGTTCGGGCTTCGCCGAGGCGCCGACGAGCGCCACGCGGCGATAGCGGGTCAGGATGTCGCGGATCTCGTCATCCGAGCCTTGCGCGGCGGCGAGGCCGGTTGTGGCGATGTTGCTCAAGGTGAACTCCCTCCGGTCAGTGGCGATTTTTTACGAACCGTTTCTCTTATTGCGACGAACTTTTATTCCGCGATTCACCCTTGCCGAAACTCGGTCGTTTCGCCAGAGTGATTGCGCCGCATAACGTGACATTCGGTCATATTCCGGCAGCCAGGTTTAGGGAGACGTCGGCCGCACCGGGTCTTGGACCGGAGCAGGCATCGGCCGCAAGGCGACCGACATGAGCAGGGGTTGCGGTCTCAGCCCCTGCTCATGAGAAACTCCCGAGCGTCATTTCATCGCAGTTTCCCTGGCTTTCCGTGGTCCCGAGCCACGTCGAACCGCGTCACGCGCGGCCCGCCCAGCGCCGTCCGGTCATGTGGTATCCGGCTACCACATGGCGAAAGCCTTGACCTTCCGCGGGGCGACGGCCATAAGCCGCGCACTTTAGAAGGAACCGAGTTCGGATGAAGACGACCCTCTCCCTGAAGCCCACCGAGGCTCAGAAGAACTGGGTGCTCATCGACGCGGAAGGTCTGGTGCTGGGCCGCCTCGCGGTCGTGATCGCCAACCGTCTGCGTGGCAAGCACAAGCCCCAGTTCACCCCGCATGTCGACTGCGGCGACGCCGTCATCGTCGTGAACGCCCGCAAGGTGCGGGTGACCGGCAAGAAGGCGGAGCAGTCGCTGTTTCACTACCACACAGGCTATGCCGGCGGCATCAAGAGCCGCAGTATTGGCCAGCGGTTGGACAGCGCCCATCCCGAGCGGGTGATCGAGAAGGCGGTCGAGCGCATGATTACGCGCGGGCCCCTGCAGCGCCAGCAGATGCGCCACCTCTACGTCTATGCGGATCAGGAGCATCCGCATGGAGGCCAGCAGCCGGCGGCGCTCGACGTCGGCGCCATGAACGCCAAGAACCGGAGGGTCTGACGATGTCCGACACCGACACCCAGACCAGAACGCTTGCCGACCTCGCCCAGGCTCCGATCGCGACCAGCGCCGACGCCGTCGCGGTCCATGTCGAGCCGAAGCGCGACGAGTTCGGCCGCTCCTACGCCACCGGCCGCCGCAAGGACGCGGTCGCCCGCGTCTGGATCAAGCCCGGCAAGGGCGACATCTCGGTCAACGGCAAGAAGGCGGCGCAGTATTTCGCGCGGCCCGTGCTGCGCATGCTGATCACCCAGCCCTTCCTGGTCGCGGACCGCTACAACCAGTTCGACGTGATCTGCACGGTGAACGGCGGCGGTCTCTCGGGTCAGGCGGGCGCCGTGCGCCACGGCATCAGCCGCGCGCTGACCTACTACGAGCCCGAACTGCGGGGCATCCTCAAGGTGGCCGGCTTCCTCACGCGCGACAGCCGCACCGTCGAGCGCAAGAAGTATGGCCGCGCCAAGGCCCGCAAGAGCTTCCAGTTCAGCAAGCGCTGAGCCGGCGGTGTCGGCCGCGTCCCTCTCCGCGTCGCCGCGTTTCAAGGGCGGGATGCTGCCGGCCGTGTTCATCGATGGCGAGGCCGGCACGACCGGCCTCGGCATCCGCCAGCGTCTCGAGTGTCTCGAGACGCTGAACCTGCTCAGTATCGCGCCCGAGGCCCGCAAGGACCCCGCGGCGCGGCAGGCGCTGATGGAGCAGGCCGACCTCGTCATCCTCTGCCTGCCGGACGACGCGGCGCGGGAGGCTGTGGCGCTGGCCGATGCGCTGGGACCCGACGCGCCCCGCGTGCTGGATGCCAGCAGCGCCTTCCGCACGGCGCCCGGCTGGGTCTTCGGCTTTCCGGAACTCGCGCCGGGGCAGGCGGACGCCATCCGCGCCGCGCGTCACGTCGCCAACCCCGGCTGCTATGCCACGGGGGCGATCGCACTTCTGCGCCCGCTGGTGGATGCCGGGCTGATCCCGCGCGACTTCCCCCTCAGCATCAACGCGGTGAGCGGCTTCAGCGGCGGCGGCCGCAGCATGATTGAGGCGCATGACGCGTCGGGCGGTCCTCCATTTGAGCTTTACGCCCTCGGTCTCGAGCACAAGCACGTGCCGGAAATCCAGCATCACGCGGGCCTCGCGCGGCGCCCGATCTTCGTGCCGTCGGTAGGGCACTTCCGGCAGGGCATGCTGGTCTCGGTGCCGCTGCATCTCGATGAGCTGCCGCGGCGGGCCGACGGTGGCCGCACGGACGGCGCGGATCTCGCCTCCGCGCTCGTGTCCCATTACGCGGCGGTGCGCGATATCGAGGTTTCGGCCGAGCCCATGACGCGGCTCGAGCCCGAGGGGCTGAACGGCAGCAACCGCATGAGCCTGCACGTGCTGGCCAATCCCGCGCGGCGTCAGGCTGTGCTGGTGGCGCGGCTCGATAACCTCGGCAAAGGCGCCTCGGGCGCGGCGGTGCAGAACCTTGGCCTGATGCTGGGCCTTGGCGCCGACCCCGGATGAGCGGCGCGATCCTGACCTTCGAGGGCCTGACCCCGCGCATCGACGCCTCGGCCTGGGTCGCGCCGACCGCCGTCGTCATCGGCGATGTGGTGATCGGCGCTCAGTCGAGCGTGTGGTTCCACTGCGTGCTGCGCGGCGACACCAACTTCGTCCGCATCGGCGCGCGCACGAACATTCAGGACGGCTCGATCCTGCACGTGAACCGCGACACCTTCGCCTGCGTTCTCGGCGACGACGTGACCGTGGGTCACGCCGCGATCGTCCACGCTTGCACGATCGAGGATGGCGGCTTCGTCGGCATGGGTGCCACGGTGCTCGACGGCGCGGTGATCGAGGCCGGCGGCGTTCTGGGCGCCGGAGCCTTGTTGCCTCCCGGCAAGCGTATCGGGAGGAACGAGCTTTGGACCGGCTCGCCCGCGCGGTTCAAACGCATCATGGACGCCGAGGAGCAGGCGCGTTTCGCGGCGATCGCTGGGCATTACGTGGACCTCGCCGGCCGCCACCGCGCCGCCAGCATCTCGGCCAGCATCTCCGCCGCCTGACGGCGGCGACGTTCTCTACGGGAACGTAATCTGTTTGGCGCTAGCTTAAAATTTCCGTAACCGCATCCAAAACTGCGCGGATCTCGTAGAATCTCCCGACCAAGGGGGAACAAACGATGAAGCGCTTTGCACTTCTGGCTGGAGCCGCGGCGATCACGATGCTGGCGGCGTGCTCGAGCGACCTCTACCGCCTGCCCAGCACGGCCGTCATGCCCGCGGGGGCGCTCAACACCAACGGCGATATCGACGTGCGGTCGCTGGATGTGGCGGCTTATGGTTTCGGCCACTACAAGCAGATGCAGGGCAATCCCGCGCTGGCAGCCAACACGGTCGCCGCGCTCGACTACATGGGCGGCAAACTGAACACCTCGCCGCGCTGGGTCGACATGCCGGGTCTGTTCCGCCTCCAGATGCTGCAGTCCCGCAACATCGTCCGCGACCATCTCGGCATCAGCACCTCGGCGCCGTCCCAGGAGGTGGTCGACACCATGCTGGCGCTGTCGGCTGCCTACTCATCGGGCGATCAGGCCGAGGTCAACAAGCTCCTCGCCGCGCCGATCTTCACCGTGCCGCCCGAGGAGGCCGCCCAGCGGCTTGCCGACATCCCTTATCTGCCGGTGGTGAACAACGCCACCACCCATGCCGACGCCTACTCCTTCCCGTATAGTTTGCCGAGCGGCTGACGCCCGGCGACGCCGGAGGGCTAGACGGATGGACGCCTTGCCGCGCTGTCTGGCTCCGCTATACAGCGCGCATGGACCTCAAAGACCACATCCGTTCGATCCCGGATTTCCCGAAGCCCGGCATCCTGTTCTACGACATATCGACGCTGCTGCGGGATGCCGATGCGTGGCAGGTGGCGATGAACCGCATGGCGCAGGCCATCCGCCAGTATCAGCCTGATTTCCTCGCCGGCATCGAAAGCCGCGGCTTCCTGTTCGCCGCTCCCCTGGCGCTCAAGCTCGGCTGCGGCTTCCTCATGCTGCGCAAGCCCGGCAAGCTTCCGGGGCCGGTCGTGGGTCTCGACTACACCCTCGAATACCGCTCCGACCGGATCGAGGTGCAGGCCGACGCCGTGCCGCCCGGCGCGCGGGTGGTGGTGGTCGACGACCTGCTGGCAACCGGCGGGACGCTCGCCGCGAGCATCCGCCTGCTGCGTCTGCTGGGGGCCGAGGTTCCGGCGGCACTGACGCTCATCGAACTCACTTTCCTCGGCGGGCGGCAGTTGCTCGACGTGCCGTTCGAGGCCCTGCTGCAATACGACTCCTGACGGGGAGGTCTGGATCGGCACCATGTCGGGATCCGGGCTGCCCCGCCGCGCCTTCCTGGCCCTGCCCGCACTGGCGCTGCCGCTGGGCCGCGGTAGGCAGGCGAATGCCCTGGTACTGGCGGAGCAGGATGCTTTCCGCAGCGGCGTGACGTTTCTCAGCAGCGGCCCGGCCTATGGCTATATCGCGGGCTGGGCGAAGCTTCTCGGCCCGCACTTGCTGGATGGGCTGCCCGCGGATGTCACCTCCAACTTCTCCGCGATGGGCGGGCCGGATGGCGTGACCGTCAGCAACGCCTTCGGCGCGCGGCTCGATCCGGACGGCAGCACCATGATGTTCGCGCCCGGCGCGGCGCTGATCGCTTGGCTGGAGGGCGACAGCCGGGTGAAACGAGTGTGTCCTCTTTTCCCAGATTGATGATCC
>JABBOH010000007.1:69705-84649 GCA_019351895.1 Pseudomonadota bacterium
TGAAATACGAGCCCGGGCGTTGGATCGCGACCCTCGTCGGCGCCACGCCGGGCGTGCTCGTCGGGCGCGGCCCGCTGACCTTCGAGTCGCGCGAGGGTCCGCCTCTGCGTATCGGCGCGTCCAACCCGATCGGTCCCGAACTTGCGGCGCTGATGGCGCTCGACCTGCTCGGCGTGCCGGCGCGTCTGGTATTCGGGCCCCAGACCGAGACGAGTTTGATCGACGGGTTGCGCCGAGGCAGCCTCGACCTCGCCTTCCTGAGCGGCCCGAAGCTGCGCGAGACGCTGGCGCGGGCTGAGGCGGCAGGTGCCCGGCCGGTATTTTCGACGGGCGCGCAAGGCTGCGAGGGCCCTGCTGTCCGCGATCCGCAGGTGCCGGCGGTGCCGACCTTCCTCGAACTGGCCTCGATGATGACCGTCACCATCCCGGACGATGAGCGGTATGCGGCATACGAGGCGGCGGCAGCGGCGGCGGCCGTCTGTTTCATGGCCGTTCTCAGCGATCTGGTGCAGCCCGCGACCCTCGCCGAGTGGCGGCGGGGCACGGACCTCATCACCGACAGCCTCTCGGTCTCGGCGGTCGCCGTGCCGCAGGGCGTCAGGCTCCTCACGGGAAGCTGCGCCGGAAGCTTCGTCGTGCGGACGGGCCGCTCGGCGGCGGCCGTCAACAGCCTGCGCCAGACCCTGCGGCGGCGCTACGGCTGGCGCGCCACCTAGGTCAGTTCGCCTCAGGCGTTCTTGGTCGGCTCCGGCACTTCAGCCTTGCGTCCCTTGCGGCCCTTTTTGGCCTTGGGCGTCTGCTGCCACTCGCCCTGATCGGCAAGCCGGTCCGGAAACTCGCCGAGGTTCTGTTGGATTTCGGCCTCTTCCACGTTGGTGGGCGCGGTAGGATCGATCCCGGCCGCGATCGGGTTCTCGATCTGCCCGGTGAGGCCGCTATCCTCCATACCGACCAGCTCCGCCGCACGCTCCCAGAATTCGACCGCGCGGCCCTCCGGCTTTCCCTCGGTCTCCCACAGGTGATAGGCGCGCGCCCGGATGCGATGCTCGCGATCGGCATCGAACTTCAGCGGGTTGTCGGCCATGTGTCTCTCCATCTCTATGGGGTGCGCGCCCATCGCGGCATCGAGTCCGCCCCTTGCCCCACCGAGATGGAGGGTCGGCGGCCAACCGTCAATCGACGGCGGCAGGCTCGGACGGAACAGAGGCGCATTGCGGCGCGAGACAGTCATTGACGGAATAACGGACGCCCATACCCAAGAATCGCTTTTCTCGCGGGGGTCGCTGCCCCATTGTTATGTGAATGAAGCCTCTCATCGGTATCTCCTGTTGCCAGAAGCTGTTTGGCCGCTTCGCGATGCTCAACCACGCGGTCTCCGACACCTACGTCCGTGCCGTCGGCGAGGTTGTCGGCGGCATGCCGGTCCTCATTCCGGCGAACGGCAAGCATGACGATGTCGCCGCCCTGCTGGAGCGGCTGGACGGCGTCATCCTCACCGGCAGCCCGTCCAATGTCGAGCCCGCGCTCTATGGCGGCGAGCCCCATCCGCCCGAGACGCTGGAGGACCGGTTCCGCGATGCGGTGACCTTGCCGCTGATCCGGGTCGCGATCCGTCAGGGCGTCCCGCTGCTCGGCATCTGCCGCGGGTTCCAGGAAATGAACGTGGCGCTCGGCGGCAGCCTGCACCAGCGCTTGCAGGACCTGCCGGGACGGATCGACCACTCCACGCCCATGCAGCATCTGTCGCGCGTGCGGATCGGGAAGGCCCATACCCTGCGCGTCGTCCCTGGCAGCTGGCTGCATCGCGTGGCGCAGGCGCGGGAGATCGCGGTGAATTCCCTCCACAATCAGGGCGTGGACCGGCTCGCCTCCAGCCTCGTCCCCGAAGGCTTCGCGCCCGACGGCACGATCGAGGCGTTCCGCGTCAGCCAGTGCCCGGGCTTCGCGGTCGGCGTTCAGTGGCATCCGGAATACGACATGGACTCGGACGAGGTTTCGCGGCGCATCCTGCTGTCCTTCCGCGATGCCGTCGACGCGTACCGGCATGGCGGGCAGAGGCTGTCCAGCTCCGCCGACTGATCGCGCTCGCGCCTCAGATCGTGCTGAGCGGCGTCCCGAATAGCTGCGCCACCTGCTGTGCGTGGCCATCGCGGCTCACCAGCACCACGCCGTCCCCCGCCATGACGACCGTATCCGGCGGCGGGCGGTTGATGCCCTGATCGTGCGGCCGGTCGAGGCCGACGATGAAGAAGCTGCCGGCGCCGATTTGCTCGATGTCGGCGACGGTCTGGCCGACGCAGCGGCTTTCCGGCGATACCGGATGGGTGAACAGGCTCAGCCCAAGGTCGAGCAGCTGGCGCTGGAAGACGCGCATCCCCTCGGAACCCTGGAGCAGCCGCTCGCTGTCGCGGAATAGGATCATCTGGGCGATCCGCTCGGCGCCGATATGGGTCGGCATCACGACGCGGTTGGCGCCCGCCTGAATGAGCTTGCGCTCGGTGGAGGCGACCTCGCCGCGTGCGATGATCTCGAGCGAGGCGTTCAGGCTGCGGGCGCTGAGCGTGATGAAGACATTGGCCGCATCGTCCGGCAGCACGGTCGCGAGGATGCGGGCGCGCGCGATGCCGACGGCCTGCAGCGTGTTTTCGTCCGTCGCGTCGGCCTGGATGCAGAGGTAGCCGAGGTCGCGCGCGTCGGCGAAGCGGCGGTCGCTGCGTTCGATGACGACGAAGGGCGCGCGCCCGGCCCTGAGCTCCTGCGCCAGCATGATGCCGATACGGCCGAAGCCGCAGATGATGACGTGGTCCGTCAGGGCGTCGATGTCGTTCTTCATGCGCCTCGTGCCGAAAAGCTGCTGGAATTGGGTGATGGTGATGAACTGCACCAGCGCGCCGGTGAGGAAGATCATGCCCGTGCAGCCGAGAATGATCAGCATCATCGTGTTGGCGCGGAGGAACGGCGTGCGGATCGCCCGCACCTCGTCGTAGCCCACGGTATAGATGGTCAGGACCACCATGTAGATGGCGTCCCCCAGGCTCCATCCCGCGGCCACGTAGCCGATGGTCGCGAGCAGGCAGATGAACAGGACGAAGACGCCGCCGAGGACGAGGTTGCGGAGCGGCGAGGCGAGCACGCGTCCCGTCCAGTCGTGCATGAGCCGGCCGGGCATTGCTCTCCGTTTCGTCCTCGGATGGATCGCCTCCGTTGTGCCGTCAGGCGGGCGGCGGGTCCAGCGGAGAGACGCGCGCGGCCCGGGGGAAACTGCTTGCGCCACTGAATCGAAGGTGCAAAAGATCGGACAGGCTCATACAGGTTCGGACAGGTGGCGGCTAAATACCAACGCGTCGCGGAGCATCTCACGCGCGGCATCCAAGCCGGCGCCTTCCAGCCGGGGGAGCGCCTGCCGGGCGAGATCGACCTCGCCCGCACCTTCGACGTGAGCCGCAGCACCATCCGTCAGGCGCTGTCGAGCCTGCAGCATGCCGGCCTCATCGAGACCTGGAGCGGCGCCGGCTCCTTCGTCTGCTACAATGGTGCGCGGCTCGACGACGGTCTTGGCTGGTCGCGGGCGCTGGCGCGGCATGGCGTGCAGGCCGACGCCCGCATTCTGCGTTTCGAGCGGACCGAGGACGGCCCGCTCGCCGAGGGGCTCGAACTGCCCTCGGCGATCTTCCTGGCGCTCGACCGGGTGCGCCGCACCGCGGATGGCAAGCCGATTTCGCTGGAGCGGAGCCGGCTGCCCTGGCGGCCCGCCTTCGCGCGCGTGCTGGAGGAGGGGCTGGTCGAAGGCTCTCTGCGGCGGACGCTGGAGGCGCTGGATATCAGGCCGCTTGGCGGCACCGAGGCGGTCGATCTCGTGCGGCTGGCGGCGGAGGATGCGGCAGCCCTGCAACAGCCGGAGGGCGAACCCTTCCTCGGCACGACGCGCACCGTCCATGACCTGACCGGCTCCGTGGTGGAGCATGTGCGGAGCCTCCTGCACCCCACGCATTTCACCCTGCGGCTGAGCTTCGGGGAGCCGCCGCGATGACGGAGTTCGACCGCGCGCATGGCGCCTTGCTCGGGCTCGCCATCGGAGACGCGCTCGGGATGCCGACGCAATACCAGCCGCGGGCCCTGATCGCGGCGCGCTACGGCATCCTCGATCGGTTTCATCCCGGCCCGGACGACAATTTCATCAGCCGCGGCATGGCGGCGGGGCGTGTCACCGACGACACCGACCAAGCGGTGCTGCTGGGCGAGATGCTGGTGGCGGGCAGGGGGCGCATCGATCCCGAAGCCTTCGCGCAAGCCCTGCTCGCCTGGGAGCAGCGCATGATCGCGGCGGGATCGGCGGATTTGCTCGGCCCCTCGACGCGTCACGCGCTGACGCTGGTGGCGTCCGGCACCTCGACCGAAGTCACCGGGCGCTCGGGAGCGACGAACGGCGCGGCGATGCGCGTGGCGCCGGTCGGCATCGCCTTCGCGCCTCAACCGCTCAGCCGTCTCGTCGATGCGGTCTTTCAGACCGGGCACGTCACCCACAACACCACGATCGCGATTGCCGGCGCTTCGGCCGTCGCGGCGGCGGTGAGCGCGGGCGTGGGCGGCGCGACGCTCCCCGAGGCGCTGCGGCTGTCGGTGGAGGCGGCCCGGCTCGGCGCGGAACGCGGCTTCTATTTCGCCGGGGGCGAGGTGGCCGCGCGCATCGAATGGGCGCTCGGCCTCGTCCTGGATCAGCCGGAGGAGGCGGCGCTCGACCTCATCTATAGGCTGGTCGGCACCGGCGTCGCGACCAACGAGGCGGTGCCGGCGGCGATCGCCGTCTGTGCCGTCGCGCCCGACGACCCGTGGCGCGTCTGCTGCCTCGCGGCGAGCCTCGGCGGCGACTGCGACACGGTGGCGGCCATCGCGGGCGCCATCATGGGCGCCTGCCATGGCGCGGCGCGCTTCCCGTCCGACGCCGTCGCGGCCCTCGAGGCGGCCAATCCCGGATTGCGGCTTGCACCCCTGGCACGCGACCTGCTCGCGCTCAGGGCCGGCTGATGGAGCGCGGCCACGGTCCCCGGCTGGTCTCGGTCGGCAGCATCGTCGCCGATATCCGCCTCGACGTTCCGCACCTGCCCGTGCGTGGCGGCGACGTCATCGGCTCGCCCGCGAGCATGGCGGCGGGAGGCGGCTTCAACATCCTCAGTGCCGCCGCGCGCCAGGGCATGGCGGCGCAGTTCGCTGGCCGTCACGGCACCGGGCCGTATGGCGACTGCATCCGGGCTGGATTGGCGCGGGAGGGCATCGCCGCGCTGCACGCGCCCGCGCCCGAGGGCGACAGCGGCTTCTGCCTCGTCATGGTGGAGCCCGACGGGGAGCGCACCTTCGTCTCCAGCCCCGGCGTCGAGGCCGCGCTGGGCGAGCGCAAGTTGGCGCATGTGCCGCTTCGCCCCGGGGACTGGGTTTTCGTTTCCGGCTACGACCTTGCCTATCCCGGGCTTGGACCGGCCATTGCGGCTTGGGTTGCGGGGCTGCCGCGTGGCGTGAGGCTCGTGGTCGATCCCGGGCCTCTCGCCGGAGAATTGTCTGACGGCATCCTGAGCGCCATCCTCCCTCAGGCCGCGGTCTGGACGATGAATCGCCACGAGGCGGCGCTGCTCACCGGCTTCACGAACCCCGCCATGGTGCGGCCCGGGATGCCTCACAGTCTCCCGCCCGGGGCTCTGCTCATCATCCGGGACGGGGCCGCCGGGGCATACGTTTCGACATGCGAAAAGGCCGCGCCCTTGCTCGTCCCCGCGCCTGCCGTCCATGCGCGGGACACGACCGGCGCGGGCGACACCCATACCGGCGTGCTGATCGCGGCCCTCGCCCAGGGCTTCGACCCGCCTGCCGCCGCTCTCCGCGCGAATGCGGCGGCGGCAATATCCGTCACTCGTAATGGCCCGGCGACGGCCCCGACGGCGTCCGAACTCGACCGGTTTCTCGCGGCATCCGACGGGGCGGCTGCGGGGAGCGCTTTGCAGGCTGGCTGACGAACCGACAAACACCCAACCGAGAAGGAAACTCTGACGATGTCGATTTCCCGCCGTGCCGTTCTGGCAGCCGGTGCCTCGCTGGCGCTTCCCGCCGTCGCCCGGGCCCAAAGCTCCGGTGCTCAGGCCTTTAAGGGCCAGACGATCACCGTCGCCTCCTGGCAGAACTACGGAGCGGACGACGCGGCAACCTTGAAGATGTTCAAGGACATGACGGGCGCGACCGTCAAGAACGTCTATTTCACATCCGAGGACGATCTCCTGGTCATGTTGCGAGAGGGTGGCGTCGGCAAGATCGACGTGGTGCTGCCGAACCTCGAATACGTCCAGCCCGGCGCGCAACAATCCCTGTTCCAGCCGATCGACACGTCCAAGGTCACCGCCTGGAACACGCTGGAGCCGCGCTTCAGCGGCGATCCCTCCATCCGCCTCAACGGCGATGTCTATGCCGTGCCGTGGGTGCAGGGCGCGACGTCGCTCGCGGTCAACCCGGCTGCCGTCCATCCCGCGCCGACGCGCTGGTCCGTGCTGTGGGATCCGGCGAACAAGGGCCGCGTCGCCTTCTTCGACGATCCCACGACGGCGGTGATGACCGCCGCGCTTTATCTCGGCGAGAACCCGCAGAAGCCGGACCTGGCCAAAGTTCGCGCGTCGCTGCTCGACCTCAAGAAGAACGTGAAGCTGTTCTGGTCCTCGGGCGACGACTGGAACAAGGCCTATACGACCGGCGAGATCACCATGGGCAACCTCTGGTCGGGCCTCGCCGGAACGCTCAAGACCAACGGCCACGCGCTCGACTACATCCTGCCGGATGACGGCACCGTCCTCTGGGGCGACACCTGGGCGATCGTGAAGAACACGCCGCATCTCGACCTCGCCTATGCCTGGATCAACTTCCTCACCAGCCCGCAGTATTTCGTGCAGTGGATCACGAAGCCCGGGCCGAACCAGGAACTCGCGGTGCCGGTGAACACGGCGGCGGTGAAGGCATTGCCCCAGAGCGCCTCGGACAAGCTGATGGCCGGACCGCTGCTCACCTTCAAGGGACCTGTCGCGCTGCAGACCGGCATCTCGCCGGCGGCACTCAAGACGTGGACGCAGCTTTGGGAAGACGTGAAGGCGTCCTGATGCCGCGCGAGACGCGGCTGCGGGACCGCCGCGCGCTCGCTCTGCTGACCACCCCCGCGCTGCTGCTGCCCTCGGCGGCGGTGCTGGCGCTGATGGTGGTCATTCCGCTCGCCGTGCTCGTCTGGTTCAGCTTCGCGCCGAACGGGCCGGGCGCGCCGCTCGGCCTGGACAGCTATCAGCGCATGGTGGAGTCGCCGCTCTACGTCCGTCTGGCTGTGAAGACGCTGGTGACGGCGGGGCTTGCCGCGATGATCACGGCGGCCATCGCCTGGTCGCCCGCCTGGGCGCTGTCGCGGCTGCCGGGACGCCAGCGGAACCTGATCCTGCTGGCGATCATCATTCCCTACCTCACCTCATACCTCCTGCTGATCTACAGCATCTTCGTGGTGCTCGGTCCCGGCAGCCCGATCATGGCGCTGCTCCGGCTCGCGGGGCTCGCCGCACCCGGCGCCTCCATCCTCTACACCCAGGCGGCAACCGTCGTGATGCTGGTCTACGAGAACCTGCCGCTGATGATCTTCGTGCTGTTCTCCGGGATGCAGCGGGTCGACGGCAGCCTGCTCGCAGCGGCCGGATCGCTCGGCGCCGGGCGCTGGCGGCGCATGCGCTTCATCGTCTTCCCGCTGGCCTCGCCGGCTCTCGTCACCGGCCTCATCATGGTTTTCGTGCCGATGGGGGGCGCCTTCGTGGAATCCGCCATTCTCGGCGGTCCGCACGGGCTGCTGCTGGGCAACGTCATCGCCGACCAGATGACGCGCGCCGACGATCCGTCCTTCGGCTCGGCCCTCTCGATCCTGCTGCTGCTCGGAACGCTGGTTCTGACGGGGCTTGTCGCCAGCATTCGGCCGGCGCTCCAGTGGCTCACGATGGAGAGGGGCGCGCGCCATGCGAAAGGCCTCTAGGCGGCGGCCGTTGCGCGAGGCGGAGGCGATCTCCCCCGCCATGATGGTGCTGGGGCTCAGCCTCGTCATCCTGTTCGTGCCGCTCGTCATCATCATTCTGCTGTCCTTCAACACCTCGCCCTATGGAACGCTGCCCTTCCAGGGTACGTTGAAGTGGTACGCGGCGCTGTTCACAGATTCCGGGCTGCTGGGCCCGACATGGCTGTCGCTGCAGCTCTCCTGCCTCGTCGCCGTCAGCGCCGCCGTGCTCGGCACCCTCGCCGCGATCTGGCTCGACCGCCGCGCGTCGCGCATCTGGGGCACGCTGTTCCGCGTGGCGCTGCTGAGCGCGATCACCGTGCCATGGCTCATCCTCGGCCTCGCGATGCTGCTGGTGATGAACGCGATCGGCATCGGGCGCAGCCTGTTCGCGATCTATCTCGGTCTGTTGGCGACGACGCTGCCCTACGTCGTCTTCATCGTGGCCGCCCGGCTGCACACGCTGGACCCCGACCTCGACCACGCCGCGCGGTCCCTCGGCGCCGGGGCGATCACCACCTTCCTGCGGATCAGCGTGCCGCTCATCATCCCCTCCATCCTCAGCGGAACGCTCATCTCCTTCATGGTGTCCTTCAACAACTTCCTCATCCAGTATTTCCTGGCGCCCTTCGGCGTGCAGACCCTGCCGTTGAAGATCTACACGCTCATCCGCGTCGGCTACCTGCCCGACCTCAACGCGCTGGGGACGCTGATCGTCGGCGTCACCTGCATCGTCATCGCCGTGCTGCACCGGCTGGGCCTGCGCCACGCCGGGTTGCCGGGCGGGAGCACGCTGTGAGCGCGGACAACGGCCTGCTGATCGCCGGGATACACAAGAGCTTCGGCGCGGTGCCGGTGCTGCGGGATGTGACCCTTGCCGTGCCGAGCGGCGAATTCCACACGCTCCTCGGCCCATCGGGTTCCGGCAAGACGACGCTGCTCAGGATCGTCGCGGGCTTCACCCCGGCGGATGCGGGGCAGGTGACGCTCGCAGGCGCGGACATCACCGACACCCTGCCCGAGCACCGGAACATCGGCGTCGTGTTCCAGAATTACGCGCTGTTTCCGCATATGACGGTCAGCGAGAACATCGCCTTCGGCCTGCGGATGCGGGGCATCGCCCGGCCCGAGCGCGCCGAGCGGGTGGAGGCGGTGCTGCGCCTTGTGCGCATGACAGGGTTGGGGCATCGCCGCCCGGCCAATCTCTCGGGCGGTCAGCAGCAGCGGGTGGCGCTGGCGCGCGCGCTCGTCATCAAGCCGCAGCTGCTGTTGCTGGACGAGCCGCTATCCGCGCTCGACCGCAAGGTGCGGCAGGAGGTGCGGGAGGAGTTGAAGCGCATCCAGGCCGAAACGGGCGTGACGACGGTCATGGTGACGCACGACCAGGAGGAGGCACTGTTCCTGGCCGATCGCGTGCTGGTGCTGGAGGCGGGCGCGGTGCGGCAGGCCGGTGCGCCCGCTGAGATCTATCGCAATCCGGCCGATGCCTTCGTCGCGGGTTTCCTTGGCGCCATCAACCGGCTGGACGCGGTGGTGGAGGAAGGCGGCCGCATCCGGGTCGGGAAGCAGACGATGACGCCTGCGGGAGAACTGGCCTCCGTGCTGGCGGGCGCGGGGCGACTGGGCCCGGTCGCGCTTGCGGTGCGGCCGGAGCAGATGACGGTGACGCCGGGCTATGGCCAGCGCCCTGCGGATGCGCTCGGCGGGTGGCTCATCGCGGCCGAGTTCGGCGGCCCCGTGGTGACCGTGCGGGTCGAGGTCGAGGGGCAGGCGCTCGCGATCCTCTGCTTGTCGCCCGATATTCTGGCGAGCGGGCCATGGACGCCCGGCATGCCGGTCTGGGTCCGCATCCGCGAGGCGCGGCTGCTATGACCGTTGGTGTCGGGCGGCAGTGGAACAGCTGGGACGCGGGCGACCCACTGGCGATGGTGCATCTGCCGACCGGACTGTGCCTGCGCTTCTCCGCCTTCAGCAGCGCCGACGGCGCCTACCGGCTGCTGGGGCAGGGGCCCGATGTGACGCTGCTGGAACATGCCTCCGACGGCGCTTTCATCCGCGCCCGTGTGGCGCATGCGGGCAGCGAGATGGAGCTGACCTACGTCAAGCCCAACCCGCACACGGTCTGCGCCCGGCTGCGGATGCTCCGGCTCGGCGAGTGGGGCCTGCGGTTCTGGCTGGCGCTGGAAGTCGGGTTTCTCGACCTCGGCGGTGGGCCCGCGCCCTGGCGTCCCGAGGAGCCGTGGATCGCGGTCGAGAACCCCGAGCCGATGCCGCCCGACCTGCCGCCGCGCCTGATCGCGCGGCACCGCTCGCTCTGGGCGGCCATCGCCTCGGCTGAACCTGCGGTCTTCGGCGGCGCCTACGCCGAGATCGCGACCTTCCAGGATGAACTGCGAAGCCGCGGCTACTACGCGCCGCCAAGGAGCGAGCCCGATGCCCGCTGGGGCGTCCTGCGCTTCAACGCGCAGATGCACCTGGAGATCGTGGTGACTGTCGCCCTCGGCACGGATCGCGCGATGGCGGAGGCCGGGGCGCGGGCGGCGCTCGCTGACGGTCGTGACGTCGGGCCGCCGCCTGAACCGGAGGCGCGGGCCGCGGTGCGGGACATTCTCGGCTGGAACACGGTCTGGGACAGCGCCAATCACCGCGTGACGACGGTGCTCACCCGCAACTGGCTGAGCGGCAAGTTCGCCGGCTGGGGTGTCTGGCTCAACGACATGCTGTTCCACGCGCTGCTCGCGGGGCTGGTCGGAGACTTCCCGACGGCGCGTGCGAACCTCGCGGCGGCGCTGGAATACCAGTCGCCCGAGGGCAACCTCGCCTGCCTGCGCACGGCCTCCCAGGAGTGGATCGACCGCAGCCAGTCGCCGATCGGCGCCTACGTGCTGTGGCGGCTGTATGAGATGACCGGTGACCGCGCGATGCTCGCCGAGCATTTCCCGGTGCTGCTGCGCGCCCATCGCTGGTGGCGGGAGGCGCGGGACGGGAACGGCGACGGGCTCATCGAATACGGCAGCTCCGCCACCGGCACGGGCGCCTTCGTCCATACCAAGCAGGGCGCGATGGACGAGTCCTTCATGGACAACGCGCCGATCTTCGACGAGGCGGCCTTCGACCCCGCCGCCCATACGCTGACGATGGCCGAACCCGGCCTCAACAGTCTGGTGTCGCTCGACGCGCAGTGTCTCGCGCGGATCGCGGACGTGCTGGGGGAGGTGGCGACGGCCACGGAGCTTCGCGCGAGCGCCGCGCTGCTGAATGCGCGGATCGCCGAGCGGCTGTGGGACGGGCAGCGGCAGGTCTTTGCCGGGCGGCACTGGTCGGGCGCCTTCGTGCCATCGCTCTCCGTCACCTGCTTCTATCCGTTGCTGGCCGGTGCGGCGAGCCAGACGCAAGCCGAGGCGCTGATCGAGCGCTACCTCTCGGACCCGGCGCAGTTCGGCGGCGCGCGCGTGCTGCCGTCCTCCGCGCATGGCGATCCGGCAAGCGCGGACAACGTCTATTGGCGCGGGCGGGTCTGGCCGCCGCATCTGTTTCTGGTTTGGGAAGGCTTGCGCCGCCTCGGCCGGCCCGATCTGGCGCGCGAGGTCGCCGACAGCGCCTGGGCGATGTTCGCGCCAGGCTGGCACGAGGGCCGCGTCTGCCGCGAGAATTATCACCGCCATGATGCGACCGGCGATGAAAGCCCGGATGCGGACCGCTTCTATACCTGGGGCGCGCTGATCCCGGCGATGCGGATGATCGAGGACGGGGAGGGTGCGCCGCTGCCGCCGCTCGCCCGGCTGGAGGAGGTATCGCCATGACCGTGCCGTCCGACGAATGGCTGCTCGTCATCGACATGCAGCGCGCCTTCGCCGATCCACCGAGCCCCTGGGCCTCGCCCGGCTTCTACCCGGTATTACGACGAATCGGGGCGCTGATGCCGCTCTATCAGGGGCGCGTCGTGCTGACGCGCTACGTGCCGCCCGAGCCGCTGACCGGCGCCTGGATCGAATACTATGAGACCTTCCACTCGCTGCTCCTGCCGGAGACCGATCCGGCCTGGGACCTGATGCTTCCGGTCCCGCCGGGCGGCCTTGTGGAAACCCGCGCCACCTTCGGCAAATGGGACCAGCGGATGGCCGCCTGCATAGGCAAGGGCAGCGGCGTCGCCATCTGCGGCGTCGCGACCGAATGCTGTGTCCTCGGCACCGTGCTCGGGGCGGTCGATGACGGGCGGCGGGTTCGTGTCATCACTGATGCCTGCGCTGGCGGAATGCCCCAGGCGCATGACCAGACGCTCGGCATCCTCGCCGCCTTCGCGCCGCTCGTCAGCCTGATCGAGACCGCGAGCCTGGGGGCCGCCTCCTGTCCGGCCGGCGGTCAGCCCGCGGCGTAGATCATCCAGCCCACGCCGAAGGGATCCGTCACCATGCCGAAGGCCGGCGAGAAGAAGGTGCGGCGCAGCGGCATGCGGATCTGACCGCCCTCGGAGAGCGCCTTGTAGACCCGCTCCGCCTCCGCCTCGGTCGGGACGGTGACTGTCAGCGACATGCTGCCGAAAGCCGGACTGCCGCTGCAGCGGCCGTCGGACAGCAGGACCGTCGTCTCGCCGATCCGCATGCTCGCATGCATGATCTTGTCCTCGGCGCCGGGCGGATACATGGTCTGCTCCGGGTCATCGGGATTTTCCCTGAACCGCATGATCATGTCGACTTCGGCACCGAGGGCCGACTGGTAGAAGTCCAGTGCTTCCTCGCACTGCCCTTCAAAGAAAAGATACGCCTGAACCTGCATAACGCTTCTCCCCTTGCCGGGCCGCTCTTGGTGGCGGCGGGGCAAGACTACCAGACAAGGCGGATCAGCGGTGCGGAAACGAGATGGCCGGGAACCCGAAAACGCGGGGGAGGTGCGGGAAAGCCGTCTTAACGGCCCGCATGTTGTCAAGCCCCGCCCGTTCCGCGCAGCGGCAATAAACTCAACATCGTTGACAGCGGCCTAGCAAAAAGTCACCTACCCCTATGTCTCCAAGGTTGACGAACGTCCATGTAAGAGAGCCTCAGATGCGCCATGCCCGGTCGCTCGCGAGGCGCGGCGGCATTAGCGGGATAGGCACGGTTCGCCGGGCGGCCCTGCCACGGCGCCCTTGACCGCGATGGTAAGTTGCGCTTTTACGAGACGTTTTCTAATTTCTGAAAAGTTTGAAATGGCAAGAGATCCACGATGAGAGACTTGATCAGGCGGGCTGGCCGGGCCCTTGCGCCCGCGTCGCTCATGCCCCTGCTGCTCCTGTCCGGGTGCCACTGGGCTATTCTGGACCCGCAAGGCTCCGTCGGCCTGCAGGAAAAGCGCCTCCTCATCTATACCCTGGTGGGGCTCAGCGTTTTCGTGGTGGCGCCGGTCATCATCGCCACGATCGCGTTCGCCTGGCATTTTCGCGCCAGCAACACCAAGGCGAAATACCGCCCGGACTTCAACCATTCGAACATCGTGGAATTCTTCTCCTGGGGTGGCCCTTGCGTCATCGTCGCGATCCTTGGCGTCGTGACCTGGATCTCCTCTCACCAGCTCGATCCGTACAAGCCGCTGCCGGCGCCGGCAGGCGTGACGCCCATGGATATCGACGCCATCTCGCTCGACTGGAAGTGGCTCTTTATCTATCCGGCGCAGCACATCGCCTCGGTGAATGAACTGGCGATGCCGGTCGGAACGCCGGTGAACTTCCACATCACCTCGGCGACCGTGATGAACGCCTTCTTCATCCCGAAGCTCGGCACGCAGATTTACGCGATGGGTGGCATGCAGACCGCCGTGCATCTGATCGCCGATCACGCGGGTACGTATCGCGGGCTGTCGTCGAACTTCAGCGGCGACGGCTTCTCGGGGATGACGTTCCAGGCAATCGCGACCGATCAGGCTGGTTTCAAGACGTGGGTGCAGAAGGTCCGCCAGTCGAGCCTCGTGCTCAACACGCAGACCTACGCGGACCTCGCCAAACCCACGCAGGACGTGAAGCCGACATTCTACGGCTCGGTGCAGGGCGACATTTTTGCGCAACAGATCGCGGCCTTCATGGGGCCTAAAATGTCCATGAGCGAGACCAAGACCAGTTCCACTCATGCGGCGAGCAAAAGCATGAGTGGCACGAGCGGCATGTGACAGGCAGCGAGATAGGGGTGGGTTGATATGCTCGGCAGATTAACGTGGTCGGCGATACCGCTCGACAATCCCATCGAGATGGGTGCCGTCGGCTTCATGGCTATCGTGGTCCTCATCGTCCTGGGCTTCATCGCCCGGTACAATTTGTGGGTCTATCTCTGGAAGGAGTGGATCACCACCATCGACCACAAGAAGATCGGGATCATGTACATCCTGGTGGCGCTGGTGATGCTGGTGCGCGGCTTCGTCGACGCCATCATGATGCGCACCCAACTGGCTTTCTCCCATGGGGCGAGCCACGGCTATCTGCCGCCGGAGCATTACGACCAGATCTTCTCCGCCCACGGCGTCATCATGATCTTCTTCGTGGCGATGCCCTTCGTGATCGGCTTCATGAACGTCGCCGTGCCGCTGCAGATCGGCGCGCGTGACGTGGCGTTTCCCTTCCTCAACTCGATCAGCTTCTGGCTGACCTTCGTCGGCATGGCGCTGGTCAACGTGTCGCTTGGCATCGGCGAATTCGGCAAGGCGGGCTGGCTCGCTTATCCGCCGCTCTCAGAGCTCCATTACAGCCCCGGCAGCGGCATCGATTACTGGATCTGGGCCCTCCAGATCGCTGGCATCGGCACCTTGCTCACCGGCGTGAATTTCTTCGTCACCATCGTCAAGATGCGTGCGCCTGGCATGACCTGGATGCGTCTGCCCGTATTCTGCTGGACCATTCTCTGCACCTCGGTCCTCATCATGGCCGCGTTC
>JABBOH010000007.1:84659-133553 GCA_019351895.1 Pseudomonadota bacterium
GGCATGCTGACGCTCGACCGCTACCTAGGCTTCCACTTTTTCACCAACAGCGGCGGCGGCAACCAGATGATGTACGTGAACCTCATCTGGGCCTGGGGGCACCCGGAGGTTTACATCCTGATCCTGCCCGTATTCGGCATCTTCTCCGAAGTCGTCTCGACCTACTCGAGCAAGCGCCTCTTCGCCTATACATCGATGGTCTATGCGACCCTCGCCATCGCCTTCCTCTCCTTCATCGTCTGGCTGCACCACTTCTTCACCATGGGGTCGGGTGCGGATGTGAATGCGTTCTTCGGCATAGCGACCATGGTCATCTCGATCCCGACCGGCGTGAAAATCTACAACTGGCTCTGGACGATGTATGGCGGCCGGGTGCGCTACGAGCCGGCCATGCTATGGACCATCGGCTTCATGATCACCTTCACCATCGGCGGCATGACCGGCGTGATGATGGCGATCCCGGGCATCGACTTCATCGTCCATAACAGCCTGTTCCTCGTCGCGCATTTCCACAACGTCATCATCGGCGGCGTGGTCTTCGGGTCCTTCGCCGGGTTGAACTACTGGTTTCCCAAGATGTTCGGCTTCCGGCTGGAAAAGAAGTGGGGGACGCGCGCCTTCTGGTTCTGGATCACAGGCTTCTACTTCGCCTTCGTGCCGCTCTATATTCTCGGCTTCATGGGCGCCACGCGCCGGATGGAGCATTACAACGATCCTGCATGGGTACCGTTTATGTGGGTCGCCCTGTTCGGCGCCTTCCTGATCATGTGCGGCATCGCCTGCAACACCTTGCAGATCGTGGTTTCGATCCGCGACCGCGCCAAGCTGCGGGACCTGACAGGCGACCCCTGGAACGGCCGCACCCTGGAATGGGCAACCTCCTCGCCGCCGCCATTCTACAATTTCGCGACGACGCCGGAGGTGCGTGATCCCGAGCCGCTTTGGGATGCCAAGCAGCGCGGCACCATCGAGTATCAGGCGCGTGATCATTACGAAGACATCCACATGCCGAAGAATACCGGCGCTGGCTTCATCATCGCCGTCTTCGCCGGGTTCTTCGGCTTCGCGATGATCTGGTACATGTGGTGGTTGGCGATCCTGAGCGCGATCGGCATCGTCCTGACGCTGATCATCCGCACCTGCAACGATGACATCGATTACTACGTGACGGGCGAAGAGATCGCGAGCATCGAGAAGGCTCACTTCCTGCAGGTGACCGCGCTCGAGACGGAGAAGCAGCATGCCGATTGATGCCGCCGCCGCTCATGGCGGCCACGAGCATGGCCATCATGACCATGCCCAGGAGCAGATGGACACCAAGGTCTTCGGCTTCTGGCTCTATCTGATGACTGACTGCATCCTGTTCGCGACCGCCTTCGCGGGGGTCGCGGTCAACGGCCATTCCTATGCGGGCGGGCCGACGGGCCGCGATATCTTCGAGCTGAACGGCGTTGCCCTCGAAACCGCCTGCCTGCTGATCAGTTCGGTCACCTACGGCGTCGCTATGCTGGCGGCGCACCGCCAAAACAAGTCTGGCGTGCTGCTTTGGCTTGCGATCACCGCGCTCTTCGGTCTCGGCTTCATCGGGCTCGAAGTGAAGGAGTTCGCCCATCTCGTGGCCATCGGCGACGGGCCGGAGCGGAGCGCCTTCCTGTCCTCTTTCTTCCTGCTAGTGGCGACCCATGGCTGCCATGTCACGGCTGGTCTGCTCTGGATGTCCACGCTGATGTTCCAGCTGGGCGTCATGAAGAAGCCGCTCAACACGACCTATATGAGCCGACTCACCTGTCTCAGCCTCTTCTGGCACTTCCTGGACATCGTCTGGATTGGCGTGTTCACGGTTGTTTATCTCCTGGGAGTGACGGCCTGATGGACCACAGCTTTCCCGGCCATGGTCATGGCCCGACCAATGCCGCCGGCGCTTCGCATGGCAGCCTCCGCTCCTATGTGATCGGCTTCGGGCTCTCCGTCATCCTGACCGTCGCTGCCTTCTGGGTGGTGATGGATCATGTGCTGCCGCCGAGTTCGGTGATCCCCACGATCTTCGCCCTCGCGATCGTCCAGATCGGCGTGCACCTCTTCTTTTTCCTGCATCTGAACTTCAGTTCGGAGCAGCGTTGGAATGTGACCGCCTTCGCCTTCGCGATCATCGTCGTGTTCATCGTGATTCTGGGTTCGCTCTGGATCATCCATAACATGACGGAACGGATGATTCCGGTGCAGCCGATGCCCTCGCTGCAGCAGCAGCCCTAACGTGAAACGCGGGAGCCCGGGTCTCGCCCCGGCTCCCGCAGCCTTCAGCGTCCGCCGCTAAGCGGCACGCTCCTCGGCGCGACGGTCGGCATTGCCGATGAAGACCGAGAGGAAGGCCGCCGCCACGCCCAACATCCCCGCGAGCACGAAAGCGGGCAGGTAGCTGCCCTCGACCGTGCGGGAAAGGCCGGCCAGGAAGGCGGCGCTCGCAGCACCGATCTGGTGCCCGGCCAGTATCCAGCCGAAAATCACCGGCACGCGCGCATCGCCGAAGGCTTCCGTCGCGAGGCGGAGCGTCGGCGGCACCGTCGCGATCCAGTCGAGCCCGAAGAACACGGCGAAGACCGAGAGGCCGTAGAGGCCGAAGCCCGAATAGGGCAGGTAGATCAGCGACAGCCCCCGCACCGCGTAATAGATGAAAAGCAGCTTCCGGGAGTCGAACCGGTCGGTGAACCAACCCGAGAGCGTGGTGCCGACGAGGTCGAAGACGCCCATGACCGCAAGCAGCCCGGCCGCCCGCGTCTCGGGGATGCCGTGGTCGGCGCAGAGCGCGATGAGGTGTGTGCCGATGAGGCCGTTGGTGGTGAAGCCGCAGATGTAGAAGCTTGCGAACAGCAGCCAGAAGGTGCGGCTCCGCACGCCGATCAGCAATCCGCCGATGGCGTTGCCGATGAAGGATGTCGCGGGCGGCGGCGGCGGCGGCGCACCCGGCGCCGCGCCCCAAGGCCGGAGGCCGATCGAGGCTGGGCGTTCGGGCAGCAGCAGGGCCACGATCGGCAGCATCACCGCCGCGGCGCAGGCGATGGTCAGCACCACCGGGCGCCAGCCCGCCGAGACGGCGATCTCGGAGAGCAGCGGCGTGAAGATGAGCGTGCCGGTGGCGGTGCTGGCGGTCAGCAGGCCCATGGCGAGGCCCCGGTTGGTCGAGAACCAGCGGGTCGCGATGATCGCGCCGAGGACGTTGGCGAGGCAGCCGGTGCCCAGTCCCGACAGAACGCCCCAGGTCAGGATCAACTCCCAGGGGCGGGTCATGAACATGCTGGCGGCGGTGGCGGCGGAGACCAGGGCGAGCGCCAGGAGCATCACGCGGCGCACGCCAAAGCGCTGGATCAGCGCGGCGGCGAAGGGGCCGACGAGACCGTAGAGGAAAATGCCGATGGCGGCGGCGAGGGCGATGGTCGCCCGCGACCAGCCGAAGGCGTCGTGCCAGGGGACCATCAGGACGCCGATCGCGCCGCGCACACCGGCCGAGACCAGCAGTGAGGCGAAGACGACGCCGAGGGCGACGAAGGCGTAGCGAGGCCCGAAAGGGCGCGTGCGGATCGGCTCGGCGGTCATCTGGCTCATGCAATGACCTTAAGGCGAGGTTCGCTTTCGATCAAAGCAGCGCCGGGCCACCAGGCTCCTCGGCCCCTCGAGCCTCGCCATCATGCGTCGCGGGGAAGGTTGCCAACCGCGCGGAGGGCTTGAAGCCGCCGGGAGCGGCGCGACCTAACGCGGGTGCCGATCGGGTCCCCGCGCGCGCGGCGGAGGCGGCGGCTGCTGAGAGAGGATGACCGTGATGACCGAGACGAACCGGACGACGGACGGGGACATCGCCGCGATCGGACAGCGGCACGGCATCAGCGAGGGCGCGGCGAAGGCGCTTTATGAGGCGCTGCGGCGAGGCGGCGGCGGCCAGGCGCAATTCAGCCACCCGGATCTCGGCGGCATGGGGCAGTGGTCGCGCGGGGGCATGACGCAGGTCGGCGATATGTTCGACCAGCAACTGAAGGACCGGGTCGCCGGGGCGTGCCAGGATCTGTCGCGGCTCATTGCGGGCGGGGAGACAGGCACGCCGGCTCAGGGCGGCGCTGCTCGGCGGCAGGTGCAGGGCGCGGACCATGCGGTCTCCAATCGGCCGGCGCACCAGACCGGGGGGCAGAATTGGTGGCCCGAGGGCCTCGGAGCGCCGGCGTCCTCGGGCGCGCAGAACAGCATGCGCTACGCCTGCTTCCCGCAGAAGCATCGCCTCGCCATCGAGCGGGATGGCCGCGTGACCATCTATGACACCGGCCACTATAGGCTGACGGGCTTCAGCCAGCAGCAGAGCACGACGCAGGATCTGGTGTTCTCAGGTCCGGACGGCACGGTGCGGACGGATAATTTCCGCATCGTCTAACGGCGCGTCGCATGCATTTTAGTTGTGGGGCGCAGCATTGCTGAGGCTTCGCCACCCGCTATAGACAAACGATGATGCTCGCCGCAGCCCATCGATGAGCGACCCGCCGATCCAGCGCGGCCCGCGTGCTGCCTCGGCGCAGATCCTGGCAACGGTCGTCTTCACCTTCATCGCCTATCTGGTCGTCGGGCTGCCGCTCGCCGCCCTGCCGCCCTTCGTCCATGGGACGCTGCATTTCAGCTCGGTTTTGGCCGGGCTTTCGGTCAGCGTCCAATACCTCGCGACCTTCGTGACGCGGGCGCCGGTCGGGCGGATGACCGACACGGTCGGCCCCAAGATCATGGTGATCCTGGGGCTTGGCTCATGCGCCATGAGCGGGCTTTTTACCGCCGCGGGCGGGCTGCTGTCGGCCCATCCGGCGCTGAGCCTCACGCTGTTGCTCATCGGACGGCTATTCCTCGGCGCGGGCGAGAGCGGCGTCGGCACCGGCGCCATCGGTTGGGCCATCGGGCGCGTGGGCCCGATCCATAGCGCGCGGATCATCTCCTGGAACGGCGTCGCGACCTTCGCCGGCATCGCCATCGGCGCGCCGCTCGGCGTGACGATCGAGGGCCTGACCGCATTCTGGGTGATCGGACTGGTCATGCTCGCGGGCGGGCTGCTGGTGCTGCCGTTCGCCGCGTCGGGGCCGGTGACGCATCTCGTGCGCGGGCCGCAGATTCCCATGGGCCGTGTCTTCGGCCGCGTGCTGCCGCATGGGGCGGCGCTGGCGCTCGGGTCGCTCGGTTTCGGCACCATCGCGTCCTTCGTGACGCTCTTCTTCGCCAGCCGGCATTGGGGCCACGCGGCGGTGGCCCTCAGCGCCTTCGGCGGCTTCTTCATCCTGTCCCGCCTGCTGTTCGTGAGCAGCATCGCCCGCCAGGGCGGCCTCCGGGTGGCGTGCGTTTCCTTCGCGGGGGAGGCGGCCGGCCTCGTGGTGATGGGGCTCGCAGCCTCGCCGCTGATGGCGGTCGCCGGCGCGGCGCTGACCGGCTTCGGCTTCGCGCTCGTATTCCCCGCACTCGGGGTCGAGGCGTTTCAGCGGGTGCCGAGCACCAGCAGGGGCGCCGCGCTCGGCGTCTTCTCGGTCTTTCTCGATGTGGCGCTCGGCGTCACCGGACCCCTCGCCGGGGTTCTGGTGGGCATCTACGGCTATTCCTCGATCTTTCTGATCGCGGCCGTCGCGGCGGTCGTGGGCGGCGGCATCACGGTCGCCTTGGGCGCGCGGCTGGTCCGCCCGGCGTCCTGACGGCGCGCGATCCGGGCGTTCACGCGTTCGCCTTGTCGATCTCGGCCGCGCCCTTCCGGCCGCCGGCGATGCTGAAGGCGGTGTTCACCACGGCGATATGCGTGAAAGCCTGCGGAAAGTTGCCAAGCTGGCGCTTGGTGTCCGGCGCATATTCCTCGGCCAGCAGCCCGAGGTCGTTGGCGAGACCCAGCAAGCGCTTGAACAGGGCGCGGGCCTCATCCATGCGTCCCTGATAGGCGAAGTTGTCCGCGAGCCAGAAGCTGCAGGCGAGGAACACGCCTTCGCCCGGCGGCAGCCCGTCCGCGCTCGTCTTCGTATCGTAGCGCTGCACGAGCCCGTCCTGAACCAGACGCGTCTCGATCGCCTTGACGGTCCCCACCATCCGGGGATCGTTCGCGTCCAGAAATCCCGTGCGGGGGATCAGCAGCAGGCTCGCATCGAGTTGGTCCCCGTCATAGACCTGGGTGAAGCTGTTGAGCTTGCTGTTGAAGCCGCGCTCCAGGATCTCGGTCTGCAGAGCCTCCCGGTTCGCCCGCCAGCGGTCGAGCGGCGCCTCGAATCCGTGCTGCTCGGCATCGGTGATGCAGCGGTCGAGCGCGTTCCAGGACATGATTTTCGAGAAGACGAAGGGCTGGCGGCCGCTCCGCACCTCCCAGATGCCGTCGTCGTTCTCGCGCCAGATGTCGCAGAGATGGTCGGCCAGCGCCCTTTGCAGACCCCAGCCATCCGGCTGATCGGCGAGGCCCAGACGCCGGCCTTCCGACAGCACGGTCATCACCTCGCCGTATACGTCGAGCTGCACCTGGGCGGAGGCGGCGTTGCCGACGCGCACCGGGGCCGAGTTCTCGTAGCCCGGCAGCCAGGGCACCTCCCATTCGCTGAGCCGTCGCTCGCCCGCTATGCCATACATGATCTGGATCTGGTCGGGCATCCCGGCGACGGCCCGCATCAGCCAATCCCGCCAGGCTTTCGCCTCCGTCAGATAACCGGCGCGGAGCAGCGCGCCGAGGGTCAGCGTCGCGTCGCGCAGCCAGCAGTAGCGGTAGTCCCAGTTGCGGCTGCTGCCGATCTCCTCCGGCAGCGATGTCGTCGCCGCTGCCACGATGCCGCCTGTCGGCGCATAGGTGAGCGCCTTGAGCGTGATCAGCGAGCGGCGGACCTCCGCCGCCCATTCGCCTTCATAGATCGAGGTCTTGGACCAGTCCTCCCAGAAATCGACGGTATCCTGCAGGGCCTTGTCCGCGTCGGGCTTTTCCGGCAGGTCGAGGTGCGATCGATTGTGGATGAGGATGAAGGTCTGGCGACCACCGGCGCCGAGCGTGAACGAAGCACGCGTCGCCATGTGCTCGCTGACGAGCGGCATCGAGGAGAACACGGTGACGCGGTCGGGGCCGCAGATCGCCTGCAGCCCGCTCTGATCCTTCAGACCGATGACCCAGGGGATGGCGCTGCCGTAGTCGAAGCGGATCGTCAGGTCGAGGGTCATCTCGACGGTGCCCGACAGACCCTCGGCGATGCGGATGACGGTGTTGTTGACCTCGCCCACCGGCATGAAATCCGTCACGCGCGCGCGGCCCGTCTTCGTGTCGATGATGGTGTCGATGATGACGCTGCCGTCGCGGTAGGAGCGCGTGATCCGCGCCTCGGGGTCGGTCGCGCTCAGGCGCCAGCGGCCGTGCTCGCGGCCGCCGAGGAGCGCGGTGAGGCAGGCGGCGCTATCGAACCGAGGAAGACAGAGCCAGTCGATGGCGCCGTCGCGGCTGACGAGCGCGCAAGTCCGGCAATTGCCGATCAGGCCGTAATCCTCGATCCTGGCGTGTGTTTCGGCAGCAGGGGCTTCGGTGTCCATGGCGATCGTCTCCCGGAGCCCGTTCCGTCCGGACAGAATCGCACGCCGAGCGATCCCGACCCGAACGCGTCAGGGGTCCCATCAATGTTCAGAGCACGATCCGCCGCAGACCTTGAAGCGGATGCGCTTCAGGCCGATGCGGTCGCACTCCGGCGCGGGAAGTCAGGGCCACCAGGATAGACGGCCCGAAAAGCCATTTGCATCTTGTCGTGACCGACTGAAGTTAAAGCCCTGGACCGCTTCGGGCCGCGGCGTTCTGCGCCCTCGGCAGATGAATTCGCCGTCACGCGCCGGCTCCACTGTCGCCGGCGACGCCAAAGGACGGCGCCTCCGACGGGTTGAGCGCGCGGGTCACGTAGTGCTCCATCTGGGGCTGCCAGACGCGCCACAATCTCTCCAGCGCCGCGATGGGCGCATCGTCCCAATCAACCCGCAGATCGGCGATCGGCCAATCGGCCTCGCCCGCGATGAGAAGCCCGGCGGAGCGGATGGGGCCGGCCTCGCCGCCCGCCGCGAGGCCCGCCGTCATCGCGAGCAGCATGCGGTCGCCGAGGTCGCGCCCGGCGCTCTCCTCGAAGGCCGCCACGATTTCCCACGGAACCCCGGAATGGGCGAGGAGGTTGCCGGCGGAGACCACATCGCGTCCGCGCGCCTCGCCGTGGATGCCGAGCGTCCGGGCGCCGGAGTAGGCTGCTGTCCGGCCCTCGGCGTCGATCATCGTGAACTGGCGGTACGCGGCGTGGGGCGCGGTCGCGGCGAGCACGGCGGCCGTCTGCGGCGCGCTGGCGCCCAACGCCATCAGGTCGAGCGCGCGCGGCCCGAGCCGTGGGTCCGTCACGTTCTGCGTCGTCACCGCGCCGATCCCCGAGCGCACATGGGCGCAGCGCGCGGCGACCGCGGGCGAGGAGGAGGCGACGGCCACTGCGAAGCGGCCCGTTCCGGCGCATCGCGCCACGAGCGAGAATGTCATCTGTAATACCTGCCCGCCTTGACCGCCCCGCCGCAAGCGTCGTTTTTTGAGCAATGCCCACGGGAGAACAAGCATGAGCGGCTATACCGGCACAGCGCCCATCCGCCTCGTCATCAGCGACGTGGACGGCACGCTCGTGCGCCACGACAAGAGCCTCCATCCGGAAACCATCAAGGCGGCCCGGGAGCTGAAGGCCGCCGGGATCATTCTTTGCCTCGTCAGCAGCCGCCCGCCGCGCGGGATGGAGATGTATCTGGAGCCGCTCGGCATCACGACGCCGCATGCCGGCTTCAATGGCGGTCAGATCGTCGCGGCCGACAACCGCACGATCCTCGACGAGCTTGTCATTCCCGAAGATGCGGCGGAAACCGCGGTCTCGCACATGGCCGCGGCGGGGCTCGATGTCTGGGTCTTCGCCGGCAGCGGCTGGTACGTGAAAGGCGCCAACGGTCCCTATGTCGCCCATGAGGCCGAGGTCACGCGCAACACCTTCACCGTGGTCGACGACTTCTCCCCATTCCTCTCCTCGACCAACAAGATCATGTCGTCGAGCCGGAACTTCGATCTTGTCGGGCGGGTGGAGGAGGAGTTGCAGGAACGGCTGGGCTCCGCCGCCTCGGTCAACCGCTCCTCGCCCTATTACTGCGACGTGACGAATGCCGACGCGAACAAGGGGCGCGCCGCGCTGGAACTGGCCCGCATCGTGGGGGTGGCGCCCGAGCAGATGGCCTGCCTCGGAGACATGAATGTCGACGTGCCGATGCTGAGGGTCGCCGGTCTCTCGATCGCCATGGGCAATGCGGCGGACTCGGTGAAGGCGGCGGCGAAGGTGATCACCGGCACCAATGACGAGGCGGGCTGGGCGGATGCGATCCGCGCCTATGTTTTGCCGAAGGCGCCCTGACCGGAGGCCGCCGTACTTGTGGTGACGCGATCACCACGCATCTCTCAGAACAGCACTGCGAGGAGAACGCCCATGCGCGCCGTTGGCTATAAGACCGCGGGGTCCATCGACCACCCCGGATCCCTGCATGATGTCGAGCTGCCTGATCCTGTGGCGCGGGGCCGGGATCTGCTGGTCGAGATCAAGGCCGTTTCCGTGAACCCCGTGGACGCCAAGGTACGCCAGAGGGCCGGTGCCGACGATGGCGGCTGGAAGGTGCTGGGCTATGACGCCTCGGGCGTCGTGCGGGCGGCCGGGCCGGACGCCACGCTGTTCAAGCCCGGCGACGAGGTGTTCTACTCCGGCGCCATCGGCCGCCAGGGCACGGATGCCGAACTCCATCTGGTGGATGAGCGGATCGTCGGCCGCAAGCCGAAATCGCTCGACTGGGGCGAGGCGGCGGCGCTGCCGCTGACCGCGATCACCGCCTGGGAGGCTCTGTTCGACCGGCTGGACGTGCGCCGCCCGGTGCCAGGCTTCGCACCCCTTCTGCTCGTCATCGGTGGCGCGGGCGGCGTCGCCTCCATCGCCGTGCAACTCGCGCGCAAGCTGACCGATCTTACCGTCATCGCCACAGCCTCGCGGCCCGAGACCAGGCAGTGGGCAATGGATCAGGGCGCGCATCATGTCGTCGACCACTCCAAGCCGCTGGCGGACGAGGTGGCGGCGTTGGGACTGGGGGCGCCGGGCTTCGTCTTCTCGACGACGAAGACGGACGTGCATGTGAAGGACATCGCAAGCCTCATCGCGCCTCAGGGCCGCTTGGCGCTGATCGACGATCCGGAGGTGCTGGACGCCAATCCCTTCAAGCGCAAATGCGCGTCGATCCACTGGGAGTTCATGTTCGCGCGCTCGCTCTACGAGACGGCGGATATGGGAGAACAGGGCGAGCTGCTGAACGAGGTCGCGCGGCTGGTCGATGCGGGAGAGCTGCGCACGACGCTCGGTGAGCGGTTCGGACACATCAACGCCGAGAACCTCAAGCGCGCCCATGCCAAGATCGAGAGCGGCACGGCGATCGGCAAGATCGTGCTGGAAGGCTTCGACTGAGGCCCGTCGCGCGGCGCCTCAGCCCTCTGCCGTGAGGCCGCGCACGACTGCCGCGAGGAAGGCATCGCCTGCGGCAAGCTCGTCGCGGGTGATGTATTCATCGGGCTTGTGGGCGCGGTCGATCGAGCCGGGGCCGCAGATCACCGTCGGCAGGCCCAGCATCTCCCGGAACAGGCCGCCCTCGGTGCCGAAGTCGAGCTTCGTCACGGGCATCAGTCCGCCCGCCGAGGCCGCCAGCCGAATGGCGGGCGAGTTGAGCGGTTCCGCGAGGCCCGGATAGGCGTTCGTGATCGTCACCAGGATCTCGCCGCCGCGCGCCGCTCCGACCGATGTCGCCGCCGCCTCCAGGCGGCGCACCAACCCGGCCTCGTCCTCCCCCGCCGGCAGCCGGAATTCGGCGGCGAGCGTGCACTCCGCCGGCACGATGTTGAGCGCGACGCCGCCCAGGATGGTGCCGACCTGCGCCGTGCCATGCGGCACAGTATAGGCGTCGTCACGCAATCCCTCCTCGGCCAGCCAAGCGGCGACCGCCTCGACCTCGGCGACCATCGCCGCGCCCATGCCGATCGCGTTGACGCCGAGGCCGGGATTGGCGGAATGCGCGGCGCGGCCCCGCGCGTCTACCCGCAGAGCAACCTTACCCTTGTGGCCGGCACCGATCCTGAGGCCGGTCGGCTCGCCCACGATGCAGGCGGCGGCGAGGAAGCGTTCCGCAGCGAGCGCCGCGAGCATGGGCCGGACGCCGACGCAGCCGATTTCCTCATCATGTGAGATCGCGAGATGGAGCGGGCGCCGCAGGGGCAGGGTCGCCGCCAGTTCCGCCGCCGAGAGCATGCCGGCGAGGAAACCCTTCATGTCGACCGCGCCACGGCCCTGAAGACGGCCACCCCGGTCGGCGAGGCGGAAGGGGTCGCTCGACCACGCTTGCCCCGCGACGGGCACCACATCGACATGAGCCGAGAGCACGACGCCGCCCGGACCGGGCGGGCCGATGGTCGCCCAGAGGTTGATGCGGTCCGCATCGGTGCCCGGCATGGTCCGGACCTCGGCCCCGGCCGCTGATAGTCGCGCGGCGACCCAGGCCATCAGGTCCCGGTTGCTCGTCCGGCTGACGGTCGGGAATGCGACCAGCGCGGCCAGAGTGTCGATGGTGCTGCTCATGGGGAGCGGCTTTAGCATGTGGGCCGCGTGATGTGGTCCGCTGCGGCGATCCGCTCCTGGAACAATTCTTGCGTAGGTTCGGGGCATGAGACCTGCCAGAACCTTCGCCCCCGCCGATGGAGGCTCCAGACCCGTGACGGTCGAGGATGCCGCATCAAGCCCCGCCGCACCCACGACCCGCAAGCCTGGCCGCCGGCGCGGCTTCGTCGACCGCGCGCTCACCCCCCGCGCGCCGATTTCCCCCCGCGCTAGCCTGATCGCGGGCGTATCCATCTGGGCCGTCGTGCTCATCGTCTGGTCGGTGCTGACCTACGGCGGCGTGATGCCGGATATCTTCCTGCCGTCGCCGACTGCGGTCATTGAGCGGGCCATCGTCATGTTCGGCGACGGCACCATCTGGCCCAACATGTGGTCGAGCATAGAGGTCATCCTCCTCGGCTTCATCATCTCCTCGGTCGTCGCCGTGCCGCTGGGCCTGCTGATGGGGACCTTCCGTATCGTTCAGGCGGCGCTGGAGCCGCTGGTCAACTTCATCCGCTACCTGCCGGTCACGGCCTTCGTACCGCTGTTCATCCTCTGGATCGGGCTCGGCCTCAGCCAACGGGTCGCGATCATCATCTTCGGCACCTTCTTCCAGCAACTGGTGATGATCATGGATGTGGTGAGCCAGGTGCCGGAGGACATGCTGAATGCCTCGTACACGCTCGGCTCCTCCCGCCGCGACGTGCTGACGCATGTCCTTCTACCCGCCGCGCGGCCCGGCATCATCGACACGCTGCGCATCACCATGGGCTGGGCCTGGACCTATCTCGTGGTGGCGGAACTCGTCGCCGCCGACAGCGGCCTCGGCTTCATGAGCATGCAGGCGATGCGCGGCTTCCAGGTCGACAAGATCTTCCTGGCGATCGGGATCATCGGGATCCTGGGCCTCATCACCGACAGCTTCTTCCGGCTGCTGCGCGCGAAGTTCGCCGGGTGGGCGGCATGAGCGCCGCGCTGAAGCTGGACGGCGCCATGACGGGCCGCCCACTGCTCGAAGCGCGGTCGGTCGAACTGCGCTACGCCAGCGGGCGGCAATCCGTGCTCGCGCTCGATCACGTGTCCTTCGAGGTTGCCGAGAAGGAATTCGCCGTCATCGTCGGGCCTTCGGGCTGCGGGAAGTCGAGCCTGCTCTATCTCGCGGCGGGGCTGCTTGATGCCACGGGCGGCGAGATCGTCGTCGATGGCGCGGAGGTCGACGGGCCGGGGCGGGATCGCGGCATGGTCTTCCAGGCCTACACGCTGTTCCCCTGGCTGACCGTCGCCGAGAACGTGGAGTTCGGCCTCAAGCGCCGGCGCATGGCGGCGGCGGAGCGGCGGCGGATTGTCGCCCACTACCTCGACGAGGTCGGTCTCGCCCAATTCGCCGGGCATTACCCGAAACAGCTTTCGGGCGGCATGAAGCAGCGGGTCGCCATCGCGCGCGCGCTCGCCAACGATCCGCGTGTGCTGCTGATGGACGAGCCATTCGGCGCGCTCGACAGCCAGACGCGGGGAACCATGCAGAAGCTGCTGCTGCGGGTCTGGGAGCACAGCCACAAGACCGTGCTGTTCGTGACGCATGATATCGATGAGGCAATCATCCTCGGAGACCACGTGCATGTCATGACCGCGCGGCCCGGGCGGATGAAGGCGACGGTGCGGATCGACCTGCCGCGCCCGCGCTCGCTCGAGATGATGCTCGACCCCGCCTTCATCGCGATCAAGCGGCAGATCCTCGGCCTGCTGCACGACGAGATCGATGAGGACCATTGATCTCCGGCACGGCCGCCGGGGCTGACAAGAATTTCCCCCACGACAACAAGGAGACGGATTGCGATGAAGACGTTCAAGTGGCGCGGCTGCGCCGGTGCGGCCATGGGCCTCGTGCTGGGAGCCGCGGCGTTGCTCGGCACGGCGGTGCCGGCACAGGCGGGCAAGCTCACCATCGCGATGACCGTCTGGGTCGGCTACGGCCCGATGTTCCTGGCCCGCGACCTCGGCTACTTCAAGAAGCGCGGGCTCGACGCCAATCTGCGGATCGTGAGCGATTCGTCGCTGTCGATGGGCGCCATGGCGGCGGGTCAGATCCAGGGGTCCGCCGTCACCCTCGACGAGGTTCTGAAATACCGCTCGCCGGAGTTCTGCTTCAAGACGGTCATGGCGCTCGACGATAGTCACGGCGCGGACGGCATGGTGGCGGGGAAGAACATCACCAGCATCGCCCAGCTCAAGGGCGACAAGATCGCCATGAACGAAGGTTCCACCAGCCAGTTCTGGTTCAACTACCTCCTCAGCAAGCAAGGTATGACGCAGAGCGAGTTCAAGGTCGTCAACATGACGGCCGATGACGCCGCCGCTGCCTTCATCGCGGGGCGCGTGCCCGCGGCCGTCACCTGGGAGCCGAACCTTTCGTTCATCAAGGAGCACGACAAGGGCAAGGTGCTGGTCAACAGCGCGTCGACGCCCGGCGTCATCCTCGACGTGCTGATCCTGCGTTGCGACACCATCAAGAACGATCCGACGGACGTGCAGGCGCTGGTCGACGGAATTCTCGAGGCCGTCGACTACACAAAGGCGCATCCGAAGGAGGCTTACGCCGATATGGCCAAGAGCGTCGGTGGCTATCTCTCGAGCCCGGCGGATTTCGCCTCGGCCGCTGCCGGCGTGAATTTCTACACGGCGGCGATGAACAAGTCCTACTTCGGAACCGTCGCCAATCCGGGGCAGGCCGAGGATGTCATCAAGCTCGGCCTGCAAATCTGGGGCAAGCTCAGCAAGATCAAGATGCCGATCACCTATCCCGACGTGATCGACCCGCAGTTCATCGATAAGTAGTTAATCGACGGGCTGACCTCCCCAGCGCCTCGCCGGGGAGGTTTCGTATTTGGCCGGAGCGTCAGCCCTTCGAGCGCGAGCGCAGACTGCGCGGCCCGGCCTGCGGGTTGAAGCGCGGCTTGCGCGCGTAGTCGGGACGCTCGCTGTCCCCGCGGGGCGGACGGGGGCGCGCGAAGTCGCCGCGCGGGCGGAAGCCCTCGGGCGGCGGGCCGTCGGCGGCCTCGATACGGATCTCGTTCTCGCCCGCATCGCGCAGCGCGGTCAGGAAGCCCGCCGAGGCGGCCTCCGTGATCTGGAAGCGGGTCTCATGCTCGGCGATGCGGATGGCGCCCACGTCCTTCTTGGTCACGTCGCCGAGGCGACAGATCAGCGGCAGCAGCCATTTCGGATCGGCCTTGTTCTTGCGGCCCACGCTGGTGCGGAACCACATCATGGGCTGGTCGTCGGCCTGGAAAGGCGCGGGCCGCTCGCGCGGGCGCTCGCCGCGCGCCGCGTAGTCGCGCGGGCCACGGTCGCCCGCGAAGACCGGCGCCGAACTGGCCTCGTCGAAGCCCGCCCTCGCGCCCGCGATCTCCATGGGCGCGGGGAAGGACTGGCGGCGCAGCCGGATGAAGGCGGCGGCTATCGCCTCGGCCCCATAGCGCTCGGCCAGCTGGTAGGCGAGCGCCGCATCCTCGTCAGCCGGCGGAAGCGCCAGCAGGGGATCGTCCAGCAGCCGGTCGCGATCCTGCGCGCGAATATCTTCGGCGGAGGGCGCGGTGCCCCAGCGGGCGGTGATGCCCGCGGAGGCGAGCAGCTGCTCGGCCCTGCGGCGGCGGCTATGCGGCACCATGAGGACCGAGATACCCTTGCGGCCGGCGCGGCCGGTGCGGCCCGAGCGGTGGAGCAGGGTTTCCTTGTTGGTCGGCAGGTCGGCATGGATGACGAGGCCGACATCCGGCAGGTCGAGCCCGCGCGCGGCGACGTCGGTCGCGACGCAAACCCGAGCCCGGCCATCCCGCACGGCCTGCAGCGCGTTGTTGCGCTCCTGCTGGGACAGCTCCCCGGACAGAGCGACGGCCGTGAAGCCTCGCGCGATGAGGGCATCGGCCATGACGCGCACGCCATCGCGCCGGGCGCAGAAGATGATGGCGGGTGCGTCGACCAGCCGCAGGGTGTTGACGGTCGCCGCCTCGACCATGTTGGGGTCGATCCGCATGCCGCGGTATTCGATGTCCTGATGCGGCTGGCTGCGGTCCACCGTGTCGATGCGCAACGCGTCGCGCTGGAAGCGGCGGGCCAGCATGGCGATGTCGCGCGCGATGGTGGCCGAGAACAGCAGGGTGCGGCGCTCGGCCGGGGTGGCGTCGAGGATGAATTCAAGCTCGTCCCGGAAACCGAGGTCGAGCATTTCGTCCGCCTCGTCCAGCACGACGACGCGCAGGCCCGAAGGGTCGAGCTGCCGGCGCTCCAGATGGTCCTTCAGCCTGCCGGGCGTGCCGACGACGATATGCGCGCCACGGGCGAGCGCGCGGGCCTCGCTGCGAGCGTCCATGCCGCCAACGCAAGCGACGACGCGGCCGCCGGCATCGCTATAGAGCCAAGTGAGTTCGGAGTGGACCTGCTGGGCCAGCTCGCGGGTGGGCGCGATTATGAGGGCGAGCGGCGGACCGGCGGGCGGCAGATGCTCGCTGCCGGTAAAGAGCGTGTCGGCGAAGGCGAGACCATAGCCGACGGTCTTGCCGGAGCCGGTCTGGGCCGATACGAGCAGGTCGCGGCCCGGCTGGGCGGCGAGAATCTCGGCTTGGACAGCGGTGGGCTCCGCATAGCCGCGCGCGTCGAGCGCGCGCGCCAGGGCGGCGGTGAGGGTCGGGAAGGGCATGATGGGCGGAGATCCAGCGGGGTTTGAGGGCGCTGCATAGCGCAAAGCCCCCTGGTTTCGCGACATAATCCCGAACAGGGGAGGCGTGCGTCGCGCGTGACGCCTGCAGCGCCACCTCGGGCGGCCGGGTTTCCTTGAACGGGGGGTTGGCGCGGCGACCGCAAAAGGATTACGAGAATGGTCATGTTGAGAACTTGTCTCCGCTCGGCCCGGGGTCACCGCTGATGTCCGCCTCGCTAGCCCCGATCCCATCCGACGTCGCTGCCCTATCCTTCGAGGAAGCCCTGGCCGAACTCGAGAAAATCGTGCGCGGCCTCGAAAGTGGCCAGCAGAAGCTGGAGGAGGCGATCACCGCGTTCGAGCGCGGCAGCGCGCTCCGCCGCCACTGCGAGGCGAAGCTTGCCGAGGCCGAGACGCGAATCCAGGCCATCGTCGAACGGGCAGATGGCTCGCTCGGCACGCGGCCATTGGCATGAACCTCTTGCGCCGGATGGGACCCCGATGAAGGTTGTCGTGAGTGAGCATCCGGTGAAACTTGCGGATGCCATGAAGAAGCGCGCGCAGGAGGTGGAGCACGCGCTCGACGTGCTGCTGCCGCTGCCGGACGGGCAGGAGAAGCGGCTGATCGAGGCCATGCGCTACGCCGTGCTCGGCGGCGGCAAGCGCCTGCGCGGCTTCCTGGTGATGGAGGTCGCCCACCTCTTTGCCGTGGCGCCCGCCTGCGCCGCCCGCGTCGCCGCCTCGGTCGAGATGCTGCACGCCTATTCGCTGGTGCATGACGATCTGCCGGCGATGGACGACGACGATCTGCGCCGCGGCCAGCCCTCCTGCCACCGCGCCTTCGATGAGGCGACCGCCATCCTTGCCGGGGACGCGCTGCTCACCCGCGCCTTCGAGGTTCTGGTCGACGGCGACACCCATTCCGACGCTTCCGCCCGCTGCGAGCTTGTGGCGGCGCTCGGCGCCGCGGCCGGCGCGCGCGGCATGGTGGCGGGCCAGATGATCGACATGCTCTCCGAGGGCGCGGACCTCAACGCGCCCGAGGTCACGCGGCTACAGGCCCTGAAGACCGGGCGGCTCATCCAGTACAGCGCGGAGGCAGGCGCGATCCTGGGCCGCGCCGCGCCGCAGCAGCGGCACTATATCGCGGCCTTCGGCCGGGATCTGGGCGCCGCTTTCCAGATCGCCGATGATATTCTGGATGCGGAAGGGACGGCCGAGGAGCTTGGCAAGACCGCTGGCAAGGACGCCGCCGCCGGTAAAGCGACGATGGTTTCGATCATGGGGCTGGAGCAGGCGCGTGCGCATGCCAATATGTTGGCAAGTCAGGCTTCGCAGTATCTTGCAAGCTTCGGCGATCGCGCCGCCACTCTTGTGGCATTAACCCAATTTGTGGTTTCGAGACGGAGCTGAAGACGCCCATGCCGCCACATACGCCGCTGCTCGACCGCGTTCGTTTCCCGGCCGACCTCCGTAATTTCTCGGGGGAGCAACTTGCTCAGGTCGCCGAGGAACTGCGGGCCGAGGTGGTCGATACCGTCTCCGTCACCGGCGGGCATCTCGGCGCCGCGCTCGGCGTGATCGAGCTGACGGTGGCGATCCATGCGATTTTCGAGACGCCGCGCGACCGGCTGATCTGGGATGTGGGCCATCAGGCCTATCCGCACAAGATCTTGACCGGGCGGCGCGACCGCATCCGCACGCTGCGCCAGCCGGGCGGCCTCTCCGGCTTCACCCGCCGCAGCGAGAGCGAATACGATCCCTTTGGCGCGGCCCATTCCTCGACCTCGATCTCGGCCGGGCTCGGCATGGCGGTCGCCCGCGACCTCAAGGGCGACAACGACGACCAGCAGGTGATCTGTGTCATCGGCGACGGCGCGATGAGCGCCGGCATGGCCTATGAGGCGATGAACAACGCGGGTTCGATGAAAAGCCGCCTCATCGTCATCCTCAACGACAACGACATGTCGATCGCACCGCCCGTGGGGGCGATGAGCGCCTATCTCTCGCGGCTGATCTCCTCGCGCTCGTTTCTCAACCTGCGCGATCTCGCCGCGAAAATGGCTAGGCGCTTCCCCCGCTCGATCGAGCGGACGGCCAAGCGCGCCGAGGAATATGCCCGCGGCATCTTCACCGGCGGCACCTTGTTCGAGGAGCTTGGCTTCTACTACGTCGGCCCCATCGACGGGCACAACATGGACCACCTGCTGCCCGTGCTGCGCAACCTGCGCGACAACGAGGAAGGCGGCCCCGTTCTGCTCCATGTCGTGACGCAGAAGGGCAAGGGCTACGCCCCGGCCGAGGCGAGCGCCGACAAGTACCACGGCGTCACCCGCTTCAACGTCATCACGGGCGAATTGGCCAAGGCGCCGCCGGGACCGCCGAGCTACACCAAGGTCTTCGCCAACGCTTTGATCGCCGAGGCCGAAGCGGATTCGCGCGTCGTCGCCATCACCGCCGCGATGCCGACGGGCACCGGGCTCGACAGTTTCGCCAAGAAGTTCCCGGATCGCACCTTCGACGTGGGCATCGCTGAACAGCACGCGGTGACCTTCGCCGCGGGCATGGCGACCGAGGGGATGAAGCCGTTCGTCGCGATCTACTCGACCTTCCTGCAACGCGCCTACGATCAGGTCGTGCACGACGTGGCGATCCAGCACCTGCCGGTGCGGTTCGCCATGGACCGTGCCGGCATGGTCGGCGCGGACGGTCACACCCATGCGGGCGTCTACGACCTCTGCTTCCTCGGCTGCCTGCCGAAGATCGTGCTGATGGCGCCCTCCGACGAAGTCGAGCTGATGCACATGGTCGCGACCGCCGCCGAGATCGATGACCGGCCGAGCGCGCTGCGTTATCCGCGCGGCGAGGGGCTGGGCCTGGAACTGCCCAAGCGCGGCACGGTGCTGGAGATCGGGCGCGGCCGCGTGGTGCGGGAAGGGTCCAAGGTCGCGATTCTGGCGCTGGGACCGCGCCTTGCCGAGGCGCTGAAGGCAGCGGACGAGCTTGCTGCGAGGGGGCTCAGCACGACTGTCGCCGATGCCCGCTTCGCCAAGCCGCTCGACACGGCGCTCATCACCCAGCTCGCGCACCACCATGAGGTGCTCATCACCATCGAGGACAACGTGTCCGGCGGCTTTGGAGCCGCGGTCATGCATTACATGGCGTTGACCGGGCTGCTCGATGGCGGCGTGAAGATGCGCCCCATGACGATCCCCGACCGGCTGATCGACCATAACACGGCTGCCGGCCAGTCGATCGAGGCCGGGCTGACGGCCAAGGACATCGTGGGCACGGCGCTCGGCGCGCTCGGCATTGCCGCCACGTCGGGTGCCGCGGTGCGTGCCTGATGTCGTTCGCATTGGCGGACAGCACGCGCCAGTTTCGTAATGCGCTCGGCTCCTTCGCCACCGGCGTCACCATCATCACGACCGTCGGGCCGGACGGCTCCGATGTCGGTGTGACCGCCAACAGTTTCAATTCGGTCTCGCTCGACCCGCCCATGATCCTGTGGAGTCTGGGCAAGAACTCCACCAGCCTCGCGGCCTTCATGGCGGCGGAGCATTTCGTTGTGCATGTATTAGCGATGGATCAGGAGGCGCTATCCGGGCGCTTCGCCAGATCGACGACTGACAAGTTCGCCGGGCTGACCGTCACGCGGGGTGTCGGCGGGGTCCCCCTGCTACCCGGTTGCGCCGCCCGCTTCCATTGCCGGACCGCCTACCGCCATGAAGGCGGCGACCACATCATCCTGGTGGGCGAGGTCGAGGAATTCGACCACGACGGCCATGCGCCGCTCGCCTTCCATGGCGGTCGGTATGGCATGTTCATCCGCAACGAGGTGCCGTCTCCGGATGAGGCCGCCGCCGGCGTCGCGCCGTTGCTCTCCGATCTGCTTGCTCGTGCCGAGGCAGGGCTCGGCCGCCGGATCGACGCCGATGTCGCGGCCTTCGGCCTCGCGCCACATGAGTTCGACCTGCTCCGGCTGCTGGCCGCGGGGCCGCGCAGCCTTGAGGAGCTGGAGGAGCTGGCAGGTCCGGCCGGAGAAACGGCTGCCGTCGTGCTGGTCGAGGATCTGGCGGCGCGCGGTCTTGTCTCCCCGCCCGCCAATGGCACCGTCGTGATCGCCGCCGCCGGCCAGGACGCGGTGACCGCGGTGACGGCGCAGATGGCGAAGACGGAAGCGGCCGCGCTTGAGGCGCTCACCCCCCATGAGGCAGCGCTGCTGCGGCGCTTCCTGACGCGGCTGGTCCGAACGGTCGACGGCTGAACGGCGATCTAGTTCGCCGTCAGGTGAAGGCCGAGTGCGTCCCGCGCGGCCTGCAGCTTCGCGCCGAGGAGCGCGCCTAGCGGCACGGGATCGGCGGGTTTCGCGGTGATCGTGAGCGTTTTGGGGTCGGCGATGAAGGCCGCGATCTGCGCCCCCGCATCCGGCTGCCCCGGCACCAGCCCAGCGGCCAGGAATGACGCGGCGAGCTTTGCCTGATCGGTCATCTGCGCGGGCGTCTTGCCCGACTGCCGCGCCTCGATCGCGATGATCCGCTGGAGCAGGCTGTCGTTCGTGAAGCGGAGGGTGAAGGGGCCTATCCCCAGCCCGGCGAGGGCCGCGAGCCCGCCACCCATGGTCTGGATTTGATCGAACGGGAAGTTGGTGAAGGTTCCGGCGAAACTCAGCCGCGCGAGGCCGTGGGCGGTCAGCACCATGTTCCGGACCACGACATCCCTGGACTTCTGGCTGTAGCTGCCATCCTCGTCGAGATCGAGCACCAGCGGATCGACGCCCAGCATGTCGAGCCCCGCGGCAAGCTCGGGGTTGGCGTTGGCGGGAATGCTCAGGCCGTGCAGGCTGAGGTCGCTGTTGATGGGATCGCTGCCGGTGACGGTGTCGGTGAGTGCATCGAGCGAGACCGGCGCGCCGCCCGCAGGCGTCACCGAAGCCTTCGCGAGCGCGATCCCGGCCAGCCGAACCGCGCCGCTCGCGGCGGCGGACATCAGATTGGCGGTCGACACATCGCCAGGATCGTGCAGCAGGCGCGCGGTGCTCAGCCCCGTCAGTTCAAGATGACCGACGCGCAGGCTCGCGGGGTCTTTGCCCGTCATCGCGAGGCCGTCGAGCGCCGCGTGAGCCAAGGCGCCATCGGCGTAACCGCTCAGGGTCAGCGCGTCGAGCGTGCCCGCGGTGTCCGTGCGGGTGTCGCGGAACTTCAGGCCGGAGAGGCCGGCGGACTCGACGATGACGCTCGCCGCCGCGTCGCGCGCGAAGGCCTGCGTCTTCACATAGGCGGTGTTCGGCGCCTGAGCGAACGGGCGCGCAGCAAAGCCGCTGAGGCTGAGGCTTTGGACGGTCGCGCCGCCATCTCCGCCGCGGCTCCGCAGGCCGCCGATCGCGGCATGGCCGATGAGGATGCGCGGCACCGTCCAGGTCGCGGCGCCGGGGGTGTAGCGGCCGGTATCGAAGACGCGGTCCAGGCCGCCGAGGTCGATGTCCTGCGCCTCGGCGGTGGCGATTTCGTTGCCGTCGCGGTCGGCGAAGCGGCTCGCGCTCGCCTGCTGTAGGTGGCCGTCGCGATAGCCCCGCACCGAGATGGCCGCAAGGGTCGTGTCCTGATCGTCGGCAATCCCGTTCGCGGCGATGGCGCCGGCGGCGACAAGCGTGCCGCTATCGGGGGCCACCAGCCACTGCGGCGTGTTGGCCGGTGGCGGCAGTCCGGCCGCAAGAACGTCGATGTCCTGACCGGTGACCAAGGTGACGGTCAGCTTATGGGTGCCGCGCTGAATCGCGACCCCCTCCAGCCGCACCGCGTCCGCGTGTAACGGCGCGCGGGTGTCGCCGCTGCCTCCGAGGTGATGGACGACCGCGCGCTGGATGCTGAGGGAGGGATGTCCGCCGCGCGTGATGGTCAGGCCCCGGACCCGCAGCGTGCGCGTGAACAGGTTGTAGCTCAGGCCGGCGTAGTGGCCACTGGAGCCGGGCGGCAGGTTCGCCAGCATCTGGTTGAAGTTGGTCCGCGCCTGATGCTGCGCCCAAAGCTGAGCGCCACCCGCCGCCACCACCACAGCCACGATGAAGGCCGGAATGACGATCCGAGGTCTGGTCAATCGCGGCAAAAGCAGGTTCCTTCAAACGCCGCTTCTTCTCCGATGGCGCGGGGATTGGCGCAAGAGGCGGGACGCGATCTCTGTTGGCCACGCCGCTTCGCGGGCCGGCGCATCTGTAAGCTGTCGCCGGGGCGGGGAGGTCTGGAACCATGGCAAGGTCTGGAAACACGAGCGGCATCCGGGTTGGGATCTCTGGCTGGACCTACGCGCCCTGGCGCGGCGTGTTCTACCCGAAGGGCCTCAAGCAGAAGGATGAGCTGTCGTTTGCCGCCCGGCAGGTAAGCTCCATCGAGATCAACGGCACCTTCTACCGTCAGCAGGCGCCGAAAAGCTTCACCGCCTGGGCCGCGCGCGTTCCGGATGATTTCGTCTTCGCGATCAAGGGGCCGCGCTTCATCACCCATATCAAGCGGCTGGGCGACATCGACGGGCCACTCGCCAACTTCATGGCGAGCGGACTGCTCAACCTCGGGGTGAAGCTCGGCCCGATTCTCTGGCAGTTCCCGCCCAACCTCGCCTTCGACCACGATCGTTTCGCGCATTTCCTGGCGCTTCTGCCGCAGGACACCGAGGCCGCCGCCGGTCTCGCTCATGGCCATGATTCCTGGCTCAAGGAAAAGCCGGCGGACGAGACCGACGCCAAGCGGCCGTTGCGCCACGCCGTCGAGATCCGCCACGAGAGTTTCCGCGACCGCGCCTTCGTCGATCTGTTGCGGCGCCATAATGTAGCGCTCGTCTGCGCCGACACGGTGGAGTGGCCGCGTCTGATGGACGTGACGGCGGATTTTCTCTATCTGCGACTGCATGGGTCGGAGGCGCTTTATGCCAGCGGCTATGATGATGCGGCGCTGGATGACTGGGCGCGGCGCGTGCGAGCCTGGGCCGATGGCGGCGAACCCGCCGATGCCGAACGGGTCGGACCAAAGGCCCAAAAGCGAAAGCGCGACGTGTTCGTCTATTTCGACAATGACCTGAAGGTGCGCGCGCCGGTCGATGCGCAAGCCCTGATGCGGCGGCTCGGCTTGCAGGCTGCCAATGACGCCATGCGTGCAGCAGGTGATGGAGAGCGACCGACATCATGCTGACCGCCCTGACGCAGTGGCTGTGCCTGATCCCGACGACCTGGGCCGTCTGCATCGCGGTCTTCGGCGCGGGGGCGCTCTCGGTCTCCGGGCTGCTCGTGTTCCACGCGGTCGTTCCGCACAAGCTGCGGAGCCTGCATAACGATCTGGCGGGCTTCGTGCTCGCCATCGTCGGCGTGATCTACGCCGTGCTGCTCGCCTTTATCGCGGTCGCCGTCTGGCAGAATTACACGGATGTTGACAGCCTGGTGCAGACCGAGGCGAACCTCGTCGATGATCTGTATCGGGACACGGTCAGCCTGCCGCCCGATCTGGCCGTGCAGCTCCGAAAGGACCTGTTCGACTACACCGAGACCGTCGTGCAGAAGGAATGGCCGCGCATGGAGCAATCCATGCCGTCGCACCTGAAGGGATGGCGCATCCTCGACAGCTTCCACCTCAGCCTGGCGAAGCTCAAGCCGCAGGACGGGCCGACGCTCGCGATGCAGACCGCCATGCTGGGAACGCTCGACAAGCTCTACGACGCAAGGCGCGGGCGGTTCCATGCCGCGAGCGGCGGGCTGCCGGACATCGTCTGGTGGAACCTCCTGGTGGGCGCCGCTATCCTGATCCTGTTCAGCTATCTGTTCGGCGCGCCTCGGCTCGCGATGCACGCGGTCATGGTCGGCTTGCTTGGGTCGACCATCGGTCTGGTGCTGATGCTGGTCGTGCTGCTCGACAACCCGTTTCTCGGGCGTAGCCATGTCTCGGTCGAGCCCTTCCAGGCGCTCACGATGGCCGTCGAAACGATGGACTATCCGAAGCCGGGAAAGTGAGTGAGCCGGGGGCGGCCGGCCGCGGGGCGGCGAGGGTCAGCGCGGTCGCGGCAAGCAGGCTCGCGCCCATGAACAGGTAGGAGGCGCCGTTGCCTCCGGTCAGGCCGTTCAGGTAGCCGACCAGGTAGGTGCCGAGGAAGGAGCCCAAGGCCCCGCAGCTGTTGATGAGCGCGATGGCGCCCCCGGCCACGTTGCGTGGCATCAGCTCGGTGATCCAGGCGAAGAACGGCCCGTAGGGCGCATACATGGCCGCGGCCGAGGTGACGAGCAGCGCATAGGACGCCCAGAAATGCGCGGTGCCGAGCCGGAACGAAGCGTAGAAGGCGATGGCCGCGATCAGCATGAACGGCCAGACGACGCCGCGGCGGATATGCGTGCGGTCCGAGACGAAGGAGACCGCCAGCATCAGCAGCACCCCCGCAAGATAGGGGCCTGCCGAAAGCCAGCCGATGCCGACGAGGCCGATCTTCGAGCTCGCCTTCAGCATGGACGGCAGCCAAAGGATGAAGCCGTACACGCCGATGCTCCAGAACAGGTAGTGCAGCGCGAGCAGAATGACGGCGGGCGTCATGAAGGCCTCGCGGTACGAGCGCACCGGCGCGATGGAGGTCTGTTCCGCCGCCAGTTGCCGCCTGATGGCCTCGCGCGCGGCGGGGCTGAGCCAGGCGGCCGTGTCCGGCGTGTCCTCGATCAGCATCCACCACACCGCCGCCCAGAGGATGGAGGGCACGCCCTCCACGATGAACAGCCCGCGCCACCCGAGACTATGGGCGAGGTAGCCGGAGACGATCGACATCCAGAGCACGGTCACCGGGTTGCCGAGAATGAGGATCGTATTGGCGCGGGACCGCTCGCGCCCGGTGAACCAGTGCGACAGCAGGATGAGCAGGGCCGGCAGAACCGCGCTCTCGACGATGCCGAGCGCGAAACGGTCGAGGAACAGCAGCGGCAGGTTGCCGATCAGGCCGGTGCCCGCCGCCAGCAGCCCCCAGGCGATCATGCTGACGAAGATCAGCCCCTTGGCGCTGCGCCGCTCGGCATAGGCGGCGCCCGGCACCTGGAACAGGAAGTAGCCAAGAAAGAACAGCGCCCCCAGAAGCGAGACGGCGTTCGGCCCGATATGGAGGTCATGGGCCAGACCCGCGGCCGCCCCGAAGCCGTAGTTGGCGCGATCGACATAGGCGAAGCTATAGGTGACGAAGATCGCGGGCAGCAGCCGCATCCAGCGCCGGGAAGGCAGTCGGGTGATCGCGTCAGGCACGGGCCTCTCCCGGGGGCTTGTTAAGGCCGGGCGTCCGCGCGGCCCAGTTGGTCGCGTTCCAGATGACAGCGGATGGCGTGATCGCCCTCCCGCTGGATCAGCGCCGGCTCCTGTTCCTCGCAGATCGCCCCGATCTTGCGCGGGCAGCGGGTGTGGAAGACACAGCCCGAAGGTGGCCTCATCGCGCTCGGGATCTCGCCCTTGAGGCGCAGCGAGCCGCCCGCCTCCTCGGAGGCCGAGGCGGCCATCAGGCTTTCCGTGTAGGGGTGATGCGGCCCGAGGAAGACAGCCTCCGCCGGGCCGATCTCCATCAGCCGCCCGAGATAGAGCACCGCGATCCGGTCCGAGATGTAGCGCACCACCCGGAGGTCGTGGGACACGAACAGGTAGCTCACGCCCTGCTCGGCCTGCAGATCGGCGAGCAGGTTGAGGATTGCCGCCTGCACCGACACGTCGAGCGCCGAGGTGGGCTCGTCGCACACCACGATGCGCGGATCGCCCGCGAAGGCGCGGGCGATTGCTACGCGCTGCTTCAGCCCGCCCGAAAGCTGGCGCGGCCGCATCGGCAGGTAGCGCTCGGCGAGGCGGATATGGCTCATGAGTTCAGTGAGCTTCGTCGCCAGCTTGCCGCCCCGGTAGCCGCCCAGCTTGCGCATGGGCCGGCTGATGATGCGGCGGATCGTCTGGCTGCGGTTTAGTGCCGCGTCGGGGTTCTGGAAGACGATCTGCAGCGCTTCCAGCTCCGCCGGTTGGCGCTTCGTGGCCACGGGCGCGAGCTTCTGGCCGTTCAGCTCGATGACGCCATCCGGGTCGGGCGCGGTCAGGCCCAGCAGCAGCTTCGCGAGCGTCGTCTTTCCGCTGCCGGATTCGCCGACGAGGCCGAGCGTCTCGCCAGGCCAGATCTCGATCGAAATGTCCCGCAGCGCATAGATCGGCGCGGTGGGCGAGCCGAAGGTCTTGCCGATGCCGGCAGCGCGGACCACCGGGCGGAAGGCCTGGGTCTTCTGGCGGTTCGCCAGCGGCGCCGGAGGCGTGGAGCGCGGCAGGTCCGGCGCCTGCTCGTGGAAATGGCAGCGGCTGAGCCGCCCCTCCGACACGGGTATGAGCGGCGGCTCCTCGGCGCGGCAGATGTCCTGCGCCAGCCCGCAGCGCTCGGCGAAGACGCAGCCGCGGATACCGGCAAGGCTCGTCGGCAGGAAGCCCGGGATGGTGTCGAGGCGAGTCTTGTGTTTGGAAAGCCCCGCCTGCGGCAGGCAGCGCAGCAGGCCGACGGTATAGGGGTGGCGTGGCCCCGCGAAGACGTCCCGCGTCGGGCCTTCCTCCACCAGCGTCCCGGCGTAGAGCACGCCGACGCGCGCGCACATCCGGCTGATAACGGCGAGGTTGTGGCCGATGAAGAGCACGGAACTGCCCATCTCCGCCCGCAGCGTCTCGATGAGGTCGAGCACCTCGGCCTCGACGGTCGCGTCGAGCGCGGTCGTCGGCTCGTCCAGGATGAGCAGCGTCGGGTCGACGGCCAGCGCCATCGCGATCACCACGCGCTGCAGCATGCCGCCCGAAAGCTGGTGCGGGTAGCGGCTCATGACGCGCCCGGCATCGACGATGCGCACCCGCTCCAGCATCGCCTCGGCGCGGTCCATGCGCTCGGACGCAGGGACGCCCGCGATCTCGAAGACTTCCGCCACCTGCTGGCCGACGCGGATCGAGGGGTTCAGCGCCCGGCCGGGGTCCTGATAGACCATGGAGATGCTGCGCGTGCGCAGGCGCCGCAGCGCGGCCGCGTCCATCGCGAGCGCATCCTCGCCTGCGATGCGGATGCCGCCCGCGCGCACCCGGCCGTTGTTGGGGAGGTAGCGCGTGACGGCGAGCGCGACGGTCGACTTGCCGCAGCCCGATTCGCCGACGAGGCCGAAGGTCTCGCCGCGCCCGATGCGGAACGAGAGCCCGCGAATGACCTGCCGGTCCCGCCCGCGGACGCGATAGGCGATGTCGAGGTCGCGCACCTCGAGCGCGGCGGCGGTCGCGTCCTGCATGGGGCTTAGGGCATCAAGCATCGAGCACCGATTGCACGCCTTCCGCGGTGAGGTTGACGCCGACGACGAGGGAGCCGATGGCGAGCGCATAGAACAGCACCGTCCACCAGAAGCCGCCGCCGATCAGCCCGTAATTCTGCGAGATGGAAAGCCCCCAGTCGGGCGAGGGCGGCTGGATGCCGAGGCCGAGGAAGCTCAGCGAAGCCACGGTGAAAATCGCGTAGCCGAGGCGCACCGTCGTCTCCACCAGGATCGGCGGCATGACGTTCGGCAGGATCTCCACGAACATGATGTAGAGCGGCTTCTCGCCCCGGAGATTAGCGGCGGCGATGTAGTCGAGGTCGCGCTCCGACAGGACCGCGGCCCGCACCGTTCGCCCGACGATGAGGCCGAAGGAGAGGCCGATCACGACGATCACGGTCGTGTTGGAAATGCCGAGTGCCGTGATCACCAGCATGGCGATGATGAGCAGCGGCAAGGCGAGGAAGGCGTCGACGATGCGGCTGATGATGTCGTCGGTGATGCCGCGCGCATAGCCGGTGATGAGGCCGAGGATGGTGCCGACGACGGTGCCGAGAAGGGTCGCGAGCGGGGCCACGATCAAGATGTCGCGCGAGCCCACGATGACGCGCGAGAAGATGTCGCGGCCGAATTGATCGGTCCCGAACAGGTGGTCGAAGGCGGGGGGCGTCAGCGTGTTGAGCAGGTCGGTGTCGTCGGCGTTGTAGGGGACGATCAGCGGCCCGAAGATCGCCATCACCACCCAGAACAGCAGGATGAGCACGCCGACCACGAAGGGCGGCGAGCGGAGCAGCAGTTTCACACGGTCGCGGCGGATGCTGCTCGGCGTGTCCAGGGCGGGGACGGCGGCGGCCGGCTGTTCGCTCGCCGCCGGCATCGGCGTCTCCGTGCCGGGTGTGACGCTGGCGCTCATTCCCGGCCTCCGAAGGAGATGCGTGGGTTGAGCGCCGAGTAGAGCAGATCGGCGATGAGATTGGCGCCGACATAGACTACGCCGATGACGAGGATGCCGGCCGCGAGCATGGGGAAGTCCTTCGCCTTGGCGGCGGCGAAGATCAGGCTGCCGATGCCGTGGTAGTTGAACAGCGTCTCGACCACGACGAGGCCGCCGATGAGATAGCCCGTCTGCGTCGCGATGACGGTGATCGTCGGCAGCAGCGCGTTGCGCAGCACATGCCGCCAGATCACCTGCCGGTAGGTGAGCCCTTTGAGCACGGCGGTGCGGGTGTAGTCGGATGTCAGCGCCTCGATCATGCCGGCCCGCGCCATGCGCGCGATGTAGCCGAACAGGATCATGAAAAGCGGGATCGAGGGCATCAGCAGGTAATAGATCGTCGTGAAGAACCCGGCATGGGAGGGCGGCGTCGCCGTCAGCGGGAAGATCCGCAGCCAGATGCTGAAGACCATGATGAAGACGATGCCCGAGACGAATTCGGGCACGACCGTCGCGGACAGTCCGGCGATGACGATGGTGCGGTCGACCCAGGTGTTCACTCGGAGCGCGGCGACCACGCCACCGAGGATGCCGAGCGGCACGACAAGCACGAAGGCGATGCCGGCGAGCTTGAGCGAGTTGAGCAACGCGTGCCCGATGAAGGGCGCGACCGGCGCGCGATAGGTATAGGACTGGCCCATGTTGCCGTGCAGCATGCCGGTGATCCAGCTCCAGTACTGCACGAGCAACGGACGATCGACGCCGAGCTGATGGTTCAGCGCGGCGACCGAGCGCGCATCCGCGAAGGGCCCGAGGATGGCGCGGCCGACATCCCCGGGAAGAATCTGGCAGCCCGCGAACACGATGACGCTGAGCAACCACAAGGTGATCACGGCCAGCATGAGCCGGTAGAGAATGGCGCGGTAGAGCCTCATGCTGAGATGCGTTCCCTCTGCTGTCCGTCAGCTCTGGCTGATGCTCACCGTCTGCAGGAACGGGCGATCGCCGATCGCCGGCAGGCCCGAAACCGCCTTCGATGTCGCATAGAGATAGTTGTAGAAATAGGCGAAGATGATTGGCGTCTCGTCGAGCAGCAGTTCCTCGATCTTGCCCGAGACGGCGCGCTGCCCGGTGAGGTCGAGCGCCTTCACGTAGTCGACGACGAGCCCGTCATAGGTCGGGTTGTGGAAGCGTGCGGCGTTCCACGTGCCGGTGCTCGTCAGCGGCGCGTTGAGGAAGACGTTCGGCACCCCGCGATTGCCGTAGTCGGTAATGCCGAGCGGCACGTCCAGCCAATCCGACTGTCCGGGAACCGCCTTGCCGTAATACGCGTCCTGGCTCTCGATGTGCAGGTTGATCTCGATGCCGATCTTCTTGGCAAAGCTCTTTATGAGCACAGCGTAGTCAGGGATTTCGAGGAACTGTTCGGTGGTCAGCGTGACCGAGAAGCCGTGACCGACGCCCGCTTGTTCCAGAAGATCGCGGGCCTTCTTGAGATCCTGGTCGCGCTGCGGAACCGAAAGATCCGTGGACGGGAAGGCTTTGCAGAAGGGGCTGTCGTTACCGATATCGGCATGCCCCTGGAACAGCCCGCGCACGAGCGCCTTGCGGTTGAGCGACAGCGCGAGCGCTTGCCGGACGCGCTTGTCCTTGAAGGGGCCCGCATTGCACTGCATGTGCACCTGCTCATGCGCGCTCGACTTGCAGCTGATGATGTTGAACTGCGGGTTGCCGAGGATCGCGCGGCCCGCCGCGACCGGCATCTGGGCCAACATATCGACCTGACCGCCCTGCAACGCCAGCACCTGCGGCTGCATGTCGGCGTAGAAGGTGAATTCGGTCCGGTCCAGAAGGGCCTTCGTTCCCCAATAATGTTCGTTGCGCACGAAGGAGGCGCCGACCTTCGGGATGTATTTCTCGAGCTTGAACGGGCCGGTGCCGATGAAGCTCTTTTCGAAGCCGCCGGAATAGTTCGCGGGCAGGATCACGAGGTTATAATTGTCGGACGATAATACGTAGGGAAAGTTCCCGTTCGGGGCGTCGAGGTGGAAGGCGACGGTGTAGTCGTCGACCTTCTGGCTGTGGCCCGGCGAAAGCACGCCCTTGAAGGCCGAAAGCGCGTTCGACCCATTCTTCGGATTGACCAGTCGCTCGACGCTCGCGACCACGGCGTCGGCGTTCATCGGCTCGCCGTTGAAGAACTTGACCCCCTGGCGAATCTTGAAGGTCCAGACGGAACCATCCTTGTTCGGCGACCAGCTGGTCGCGAGTACAGGCTTGAGGGTGAAATCCGGGTTGAGCGTGCAGAGATACTCGGCCGTCTGCATGGCCATCATGAGGCCGCCGTCATCGGCGATGGTCACGGGATCGATCGCGCCGGCGGGCATCGTCATGGCGACGCGAAGCGTGCCTCCCGTGGGCCCGGCCGCGCGGGCCGGACGGGCCCCCGCCATGCCCATCGCGCCCGCGAGCGTGCCGAGCAGCGGCAGCGAAAGCCCGAGACGCGTCCCATGCGCCAGAAAGCCACGCCGGTCGATGCGGCCCGCGAGGGCGTTGTCCATAAGGTCGTTCTCGACCTCCGACAGGTTGCGCCGGATTTGAGAGATCAGGGGATCGCGCTTGGACATTTTATCCTCATGGTTGGACCGCAAGCCGGCTCAGCAGGCAGGGCTGTGACGAGATCTCGCAGCTACGACAATTGCGCCTCGGCTATGCGCGGCGGGTATGGGATGACGGCGCGAATCTGTGCCTTTGTCAAATTCTGAGCGATCCATCTCATGCCTAGGCGCGCGCGGCCCCAAAGGACCCTTTGTCCGTGGCTGACACAGCAAGGATGATGCCACGCTTGCCCCGCGGCGCGGTTTTTACGCAAGGCAGCGCGCATTGGGCTGAGGGCCGGGACCCGCTTGCACTCTGGTTGAGCAAATGCCTAGACAATATGGTGCGGGCGGGTCGCTTCATCGTGCCGCCGCTGAAAGGATTCCGATGCCGGTGATCGACCGGAAGTGGTTGCCGCTGAACGCGCTGCGGGCTTTCGAGGCGGTTGGCCGCCAACTCAGCTTCACCGGCGGCGCGCAGGCGCTGCATGTGTCGCAAAGCGCACTCAGCCGCCACGTCGCGAGCCTTGAGGATCTGCTCGGACGCCCGCTGCTGGAACGCAGGCCGGCGGGTCTCGCGCTGACGCCCGCCGGGGCGGCGCTGCTGCCCGTGGTGCGCAAATCCTTCGACCGGCTGGAGGAGGTGATGAACGGCATCCTGCGCGAGGAAGCCGGGCGCCAGCGCCGCCTTCGCGTGCATATGGCGCCGTCCTTCCTGCATCAGGTGGCGCTGCCCATCCTCGGCGACTTCCGGCGCGAGTTCCCAGACATTCTGATCGACGTGTCCAGCAGCAACGGCACGGGCCTGCCGCCGACGGAGGTCGATGTCGCGGTCGTCTACGACCGTCCGCAGGGCGGCGACACGGTGCGCGACCTGCTCTGGATCGTGCGCGTCACGCCGGTCTGCGCGCCGTCGGTTGCCGCGAAAAGCGCGGGGCTGGACATGGCGAGCTTCCTGGCGGGGCAGGAGCTTCTGCATGTGAAGCTGCAGGGCGAGCCGATCGGCACGCACTGGTCGCACTTCGCGCGCCAGCAGGGGATCGTGCTCGACGCTCAGCGCGGCGTGGCCTTCGATACGGCGACGGTCGCGGCGCAGTACGCGGCCTCGGGGCAGGGCGTGTTGCTGGCGGATATCGATATGTTCGCGTCCGAGATGGCGCAGGGGCGGCTCGTCGCTCCCTATGATGTCGTGACCGAGGACGGCTACGGCTATTACCTCGCGCTTCACTCCGAGGATCTCGGCGACCCCGCCATCAGCCTGTTCCGGTCGTGGATGATCGCGCGCCTCGGCCGCGCCATTCGCAAGGCCGCCTGAAGGGCGCGGAGGCGGCATGGGCCAGATCGTCTGGATCGCCTCCTACCCTAAATCCGGCAGCACCTGGCTGCGTGCCTTCCTGCACAACTACATCCGCGACGCGGACGCGCCGCATGACATCAATAGCCTGATGGACCTGACGACCGGCGAAAGCGCCGCTTCGCGGTTCCGCCGGCACGACCCGCGCCCTGCCTCGCAATACAGCATCGCCGAGGTCCAGCGCCTGCGCCCGCTCGTGCATCGGGAGATGGCGGCGGCCCATCCGGGCGTCGTCTTCGTCAAGACCCATAGCGCCCTGCTGGTGGTCGAGGGGGTGCAGACAATCACCCGCGAGGTGACGGCGGGTGCCGTCTACATCCTGCGCGACCCGCGCGACGTGGCGATCTCCTACAGCCGGCATCTGGGTCGATCGCTCGACGAGACGATCGCCATCATGGCGGATGTGGAGGCCGCGACCGGCGGCACGGACGACGTGGTCTATCAGCGGCTGAGTTCCTGGTCCGCCCATGTCCATTTCTGGACGCGCCGGCCGCATCCCACGCTGCACGTCATGCGCTACGAGGACCTGGTCGCCACGCCCGAGGCCAGCTTCGGCGGCCTGATCCGCTTCATGGGCCAGGAGCCGGACGAGGCGCGGCTGGGGCGCGCGATCCGCTTCTCGGACTTCGCCGAGCTCAAGGCGCAGGAGGAGGCGCATGGCTTTATCGAGCAGCCTTCGGCGTCGAGCGGCCGGTTCTTCCGCGAGGGTCGAGCGGGGCAGTGGCGGGAGGTGCTGAGCCCCGCGCAGGCGGCGCGGATCGAGCGCGACCACGGCGACGTGATGCGCCGCTTCGGCTATCTCTGACCCCCGAGAGGTGGCGGCCGCCGCAAAAAGAAACGGCCCGGAAGGCTGGTTTCCCAGCCGCCGGGCCGCGACAGCCCCACGATACGAGGCCAAGGAGCGATAGAGAAAGGGCTCAGTCGGCGGCCAGCGCCATCTGCCGGCGCGCCATCGTCTTGCGCACATAGTCCTCGGTTTCCTCGCCGATGCGGTCGGCGAAGTTCGCCATCACATGATCGGCGCCCTCATAGACGCGGTAGTCGATCGTTACGCCCTTCTGGGTGTTGAGCTTGTCGACCAGCTTTCGCACGCCGGGTTCCGCCACCATTTCGTCGGCATCGCCATGGATCAGAAGGCCGCCGGTCGGGCAGGGGGCAAGGAAGCCGAAATCGTAATGCGTGGCCGGCGGCGCGACGCTGATCCAGCCCGAGATCTCGGGGCGGCGCATGAGCAGCTGCATGCCGACGAAGGCGCCGAAGGAGTAGCCCGCGATCCACAAGCCGCCGGAATTCGGATTGACCGACTGCATCCAGTCGAGCGCGCCCGCCGCATCGCTGATCTCGCCGATCCCGCCGTCATAGCGGCCCTGGCTGCGGCCGACGCCGCGGAAGTTGAACCGCATCACCGAGAAGCCGAGGCGCTGGAAGGCCTGGAACATGACATAGGTGATCCGATTATTCATCGTCCCACCATGCAGAGGGTGCGGGTGCAGCACGAGGGCGAGCGGGGCGCCCGTCTCCTTGCTGTGGTGGTAGCGGCCTTCCAAACGACCATCGGGGCCGGCGAACATCACTTCAGGCATGGCGCTCTAAAACCTATTTTTGATAGCGATTGGGCCGTCCGGCAAGCCGGGCGACCGTCCAAGGCAAGCCCCTTCGAATAGCGGCCGCGCGCGGAAACTGCATCGACATTCGTGCCTCCGGCGTTTCAACTCCAAGTCACCAGTGCCGGCGGGCCGATACCGATGGCGTCGGCTGAAGCGCGGACCTCAGCCGCCGATCAGACGCTTACGGACAATGGAAGCGCCGGACGCGAAACCTGCCTCAGGGCCGCTCTGGCCTCAGGGAGCGAAAACGCGAAGAAACAGGAAGGGATAGCAGCCGCCCCGGCAAAGCCGTTTCTATGTCCAGGACATCGATGATAATACGGTGGCAAGCTGTCGATTTCATACGGAAATGTCGCATGGCCTTTATGTTTCTGCGCGAGAGCATCCAGGCCTATCGGGAGCGGGATCCCGCCGCACGCTCGTCTTTAGAGGTATTCTTCTGCTACCCCGGTCTCCATGCGGTTATATGGCACCGAATGGCCAGCCGCCTTTGGCATGGGGGTGCCACGTCCCTCGCGCGCTTCCTCGCCCATATCGGCCGCTGGCTGACGGGAATCGAGATCCACCCGGCTGCCAAGCTCGGCCGGCGCCTCGTGATCGACCACGGCATGGGCCTCGTCATCGGTGAGACCGCCGAGGTCGGGGACGACGTGACGCTCTACCATCAGGTGACGCTCGGCGGCACCAGCCTGAGCCACGGCAAGCGGCATCCGACGATCGGCAACAACGTGATCATCGGGGCCGGCGCCAAGATCCTCGGCGCGATCACCGTGGGGGATGGAGCCCGGATCGGCGCCAACGCGCTCGTCATCCGCCCGGTGCCGCCCGGAACCACCATGGTCGGCGCGCCTGCCCGTCCGCTCGACCGGGTGCGGCGCGATCCCTGCTTCGACGCCTATGGCACGCCCTGCGGGGAAATGTCGGTCGATCCGCTGCTGCGCGACATCGAGACGCTGCGGCTGGAACTCGCCGAACTGGAGGCGCGCGTGGCCCACATCGCCGAGGCGACGGCCGTCGCGCAGCCTGCCGAGGCGAGCCGCGCCGCCGCGGAATGATGGGCGCCACCCGCATCTACCTCGACGCCAACGCGACCGAGCCGCTGCGTCCCGAGGCGCGCGCGGCGATGGTCGCGGCGCTCGACATTGTCGGGAACCCGTCCTCGATCCATGGCGAGGGCAGGGCCGCGCGCCGAATTCTGGAGGATGCGCGGGAGGCGCTCGCCGCCCGGTTCGGGGGGGCGGCGCGCGACGTGATCTTCACCTCGGGCGGGACCGAGGCCAATGCGCTCGCCATTCATGGCCTCGCCCGCGGCGGGCGGGTGCTGCGGAGCGCCACCGAACATGCGGCCGTGATCGCTGCGGCCGGCGAGGCGGCAGGCGTTGTGCCGGTCGATCGTGAGGGCCGCCTGCGGCTCGAGGATCTCGCCGAACGTCTGGCCGCCGAGCGGCCGGCGCTGGTCTGCGTCATGCTTGCCAACAACGAGACGGGCACGGTCCAGCCGGTCGCCGACATCGCGGCGCTCTGCCGTGCGGCGGGCGCGCTGCTCCACGTCGACGCGGTGCAGGCGGCGGGCCGGCTGCCGCTCGACCTCGGGCAGCTCGGTGCGGACAGCCTCGCCGTCTCGGGGCACAAGCTTGGCGGCCCGACGGGGGCGGGGGCACTGCTGCTGACACCGGAGACGGCCGGGCGGCTGGCGCCGCTGCAGCTTGGCGGCGGGCAGGAACGCGGGCGGCGCGGCGGCACGCCGGCACTGCCCGCCATCGCGGGCTTCGCGGCGGCTGCCACCGCCGCCCTGCCAGGGGATGCCGCGAGGCTCGCGCCGCTGCGCGATGCGATCGAAGCTGCGGCCATCGCGGCGGGCGGCGTCGTGCTCGGCGGCGGCGCGGCGCGGCTGCCGAACACCACCTGCCTTGCATTGGCCGGCGTGCGCTCCGAGTCGCAGGTCATCGCGCTCGACCTCGCGGGGCTCGCGGTCTCGGCGGGCGCGGCCTGCTCCTCCGGCAAGGTAGCCCGCAGCCATGTGCTGGAGGCGATGGGCCTCGGGGTCCTGGCGGGCGAGGCCATCCGTGTATCGCTGCCCTGGAACGCCGAGGCCGCCCATGTGACGGTCTTCGCCGCGGCCTACCTCGCCATCGTGGAGCGCATGAGACGAAAAGCGGCATGATCTACCTCGACAACCATGCGACGACCCCGTGCGACCCGCGCGTCGTGGCGGCCATGCTCCCCTGGTTCACCGAACGGTTCGGCAACGCCGGCAGCGTGGAGCATGCGCCAGGACGCGCGGCGGCTGAGGCGGTGGAGGAGGCCCGCGCCCAGGTCGCCCGGCTGATCGGGGCCGCCGCCTCGGAGATCGTCTTCACCTCAGGCGCTACCGAATCGAACAACCTCGCCATCAAGGGCGCCGCCCGCTTCGCCCAGTCCATGGGGCACGGGCGGCGGCGGATCGTCACGCTCGCGACCGAGCATCACGCGGTGCTCGATTGTGTGGCCGATCTCGCGGGAGAGGGTCTCGAGCCCGTCATCCTGGCCGTCGGTCGAGACGGGCTGCTCGACCCGGGCGTGCTCTCGCGGGCATTGGAGGTGCCGACGCTGCTCGTCAGCATCATGGCCGTGAACAACGAGATCGGCGTGACACAGGACCTTCCGGAGCTCGGGGCGCTGGTGAAGGCCGCCGGGGCGGCGTTTCACGTCGATGCCGCGCAGGCGGCGGGGCGGATGCCGCTGGATGTGGGCGCCATCGGGGCCGATCTCGTCTCGCTCTCGGGGCACAAGATGTATGGGCCCAAGGGCATCGGCGCGCTTTTCGTCCGTCGCCGGCCGCGCATGCGGCTTGCGCCCCTGTTCTCGGGCGGCGGGCAGGAGCGGGGGCTGCGCCCGGGCACCCTGCCGGTGCCGCTGATCGTCGCGATGGGCGAGGCGGCGCGGCTGGCTTTTGCCGAGGGGACAGCGGAGACGGCGCGTCTTCGGCTTCAGACCGCGCGGCTGTGGGAGCGGCTGAGTTCGCAGCGCCCCGGCCTCATGCTGAACGGCCATCCGGTCCGGCGGGTGGCCGGCAACCTCAACCTTACTTTCCCCGAAGTGCCCGCCTCGGCCATCCTCGCGGCGGCGCCTGACCTCTGCCTCTCGACCAGTTCGGCCTGCACCACGGGGCCCGAGGGCGAAGTGGGGCCGAGCCACGTGCTGACCGCCATCGGCCTCCCGGCGGAGGCGGCACGGCGCAGCTTGCGCATTGGATTGGGACGATTTACCTCCGACCAAGATGTGGAGGATGCGGCCACGGCCTTGGTGGCGGCGAGCCAGCCCCACGGGTCCTCGGCGGCATCGCCGGACAAGCAACGCCAAAGGACATGAGACCCGATGCCGAAGATGACGTTCGTCGAGCGCGACGGAACGCCCCGCGAAGTGGATGCGCCGTCCGGCCTTTCCGTGCTCGAGGTCGCGCATAAACATGGTGTCGACCTCGAAGGCGCCTGCGAGGGCTCGCTCGCCTGCTCGACCTGCCATGTCGTCGTCGACCCTTCCTGGTTCGAGAAGCTGACGCCGCCGACCGAGGACGAGGAGGACATGCTCGATCTCGCCTTCGGATTGGAAGAGACGTCCCGGCTCGGCTGTCAGATCGTCATGGACGAGGCGTTGGACGGTCTGGTGGTGAAGCTGCCTGCCGGTACCCGCAACGCCCAGGGCTGAGCCGCCCACCGCTTGATTGCGAAGGGGGGGGTACCAGCCGCTGCTGAAAGTTGACAGCTGTCAACTCTCAGCCTTTTCAACAAGATGACCTAGCCGAATGCGCCGACCTCGTGGCAGACGGCTGTGCTGATTTCCCGCACCAGCGCGAAATACCGGCCCATCGGCGTGAAGATCTCGGCGTGCTCCCGCCCGTAGCCCAGCACGTTGGGTGAGGTGCCGGGCTCGCCGAAGTCGGTGCCGGAGCTGTCGTCGGGCGCGCTCGGGAAGATCCTGCCCAGCGTCGTCAAGGCCGCCGGCACATCGAGCCTCAGAAGTCGCTGCTGCAGCCCTGTCCGCATCACGCCGAGGCGCGGCGCGAAATCCGGGATCATCGCCGTCAGAATCCAGATCCGGTGAATGCAGGCCAGCCGCAGCGCATGCAGCAGCAATTCGCGGTCCGCCATGGCCGGCGCGTCGGGCCAGGCGGCACGCAGCGCCAGATGGTCGGCATGGACGCGGCGGAACATCGCCAGCACCTCGGACCAGATGCCGAGCTGCTCCAACCCCGTGGCGACCGCCATCAGCGCCTCGCGACGGCCCGGAATACGGCTGTGCCCGGCGCGGTCGAGCCAGGTGCCGGGGTCGAGCGTCTCCACGACCGCGCGCAGCACGTCGAGGTGGGAGTGCCGAAGCGCATGGGAGGCGAAATCCATTGCCCGCCGGAAGCGCGGGCTCGTGCGCCGCAGTTCGGAGACCGCGTCGGGGTTGCGGCTGGCCGCCAGCCCCAGACCTTGGAGGGTGTTCGCGCACCAGCCGAGCTGCTGAAGGATGGCGTTGTTCGGGATCGCGCGCAGTTCCCGCGGATGGCTGATGATGGCGGGGCCGCCCGAGCTGTCGCTCTGCCGCGCGGCGGGCCGTGAACCGGTGCGATCGATGAGCGCAGGTCCGAAGGTCCCGAGCATGGCGGCGTAGCCCGGATCCTCGACCAGCTCCTCCATGCTCGAGCGGATGGTGGCGAAGAAGTCGGCGGCGAAATCGGGGTCGCTGTAGATCGGGTCGTCGCTCTCCTCGGTCCGGTCGAGGGCGAACTCGGCGATGCGCAGGATCACCGCCTCGGCAAGCGGCGGCGTGCCGAACAGCATGTAGCCGTCGCCGCCCTGGAAGGCGCTCTCCTCGCGATAGGCGATCCCCGCCGCATCGAAGGCCCGCCTGCCGACGGCGGGTGACAAGTAGGCGAGACGGTCATGGAGCGAGCCCGGATGGGCGCCGCGCCCGATACTTTCGCCGTGGGTGTCGAACAGCACGATCTCCACGTCGCGGAGGCCGTGCTTGACCATCGCCTCGCAGAGCTTCAGGCGCAGCCGCTCGATCAGGTAGGTCGCGGCGATCTGGCCCACGTAGCGGCCGGAATCGGAATAGCCGAACTGGACGCAGAGCCTGCCGGTGCGCTTGAGATACGCCCGGTAGTGCGGGCTGCGCAGCGCCTCCTCGATGATGCGGCCACCCTGGCTGAGCGCCTCCGCCGTCTCGAACAGCGGACTGATCTCGATGCGGTCCTCGATGCCGAAGAGTCTGGCGAAATAGAGCGCCGTCAGCAGCGTGTAGCCGGTCTCGGTCTCGGCGATGAGGAAGCGCACGGGGCTCGCGCCATCGATGTGCTTCACCATCTGGGCGACGGTCATCATCAGCCGCGCGGCCGAGGCCTGCTCCGCCATCAGCGTGCCGAAGTTCACCGCTTCGGGCGTCACGCTGTCGAGCGCCGCGTTGATCGCGCCGAGCAGCACGCGGCGGCGGGAGGGATCGGCCGGCGGGTCGGCAAGGCCCAGGCGCTGGCGTACGCCGTTGTGGAGCTGCGCCGAGTTCAGCCGCACATGCGTATGGGCGAGGCCGAGATTGTGCGAGACGAGCCCCGCCTTGACCACGAGCAGCGTGCGCTTCTGGGCGTCGTCGGCCCCGGCCAGCGCCTCGGGGAACAGCGCCAGCAGCGGCTCCGGCGTCACCAGCGACTCCTCGCGGCGTCCGACGAGCGCCTTGCTGAAGGCGCTGACCGCGGCGGCATCCGTGCCGTTGGGCGCGGCGGCGATCTGGTCGTGCACGGCCGCCATTGCGGTCTCGACGCGGGCGAGGATGGCGCCGGCACTCGGCAGCGGCCGCAGCTGCGCCTCGACCCGCTCCAACTGGTAGAGCTTCATCCGCAGGCGGAGGCGGAGCGTGTCCCACCAGCCGATATCGGTGCGTCCGTCGGTGTCGTAGCCGACCCAGCTCGTGAGCGTGACGGGGCGTGGCGCGAGGTCGAGCCAGCGGCCGGCCCAGGTTTCGCGCGCCGCGTCCAGCAACGCGCCGGTCAGCAGGTCGAGCGCGTCGCGGCCACGGGAGATGGCCGCACGCGCCTGATCGAACTCGTCCTCGAGCGTCACCGGCGGCGGGCGATGGGAGGTGAAGCAGGCGGTGCCAGCCTCGCCTGAGGCCGCACGCGCGAGCCCGTCGGCCACCGGGTAGGGGAGAGAGAAGGTCGGATGGGCGGTGAACACTGCCGAGAACCGCGTGCGCTCGACCGCGCGGCGGAACTGCACGAAGGGGATGGCGCTGTCATCCGGATCGGGCCGCACGAGCCTTCGGGCAAGGGCGGCCATTTCCTCCGCCGCCGGTACGCGGGCGTCGAGGCCCACGTAATCGGCGAGGCGTTCGGCCCGTTCCTGCCACGCCTGATCGCGAAGCCAGCAGACGAGGCCGGAGAGATCGGCATCCGTCAGCGTGCCCTGATCGATCCGGCGGGACAGGGTGAGCGCCATCGTCATGACGGGATTGCTGAACGGGTCCTCGGCGGCGCGATCGAGCGCCAAGCGCATGTTCGCCAGCAGGTCCGCGGCGAGGGCCTCTACATGTTCCGCCGGTTCCGCGCGGGCCGGAGTGTCGCCAACCGTGTTCTGCTGATCTGCCATGCGCCTATTGTGCACCGCAGCGCGGCGAGGGCAATCATTGCCTGAGCGCATTTAGGATTTTTTGCCGGGAGGTAGCGCGCTCGGTCGAAGCGCGCGCTGGCCATGGGCGCGCGTGCCTGCGGGTGGAGGAGAGGGTCGGGAGGCCCTTGATCCGTGGCCGAGGCTGCCCTAATAGGGGCCTACCGCGCTGGAAAGCGCGGGTGCAGTGTCCCGTTCGTCTAGAGGCCTAGGACGCCGCCCTCTCACGGCGGCAACACCGGTTCGAATCCGGTACGGGATACCAATTCTCCAAATCGTAGAGCGGGCTATCGGACCGGTCCACCGGCTGGACGACATCCAGCCTTGGATGCCAGGGGCGGCCGGGTCAACCTGGCATCGCTCACACTTCAACCCCGCCCGGCGAGGCGGGGCTTTCGGATGGGTGTGCCGGAGGACGGGGCCACCACTATCCCGCTGGGACGGCGACGGCGCGGTCTGGCAGCTCCGCGCGCGCTCTACGGGCCCGTCGCAGGGTCCGATGGCATGGGCAAGCCCTCCCCGCAGCGCCACCGCTCCCGGTGAAGAAGCAGAGTTGGCAGCCCGCACAGGAAAGACTTGGAATTCGGTTGTGGCGTCACCACGTAGCTGGCAGCGAATCAATGTTGCAGCAGGAACGGTCATGAAATTCAGACTTTTGCCTCTGGCTACTGCATTTGTGGTTGCCTCTTCAGCTTTCACGGCGTCCTTTGCTCAAAGTGCGGCGGTCAGCGAACACGCCTTCGATTGGATATTTTTCGCGATCGTTGGCATCCCATTCGTGCTCGCGCTCGTGGAATTGTTCAGTCCGGACGTTCTAGAGCGGATGATCCGCGATCCGAACCGGTCGGGCTTCAATGCTCGCCACCCCAACAGCGTCCTTGAGCGCCGCGACCGAACCGGGGTGTGACTTCTATTTCCACGACAATGAGTTGGTCCCGTCGCTGAGCGCCGCCACGCGCTCACGCGGCCGGATGGGGAGCCAGGAACCCGCGCGGCGACTGCCGCCCATCGTCACCGCAACTGGCTGAGGCACGTCGTCCGGTGAAGCGCCCAGCAGGCGTTTGAGAGATGCGCCCGCAACAGGGCGCCGATCGCGATGATCCCGATCAGGGCAAGCAACGTAAGGGCGGCGGCAGCAAAAACGCGGCCCTTTTCCGGCTGCCCAGCCGCGGGCGGGGGCGGGAGCCACTCGCGCCCCGGCGTCTGCAGAAACATCTCGGCAATGAGCCAAATCCACTCCCAGATAAGCATCGGGCTTGACCCTCCTCCGCCCGAGGTATGCCGAGTGGCGAAGAGTGAAAGACCGCTCTCGCGAATGCCATCGGAAAGCCCGACAGGAAATGCCCGGAAGCGTCAGGCGCGCCGACCCGACCGCTACGGCGGCGGCACGGCGCGTATCGATCTCTGATCTGTTTTTGATCCCGATGTTCATTTGTTGGGCGAAAATGTTTCGGCACCCACGGCGACCTCCCGCCTCAGCGTGAAGTTGCTCCTATCCATTCAGGGCGGGAGCGGGTTGGCATCAATCTTGCTCTATGAAGGTCCCAGCCGAGAGCCTCGCCGACATCAAGCTGCTAGGTGATTGAGAGGACACGCCAATTCCTCGATATCATTTGATCGCGAGCATGGCGTCTGTGGCGTGGCTGCGGGTTCGGTGGGGTGAGCATCTCCCCCTGCCGCGCTCAGGATGGTGTGTAGCTGGCTAACCAACCGGGGGGTATCGACGTGCTTGTTCCTTCACCAAAATGGCTCGACTCGGGCGACAACGCCTGGCAGTTGGCGGCGGCAACCTTCGTCGCCCTGCAGAGCGTGCCGGGCCTCGTTGTCTTCTACGGCGGCGTCGTCAAGAAGAAATGGGCAATCAATTCTGCCTTCATGGCGATGTATGCCTTCGCCGCCGTCATGGTGGTCTGGGCGCTGTGGGGCTACAGCATGGCGTTCGGGCCCGAGTGGTTTTCCTTCGTCGGCGTACCCAAATCCATCCTGTCGGCAGCCTTCGAGACCGGCCAAGCCATCGTGCCAGCCGCCGCCGGCGGCATGCCGCCGCTCGGCTTCGGCATGTCGACGATGGTCTACTTCCAGTTCGTCTTCGCCGCGATCACGGTCATCATCCTGGCCGGCGCCGTCCTCGGCCGCATGAGCTTCAAGGCCTGGATGATCTTCGTGCCGATCTGGATGACGTTCATCTACACCGTCGGCGCGTTCAGCCTCTGGGGCGGCGGCTGGCTTGCCGGCATGGGCGTCGTCGACTTCTCGGGCGGTTACGTCATCCATCTATCGGCGGCGACCTCGGGTTTCGTCGCGGCGGCGCTCGTCGGCCCCCGCCTTGCGCGTGACCGCGACAGCTTCGAGCCGAACAGCCTGCTCATCACGCTCGTCGGCGCCGGCATCCTGTGGCTCGGCTGGAACGGCTTCAACGGCGGCGACCCGTACTTCGCGAACGCCGATGCCGGTGCGGCCGTGCTCAACACCAACATCGCATCCTGCTTCGCGCTGCTGGTCTGGACGATGCTCGACTACTCCCGCTACGGGAAGCCGTCCGTCATCGGCGCGGTGAACGGCCTCATCGCCGGCCTCGTCGGCATCACCCCCGCCGCCGGTTACGTGAACGGCTGGGGCGCCATCATCATCGGCATCGTGGCCGCGGCAATTCCCTGGGCCAGCATGAACATCTTCGGCAAGACCGCGCTGATGCGGAAGGTCGACGACACGCTGGGCGTGTTCCACACCCACGGCGTGGCGGCGGTCGTCGGCGGCCTGCTCACCGGTCTGCTCGCCGATCCGAAGATGATCGAATACGTCGGCACGGACAAAGACGCGCCGGGCGTGAGCGTGACGGGTGCCTTCTTCGGCAACTTCCACCAGTTCATCCTCCAGATCTACGGTGCCGCGTTCATCATCGTGCTGAACATCGTCGGCACCTTCATCATCCTCAAGCTGATCTCGCTGGTGACGCCCTTGCGGATGCCGGATGCGATGCTGCGCGTCGGTGACGATGCCGTGCATGGCGAGGAGGCCTACGCCCTCTATGGCGACGGCTCCCGCGTGCCGGTGCCCGATGCCGAGACGCATACGGTCTGAGCTTCGGCTTCGGACAAGATGGGGAAGGGGCGGCCAGTCGGGCCGCCCCTTTTTTTGCCTACAGCCGGACCACCAGCAACAGCAGAACGATCAGCGCCAGGACGGCACTCACGCCCTTCCAGAACAGCAACGGATTGCGGTCGTAGAGGGAACGCTGCACCCGCACGGGCCGGAAGCTCTCGCCGGTTTCGAGTGCGAGCACGAGGTCGATCGGGTCCGGGAAGCGGTCATCGCGGCTGAGGGAGGCCGCGCGCAGGATCGTGGCGTCCAGCCAAGCCGGCAGGTCGGGCCGGTGGCGGATCAGCGGCGTGGGCTGGCTCTGGCGCGGCGGCGAAAAGCTCTTGTTCTCGCCATAGGGGAAGGCGCCGCCGCTGAACATGCGGTAGAGCGTGACACCAAGCCCGTAGACATCCGTCTCGGCATCGCCTCGGCTCAGACCGGAGAAGAGTTCCGGCGCCATGTAACTCGGTGAGCCCGGAACTCCGGCGGGGTCGTTCGCCTCGTCCTCCTCGATGCCCGGCACGCGCGCGAGGCCGAAATCGATCAAGCGGACGATGCCGTCCGGCTGCAGCATGACGTTGCTCGGCTTGATGTCGCGGTGGATGATGCCGGACCGATGGAGCGATGCCGTCGCCTTGGCGAGGCTGAGCGCGATCGCCAGGCCCTCTTCGAGCCCGATGCGCGGCTTGCGGCTCAACCGATGCTCCAGCGTCTCGCCCGGATGGTAGGCCATGACGGAATAGAGCTGCGTCTGCCGGGCAGGATCGGGCTCGGGCGCCTGTCCGAGCCAGGGGCCGCGTAGCCGCGTCGTGATCCACGCCTCGCGCAGGAAGGCCGCCCGCATCAGCGGGGCCCGCGACAGATCGGGATCGGGGAACTTCAGAACGACGGTGCGGCCGTTCGTGCGGTCTGTTGCTCGGAACAGCCGGCTCATCGGCCCGTCCGAGAGGATCGCGTCGAGCCGGTACTGGTCGACCGTCTCGCCCTCGCCGGGCAGCGGACCGATCGGCAGCGTGCCGATGCCGGCTGCGAGATCCGCCCGGTTGGCGGCGGGCACTTCCAGCACATCGACGATGAGCGCGCTCGCATTGTCGCGCCCACCGGCGGCCAGCGCGGCGGCGACGAGCGATTGCGCGGTCTCGTCCGGCGCCTCCCGCAGCCGCAGGATCTGCGCTATGCGGCCGGCGCTCAGCACGCCATGGACGCCGTCGCTGGTGAGCAGAAAGCGGTCTCCGGGGGCCGCCGGTTCATCGCAGTAATCGGCGCGGCTGCCGCCTTCGATGCCGATCGCGCGGGACAGCACACGCGGGTTGAGGTGATGGTCCGTCGTCATCTGGGTCAGTTGCCCGTGCGACAGGCGGTAGAGCCGGGAGTCGCCGATATGGATGCCGTAGGCGCGCCGCCCGCGCAGCACGAGCGCCGTGAAGGTCGTCGCCATCTGGGCGAGCGCGCCGTCGGCGCGGCCCTGCGATTCGATCCAGTCGGCGATGGCGGTCAGCGCCGCGGTCGCCGCCTGCGGCACGGAGAGGGTCGGTTTTTGGGCGAGGAAGCCGTCGATGAAGCCGCGCACCGCGAGTTCCGCCGCCACGCGCCCGCCTGAAGTGCCGGATACGCCGTCGGCGATGGCCGCGATGATCCCTTCGCTGGCGCGGCTCTCCCGCGTGCCGAGATAGGCAAGGGCGAAGTCCTGGTTATCCGGGCGCGGACCGCGCTCGCTCGCAAGTCCGATCCGTACATCGAGCCGCCCGGGATCGTAACGAACAGCGGAACCGTCCACGGGCGTCACACGCACTCTCTCTCTCTCTCTCTCTCTCTCGGTTGGCGGGTCGGACGGATGGACCGCGCGGCCAGAGGCTTTATGCTGCGGATCGCCGCGGCTGTCAGCGGTGCGGAAAGGCTGGGAACGAATGGCTATGTCTGGCGGACGCGCGGTCTGGGGTGTGCTGGCCGTGACCCTCGCCTGGGGTGCGGGCGCCGCGCACGCCGCCACTCCTCCCGCCACGCTTCATTGCACGAACACGACGAGCGGCGCCACCTGGGACATTCCCGTCGATCTGGCGCACGGAACCGTCGATCAGGTGCCGGCCCGGATCACGCCGCGCATCATCGCGTGGAAGGATTCGACGCTGCATTACTGGGAGTTTCACCGCGCGACAGGCGCGCTAGACATGCATGTCGCTTCCAGCACCGGCGGTTTCTACCTGACCGACCGATGCGTGCTCAAATAGAACATGACCGCTATTGACGACGACGAGGATGACGGGCCGCCCAAGCTGCCGGGCGGCAAGTTCTACATGACGCCGGAAGGCCATGCGCGGCTTGAGGCCGAACTTGCGGCACGCCGCGCCGAGCGCCACCGGGTGGTGGAGATCGTCTCCTGGGCGGCCGGGAACGGCGACCGCAGCGAGAATGCCGACTACAAGGAGGGTAAGCGTCGGCTGCGGGAGATCGACCGGCGGCTGCGGTTCCTGACGCGCCGCCTCGCCCATGCGGAGGTGGTCGACCCGGTGGCGCAGACCCAGCGCGACCGGGTCTTCTTCGGCGCGACCGTGACATACGCCAACGAGCGCGACGAGACGGTGAGCGTGACGATCGTGGGTGTCGACGAGGCGAGCCTCGCCGAAGGCAAGATCAGCATCGCGTCGCCCATGGCCCTGGCGCTCCTGCGCGCGACGCGCGGCGACGAGGTGACGGTCCGCACCCCGCGCGGCCCCGAGCGGGTCGAGGTTCTGGACATCCGTTACCCCGCCGCCGGCTGACCCGGTCAGGTCGCTCCGGGCGCGTCGAGCGAGGCCATGTCGATCACGAAGCGGTAGCGCACATCGGCCCGCTCCATGCGTTCGAACGCTCCGTTGATGCCGTCCATCCGGATCATCTCGCATTCGGGGAGAATGTTCTTCTTCGCGCAGAAATCGAGCATCTCCTGCGTCTCGGCGATACCGCCGATCGGCGACCCCGCGACACGGCGGCGGCCCATGAGGAGCGGCAGGCTGCTCATCTCGTCGAGCGGGCCGAGCTGGCCCACGATCACAAGTGTCCCATCCACGTCGAGCAGAGGAAGATACGGCATCAGGTCGTGCTTCACCGGGACGGTGTCGATGATGAGGTCGAAGCCGCTCATGGCCTTACCCATCGCCGCCTCGTCGGTGGAGACGAGCAACCGGTCTGCGCCGAGGGAGCGCGCATCGGCCTCCTTGTCCGCCGTGCGGCTCAGCACGGTCACATCCGCGCCCAGCCCGGCGGCAAGCTTGACCGCCATGTGGCCGAGGCCGCCGAGCCCGATCACGCCGACGCGGCTGCCCGGCCCGACGTTCCATTTGCGCAGCGGCGAGTAGGTGGTGATACCGGCGCAGAGCAGGGGCGCCGCGCGCGACAGATCGAGCCCGTCGGGCACGCGGAGCACGAATTCCTCGCGCACGACGAGGTGCTTGGAGTAGCCGCCATAGGTCGGCTCGCCGGTGATGCGGTCCTTGTCGTTGTAGGTCTGGGTGCAGGCGAAGCGGCACAGCTGCTCCTCGCCCTTGCGGCACTGGTCGCAGGCAAGGCAACTATCCACCATGCAGCCGACGGCGACATGATCGCCCCGCTTGTAGTGCTTCACCTCGGTGCCCACCTCGGTCACGCGGCCGACGATCTCGTGGCCCGGAACGATCGGATACTGGCTCCAACCCCAGTCGTTCCGGGCCTGATGAAGGTCCGAGTGGCAGACGCCCGTGTAGAGAACTTCCATGGCGACGTCGTTCGGCCGGAGGTCGCGGCGTTCGAAGGAAAAGGGCTCGAGCGGGGCGTCGCAGCGGAGTGCCGCGTATCCGTTGGTCTTCATTGAGGTTCCTCTCGGAGTGTCAGAATTTCAGAGCGCGGGCTGGCCGAAATGGGCCGAGATATGGGCATGATCCGACCCCTATCCATCCCCTCGGCGGTTTGCGCCCGCACAAGCACCTCGCGTATGAGCGTGAGCCATGAAGAGAGACATGAAGCCGGCGCAGCGTCGCGCCTATCTCGTATTGCTGGCGCTCGCGGTGGCGCTGGTCGGACTATACGCGCTGGTCGGGCACGCGAAGCTATAGCACTTGCCGGCGGCCCCAAGGCGTCCGCGCCGAGAGGCATGAGATGGTCGGCCGGTCGGTCAGTCACTCAGGAGCAGCCACATTCCTGGCCAGCCCAGGCTTCGCGGCCCTCCTTGACCAGAAACCACAGGATTGCCAAAGAGCCGGCAGGATCAATCCACCACGCCCCAAACGCTGCCTGAGCCGCAAGGCTGACGACGACAACCAAGGCCAGCCAGCCACAGGTGATGCTCTCCATCGCATCGGCACGGAGGGCGCGGCTTCCCAACGTGCCGGCCAAGACAATCTTCCGACGCGCGAGATACCGCATGACGGGGATTGCCACCACGCTCATGGCCAATCCCGGCGCCGAAAACTCGGCACCCGTGCGGGCCCAAAAGCTCCAGGCCGCCGAGGCGACGACATAGGCCGCCAGCGCGAACAGCAGAGCGCCCCCGATGCGGCTTGCCAGCATCTCGGCGCGTTCGGAGAACGCCTGACCGTGACGGAGTTCCACGACCAGCCGCCAGATAAGCACCCCGGCTGAGATCAGCTCCACGACACTGTCGAGCCCGAAGGCCAGCAGAACCACGCTTCCAGCCGCGACGCCCGCCGCTATTCCGACCGCCGCCTCGATCACCACCCAGGCGACCGTCAGCCATTCCAGCCGGAATGCGTCCCGGATCAGCTGGGACCGTTCGGCTGCGCTGGGCATGATGGCGGTCTCGCTGCGACCGCCGGGCGTTATCGTGCCCGCATCGCAGGCGTCCGTGTTGGAAGCGCCCTCGTCACGGGCGGCAATGGCGAGGGGCAAGTCGTTCATAACCGACCGATCGAGTGAGCGTTCCGAGACATGGGTGGTGCCGGGTGAGGGATTTGAACCCCCGGCCTTCGGTTTACAAAACCGCTGCACTACCACTGTGCTAACCCGGCAGCATGGCCTGAATAC
>JABBOH010000119.1 GCA_019351895.1 Pseudomonadota bacterium
CCATGCTGGCGATCAGGTTGATGGCGTGAACCATCAGCGGGAAGAGAATGCCTTTGATGCCGAAGACCGGGTAGAGCGCCGCGCCGAGAATCATCGCGCCGACGTTCTCCGCCGCGGTTGATTCGAAGATGTCGGCTCCACGGCCGGCGCAGTCGCCGACGTTGTCGCCGACCAGGTCCGCGATGACGGCAGGGTTGCGCGGGTCGTCTTCGGGGATGCCTGCCTCGACCTTGCCGACGAGATCGGCGCCCACGTCTGCGGCCTTGGTGTAGATGCCGCCGCCGAGCTGGGCGAAGAGCGCAACGAGTGACGCTCCGAAGCCGAAGCCGACGAGCTGGTAGGGCACCGCCTGTGGGTGATCGAGGCCGCCGAAGAGGAAGAACAGGGCCCCCACACCCAGCAGCGAAAGCGCTACGACGACAAGTCCGGTAACGGCGCCTCCGCGCAGCGCTGTCTGGAGCGCGCTGTTCAGGCTGGAGCGCGCGCCGGCCGCTGTCCGGATATTGGCGCGAATCGAGACATACATGCCGGTGAATCCGGCAGCACCCGAGCAGATGGCGCCGACCAGGAAGCTGATGACGGTCTTGAGCGCATAGGGCGAAGTGCGGGCCGAGAGATGGTAGCCGACGAAGACGATGACCGCGATGATGGCGGCGAGCAGGCCGATGGTGCGGTACTGGCGGCTGAGGAAGGCCTCGGCCCCTTCGCGGATGGCATTCGAGATGAGCTGCATGTCGGCCGTGCCGGTATCCTGCGCGATGACGGCGCGAGCCAGCAGCCATGCGGCGACGAGTGCGAGCACGCCCACGCCCATTGCAATCCAGAGGTAGACCTGGCCATCGTCGCCATTGACGTAGATGGTGTTGATGGGGGCGGAGGACTGGACGACAGCCAGAAGCGAGACCACGTTCATCATGACGAAGCTCTCCTGAAGAAACCTGCGTGACGTTCGGGCAAGACACCTTCGGGCGGTCCCTTGCGACGGACCCGCTGAAGGGCGCCATTACACCATGCGCAACGGGAGAGGTCAATACGGAAGGCCGACCCGGCAGGTTACGGGATGGGTTCTGGTTGGGTTCTGGCTGGCCTCTGGGTGGGCTGTTCCATTTCGGAGAGCGTGTCGTCGGCTCGAACGCCCGAGGTAACGTGCCGTATCGCCGCCGATCGTCGAGTGGAACTGGTGCGTTGCCGATGCAGGCCCTGTGCGGAGGTTTCTGCGTGTGACGCGCCGAAGCTGTCCTGCCACGGGGAGAGTGTTGCAATGGTTGGACTTGGGCTGAGCGGTTTCGAAGGTGCGCTGCGGTGCAGTGTGGCGCGGGCGTCTCTCACGGCGTTGTCGGCCGGTTTGCTTGGCGCTGCGCTGCTTGCCGCAGACGGCCAGGGCCTGCCCCTAGACCATCGTACCGAAGCGGCGGCCCGTACCGAAGCGCCCGGCCGTACCGAAGCACCCGACGCGCGAGGAGCGGTCGAGCTGACGCCAGGGGCAGGGCCGGTCTCCGCAGTGGCGACGAACCAGTTTCTGGTCGTCTATCGCAACGGAATGATTCCCACCTCGGCCTCCGATGAGGCTGCGAAGCTGGGGGGCAGTCTGATTCGGCGGCACGACCGGCTGGGGGTGGCGGTGGTACGTCTCAACGGAAGCGCTGCAGCCAGAGCGCTTGGCGCGATGCCCGATGTGGTGGCCGTGGTGCACGACCGGATCGTGACCGCCGGGCGCGTTCTGTTGTCGCCCGATACCTCCGATCCTTCGCCGCAGCGGGAGGGCATCCGCGCAGAGGAGCTTGGGCGCACGCGGCGCCAGCCTCCTATCCAGGGACCAGTGGGCGAGCCGATCTGGGGTCCGGTGGTGCCGATCGTCTTCGATCCCGGCTTTCATATTCCGCCGGGCCCGGTCGCTCCTCCTCCTCCGCCGCCCCCGCCGCCCCCGCCGTCCCCGCCGTCCCCGCCGTCCCCGCCCCCAACTGCTCCCGCTCCCGCTCTCTACGACACCTACTACGCGAACTCGCCGCAGGGCTGGGCGGTTCGGGCGGCCGGCGGCTACGGGCTGGGCGTTGCAGGCGGCCCAGCGAAGGGGCCATGGGATGTGACGACAGGCAAGGGCGTTCGCATCGCGGTGCTCGACAGCGGAGTCGATGAATCGCACCCGGATATCGCACCCAACCTGGCGCTGAATCTGTCGGAGGTGGACCAGACCGCACTGCCGAGCGCCTGCGATGACGGCTCACCCGTCGATCAGCAGGGGCATGGCACGTGGGTCGCGCCCTCGGCGACGATCCTGAACATCAAGGTGCTGGAGCGTCTGCCGAACGGGGATGGCTCTGACCCCGCGGCGCAGTGTCCCAGCGGTCAGGCGAGCGGCCTGCTGAGCTGGGTGATGGCCGGCATCGACGAAGCGGTGGCGAACCATGCCGATGTCATCTCGATCTCGCTGGGAACGCTGGTCGATCTTTCAACCGGCGATGGAGCCGGGCTGAAGGCCGCCTTCGATCAGGTCACCTACGCTGCAGCGCAGGCGGGCGCAGTGCTGATTGCCGCCGCTGGCAACGATGGGCTCGATCTCTCAGACCCGCGCTACCTGGAGCTTCCGGCGCAATCGCGGGATGTTCTGGCGGTCGTCGCCTCCACCAACCCGGTGTGCGCGGAGAACCTGGCTGCTGGTGCGGGCTGTGTCGCCGGGCCGGTCGGGCTCGCCTACTACAGCGACTTTGGCGCGCCGCTGAACGCGCTTGCGGCGCCGGGCGGAAGCCTGCCCGAGGGCGGAGACGCGGCGGTGAGCGGATGGGTTCGCGGAGCGTGCAGCCAGGGCAGGCTGGCGACGGTCGATGGTGTGCCTTCGGACCAGAACCACAGCTTCGGCTGCTTCGACCTCGGTCATCAGGCGTATGTGCAGGCGATGGGCACCAGTGCTGCAGCACCGCTGGCGGCGGGCGTCGCTGCGCTGTTGCGCGCGAAGAACCCGGGCTGGAGCGCGGCAGAGATCGTAACAGCGATGCGAAGCTCGGCGAGCGCCGTCCCGGGGATGGCATTCCCTGAGCTCAACGGAGCGGCAGCGCTGCTGGTGACGCAATAGCCTGAACGTCAGGCCGTGACGGCGAGCTCTTCTTCGAGCTGCTGCTTCTCGCAGAGGCTCGTGTAGTAGCCGCCCTGCGCGAACAGTTCGTCGTGGGTTCCCAGCTCCGCGATGCGGCCGCCGATCAGCACGGCGATCCGGTCTGCTGAGCGCGCGGTGGAGACGCGGTGCGCGATGAAGATGGTCGTCCGGCCTTGCATCACCTCGCGAAGGCCCTCGAGAATCCGCTCTTCCGTATAGGTATCGACGCTCGCCAGCGCGTCATCGAGGATGAGGATGCGCGGATCGCGGATGACCGCGCGTGCGATGGCGGTGCGCTGCTTCTGGCCGCCCGATAAGGTGACTCCGCGCTCGCCCACCAGCGTGGCAAACTGCTTCGGGAACTCGAGGATCTCGGTCGCGATGTGGGCCGTCGTCGCGGCGCGCTCGATCTGCTCGGCGGTCGCCGACGGGATGCCGAAGGCGATGTTCTCGTGGATCGACTCCGAGAAGAGGAAGGTCTCCTGCGGCACGAATCCGATGCTGCGGCGCAGCGTCTCAAGCGGCAGCTGGCGGATGGGCTGGCCATCGATCAGGACCATGCCTGGCGCGGCGTCGTGCAGGCGCGGGATCAGGCTGACCAGCGTCGATTTGCCCGAGCCCGTGGGGCCGACCAGCGCCAGAGAGGAACCGGCGGGAATCTCGAGCGAGACCTCGTCGAGTACCTTCGGCCCGTCGCCGTAGGCGAAGCTCAGGTTGCGGAAGCTGATGGTCCCGGCGATCTCTGGTGTTGTGGGCGCGAGGGCCGCAGGTTCGTCTTTAATCTCCGGCACCTGGCGCAGCAGCTCGTCGATGCGGACCACCGAGGCCGTGCCGCGCTGGAAGAGATTGACGACCCAGCCGACCGCGATCATCGGCCAGGTGA
>JABBOH010000008.1 GCA_019351895.1 Pseudomonadota bacterium
TCTGCGGCCCGAGATCTGCACGCTCGACTGCGGTTCGATGAACTTTGCCGAAGGCGACTACGTGATGACCAACACGCCCGGCATGCTGCGGGCGATGGCCGCGCGCGTCCAGGCGCTGGGCGTGCGGCCGGAGATCGAGGTTTTCGACACCGGCCACCTCGTCTTGTGCAAGCAACTCATCCGCGAGGGTCTGATAGACGATCCGGTGATGATCCAGCTCTGCATGGGCATCCCCTATGGCGCGCCGGATGATCCGCTGACACTGATGGCGATGGTGAGCCAGCTGCCGCCGGGCGCGATCTTCTCCGCCTTCTCGATCGGGCGGATGCAGTTGCCATTCGCCGCCATGGCCTTGCTCGCAGGCGGCAATATCCGCGTGGGGCTGGAGGACAACATCTGGCTCGCGCGCGGCGTGCCGGCGACGAATGGCCAGCTTGTCGAGCGCGCGGTGCGGACCGCCGAGAGCATGGGCGCGCGCATCCTGGGGCCCGAGGCCGTGCGGGCGAAGCTGCGGCTGGAGCACCGCGCGTGAGCCGCCCGATCCGTCATTGCGCCGTCATCGGCGGTGGCGTCATCGGCGGCGGCTGGGCCGCGCGCTTTCTGCTCAACGGTCTCGACGTCACGGTCTTCGATCCGCATCCCGAGGCCGAGCGGCGGTTGCGGGAGATGGTGGCGCTGGCCGGGCGCGCGATGCGCAAGCTCGTCTCGGCCCCGCTGCCGCCCGAGGGGACGCTGCGTTTCGCTGGCAGCCTTGCCGACGCCGTGGCTGAGGCGGACCTCATCCAGGAAAGCGCGCCGGAGGTCGAGGGTGTGAAGCAGCGCATCCTGGCGGAGATCGACCGCCACGCGCGGCCTGACGCGCTGGTGTGCTCCTCGACCTCCGGCCTGCTGCCGACGCGGATATCGGCGGAGATGACGCATCCGGAGCGTTTCCTCGTGGCGCATCCCTTCAATCCCGTCTATCTCCTGCCGCTGGTGGAGCTGTGCGGCGGCGAGCGCACGGCGCCCGTAGCGATCGAACGGGCGAAGGATCTCTTCGCCCGCATCGGTATGCATCCTCTGCACGTCAAGCGCGAGATCGACGGCTTCATCGCCGACCGTTTGCTGGAAGCGCTGTGGCGGGAGGCGCTATGGCTTGTGCATGACGGCGTGGCGACGGTCGCCGAGGTTGACGACGCCATTCGCTTTGGTGCTGGTCTGCGCTGGGCCTTCATGGGCACATTCCAGATCTACCGGTTGGCGGGCGGCGAGGCGGGGATGCGGCATTTCATGGCGCAGTTCGGCCCGGCGCTGAAGCTGCCCTGGACCAAGCTCATGGACGTGCCTGAACTTACCGACGACTTCCTCGATGTGCTGGCGGCGCAGTCCGACGATCAGGCGCGGGACTGGGGTTTTCGCGCGCTGGAGGCGAAGCGCGACGACTGCCTCATCGGCATCATGCGCGCTCTCAAGCCGCAGTGTTTCGGCGCCGGGAACACGCTCGCGGCCTATGAGGCGACGCTGCGCGAAGCGGCGCCGCCGGTCGCGGCCGAGCCTCTGCGGCTTTACGAGGGCAAGGTTCCGTCCGATTGGGTCGACTACAACGGCCATATGAACGAGAGCCGCTACCTCGAGATTTTCGGCTATGCGACGGATGCGCTGCTGGCGAGGATCGGCATGGACGCGGCGATGCTGGCGCGTGGTTTCAGCTTCTACACGGTCGAGACGCATCTGCGGCATCTGGACGAGATTAGGCTGGGTGAAGGTTATGTCGCGTCGACGCAGATCATTGCCCACGACGCGAAGCGAATTCATCTCTTCCATCGTCTGCATCACGAGGATGGCCGCTTGCTCGCGACGGCTGAACAGATGATGCTGCATGTGGACACCGGGCGGCATCGCGCCTGCGAGGCGGCTGTCGAGGTACAGTCCGCGCTCGCTGTGCTTGCGGCCGCGCATCGCGGCATGGCTGTTCCGCCCGAGGCCGGGCGCGGCATCGGGATCAAGTAGAGGGGCGAGGCAATGTCCATCATCGATCGGCTGGATGTGCAACCCGCGGTGCCCACGCTTCCGGCATCGGTCTACCGCGATCCTGCTCTGTTCGAGCGCGAGCGGCACGAGATCTTCGCCCGCAACTGGCTGCTGTTCGGGCGCAGCGACCAGCTTCCGAGCCCGGGTGATTTCCTCGCCGCCACCATCATCGGCTTTCCGGTGATCGTCGTGCGGCAGCCGGACGGCAGCCTGCGCGGCTTGCACAATGTCTGCCGCCATCGGGCGGCGATGCTGACGCAAGCCACCGCCGGCAGCCTGCCCGGCGGCATGATCCGCTGCCCCTATCACAGCTGGACCTACGGGCTCGATGGCTGCCTCAACCGCGCTCCCGGCTTCGGTGCGGCGAAAGGCGAATTGGAGCCCGCGGAGTGGTCGCTGTTTCCCATTGCCGCCGAGGAATGGCGTGGCCTCGTCTTCATCCGTATCGCGACGACGGGCGAGAGCCTCGTCGACTGGCTGGGGCCGATCGTGCCGCTGGCCGCGCATTACCCGCTCGAGGGCCAGCGCTTCTTCATGGCCAAGGATCGCGAGGTCGCCATCGATTGGAAGGTCTACGGCGAGAACTACCTCGAATGCTACCACTGCCCGAACATGCACCCCGGGCTTTGCGAATCGCTCGACATCAGCCGCTACACGATCGACCCGCATCCCGAGCACGGGCTGTTCCACCTCTATGGCCCCAAGCGCGACGGCGGCATGACGGATGGGCTCTACTTCTACCGTTTCCCCTACCTCATGCTGAACCTCTACCAATGGGGCAGTTCGATCGCTACGCTCGAACCACTGGGAGCAGGGCGAGTGAGACACATCAACTGGTACTTGTTCTCTGACATCGGCCCGGAGCGCGCTGAGGAGAACCGCCGCTCCGCGGAGTGGTCGGCGCAGATCGTGACCGAGGATCTGGAGATGACCGCCGGCGTGCAGCGCAACCTCGAAACGGGCATCTATCAGCGCGGCATTCTGTCGCCACGGCAGGAGAGGGCGGTGCAGGCCTTTCAGGACATGGTGCGCGCGGCGCTGCCGGGGCTGGAGAGTTAAGGTGTCGGGCAACACGGCGACCCGGAAACGGCATTACGACGCCGTCATCATCGGCAGCGGCCACAACGGCCTCGTCTGCGCGAACTACCTTGCCCGGCAGGGGATGACGGTCGCGGTGCTCGAGCGTAGGCAGGTCATCGGCGGTGCGGCCGTCACGGAGGAGATCGCGCCCGGCTTCCGCGCATCTATCTTCTCCTACCTGATGAGCCTTCTCCATCCGCGCATCATCCGCGATTTCGATCTGCCGAGGCATGGGCTCACGGTTCTGCCGTGCTCGGACATGATCTCGTCCGTGTCATACGACGACTACATCCTGTTTTCGGAGAACATGCAGAAGACCCAGGCGAGTTTCGCCAAGTTCTCCCTGCACGACGCGGAGATCTATCCGGCCTTCGACGCTTATCTGCAGGAGGCGACCAAGGTTGTCCGCTCCCTTCTGTGGGAAACGCCGGTCGATCCGGCACGCGCCGACTGGCGTGGCTTTCGCGAGTCGGCTTCACTGCTCTGGAAGTATCGCCGCATCGGGCGGAAGATGTATCGTCTCGTCGATCTCCTCACGATGAGCGCCTATGACTATCTGCGCGAGTGGTTCGAGGATGATCGCGTCATGGCTTGCCTCGCCTACTACGCCTCCATCGGCACCTTCGCCGGGCCCAAAAGCCCTGGCTCCGCTTACGTCATCATGCATCACATCATGGGCGAGCATGAAGGCGCGGGCGGCTGGGGGTTCATCAAAGGCGGCATGGGCGCGATCACGCAAGCCCTGGCCTCTGCCGGGCGGACGATGGGCGTCGAGATCTTCACCGAAACCGCCGTCGCCGAAATCCGGGTGACCGGCGGCCGGGCAGGCGAGGTGGTGACCACAACAGGCGACGTGTTCCACGCGCGCGTGATCGCCTCGGGGGCGAATGCCAAGGCGGTCTATCTCGACATGCTCGACGAGCGCCATGTCCCGCCGGAGGTCCTGCGAGAAATCCGCGGCTACCGGACCTTCTCGACCGCGTTCAAGATGAACATCGCCTGCGAGCGCCCGCCGCAATACCGCATCCTCGACAAGGCGAAGGCCGACGGCTCGCTTGGGAGCTTCCCTTATCCCACCTACTGCCATATCGCGCCTGATATCGACTACCTCGAGCGCGCCTACGACGATGCAAAGCACGGTTGGTATTCGTCCGAGCCCTTCATGACGCTGTGCACGCCCACGATCGTCGATGACACGCTGGCGCCGGCGGGCAAGCATGTGGTCAATGTGTTCGGCGGCCATGCGCCCTACAAGCTCAAGAACGGCGATTGGGCCGGCGAGAAGGACAAGTTCAAGAAGACTGTCCTCAACGCCATCGACAACTATGCGCCGGGCTTCTCGGGCGACATCATCGCCGAGCAGACGCTGGTGCCTCCGGATCTGGAGGCGATCATCGGTGTGCCGCAGGGGCACATCTTCCACGGGGAGCTTTCCGCCGATCAGCTATTCTTTCAGCGCCCGGTCTCGGGGTTTGCCGATTACCGGACGCCAGTGCAGGCGCTCTATCTCTGCGGCTCGTCCACGCATCCCGGTGGCGGCGTATCGGGCATTCCGGGGCATAACGCCGCGCGGGAGATTCTCAAGGACATCAAGGCGCGCAAAATCTGATGGAGTTTTTGCGCGCTTTTTTCAAAAAGCGCCGCTCACTTGCTCGAAACACTGTTTGTTCCCGCCTTCATCTGTGCCAGAGCGAGGTTCAACCGAAGCACATTGACATTCGGCATGCCGATGAAGCCGAGTGCAGGCAGGTAGGCCATCGTGTTGACGAGTGCGACGACACGATCGGCGGGCAGATGCCGCGCGGCGGCGACAACGGGCGCCTGTGCCCGCGCATTGGCGAGCGAAATGTCGGGATCGAGGCCCGATCCGGAAGATGTCGCGGCATCGGCCGGTACCGGCCTCTGACCATAAGTGTTGTGCCAGGCCGCGACACGCTGCTTCACGGCGGCGAGCAGCGCCGCGCTGGACGGCGCGAGGTTGGAGGCGCCGGATTCCGAAGCGTCGTAGGGCGTCGCGACCGCGGCTCCCTTGGCATCCGTGCCGGTTAGGCTGGAAGGGCGCGCTACAAACCAGTCGGGACCTGTGAAATTCTGGCCGATCACGGCGGAACCCACAACCTGCCCATTTTGCGTGATCAGGCTTCCCCGGGCCTGGAAGGGGAAGATGACCTGCGCGACCTCGGTGAAGACGGCGGGCAGAAAGAAGCCCATGGCGATGGTGAAGAACACGACCAGCGACAGGGCAGGGCGGAGTTCACGGATCATGACATGCTCTCTCAGGAGAAGATGTGGAAGCTGTGCAGCACGAGGTCGATCGCCTTGATGCCGGCAAAGGGCGCCGCGATGCCGCCCAGTCCATAGATCAGCAGGTTGCGCCGTAGCAGCGCGCCTGCGCCGATCGCACGGAACTTGATGCCCCGCAGCGCCAGCGGCACGAGTGCCACGATGATGATCGCGTTGAAGATCACCGCCGAGAGAATGGCGCTCTCCGGCGAGGCGAGCTGCATGATGTTGAGCGCGCCGAGACCCGGGTACGCCGCCAGAAAGATCGCTGGCAGGATCGCGAAGTATTTGGAGATGTCGTTGGCGATGCTGAAGGTCGTGAGCGCCCCTCTCGTGATCAGCAGCTGCTTGCCGATCTCGACGATTTCGATGAGTTTCGTGGGGTCGCTGTCGAGGTCGATCATGTTGCCGGCCTCGCGCGCCGCCTGAGTGCCGGATTGCATTGCGACGCCGACATCGGCCTGCGCGAGTGCCGGCGCGTCGTTGGTGCCGTCGCCGCACATGGCGACGAGACGGCCCTCGGCCTGCACCTTTCGGATATAGGCGAGCTTGTCCTGCGGCGTTGCCTCGGCAATCACGTCGTCCACCCCGGCCTCGGCGGCGATGGCGTTCGCGGTGATGCGGTTGTCGCCTGTAACCATCACGGTGCGGATGCCCATGCGGCGCAGCGCGGCGAAGCGCTCCTTGATGTCCGGTTTGACGATATCCTTCAACTCCAGCACGCCGAGCAGCCGGTTGCCGGCGCTGACCGCCAGCGGCGTGCTGCCTGCGCGCGCCACGCGGCTCACGGCATCGGTGAAGGCCTGCGGCGCGCTGCTGAGGCTGATCGCGCTCAGCACGGAGTCGACCGCGCCCTTACGCACATGGATGCCGGGCGCATCGAGACCCGAAAGCCGCGTGTTGGCCGAGAAGGGCACGACCGTCGCGCCCTCCGGGGCTGTCGCCGTGATGCCGAAGCGGTCACGCACGAAGGCCAAGATGGAACGGCCCTCGGGCGTGTCGTCACCGAGCGAGGAGAGAGCGGCCATCTCCGCGAGTTCGCGTTCCTGCACGCCCGGCACGGGGTAGAGTCCCGCCGCCATGCGGTTGCCGAAGGTGATCGTGCCGGTCTTGTCGAGCAGCAATGCGTCCACATCGCCCGCGGCTTCCACCGCGCGGCCAGAGGTTGCAATGACATTGAAGCGGATCAGCCGGTCCATGCCCGCGATGCCGATGGCCGATAGCAGGCCGCCGATCGTGGTCGGGATGAGGCAGACGAGCAGCGCCGCCAGCACGGGCACGCGGAGCGCCGCATGCGAATAGTCGCCAAATGGCACGAGCGTGACGACGGCGACCAGGAAGATGATTGTGAGGCCGGCCAGTAGAATATCGAGCGCGATTTCGTTCGGCGTCTTGCGGCGCTCCGCGCCCTCCACCAGCGCGATCATGCGGTCGAGAAAGGTCGAGCCCTGTTCCGCGGTGATCCGCACCACGATCCAGTCCGACACGACCTGCGTGCCGCCGGTGACGGCCGAGCGGTCGCCGCCGGATTCGCGGATGACCGGCGCGCTTTCGCCGGTGATCGCACTCTCGTTGACCGATGCGATGCCTTGCACGATCTCCCCGTCCGACGGGATGAGGTCGGAGGTTTCGACCAGGACGAGGTCGCCCTTCCGAAGGTCCAGTGCCGGCGTGGGCTTCCACATCTGCGGCTCGCGCGGGTCGAGGACGAGCTTCGCCATGGTGTCCGTGCGTGCCCGGCGAAGGCTTTCGGCCCTGGCGCGGCCACGACCTTCGGCGACGGCCTCGGCGAAGGTCGCGAACAGCACGGTGAGCCAGAGCCAGACCGCGATGGTGAGGGCGAAGGCGCCGCCTTGCCCTCGGACCACGCTCTCGATGCCGACGGCAGTCGTGAGCAGCGCCACGATCTCGGTCACGAAGATGACGGGGTTGCGCATCAACAGGCGCGGGTTGAGCTTCATAACCGCGTCGCGGGCGGCGCGGGCGAGGATTGCACGATCGAAAAGCGCGATGGTTTCGGCATGTTGGGTCATGATGCGTTGCCCGTTCAATAGGTCTTGCCGGCGAAGAGCGCGAAGTGCTCGGCGAGTGGCCCGAGGGTCATCGCGGGCAGGAACTGCAGACCGCCAAGGATGATGATGACGCCGATCAGAAGCGCCACGAACAGGGCGCCGTCGGTCGGGAAGGTGCCCGAGGAATCCGGCAGCTTCGGCTTCGCCGCCAGCGAGCCCGCGATCGCGATGACGGGGATCATGAAGGCGAAGCGCCCGAACAGCATCGCGGTGCCGAGACCGTAGTCGAGCAGCGGCGTGTCGGCGGAAATTCCCGCCATGGCCGAGCCGTTGTTCTCAGTCGCCGAGGTCCAGGCATAGAGCATTTCGCTCAAGCCGTGCGGCCCCGCATTGGCAAGCGATGCAAGTCCTGACGTGGTGATGAGCGAGAAGCCGCCGCCGACGAGAATAAAGACCGTCAGGATCAGCACCGAAAGCATCGCGAGCTTGATTTCGCGCGCTTGGACCTTCTTGCCGAGATATTCCGGCGTTCGCCCGACCATCAGCCCCGCCACGAAGACGCTGAGGAGCGCGAAGACGATGATGGTGTAGAAGCCCGAACCGACGCCGCCCGGCGTCACTTCGCCGAGTTCCATCATGAACAGCGGAACCGCGCCCGCCAGCGGCATGTAGCTGTCGGTGAAGCTGTTGACGGCGCCGGTCGAGGTGCCGGTCGCGGACACGTTGAAGGTGGTGGAGGCCGCAATGCCGAAGCGCACCTCCTTGCCTTCCATGTTGCCGGGCGCCGCGCTGATCCCGGCCGCGACGTGCAGGGGGTTGGCGTGCGACTCGGCGGCATAGGCGCCGATGCAGCCGGCGATGAGAATGATCGCCATCGCGCCGTACAGCGCATAGCCTTGGCGTGGCCGGCCGACCATGCGCCCGAAGGCGACCGGCAGGGCGAAGCCGATGACGAGCAGCAGCCAATTCTCCAGAATGTTCGTCCAGATCGTTGGGTTCTCAAATGGATGGGCGGAGTTGGCGTTGAAGAACCCACCGCCGTTGGTGCCGAACTCCTTGATCGCCTCCTGCAGCGCCACGGGTCCGACGGCGATTTTCTGCACGCTGCCGAAGATGGTGTGGGCCGTTGCGAAGGGCGCGAAGGTCTGCGGCGAGCCAGACCAGACCAGCAGCAGGGCCGCGACGATCGTGAACGGCAGCAGCAGATAGAGCGTGATCCGCGTGAGGTCGACGTAGAAGTTGCCGAGCGTCTGGAGCCCCGAGCTGGTGAAGGCGCGCATGACGGCGCCCGCGACGGCGATGCCGGCGGCTGCCGAGATGAACATGTGAACCGCGAGCCCGAACATCTGAGCGCCGTTCGAGATCTGGGCCTCCGGTGCATAGGACTGCCAGTTCGTGTTCGTCGTGAAGCTCGCCGCGGTGTTGAAGGCGAGGCGGGGCGACATCGGTCCGATATGCTGCGGGTTGAACGGCAGATACTCCTGCAGCCTGAGGATGGCGTAGAGCAGAACGAGGTGGATCACGCTCAGCAGCAGCAGCGCCACGACGTAGTCTTGCCAGCGCATCTCGCGCGCCGGATCGACGCCGCAGACGGCGTAGACTCCGTGCTCGACGGGGGCGAGGAAGCGGACCTCGCCCTGCAGGATGCGGGCGATATAGAGGCCGAGCGGAATGGCTCCGCCGAGCACGAGGACGAAGATGAGGGCGATGTATGCCCCACCGGCGATTGTCATGATGAATATCCGTGTCGCGGCTCAGAAGTCTTCGGGACGCAGCAGCGCCCATAGGAGATAGGCGAACAGCAGGGCGGCGACGCCGCCACCGAGAACGAGGTCGATCACAGCTCAGACTTTCCGGCAGAAGGCGACGAAGCCGATGAGAGCCGCGAAGATCGCCGCGGCGTAGGCGAGTGAAATGATGTCGCCCAAGGCGCACCTCCATCTTCAGGCGTAAGGGGCAGGGGCCGGCTGTTGACAGGGCACCCAAAGCGGCAGAAGCCGCCCGGGCGGACCCCGGTGCCGTTTAGTTGTGTGAGTGACGACGCAGCCCAGGCGATTGTGGCGCGTCGCCGCTGTTCTCCCGATAGGCCGCGACGGCCAGTGCACCGAGCAGCCCGGTCAGGCACAGAATGACGAGCAGAAGTTCGAACACGGGGATGTGTCCTGTTGTTGACGCGCCTTGATTAGGCGTCCCGCCCGTTAAAGCGCCATGCGCCTTCATGGGGCTCGGTGTTAAAGCGGCATAAATGTGAGGCCGTGAATGCGGCATCGCACTTGCTGACAGGCGCGGCGGATGCTCCAAGGCCGCCTGCGGATCAGGCTTTGGAGAGATTGGCAGATGGCCGACGAGGAGATGGCGTCCGAGACGGGGGAGGAGCCGCCGGAGACGCAGTCTCCACCGAAGGCGCGTCCGGTCACGCCCGCGGCGGCGCTCGCGGCGCTCGGCATCGTCTTCGGCGATCTCGGCACCAGCCCGCTCTACACCTTCCAGACGATCGTGGATTCCGTCGGCGGGCATCCCGGGCCTCAGGCCGCCATCGGGCTGCTGTCGCTGGTCGTCTGGGCGCTCATCATCACGATCTCGGTCAAGTACTGCGTCTTCGTGATGAAGGCAGACCATAACGGCGAGGGCGGCATCCTGGCGCTCATGGCCCTCGTCACCCGGCGCTTCGGAAGCCGCGGCCGCGCGTCGGGCGCGCTCATCGCCATGGGGCTCTTCGGCGCGGCGCTGATCTATGGCGACGGGATGATCACGCCCGCGATCTCCGTGCTGAGCGCGCTGGAAGGCGTCGATGTCGTCACGAAAGTGCTGGCGCCCTATGTCGTCCCAGGGGCGCTGGTCATTCTGCTGCTGCTCTTCGCGGCGCAGTCGCGCGGCACGGCCACCATCGGGCGGTTCTTCGGCCCGGTCATGCTGCTCTGGTTCATCGTCATCGCGATCCTCGGGATCGGCGGCATCCTGCGGCACCCGGCGGTCTTCGCGGCGATCGACCCCGGCTACGCCTTCGGCTTCATGGTCGCCCACGGATGGCGCAGCTTCATCGTGCTCGGCGGCGTCTTCCTGGCCATCACGGGCGGCGAGGCGCTTTATGCCGACATGGGCCATATCGGGCGCAGCCCCATCCGCGCCTCCTGGTACGGTCTCGTGCTGCCGGCGCTGCTGCTGAGCTACGCCGGCCAGACCGCGCTGCTGATGGCCGAACCCGGCCTCACCGGCAACCCGTTCTTCAAGCTCGCCCCGGCCTGGGCCGTCGTGCCCCTCGTGGTGCTCGCAACCCTCGCCACCATCATCGCGAGCCAGGCGATCATCACCGGGGCCTTTTCGCTCACCCGGCAAGCGATGCAGCTCGGCTGGTTCCCGGGCCTCGTGATCCGCCAGACCTCGGACGAGGAATACGGCCAGATTTACGTGCCCTTCGTGAACTGGGCCATGATGGCCGGCACGCTGGCGCTCACCTGGGGCTTCGGCAGTTCTGCGAAGCTCGCGGGCGCTTACGGCACCGCCGTTTCCACCACCATGCTGCTGACGACGGCGCTGCTCTACAACGCCATGCGCGATGTCTGGCGCTGGTCGATGCCCGTGTCATTGCTGGTCAGCGGCGTGTTCCTGCTGGTCGATCTCGGCTTCTTCGCGGCCAATCTCCTGAAGCTTGCGGAGGGCGGCTGGATCCCCCTCGCGCTCGGCGCGGTGCTCTTTATGATCATGACGACGTGGCACAAGGGCATCCTCGCCGTGCGCCGCAAGCTCTCCGAGCAGGAGGACAAGCCGGAGCTGTTCCTGGGCGATCTTCTCGCCGGGCGCGTGCGGCGCGTGCCCGGCACGGCAGTGTTCCTCAGCCGCACGGGCACCGCGATCCCGACCATGCTGGTGCGTCACGTCGCCCAGATGGGCGCGCTGCAGGAGAGCGTGGTGACGCTGAGCCTGGTGTTCGAGCAGATGCCGCGCGTCTCCCCCGACCGTCGGGCGAAGGTTGATCTGGTCGCCGACAACTTCTGGCACGTCACGGTCCGGTTCGGGTTCATGGAGGTGCCGAACGCCTTCGTGGCCCTGGCGAGCGCCAGGGAGCATGGTTGCACTGTGAGCCTCGACCACGCGGTCTTCTTCGGCGCGCGGGATGAGGTGGTGCCCGCGCCCAGGGGCGCCCGGCGGCTGCCCGGCTGGCGCCGCGCCATCTTCGCCTTCATGTATCGCAACGCGGTGCGCGCGCCGGACCGCTTCGACCTTCCGGCGGACCGTTTTCTCGAAGTCGGGCGGCAGGTCGAGCTTTAGGCGCGGCCATCGCCATCGCCATCGGGCACGTGATCGCCGCCCTCGATGACCGCGTCTCAGGCCGTCGGCGCTTCCCCCCGGCCAGACCCAAGGCGGGACATCGCGAGGTAGACGATCGCGCCCACGGCCACGCCGATGAACCAGGAAAAAGCGTAGAGCGGCGCGAGGCCGGGGACGATCAGCCCGCTGAGGGCCGCGAGCCCGCCGAGGATGAAGGCGGCGATCCCGGCGATGTTCCAGCCGTCATGCGCGGCGTAGCGGCCGACATAGCGGTAGAGGTCGGGCACGTCGTAGCGCTGCCGCCGAACGCCGAAGTAATCGGCGAGCATGATGCCGGTCACGGGGCCGAGGAGTCCGCCGATGGCGCCCAGGACCTTGAAGATGCTGTCGGCATCGCGGAACCATAGCCAGGGCATGAAGAGCAGGCCGATGACGAGCACGGCGATGGAGGCGCTTCCGAAGCGCAGCCTGCGGGGGAAGAGATTAACCAGATCGTAGCATGCGGGCATGATGTTGGCGGCGACGTTGACCGAGAGCGTGGCCACGATGATCGTGATGCCGCCGAAGACGAGGATGGCGGGATGGCCGATCGCCAGCAGCAGCGTCACGGGATCCCAGATCGGCTTGTGGAAGACGATGACGGTAGCCGAGGTCACGATGACGCTCATCAGCGTGAAGACGACGGCGGTGATCGGCAGCCCGATGAGTTGACCCAGCACCTGATCGCGCTCCGACCGCACGAAGCGTGAGAGGTCTGGGATGTTGACCGCGAAGGTCGACCAGACGCCGATGAGGCCGGTGACGCCGCCGGCGAAGATGAGCCAGCCCTTCGCGCCCGAGAGGTGGGACGGCTCGGCGAAGAGCGGCCCGAGGCCGTGGCCGACGCGCAGGCCCCAGATGGTCGCCATGATGCCGACGATAATGACGAGCGGTCCCGCGACCAGTTCGAAATTGCGGATGCGATGGACGCCGTGGCTCACGATCCAGGCGTGGAGCAGCCAGAAGATGGCGACGGATATCCAGCCATGGAGGGAGAGCCCGAGGATCGATGTCGAGAAGGACGTCCACGGGTGCCAGAGCGTGCCGATGATGGCGTCGATCGCCTCGCTGCCGGCATAGGCCTGTACGGCGAACCAGAAGATGGCGACGAAGCCGCGCAGGATGACGGGAATCTGCGCACCGCGCGGACCGAATGATGAGCGGATGAGCACGCAGAAGGGCAGGCCGTAGCGGGTGCCGGAGACGGCGTTGAACCACATCGCGAAAAACAGAAAGAGGTAGGCGATGGCGGTGGCGGCGATTGCCTGCCACGCGTTCATGCCGAGCGCCATCAGCCCGGCGGCGGTCTCGTACGCGACGACATTGTGGACCATGCCCATCCAGACTGTGGACATGTTGACCCAGGTCCAGTCGCGGCGCTCGAGCGGCACCGGCGCCAGATCGGCGTTGTAGAGTCCCGGTTCGAGCCCCGCGCCGGGAAGCGCGTCGAATTGTTGGCTTGTCGAAACGCTGGCGCTTGCCATGGATGACCTCCGTCGATGCACGGACGTCCGTGCAACAGCGGTGCCGTATGGCGAGACGGGACGATGGCTTGTCAAAAAGTTGAAGTAGATGACGCACGCGTCATCTACTTCATGCGTCCGCGCTATTTGACGCTGGAGAAGCTCGTCGGCAGCAGGAACTCGTTCGAGATGTCGCTCACGATTGGGCCGTCCTTTTCCGTCTCGGCGCGCTTCGAAAGCCATTCCGGGTCGCTGGCGAAAGCGTTCCACTTCGTCTCGCGCTCGGCCATGCTTTCCCAGGCGAGCAGATAGGTCAGCGACTGGTTGGAACTGCCGACGAGCGTCGTCCAGAATCCGGCCTGACGGATGCCGTGGCGCTCCCATATGCCGAGTGTGATGGTCTCGAAGCGCTTCATGACGGCGGGCAGCTTGCCGGGCATGCAGCGGTAGACGCGAAGCTCGTAGATCACGGTGGATGTCCTCTGTTGGCGTGCGGCTTCGGGCGCTTGGCACCGTCGGCATCAGCGGTCATCGCGCCAACCGGGCTTGCTCGCAAGCCGGGGCGTTGCCCGAAACGGCGTTTCCACGGAGTGTTGCGCGGAACGGCCCGATGGCCGGCAAAGGGGAGGAGGCCGCGATGAGAACGAGAACGGCATGGGGCTTGCTGCCGGGCCTGTTGCCCAGCCTGCTGCTCGGCGCCTGCTCGGTGGTGGGCGTGCGCGATGCGCCGGAACCCGCGTCTTCCGTTATCGGTCATGTCGGAGCCGTCCAGATCCGGCACTATCCGGCGGGTGCCGCGGCGGAGACGACGGTCGCGGGGTCCGAGCTCGCGGCGCGGTCCATCGGGTTCCAGCGGCTCTTCGCCTATATCACCGGGCGGAACACCACGCGGGGCAAGATCGCCATGACGGCGCCCGTTGCCCAAAGCCGGGCGTCGGAGAAGATCGCGATGACCGCGCCGGTCGCCCAGACGCAGGAGGCGGACGGGGCCTGGACCGTGCGCTTCTTCCTGCCGCCCACGATGACCGTGGAGACGGCGCCACGGCCGCTCGACCGTCGCGTGGTGATCGTGCCGGTTCCGGCCCGCACCATGGCTGTGCTGCGATTCTCCGGGCAGGCGACACCGGCCTCGGTCGCGGATGAAGCGAAGCGTCTCGACCGGATGCTGGCGCCGAGCGCTTGGCAGCCAGATGGGCCTCTCGTCGCCTGGTTCTACGATCCGCCCTGGACCCTGCCGCCGTTCAGGCGGAACGAGGTCGCCCGTCCCGTGATCCCGCGCGCCGAACCTTCGGCGCCTTAGGGACCTGCGGGCTATGCATAACTAAGTCGTTATCATGTTCCATCCGCATAAATGCCATGAGGGGCGGAGGGATTATGTTGCACCGCAGCGAAGCTTATCTCCTCAACAACGGAGCGGCGGTCCAGACGGGAACGCCACGTTGCGCCGGACGCGATTTGGTGTCCGGCCAAAGACTAGGAGAGAGTGATGAGAAACTTCCTGATGGCGGCTGTTGCCGCGGTGAGCCTTGGACTGACTGGCAGCGCGCTTGCGGCGACCGTTTCGCCGTCCCAGGCACAGCAGATCCATGCCGCGGCCGATGGCGGCAACTCGGTCGTGCTGCCGAGCCAGCGCCCGAGCTATCTGGCTGGCAACGAGGTCGTGCTGCCGAGCCAGCGCCCGGTCTACCTGGCGGGTAACGAGGTCGTGTTTCCGAACCAGCGTCCCGCCTACCTCGCCTGAGGCTTTCCGGCTCCAGGCTGATGATGAAAGGCCGGTCCTCGTGACCGGCCTTTTGCATGTCCGGGCGCCTGTGGCCTAGCGTCCGCCCCGACCTAGCGCGGGAGGCTTGGATGTCGCGGCAGATGCACCTCGGTGCGTTTCTCTTCAACCTCGGCAATCACGTCGCCGGCTGGCGGATGCCGGGCGTGCCGACCGACGGGCTGATGTCCTTCGCCTTCTACCGTGACCTTGCCGAGATCGCGGAGCGCGGGAAGTTCGACCTGCTGTTCCACTCGGACGGGCTCGGCATCAACGACACCTATCCCGAGGTGCTTCGCCACAGCATAACCATCCGGCCGGAACCGCTCACGCTGCTTTCGGCGCTGGCCGTGACGACGCGGCGCATCGGCCTCGCGGCCACCGTCTCGACGACCTACAACGAGCCGTTCCATATCGCCCGCAAGCTCGCCATGCTCGACTTCCTGAGTGAAGGCCGGGCGGCGCTCAACCTCGTCACCTCCAGCACCGATCTTGAGGCGCGCAACTTCGGGCAGCCGACGCATCTCGACCACACGGCGCGCTACGAGCGGGCGCGCGAGTTCGTTGATGTGCTGAGGCTCCTCTGGGACAGCTGGGAGGATGGTGCGCTCATCCTCGATCAGGAGCAGGGCGTGGTGGCCGACCCCGCGCGCATCCATCGCGCCGACTGGCAGGGCCGCTTCTTCTCGGTGAGGGGGCCGCTGAACATGCCGCGTCCGCCGCAGGGGCATCCGGTCATCATCCAGGCGGGGGGTTCGCAATCTGGGCAAGCCCTCGCGGCGGCGGTTGCCGACATTGTCTTCAGCGTCGAGCGGTCGCTGGAGACGGCGCGGGCCTTCTACGCGGCGGCGCAGGCGAGGGCCGCCGACGCTGGCCGTGCGCCGGGAGCCATGAAGATCCTGCCCGGCCTGCTGCCCGTTCTCGGCCGCACGAGGGCCGAGGCCGAGGAGCGCGACCGCGCCCTTCAGGCGCTGGTGCCCGAGCGCCTCGCTATCTCCTACCTCTCCGATGTCGTGCAGCACGACCTGTCGCGCTACCCGGCGGACGGACCGCTTCCCGAGTTGCCCGAGGGCAACGGCGAGCGCGGGCGTCTGCAACTCATCAAGGATCAGGCGCGGGGCGGGGCTTCGACCATCCGGTCCCTCGCCGTGCAGATGGTCCAGAATCGCGGCCATATGCGTGTCGTCGGCACCACCGCCGATATCGCGGACATGATGCAGCGCTGGTTCGAGGGCGGGGCCTGCGACGGCTTCAATATTCTGGCCGCGTTCCACCCGGCCGGCCTTGCGGAGTTCGTGGATCAGGTCGTGCCGGAGCTGCAACGGCGCGGCATCTTCCGCAAGGACTATGAGGGTCTGACGCTGAGGGATCATCTCGGTCTTTCCAGGCCCGAGAATGTTGCAGTGCAACACTAGAACTTCCCGCGCCTCGAGGCTGTCCGCACGGTTGCAGCGGCGCGCGACAAATACTTTGTTTGACTTAAAAGATGCGCACTCACAGAATTACAAAATCTTAAGTGTCATGACATGCCGTCTGGTGAGATGTGGCCCGTGATCGAGTTTCCAATGGGCTTCTTGCATGGTGAGAACGATGCGGGACGATTCGCAGTCTACATTTCCGACCGATTCCGGCACGGGGTCCACAGGCTCCGGGCCCTGGCATCCTTGCTGGACCGGCCTGGTCGAGAAGAAAGCGGGCCTCACCGATGAGACGCTGAGCGCGCTGCTCCTCCTCATCCTGTCAGGGGCCGAGGACCACCAAAGCTCCGCGCCCGCCTCCGAACGCGTCGTCAACATCCTGTCGGAGATGGAGGCGCACCCGGCAGGCTCGCCCGGGGAGAACGCGGTCCGGGCGCAACTCGTGTCGCGCCTGAGCGCCGCCCTGTCCGGCTTGCGGGCGGAACTGGACTGACGCTCCCCCCGGCGCCCCACGGGAAGCCGTTGGGTCAGCCCGCCATCTGGCCGATCAGCCGCGTCAGCAACGCGACCAGCAGCCCGGTCTGACCGTCCCGGAGCGCCCCCGGGCCCAGACGCATGGGCTTACGGACGAAACCGTCGGCCGTGTCTTGCGTCTCCAAGGGGCGCGCGTGGTCCGCTTCGATATCTGCGACGCCGGTGTCAGGTGAAGAGGGTGTGTCCTACGCCGACAAGCGTGATCGAGGTCCCGTCCGTCAAATGAAGGACATCGCCGCTTGCCCCAACAGCCTCTGCCGCAATCGGACTTCCGGTATATCCCCCGAAGACCAGGGAGTCGGTCGCTATATTGAGGTTGTAGATCGTCTCGTTGCCGCCAGCATGGCCATCCAGGAAGCCGTAGATGTCTTGGCCTGCGCCGCCGAGGATGACGAATGTGCCAGAGCCGCCCACGATCGTGTCGTTGGCATTGTTGAGGGCGAGGCTATCATAGCCGGTGCTCGTGATCGCAAGTTCGGCGCCACTTCCTGTCTGGCCATTGGCGATAGTCACGCCTGTTCCGGCGACCATCGTCGCGGGGCCGGTGCCCGACGCGAACTCATAGGTGTTGTTGCCGCCCACAAGCTTCGAAGCGCCGCCGCCGGCACCTCCCACCAAGGTGTCGTTCCCTGAGCCCGCCTGGAGGAAGGTCGCAGCTGAGCCTTGGCTCCCGAACGCAATATTGTTCCCGGAGCCGCCAACCACGGAGACGGCGCCGCTCCCACCGAAGAACGACACGCCCCGCTTCCGCCGCTCACAGTCGTGCCGAGCGCACTTCCTTGGACTGTGGTGGCGCCAGACCCAGCGGTGATAGTGTCGGCACCAATGGAAATTATCTTGTCGCTGCCGCCATCCGTATCAAACGTCGTGTCGTTATCCAGATAGACGGTGAGGTTGTTGTTCCCACCGTTCAGAGCATCGTGGGCCGATCTGTCCTCGACAGCGACGTAGCCTTGGGCCGCCTGCTGGCTGATGGTGGTCGCCGTGCCACCATCGATGATGACCCCGGCACTTGAGACTTCCCGTGCGCCGACTTCCCCGTCACCAGAAAAGACGGCCGGGATTGTAAAGGGGTAGGCAACAAAATCCGCATGGGGACTCGGGATAAAGTAGTCCGCGTATTATTGGGCGAAGAAGCCAAGATACGGGGACGTGGCCATGGCAATCTCTCCCGCGGCTGCGGAAGCCTGACCCTCCGCTTGCGCAACCGTTCTGCCGAAGCAGAAGATGCGTCAAGCCGACGAGGGCGGAACATCAGTCGATCGTGTTCGATATCCGGGACGCCGAGTAGAAATCAGCGCCCGCTCGCGCCTCGCGCGGCCCCACCCGGGTCGAAGGTCGGCGAGCCCTCAGCGGACAGGCATCGGCCCGAGGCCGGCATCGCCGGTGCCAGCGCCATTGTCGTAATAACGGTCCACGTCGCGGCTGTGCGAACCGCCCCAGCCGCCGAGATCGTCGGCACCGTAATGCGGCGCGCCCTCAAGCTGGCCGCGGTCGAGCGAAACCACGTAGCCGCCAAGCCGGGTGTCGTAGCGCAGCTGGTTCCAGGGCAGCGGGTGGTATCGGTCGCCGATGCCGAGAAAGCCGCCGAAGCTCATCACGGCGTATTCGGCGCGTCCCGACACCTTGTCGAGCATCACGTCATAGACCTGGCCCAGCCGCTCGGCATTCGTGTCATAGACCGCCGTGCCGTTGACCTGCGTGGCCGCAATGAGCTGGCCGCCGGTGTCGCGCGGATCGTCGATGGTCGCCATGCTTGCCTCCTGTTCGTGGATTCGGTGTGCCACTTCGAGGAACGTGGGGAGGGCAGGCCGGTGGGGCAAGCCGCCCCGATCAGTTGGCTGTTTCGCTCGGAGAGGGCGAGGCGAGCAGGAGCGCGCCGTCGAGCGCGGCCCTCAAGGTGCGCGCCGCCGCGAGGTTCATGCGCAGGTGAGCCACGATGACATGATCCGACGCGATCTTGTTGTTGGCCATCGGCATATCGCGCGTCGCCGTCAGCGTCACCTTGATGATGCCGTTCATGGTGCCGAAGGCGGGCGCATTCTCGAAATAGAGGAAGGGCGCGTCGGCGCTCCCGAGGCCGGAGAGCCCGCCTTGCAGGCTCGGGATCGTCTCGACAGGCGAGGGCTGCTCGTATTCGGACATGCTGCGCGGTCTCTCTGCCTGCGGTTCAGGCGGACCTTAGACGTATAGTCGTTACGATGTCGAGCCGTCCTGCCCGGCGGGCGCCGCATGGCGCATCAGCCGTTCACGGAGCGCCTCGGTCAGGGCCGCGGGCCGGCGAGAGGCGACATCGACCATCACCAGCACCTCGCGACCCGTCGCGACGCAGAGCTCGCCCACGAATATGCCCTGGATGAGGGTGATCGAACTCCGTCCGAGCCGGACGACCGCCGAGCCGAGGTCGAGCACCGCCGGCCAGTGCACCTCCGCGCGGTAGTCGATCTCCACCCGCGCCAGCACGATGTGCATGTCGTGCTTCAGCCCGACGGGCAGGCCGCAGGCGCGCGCGAAGGTCGTGCGTCCGGTCTCCAGATAGGCGGCGTAGGAGGTGTTGTTGACGTGCCCATAGGCGTCGGTGTCGGAAAACCGCACCGTTTCCTGGCCCCAGATGCGATAGGTCTGCCGCCGGGTGACATCCGGGGAGGCGGCGTCCTCAGACCCCATCGGGCGAGGAGCCGGAGAGTTGCGACAGGCTGGCGCCGACGAGCCCGCGCGCGAACTCCGCCGCGACGAAGGGCCTGAGGTCGCCGACCTTCTCGCCCACGCCCACGGCATGAACGGGCAGCCCGAATTCCTCGGCCAGCGCCACCACGACGCCGCCGCGCGCCGAGCCGTCCAGCTTCGTCACGATCAGCCCGTCGACGTTCACGAGGTCCTGGAAGACCTCGACCTGATTGAGCGCGTTCTGGCCCGTGGTCGCGTCCAGCACCAGCACCGTCGAATGCGGCGCGGTGGGGTCGAGCTTCTGCATGACCCGGATGATCTTGGTCAGTTCGTCCATCAGCGCTGTCTTGTTGTGCAGCCGCCCGGCGGTGTCGATCAGCAGCACGTCGATGCCCTCGCGCCGCGCGCGTTCGAGGGCGGTGAAGGCGAGGCCCGCCGCATCCGTCTCCGGCTTGCCGGAGACGACCGGTGCGCCGGTGCGCTCCCCCCAGATCTGCAGCTGCTCGACGGCGGCGGCGCGGAAGGTGTCGCCCGCGACCAGCATCGGGCGCAGGCCCTGGTCGCGGTAGAACTGCGCGAACTTGCCGATGGTCGTCGTCTTGCCGGTGCCGTTGACGCCGACCACCAGCACGACGTGCGGGGCGTGGCCGGCGTCGATCTCCAGCGGCTGGGCGACGGGGGCCAGGATCGCTGTAATTTCCTCGGCGAGCGCCGCCTTGATCTCCTCATCCGTCACGTCCTGGCCGAAGCGGGTGCGGCGGAAGGCTTCGATGACGCGCTTCGCGACACTCGGACCGAGATCCGCGCCGATCAGCAGCTCCTCCAGCTCCTCCAGCGCCTCGTCGTCCAGCTTCCGCTTGGTGAAGACGGCGGTGATGCTGGTCGAGAGCTTCTGGGTGGAGCGGGACAGCCCCTCCTTCAGCCGCGAGAAAAATCCGGACAGCGCCATGTCAGTGACTCATAAACATATCTTTATGCCGCAATCAGGCCGTGGCCGTCGGCGCCGATGACGGTCGCCGTCACGACCATGCCCGGAACCGCCTCCGCCGTCAGCCGCACCGGGCGGAAATGCTCGCAATGGCCGCGCGTCTCGGTCTCGGCCAGCACGCGCACAGGGTGCCCCAATCGCGTCGCATCGAACCGCGCCGCCGACGCCGCACCGGCCGCCCGCAGCCGCCCGGCGCGTTCCCGCCGCAGCGCCTTCGGCACGCTCGGCATCCGCGCGGCCGGCGTGCCCACGCGTTCCGAATAGGGGAACACATGCAGCATGGTGAGGTCCGCCTCCTCGACCAGCGCCAGCGTCTCGGCGAAGGCGTCCTCGGTCTCGGTCGGGAAGCCCGCAATGAGGTCGGCGCCAAAGGCGATGCCGGGGCGGAGCGAGCGCGCGCGCCGCGTCACCGCCAGCACATCGGCCCGCAGATGGCGGCGCTTCATGCGCTTGAGGATGAGGTCCGAGCCCGCCTGGATCGAGAGATGCAGATGCGGGAGCAGACGCGGTTCCTCGGCGATCAGCCGCCAGAGGTCCTCGTCGATCTCGCAGGGGTCGAGCGAGGAGAGGCGGAGGCGCGGCAGATCGGGCAGGAGTGCGAGCAGGCGCCGCACCATCTGGCCCAGCGGCGGGCGGCCCGGCAGGTCGCCGCCGTAGCTTGTGATGTCGACGCCGGTCAGCACGATCTCCCGGTAGCCGCCCGCCATCAGGCTGCGGCACTGGTCGAGGATCGCGCCCAGGGGCACGCTGCGGCTGGGGCCTCGGCCGAAGGGGATGACGCAGAAGGTGCAACGATGGTCGCAGCCCTGCTGCACCTGCACGAAAGCCCGCGCGCGCCCGGCGAACTCGGTGACCAGATGCGCCGCCGTTTCGGTCGCGGCCATGATGTCCGACACCGCCGAAGGCGCGTCCCGCGCCCAATGGGCGGCGTCGAGCTTCTCGACATTGCCGAGCACGCGGGCGACGCCCGGGATCGCACCCCAGGATGCGGGGTCGATCTGCGCCGCGCAGCCGGTGACGACGATGCGGGCTTCCGGCTTCTCGCGGCCGAGGCGGCGGATCGCCTGCCGGGCCTGCCGCTCGGCCTCGGCGGTGACGGCGCAGGTATTGACGATGACCGTGTCGGTGAGCCCCGCTGCGCGGGCATGGCCGCGCATGACCTCGCCCTCGTAGGTGTTGAGGCGGCAGCCGAAGCTCATGACCTCGATTGTCATAGCAGCGGCCTCATTCGCCGAGACCGGCGGGCAGGCGCGCCACCTCGACATCCACCAAGCCCGAAAAACTCGTCTCGGCCGGTCCCGTCATCAGCACATGGCCGTCCGCTTCCCGCCATTCGATGATGAGCGTGCCGCCGTCGAGCAGCAGGTCCGCCCGGCGATCCGCGAGGTCGCGCCGCACGGCGTTGACAAGCGTTGCGCAGGCGCCGGACCCGCAGGCGAGAGTGAGGCCCGCGCCGCGTTCCCACAGCCGCAGCCGGATGCGGTCGCGCGCGCGGATTTGGGCGAAGCCGATATTCGCTCGGTCGGGGAACAGCGCGTCGGCCTCGAAGCGAGCGCCGAGGCCCGCGATGTCCAGCCCGTCCAGGCTCTCCACGAAGAAGGTCGCGTGCGGGTTGCCCATCGAGCAGGCGGCGGGATCGGCGACCGGCCCCTCGGCGAGCGGCAGATGCAGCGTGTCGAGCGGGCGGCTGAGCGGCACCTCCGCCCAGCCGAGCCGGGGCGCGCCGAGATCGACCGTCACGCGCCCATCGGGCAGGATCATGGACGGGAGATCGCCCGAGACGGTGCGGATCGTGACCGAGGCGAGCCCAAGTTCCTCGCCCACCAGGGTTGCCACGCAACGTGTGGCATTGCCGCAGGCCCCGGCCTCGCTGCCATCGGGATTGTGGATGCGCATGAAGACATCCGCGCCCATCGTCGGCGGCTCCAGGCTGATGAGCTGATCGCAGCCGATCCCCAACCGCCGGTCGGCAAGCTGCCGGATGCGCTCGGCGGTGAGGGCGAGCGGCGTCGTGCGCCCGTCCAGCACAACGAAGTCGTTACCCGCCCCGTGCATCTTGATGAAGGGGATTTCCATGGGCTGGGTTATAGGTGCCGCCCGCTGCGGCCGGAAGAGCGATAACCGTGGCCCACCGTTGCCGAGGGGAGACGTGATGCGACGACGTGACTGGCTGGCAGGGGCCATCGGCCTCTCCGGCGTATCCATTGCTTCTTTCGCGAGCGTGTCGCTGGCTTTGCCGGCGCTGGCGGCCGCGTCGGACTCGCCCGTCGGCTTTTGGCGGACCATCGACGACAAGACGCACAAGCCGCGCGCCATCGTGCGGATCTTCCCCGCGAACGGGATGCTGTATGGCGTGGTGACAGCGATCCTCGACCCGAAATACGCGGGCGCCCTCTGCCAGGACTGCGGCGGCGACCGAAAGGGTCAGCCGGTGCTCGGCCTTCAGATCATTCGCGGCATGAAGCCGGCCGGAGACCACTGGGGCGGCGGCACCATCCTCAACCCGCAGACAGGCGAGGTGTATCACTGCCAGATGCATGTCGGCGACGGCGGGCAGACGCTGGTGGTGCGAGGCTTCATCGGCTTCTCGTTCATCGGCCGCTCGCAGACCTGGCAACGGGTTTCGGGCTGATGGCCTAGCCGGCCGCAGCCGCCTCGGCCTCCGCATCTGCCGGCGCAGGCCGGGCGGCGATGAAGGCGCGGATCCGCGCCCCTTCGGAGACGGTCATCGGATTGAGGACGATCATGCTGAGGTCGAGCCGCCCGTCGATTGCGAAGGCCGAGTATTCCATCTCGAGCGGGCCGAGGATCGGGTGGTTCAGACGCTTCACCACGTTCGGATGCACGCCCACGTCATGTTCGCGCCATAGCGCCTCGAAGTCGGGGCTGAGCCGGCACAGCTCATCGACGAACTGAGCCACTTCGGAGACGGCTCCGGCGCGGACCGCATCGGCTCTGAACGCGCCCACCATGACACGGGCGAGGCTCTCCCAGTCGTGCTGTGCGCCGCGGATGCGTGGGTTGCCGAACATCAGGCGGAGGATGTTGCGCTGCTCGGGCAGCAGCGCCCCGTAATCCGTCAGCAGAACGGCGGCGGCGCGGTTCCAGGCGACGATGTCCCAGGTGGGCGTCTTGATAAGAGCCGGGCTGAACTCCAGCGCGTCGAGCATGCGCTGGAGACGTGGCGTGACGCTCTCCGCGGGCTTGTAGCGCACTTCGGGCGGGCGGCCGAGCCCCAGCAGAAACAGATGCTCCCGCTCGACCTCTGTCAGCATCAGCGCCGCCGCGATCCGGTTGAGCACCTCCGCCGAGGGCGCGCCGCCGCGCCCCTGCTCCAGCCACGTGTACCAGGTGGCGCTGATATTGGCGCGCTGCGCGACCTCCTCGCGGCGCAGGCCCGGCGTCCGTCTCCGCGCTGCCGCGAAACCGAATGTCGCCGGATCGAGCCGCATACGGCGATCCCTGAGGTAGGTTCCGAGGCGGTTTTCGGTCTCGTTGCGCATGCCGATCCTGTTGGTCTCTATACCAGGATAACGTCACTACCCTCGACGCCTGACCGGCGCCGAACGGTCCTCGGCGGAAGGGGGCGTTGGCTTGGGCATGGCAGCAGCCCCGCCCCGCGCTTGCTCCCGCGGCCGCGCTTCGCTATAGCCCGCCCCTTGTTTTGTCTGTGCGCCGGGCCTGATGGGCATGCCCGGCCACGACACGCCTCCGGCTCCGCATCGCGCGGGCCCCGCCGAGGCGCTCGCATCGAAGGAGTATGAAATGCCCAAGTTGAAGACCAAGTCGTCGGTCAAGAAGCGGTTCAAGATCACCGGGACCGGCAAGGTTCTGGCAGGCCCCGGCAACAAGCGCCACGGCCTCATCAACCGTCCCCAGAAGATGAAGCGCACCAATCGCGGATCCCAGACGCTGACCGACATGGACGCCAAGACGGTCAAGCAGTGGGCGCCCTACGGGCTCGTGTGAGGGGGGATCGCATAGATGGCACGTGTTAAGCGCGGCATTACCACCCACGCCCGCCACAAGAAGGTCCTCGCCCAGTCGAAGGGCTTCGTCGGCCGGTCCTCCACCAACTACCGCATCGCGCTCGAGCGGCTGGAGAAGTCGCTCCAGTACGCCTATCGCGACCGGCGCAACAAGAAGCGCGAGTTCCGCGCGCTTTGGATCCAGCGCATCAACGCGGCGGTGCGTGAGCAGGGGCTGACCTACAGCCAGTTCATCTTCGGGCTGAAGCAGGCGAATATCGAGCTGGACCGCAAGGTTCTGGCCGCCATCGCCTTCGACGATGCCGAGACCTTCGCGGGCATCGTGAAGCAGGTTCAGGCCGTCCTCGACACCGCGCCCGAGGGCGCCGCCGCCTGACGTGGCCCCGCCCGGCAACGGGCGGACCGTCCGGTGACTGAACGAGAGGGCTGCCTTGTCCGGGGCAGCCCTTTTTCATGTTTGGAGTCCCCTTCATGTCCGACGATCTGCTCGCCCTCCGATCGGAAGCCGAGGCCGCCATCGCCGGCGCGTCCGACCCCCGCGCGCTCGATGCCGTGCGGGTCGCCTTCATGGGCAAGCAGGGGCGCATCACCGGCCTGCTGCGCAGCCTGGGCCAGGTCCCGCCCGAGGAGCGCAAGACACGCGGCGCCGCCGTCAATGCCCTCCGCGAAAGCGTCGAGGGCGCCTTCGCGGCCCGCCAGGCAGTGCTGGACCGGGCGGCACTCACGGCCCGCCTCGCCGCCGAGCGCATGGACGTGACGCTGCCGCCCGCGCCCGAGCCGCGCGGCTCGATCCATCCCATCAGCCGGACCATGGAGGAGATGGCGGCGATCTTCGGCGCCATGGGCTTCACCATCGGCGAAGGGCCGGAGGTCGAGGCCGATTGGTACAACTTCGGCGCGCTGAACATTCCCGCGCATCATTCCGCCCGCAGCGACATGGACACCTTCTACCTGCCCGGCACGCATGAGGGGCACCCGCTGGTGCTGCGCACGCATACGAGTTCGGTGCAGATCATCTCCATGCTGTCCGAGCCGCCGCCGCTGCGGCTGATCGTGCCCGGCCGCACCTACCGCGCCGACCATGACGCGACGCATAGCCCGATGTTCCACCAATGCGAGGGGCTGGTGGTGGACCGGCACATCACGCTCGCGCATCTCAAGGGCTGCCTGACGGACTTCCTGCGCGCGTTCTTCGGCATCGCCAATCTGCCGGTGCGCTTCCGCGCCAGCTACTTCCCCTTCACCGAGCCCTCGATGGAGGTCGATATCGGCTGGAACCGCCGCACGGGCGAACTCGGCGGCGGCGGCGGCTGGCTCGAGATCCTCGGCAGCGGCATGGTGCATCCGAATGTGCTTGCCAATTGCGGCATCGACCCGCGCGAGTGGCAAGGTTTCGCCTTCGGAATGGGCGTCGAGCGCGTGACCATGCTCAAGCACGGCATCTCCGACCTCAGGCTGTTCTATGAGAGCGACATCCGCTGGCTGCGGCATTACGGGGCCTCGCCCTATCAGCCCGCCACGCTGCACGAGGGGGTGTGATGGGTTCGTCTCAGCCGAGAGTTGGCTGCGGCGCCGCCATCGTGAGCGACGGCAAGCTGCTCCTCGTCCAGCGCCTGACGGAACCCGAGGCTGGCCGCTGGGGGCTGCCCGGCGGCAAGGTCGAGGGTTTCGAGCCGCTTGCCCAGGCCGTGCGCCGCGAGATCGAGGAGGAACTCGGTATCGTCATCGAGGACGCAAGTCTTCTATGCCTCGTCGAGTTGATTGACCGGGCGGGGGGCGACCATTGGGTGTCCCCGGTCTATCGCGTGGTGGAGTTCAGCGGCGAACCCGCCAACCGCGAGCCCGCGAAACATGCCGGTTTCGGCTGGTTCACGCTCGACGCGCTGCCCGCCGACCTGACCATCGCGGCGCGCCACGCCGCCGCCGCCCTCTGACCGAGAGCCTCCCATGAAATTCACCCTGTCCTGGCTGCGCGACCATCTCGACACCAAGGCCGATCTCGACAGCATCACCGAGCGGCTGACCGGCATCGGGCTGGAACTGGAAGGCGTCGAGAACCCCGGCGCGGCGCTCGCCCCCTTCCGCATCGCCCATGTGATCGAGGCTTTGCCCCACCCGAACGCCGACCGCCTGCGCGCCTGCACGGTGGATGCGGGAGACGGCCCGGTCTCCGTCGTCTGCGGCGCACCCAATGCGCGCACCGGCATGAAGGCGGTCTTCGCGCCCGTGGGCAGCACGATCCCGGCCTCGGGCATGGTGTTGAAGGCGGGCGAGATCCGCGGCGTGGCGTCCAACGGCATGCTCTGTTCGGCCCGCGAACTGGGTCTCGGCGAGGATCACGACGGCATCATCGAACTGCCGGCGGATGCGCCGGTCGGCGCCGCCTACGCCGCTTGGGCCGGCCTCGACGAGCCGGTGATCGAAATCGCAGTCACCCCCAATCGCGGCGACGCGCTTGCCGTGCGGGGCGTCGCGCGGGATCTCGCGGCGGCGGGCGTCGGCACGCTGAAGACCTTCGCGCCCGAGACGGTGCCCTCCGAAGGTCCGAGCCCGATCGGTTGGGCCATCGAAATGCTCGGGGCCTGTCCCTGGGTGCTGGGCCGCACCGTGCGCGGCGTGAAGAACGGCCCGAGCCCCGTCTGGCTGCAGGACCGGCTGCGCGCCATTGGCCTCCGCCCCATCAGCGCGCTCGTCGATATTACCAACTTCTTCACGATCGACCTTGGCCGCCCGCTGCATGTCTTCGACGCGAACCGCGTCGCGGGTGGGCGCCTCACGCTCCGCCCCGGCGCGGGGGAGACGTTCCGTGCGCTCAACGGGCGCGACGTGACGGTGACGGCCGGGGATTGCGTCATCGCGGATGCATCCGGCGTCGTCTCCCTCGCGGGCGTCGTCGGCGGAGAGAGCACCGGCTGCACCGAAACCACCACCGACGTCTTCATCGAATGCGCCTATTTCGACCCGGTGGCGATCGCGCTGACCGGCCGCCGCCACCAGATCGCGAGCGACGCCCGCGCGCGGTTCGAGCGGGGGATAGACCCCGCGCTGATGCCGGCCGCCTTGGAAGCCGCGACGCAGATGGTGATCGAGCTGTGCGGCGGCACCGCGACCGAGACCGTCTCGGCCGGCGCCGAGCCGGATTGGCGGCGCACGGCGCGGCTGCGCTTCGACCGGCTGCGGAGCTTTGGCGGGGCCGATGTGCCGCGCGACGAGGCGGAGCGTATCCTCCGCAGCCTGGGCTTCAACCTGGCCGGTGCGGACGGGGAGAGTATCACCGTCCACGTCCCGTCCTGGCGTAACGACATCGCCAATGGCGGCGCGCTGGAACAGGGGCCGGCGCTGGAGCCGGAGCGGGCGGCGCAGGCGCGCGCGGGCGCGGCGGCGATCGAGCCCGAGGTCGATCTGATCGAGGAGGTGCTGCGCATCTGGGGCCTCGACCGCATCGCGCCCGTGTCGCTGCCGGCGCTGTCGGCGGTGCCGGGGGCGACGCTCACGCCCCGCCAGGGCCGCGCGGCGGTCGCGCGGCGTGTGCTGGCGGGCAGGGGGCTCGCGGAGGCCGTCACCTTCAGCTTTGCCGATAGCCGCGTGGCCGCCCTGTTCGGCGAGGCGCCGGAGGCGCTGCGGCTGGTCAACCCGATTGCGTCCGATCTTGACCAACTGCGAGCGAGCCCGATCATCACGCTCGCCCTGGCGGCGGCGCGGAACGCCGCGCGCGGCTTCGGCGACATCGGCCTGTTCGAGGTGGGGCCCGCCTTCCACGAGGGCGTGCGCGGCGGGCAGCAGGTGGTCGCGGGCGGGCTGCGCACGGGCGAGACGCCGCGCAGTTGGCTGGTGCCGGCGCGGGGCGTGACGGCGCTCGACGCCAAGGGCGATGTCTGGGCGGCGCTGACGGCGCTCGGCCTGCCGCTGGAGGCGCTGAGCGTCACGCCCGATGCGCCGGGCTTCTACCATCCCGGCCGCTCGGGCGTGGTGCGCCAGGGGCCGAAGCTGGTGCTGGCGCATTTCGGGGCGCTGCACCCGGAGATCGTCCGCGCGCTCGATCTGCCCAGCACTGCCGTCGCCTTCGAGATCTTCCTCGACGCGATCCCCGAGCCGAAGCGCCGCCGCAAGTCGGCGCCCGTGCTGTCGGCGTTCCAGCCGGTCCGGCGCGATTTCGCCTTCATCGCCGATCGTGCCGTCCCGGCCGAGGATGTGCTGCGGGCGGCGCGTGGCTCGGTACGAGACCTGGTCGCGGGCGTCACGCTGTTCGATGTCTACGAAGGCGAGCGCATGGAGCCCGGCCGCAAGTCGCTCGGCGTCGAAGTCGTGTTCCAGCCGAAGGACCGCAGCCTGACGGATGCGGAGATCGAGGAGGCGAGCGCCCGCGTCGTGGCGGCCGTCACCAAGGCGACGGGCGCGACACTGCGATAGGCTGAGCCGCCTGCCCGCGCGCGCTCTATCCGTGGCGCGCGGGACGTGACAGCCCGTTTAAGGTATGACGCCCGGCTTCGCGCGCCGCTTCCCGTGTCGCTTCCCGCATTTCGTCCCTGGCGCGATCCCGCTCGCGGGCGCGGTGGTAGGCGTCGCCGCCGGTATAGGCCCTGAGCATCCAGCCCAGGACGCCCACGACGGCGGGCGCACCGAAGATCACGCAGACGCCAAACCAATTCGCAACCAGCCAGCTCATCTTCAGCCCTCCCTGATGTGAGGTCCGTCGCGGCTACCCGTGCTTTATCGCAACAAAATGCCACCGGCACCCTTCGCGGTAAAGCCATCTGACGCGCCTGTGATCCGACCCCTCTCGCAGCAGCGTCTTCATGCACCCACATCTGTGAACGAAGCATGAACAGAGGAGAGACTGCATGAGCACGCCAACCAAATCGAAAGCCGCCGCCGCGGATCAGACGGCTGACGACCTTCCGAGCAACACCGTGAAGGACCCGGACAATTGGACGACCGGCGGGGAGACGATGACCGGCGCGCAGGCCTCCTATCTCCAGACGCTCTGCGAGGAGGCGGGCGAGGCCTTCGACCCCGGGCTCTCGAAAGCCGACGCTTCGAAGATGATCGACGCGCTGCAGGCGCGGACCGGTCGCGGGCGCGACCACTGAGCGCCTTCGCCCGGCGAGGCGGGCGCCAGCCTCTCGGTTTCGTGGCTCGCAACTCTGGCGGCTGAACCCTTTTCCAAGATCCCGGAGGCACATCACGCCTCGGCAGACAGAGAGATACGGAGCACGGCATGAAGCATCGCAAGACCCCGAAATACGGGTCGACAGATATGGCCTTCGCGCGCGGCCTTGGCTGGCTGAGCATCGGGCTGGGCCTGATCGACACCTTCGGCCGCAAAGGCGTGGCGCGGAAGACCGGCCTGCCGAACGAGCCGCTGATCGCGCTCTATGGGATGCGTGAGATCGTTACCGGCATCGGTCTCGTGGTGGCGGACGACCCGATGCCCTGGGTATGGGCACGCGTGGGCGGCGACGCGCTCGACCTTGGCACGCTTGCCGCGGGTGTGTCGGATCGCAACCCGGAGAAGTCCGGGGCGCTGGTGGGGCTGCTGATGGTGCTCGGCATCACGGCTGCCGACGTGGCGCTGGCCGGGCGGCTGCATGCGACGGCCGAGAGAGAGGCGACGCGGCCGATCTTCAGCCGGTAGCGGCGGGCGGGGGACCTGCGGGAGGGGGACCTGCGGGCGCTACCGCCGGTCGCTCCACTCCAGAATGGTGTAGCCGTTGACGGTCTGTTCGGACGGCTGGCAGCGCATCGGCCTGCTGCCGTCCCCGTGGGCGGTGCCGGGATAGGGCGACCCCATCGAATAGGGCTGACCGCCGAAGTAGCAGAACTCGTGGGGGTCGAGCGGCGCCTGCTGGACGATGACAGGCTGCTGCTGATCGTTCTGGGCGTGCGCTGGCACCGCTACGGCGGCCGCCACCATGCAGCCGATGAGCCACTTCATACGACGATCCCCTCTCCAACGATGTGCGCAACGCCGGATCGGCACCGGGGATTGCCACCATACAACTCGGAGGCCGCCGCCAAAGCTTTCCTCCCCCGAGTTGACCTGCCCCGGCGATCAAGCTACTGGATGCAAATGCGAAGCGTTCGCAAAATTGCCGCGCCCGGCAACCAGGAGTGCGACCCCCATGCCCCACCGGCTTCTGCTTCAGCGCAGCGCCTTCGCCGCCGCCGTGCTTTGCGGCGCCCCGGCTCTGACGCTCCGGGCGCTGGCCGCCGATCACCCGGCGCTCACCCTCTATTCCGCGCAGCACGAGCAGACCGTCGCGACCCTCGTCTCGGGCTTCGAGGCGGAGACCGGCATCCACGTCCGCGTACATTCCGGAGACGGGCCCGAGGTCGCCAGCCAGATTATCGCCGAGGGTTCGGCCTCGCCCGCCGATGTCTTCTTCACAGAGAACTCGCCCGAAATCGCGAAGCTGGATGAGAAGGGGATGCTCGCGCCCGTCGACCCCAAGACACTCGCGGAGGTGCCGGCGAAATACGACGCGCCGGACGGCGACTGGGTCGGCGTCCTCGCGCGCGAGAATGTGCTCGCCTACAATAAGGGCATGATCGCGCCGGACCAGCTGCCGCAATCGCTGATGGACCTCGCCAAGCCCGCCTGGAAGGGGAAGGTCGCCGTCGCGCCGAGCGACAACGACTTCCTGCCCGTGGTGAAGGCCGTGCTCGTCGCGAAAGGCCATGACGCGGCGCTCGCCTGGCTGCGGGGCCTCAAGGCCAACGCGAAGATCTATGACGATGACGAAGGCGTCGTTGCCGCCGTCGATCGTGGTTCGGTCGCGACCGGTATCGTCAACAACTACTACTGGGCGCGGCTGCAGGCCGAACGTGGGCCAGCGCACATGCACAGCGCGCTCTATCACTTCGGGCATGGCGACATCGGCGGGCTCATCAACGTCTCGGCTGCCGGCGTGCTGAAAAGCAGCAAGCATCAGCAGGAGGCGCAACGCTTCCTTGCCTATCTCGTGGCCGCGAAGACGCAGAAGCTGCTGGCCGACAACACCGTCGTCTTCGAGTATCCGCTCCGTCCGGGCGTCGCGCCCAACCCCGCGCTCAAGCCCTTCGATGAGTTGCAGCCGCCGCCCATCGGCGTCGCCCGGCTTGGCGACGATTCCGGCGTTGTCGATCTGCTCACCGAGGCGGGCCTGCTGTGATCGGCTCCCTGTGATGGGCGTGCTCTGATGGAGGTGGCGGCGCGGCCGCCCCGGCGTCTGCTGGCCGCGGCTGGCGTGGGCGCGGCGCTCGTGTTGCTGCCGATCGGCCTGACCCTGCTGCGGGCCGCCGAGGTCGGCGGCCCGCGCGCGGCCCACCTGCTGTTCCGGCCGCTCGTCGGCGAGCTGCTCATCAACACCGCGAGCCTCGCCGCCGTATCCGTGGTCCTCGCCGGCATCCTCGGCACCGCCATTGCTTGGTTCGTGGAGCGGACGCAGCTGCCCGGCCGCCGCTTCTGGGCGGTGCTGGCGGCGGTGCCGCTCGCCATCCCGTCCTTCACCACGAGCTATGCCTGGATCTCGATCAGCCCGGATCTGGAGGGATTCGCGGGCGCTGTCCTCGTCGTCACCTGCTCCTACTATCCGCTGGTCTATCTGCCAGTCGCGGCGGCGCTGCGCGGCATGGACCCGGCGCTAGAGGAGACCGCGCGCGCGCTGAACTGCGGCCCCGTCGGAAGCTTCCTCCGCGTCGTGCTGCCCCAGCTCAGGCCGGCGCTGCTCGGCGGCATGCTGCTCGTCACGCTCAACGTGCTGACCGAGTTCGGCGCCTTCGCGCTGCTGCGCTTCCGCACCTTCACGACCGAAATCTACGTCCAGTTCCGCGCGAGCTTCGACGGGCCGGCCGGATCGCTGCTGGCAGGCGTGCTCATCCTGCTGTGCCTGCTGTGCCTGCTGGCGGAGCTGCGGATGCGAGGCCGCGCCCGCTATGGGCGCATCGGATCGGGCACGCGACGCGCCGCCACGCTGCACGACCTTGGACGCGCCCGCATCCCCGTGCTCGCGGGCTTCGCCCTGCTGGGTGTCGTGACCGTCGGCGTGCCGCTCGGCACGGTGCTCTACTGGCTGACGCAGCCGGGCGCCGCGTCCATCACCCCGGCCGAGGTCTCGCCCGCGCTGCTGACCCAGGCGACGCTCGCCTCAGTGCTCTACGGGCTCGGCGGCGCCGCCGTCGCGACGCTGCTGGCGCTCCCCATCGGCTTCCTCGCCACGCGCTACCGGGGGCCGACCGTCACGCTCATCGAACGAACGAGCTACTTGACCCAGGGGCTGCCCGGCATCGTCATTGCTCTCGCGCTGGTCTTCCTCGCCGTCCACTACCTCCACCTCCTGTATCAGAGCGCGCTGCTCATGATCTTCGCCTACGGCATCCAGTTCCTGTGCCTCGCAGTGGTCGGCGTGCGCGCGGCCTTCGCGCAGGCGCAGACCGGGCTTGAGGACACGGCGCGGGCCCTGGGCCTCGGTCCCGCGGCCGTCGCGTGGCGGGTCATGCTCCCGCTGGCCGGCCCCGGTCTCGGCGCGGCGGCGGCGATGGTCTTCGTCTCGGTCGTGACCGAACTCACAGCGACCCTGCTGCTGGCGCCCATCGGCACCAAGACGCTGGCGACGCAGATCTGGGCCGATACCTCGACCTTGGCCTTTGCCGCCGCCGCGCCCTACACGGCGCTGATGATGATTATCTCGCTGCTGGCCACATGGCTGCTCGCCCGCCGCTTCGGCCAGTCGCGCGTCCGCCTCGCCACCAGCAGCCTCGCCTGACCGCCGCATGACCGCGCTTGCGCTCGACCGCGTCACCAAGGCCTTCGGCGCCCGGACGATCCTGCGCGACATCACGCTCGAGGTCGCGTCCGGCGATCTGCTCGCGGTGCTCGGCCCCTCGGGGAGCGGCAAGACCACGCTGCTGCGCCTCATCTGCGGCTTCGAGCGGAGCGGCGGCGGCACCATCCGCCTCGGTGACGATCTCGTATCGGGCCCGGGCGTCCACCGCCCGCCCGAGCGGCGGCATGTCGGCTACGTCGCGCAGGACGGCGCGTTGTTTCCGCATCTCTCGGTCGCCGACAACATCGCCTTCGGCCTCGCGCGGCGGGAGCGGCGGCGGCATCATCGGGTAGCCGAACTACTGGAGCTTGTCGGACTGCCCGCATCCTATGCCGCGCGGCCGCCGCAGGAGCTTTCGGGCGGCGAGCAGCAGCGCGTGTCGCTGGCCCGCGCGCTCGCGCCGCAGCCGGGTCTGGTGCTGCTGGACGAGCCCTTCTCCTCGCTCGACGCCGGTCTGCGCGTCGAAACGCGGGAGGCCGTGGCCGCCGCGTTGCGCCGCACCGGTGCGACCGCCGTGCTCGTCACCCACGATCAGGCGGAGGCGCTGTCGATGGGCGACCGGGTCGCGGTCCTGCGGGACGGCGTGCTGGTGCAGGTCGCCGCGCCTGAGACGCTGTATCGCCGCCCCGCCGATATCGCGTTGGCGCGCTTCCTGGGGGAGGCGGTGGTGCTGCCCGGCGAGGCGGCGGACGGCTCCGTGCATTGCCTGCTGGGGCGCTTTTCGCTGGTCGCACCCTGCGCGCCGGGCGGGGTGGAGGTGCTGATCCGCCCCGAGCAGATCCGGCTCGCCGCCCCCGGAATCGGCCACCCGGCGGTCGTCGAGGCGGTGACGTATTACGGGCATGATTGCAGCGTGTCGCTGTCGGCGGCTGGGCTCGATGGGCGGCTGACCGCGCTGGTGCCGGGCTATGCGAGCCCGGTCGCCGGCGCCGTCGTGTCGTTGCAGGTCGAGGGGCCGGTCGCCGCCTATCCGACGGCCGCTTAAGGCGCGGACTGCACCGTCTGCCAGCCTTCGGAGGCAAGGGCGTGTAGGATTTCGTCCTCGCCGCACATGCCCACCACGCGCCCGTCCTCGGTCATGAGCACCGGCATGCCAGTCGACTGGCGCAGCTGGATGACGGATTTCATCGTCGCCTCGCTGCTGATGGCCGCGCAACTGCCGGCCGGAGGGACGGCGCCTTCGGTTTCCAGCGCCGTGATGCCCACGGGCGTGCCGCCCGCGGTCAGGTCGTGCCCCGTGATCCCGCCGCCATTGGCGCGCATCAGCACCGGCCTGTGCGGGTCGAGCACGGACCAGCCGTCGCGCTGCGCGAGACGGTCGAGCGGGCGCATGAAGGTGCGGCCGCGCAGCACGTTCAGCGGGTTCATGTGCTGGACGAATTCGCGCACGTATTCATTGGCCGGACGCAGCACGATATCCTCCGGCGATCCCGCCTGGATGATGAGCCCGCCTTCGAGAATGGCGATCTGGTTGCCGAGCTTTAGCGCCTCGTCCAGATCGTGGCTGACGAAGATGATGGTCTTACGGACCTCTTTCTGCAGTGCCAGCAACTCGTCCTGCAGCTTGGTGCGGATGAGCGGGTCGAGCGCCGAGAACGGCTCATCCATCAGCAGGATGTCGGCGTCGGTCGCGAAGGCGCGGGCGAGGCCCACGCGCTGCTGCATGCCGCCCGACAGTTCGCGCGCGTATTTATCCGCCCACTGGTCGAGCGCCACGAGCTTCAGCTTCTCGTCCACGATGCGCCGCCGCTCGGCCACGCCGACACCGCGAAGTTCGAGCCCCAACCCGACATTCTCACGCACCGTGCGCCAGGGCAGCAGGGCGAATTGCTGGAACACCATCGCGATGCGGCGGGTGCGCATGAATCGCAGCGTGGCGCGGTCGCAGCTCGCGACATCGACCTGCTTATCCTCGTTGCGCACCAGCACGCGCCCGCGCGTCACCTTGTTGAGCCCGTTCACGGCCCGCAGCAGCGTCGATTTGCCGGAGCCGGAGAGCCCCATGAGCACGCAAATCTCGCCCTCCCGCACGGATAGCGAGGCGTCCTTCACGCCGAGCACGACGCCGGTCTTGGCGAGGATCTCGTCGCGCGTCCGGCCCTGATCCATCAGGGCGATGGCCTCCGCCTTGGCGCGCGCGCCCTTCCGGCCGCGGCCGCCGAAGAGGATGTCGACATGCGCGAATTCGATGACGGTCTGGGCGGTGCTCATCGCTCAGGCCTCGCTCTCGCGCGGGCGGCAGACGCGGTCGAGGATCACCGCCAGCACGACGATGCAGAGACCGGATTCGAAGCCGATATCGACGCGGACGGAGTTGAGTGCTTCGACGACCGGCACGCCGAGGCCGCCCGCGCCGACGAGCGCCGCGATCACCACCATCGAGAGGCTCAGCATGATGCATTGGGTGAGCCCGGCCATGATGGTCGGCAGCGCATGCGGCAACTCGACCTTCCACAGCAGCTGCATCTTGGAGGCACCGAAGGCCTCGCCCGCTTCGATGAGGGGCGGTGGCACGGATGCGATGCCGAGCTGGGTCAGCCGGATCGGCGCGGGCAGGGCGAAGATGATGGTCGAGATCAGGCCCGGCACGGCGCCGAGGCCGAACAGCACCAGCGTCGGGATGAGATAGACGAAGGTCGGCAGCGTCTGCATCAGGTCCAGCATCGGGCGGACGCCGACGAAAAGCCACGGACGATGGGCGCAGGCGATGCCGATGGGCACGCCGATCAGCATGCAGATGACGGTCGCGAAGATGATGAGGCTGAGCGTCTCCATCGTCGCCGTCCAGTAGCCTTGGTTGAGAATGAACAGCAGCGCCAGGATGACGAAGAGGGACAGCTTCCACGACCGGCGGAGCGCATAGGCGATGATGCCGACTGCGAGGATCATGACGATGCTGGGGATCGCCTCGAGCACCGAGGTCAGGCCGTTGATGACGGCCGCGATGCCGTTCGAGATCGCGTCGATGAAATCCGAGCCGCTGATGTCGTTGACGACGTTGGCGATCCAGTCGCCGAGCGGAATCTTGTGTCCCGAAACGACATTCGCGAGCTCACTGAGCATGCGGCACTCCATGTTTGGTCTTCGCGCGGGGCAGAGCGGCGGCCCTGGTGGCCGCCGCGCGCGGGCGTGGGCCCGCGCAACCTATGCGCGGGCTTGGGCGACGATTAGAGTCCGAGGGCCTTCTTCACAGCCGCGTCCGCGGGCTGGCTGCCGTCCTCGGTCGTGACGCCCGCGAGCCAAGGCGTCATCGCATCGGGGTTCGCCTTCAGCCACTTCGCGGCGGCGGCCGTCGGGTCCATCTTGTCATACATGATGTAGCCCATGATCTTGTTCTCCATCGGCAGCGTGAACTTCAGCTGGGTCAGGAACTTGCCGAGATTCGGGCACTCCGTGGTGTAGTCCGCGGCGGTGTTGGTATAGACGGTCGCGCCGCCGTAGTTCGGGCCGAACACCGCGTCACCGCCCGACAGATACGTCATGTCGTAGGTCGTGTTCATCGGATGCGGCTCCCAGCCCAGGAAGACGATGCCCTTGTGGTGCTTCGTCTTGCGCGAGACCTCGGCCAGCATGCCCTGCTCGCTCGACTGCACAAGGGTGAACTTGCCGAGATCGTCGGTGTTGTTCTTGATCATGCCGAGGATGAGGCGGTTGCCGTCATTGCCCGGCTCGATGCCGTAGATCTTGCCGTCGAGCTGCTTGTAGAACTTGTGGATGTCCTGGAAGGACTTCAGGCCCTCGTTATAGAGGTAGGTCGGAACGGCGAGGGTGTATTTGGCACCTTCGAGATTGGGGCCGACGACATCGACGGTCTTGTTCGCCAGGTACGGCTTGATGTTGTCGCTCATCGTGGGCATCCAGTTGCCCAGGAAGACGTCGATCTTCTTGTCCTTCATCTCCTGATAGGTGACGGGGACGGACAGCATATCGGTCGTCGGATTATAGCCGAGCGCCTTCAGGATGAAGGTCGCGGTGCCCGTCGTGGCGCTGATGTCGGTCCATCCGACGTTCGAGAACGTCACGTTGTGGCAGGCGGGCTTTTCGGATGCCGCCGCCTGCGCCGTGCCGGCGCCGAGCCCCGCTGCGCCCGCGAGCAGACCGATGGCCGCCACGGCCTTGAGAAGATGTCTACGCATCATGCGATTCCCTTGTTCGTCTTCTGCGATCCGAGGGCTCCGGACAGGAAGCCTCCCGATCTGAATGGAGTTGGACGCCCGGCACGAGCCGTAAGTTGAACATACTTTCAATGTTTGGTTTTGGTCACGCATTTTTATGGCCATCGACCATGAAAGTTGCGCCGAAAAAGCGCGGTTCCGCATGGTTTGCTCCATTATAGGGCAACAGGTGCCCAATATCGAACCTCGTAACGCCCTGGCGTTTCGTTCTTGATTGCACGTTCAAGCAATCATAGAGTGCGTGCCACGGCGCTGGGGCCGGAACTCACGGGTGGAGAGCCGCTTGTCGCGCCGGGATTCCGAAGACGTTCGCCGCAAGCAACTAATCGACACCACCATTCTCGTCATGGCGCAGGTCGGTTTCAACGCTACGACGCTCGGCCTCATCGCCAAGCAGGCGGGGGTCTCGACGGGCCTCGTCGCGCATTATTTCGGCGACAAGGACGGGCTGCTCGAAGCGACATTGCGCAGTCTCGCCTCGCGTCTCAGCCGCGCCGCCGCCGCCCGCATGCGCGCCGCGACCGGCCCGCGGGCTCGTCTGCAGGCGGTGATCGACGCCAACCTCGCGCCCGAGGAGATGGATGCGCAGACGGGCGCTGTCTGGCTCGCCTTCTGGGGGCAGGCCATCCACTCCGACCGGCTCAAGCGCGTGCAGCGCATCTATCAGCTGCGCGTCCTCTCCAATCTGCGCCACGCTCTGCGCTCTCTGGCGCCTGCGGGCGAGGCCGAGCGTCTCGCGGTCATCATCGCCGCCATCATCGACGGGCTGTGGCTGAGGACGACGCTCGCCACCGCCTGGAGCCCCGAGGATTCGGAGGCCGCGCGGCGCATCGCCGCCGGTTTCGTCGATACCCAGCTTGCCGCCTGCGTGGAAGGATACATGATGCCCTCAGCCGTGCCGGTGCCCACGGCGCCGCCGCTGCCCCGCCTGCCGAACTGGATCGGCGGCCGGCCCGCGCCCGTCAGCGGTGCGGCGACCTTCGTCACCACTAACCCCGCGACCGGCGCGGCGATGGCCGAGATCGAGATCGCCGGCCCCGCCGAGATCGAGGCGGCGGTCGTCGCCGCCCGCGCGGGCCAGCGCGTCTGGGCGCGGATGACGGGCATGGAGCGCGGCCGGGTGCTGCGCCGCGTCGCCGACATCCTCCGTGCCCGCAACGATGAACTCGCGGAGCTGGAGACGCGCGACACCGGCAAGCCGATCCAGGAGACGCGCGTCGTCGATGTCGTCTCGGGCGCCGATTGCATCGAGTATTTCGCCGGCCTCGCGGGCGGCATCACCGGGGAGAGCGTCGATCTCGGCCCCGCCGCGATGGGCTATACGCGGCGCGAGCCGTTGGGGGTCGTCGCCGGCATCGGCGCCTGGAACTATCCGCTGCAGATCGCCTGCTGGAAGGCGGCACCCGCGCTCGCCTGCGGCAATGCGATGATCTTCAAGCCGTCCGAACTCACGCCGCTGACCGCGCTCAAGCTCGCGGAGATCATGGCCGAGGCCGGCGTGCCCGACGGCGTCTTCAACGTCGTCGCGGGCTTCGGCGAGACCGGGCGGCTGCTCGTGACGCATCCGGCCATTGCCAAGATCTCGCTGACAGGCTCGGTGCCCACGGGCAAGCGGGTGATGGCGGCGGCGGCCGAGACGCTGAAGCAGGTCACGCTCGAACTCGGCGGCAAGTCGCCCATCATCGTCTTCGAGGACGCGGATATCGAGAATGCCGTGTCGGGCGCGATGCTCGGCAATTTCTACTCGGCCGGCGAGGTCTGTTCCAACGGCACCCGCGTCTTCGTCCATCGCGCGATCAAGCAGCGGTTCCTCGACCGCCTGATGGAGCGCACGCGCCAGATCACGCTCGGCGATCCGTCCGACCCCGCGACGCAGATGGGCGCTCTCATCTCGCAGGCGCATATGGACAAGGTGCTGGGTTATGTCGCGCGCGGCGTCGCGGACGGCGCCCGTCTGCTCTGCGGCGGCGAGCGCGTGACGGCGCATGGTCTCGACCGAGGCTTCTTCGTCTCGCCCGCGATCTTCGACGCCTCCGACGATGACCAGACAATCGTGCGGGAGGAGATCTTCGGCCCCGTGATGACGGTGTTGACCTTCGATACCGAGGAGGAGGCGATCGCGCGCGCCAACGCCACCGAGTTCGGCCTGAGTGCCGGGGTCTTCACCCGCGACCTCGCCCGCGCGCATCGCGTCATCGCGCAGATCGAGGCCGGAACTTGCTGGATCAACACCTATAACATAACACCCATCGAGCTGCCTTTCGGCGGCTACAAGCGCTCGGGGCTGGGCCGCGAGAACAGCCGCGCGGCGCTCGACCACTATACCCAGATCAAGAGCGTCTATGTCGCGCTGACGGATGTCGAGGCGCCCTACTGATGGAGAGCTTCGACTACGTCATCGTGGGTGCCGGTTCGGCCGGCTGCGTGCTCGCCAACCGGCTGACAGAGGATGGCAAGAACAGCGTTCTGCTGCTCGAATACGGCGGCTCCGACAGATCCATCTTCATCCAGATGCCGGCGGCACTCTCGATCCCGATGAACCGCGCCCAATACAACTGGTTCTACGAGACGGAGCCCGAGCCGCATCTCGGCGGCCGGCGCATGCACACGCCGCGCGGCAAGGTGCTGGGCGGGTCGTCCTCCATCAACGGCATGGTCTATGTGCGCGGCAACGCGATGGACTTCGAGGGCTGGGAGCAGTCGGGCGCGCGGGGCTGGGGCTACCGCCATGTGCTGCCCTATTTCCGCCGGGCCGAAACGCGCGAGGAGGGCGGCGACGAATATCGCGGCGCGGAGGGTCCGCTCCACACCTCCTACGGCCCGATGACCAATCCGCTCTACCGCGCCTGGGTCGAGGCGGCGAAGCAGGCGGGCTATCCCGAGACCGAGGACATCAACGGCTACCAGCAGGAGGGCTTCGGCCGGATGGACATGACCGTCCGCCGTGGCCAGCGCTGGAGCGCGGCCAACGCCTATCTGAAGCCCGCCATGAATCGCGGCAATCTCGAGATCCGCAGCGAGGCGCTGGCGACGGCGATCCTGCTGGAGGGCCGCCGCGCCGTCGGGGTGCGCTATCGCCGCGCGGGCACGGAAACCGAGGTCGGCGCGCGGCGCGAGGTCATCCTCTGCGGCGGGCCGATCAACTCGCCGCAGCTGCTCAAGCTATCCGGGATCGGGCCCGCGTCGGAATTGCGCGAGCACGGCATCGCGGTCGCGGGCGATCTGCCGGGCGTCGGCGAGAACCTGCAGGACCATCTGGAGTTCTATTTCCAGGTCGCGGTGACGCAGCCGATCACGCTGTTCTCGGCGCAGTCGCTGGTCGCCAAGGGGCTGATCGGCGCGCGCTGGGTGCTGCGCCGCGACGGGCTCGGCGCCACCAACCATTTCGAGACCTGCGGTTTCATCCGCAGCCGCGCCGGCATCCGCTACCCCGATATCCAGTATCATTTCCTGCCGCTCGCCATCTCCTATGACGGCAACAGCCTTGCCACCGAGCACGGGATGCAGGCGCATGTCGGGCCGATGCGCTCCAAAAGCCGGGGCTGGGTGCGGCTGCGTTCGATCGACCCCTTGGACAAGCCGCGCGTCTTCTTCAACTATCTGAGCCACCCGGACGACCGGGAGGAGATGCGCGCCTGCGTGCGCCTCACGCGGGAGATCTTCGCGCAGCCCGCCTTCGCGCCCTATCGCGGGCGGGAGATCCAGCCCGGCGCGGATGTCGTGACCGACGACGCCATCGACGCCTTCGTCGCCGCCAAGGTCGAGAGCGCCTATCACCCCTCCTGCACCTGTAAAATGGGCGACCCGTCCGACCCGATGGCGGTGGTCGACCCCGAGACGCGCGTGATCGGCTTCGAGGGTCTGCGGGTCGTCGACAGTTCCATCATGCCGCAAGTGACGACGGGCAATCTGAATGCGCCGACGATCATGATCGGGGAGAAGGCGGCGGACCACATCCTCGGCCGCCCGATGCTGGCGCCGTCGAACGCGCCGTACTACACGGCCCCGAATTGGGAGACCGCGCAACGCTGACGGCCCCCGTTCGGGTCAGGCGGCGAAGCGCTTGGCGATGATCCGCCCGACCCCGGCGATCGTGGCGTTCTGTCGCGGCATCGGCGCGGGCGAGTTGCTGTAATAGACCGTCGCCAGGATCGGCGCGCCCTGCGGCCGCAGAATCATGCCGATGTCGTTGCGCGTGCCGTTGTCCCCCGAGCCCGACTTGTCGGCGACCCGCCAATCCTCCGGCAACCCGGCCTTGAGCAGAGGCCCGGTGATCGTGCCCGCCAGCATCCAATCCTCCAGCTGCCGGCGGGACGCTTCGGTCAGGGCAGCGCCCAGCAGCACGGCATGGAGATCGCCCAGCATGGCGTTCGGAGATGTCGTGTCGCGCGGGTCGCCGGCGATCGCGGTGTTAAGGGCCGGCTCCGTCCGGTCGAGGCGGGAGACGCCGTCGCCGATGGAGCGCGCATAGCGCGTCCAGCCAGCGGGGCCGCCGATCTGTGCCAGCAGCAGGTTCGCCGCCGTGTTGTCGCTCCATTGCAGCGCCGCCGCGCAAAGCGCCCCCAAGGTCATGGAGCCCTCCGCCAGATGCGCCCGCGTGATGGGCGCGTAGGACAAGAGATCGCTCGCGCCATAGGGAACCCGCTGCTCCAGGTGCAACTCGCCCTGGTCGACGCGGGCAAGCACGGCGGCTGCGGTCACGACCTTATAGGTGCTGCACATGGGAAACCGCTCGGCGGCCCGGTAGCCGAACCTGCGGCCCGATCCCGTATCGAAGGCAGCGACTCCGAGACGCCCCCCGTTCGCGGCTTCCAGCGCGGCGAGAGCCGCCTCGGTCGCTGCGTTCGCGCGATGCGGATGGGCGGCCCAGACCGCAGCCGCGGCGCTGGTCCAGACGAAAGAGCGGCGGGTCACGGGGGGCATGATCGACCTTTCCCAAGGCGTTGGTGAGCGTCGTCGCCGGCGGGTCTCGTCCGGCGGACATGACATAGCCGCTCGGGCGCCACAGGTGAAATCCTGCGGCCGGCGCGGCTGCCCCCCTGGCGAACCGGGTGCGGGCTGGGGCAGAACAGCAGGCAGGCGCGATGTGGCGCAAAGCAGGTGGTCATGTCAGTTCTCGCCTACATCACCGGTCTCCTGGTTTTCCTGGTGCTCGATGCGATCTGGCTCGCCCTGATGGGGCCGAGCTATCGCGCGGTCATGGGCGACATGCTGGCGCCCACCGTCCGCCTCGCCCCGGCTGGGGTGTTCTATGTCGTCGACATGCTGGGCATCATGATCTTCGTCGCCCGGCCCGGGGCGCGGAACGGCGCGGCCTGGGTCGTCGCGCACGGCGCGCTTTTCGGCCTGTTCACCTACGCGACCTATGATCTGACGAACTACGCGGTGCTCAAGAACTGGAGCCTCGGCCTCACGCTCGAGGATATCGTCTGGGGCATGGTCGTCACCGCGATCGTCTCGACGGTCGCTTGGGCGGTCGTGCGGGATCGTGGGCGCCGCCGGCGGTAGGACGCGCGCCGCCGTCCCGACGGCTGGGGGTCTCCCGGCCTTCGCCTTAAGGCGGATGGCTTTTCGATGCGATTGCGCAATCGGAGCAGCTCCGTCAATCTCCCGCCGCCATCACGACATTTCGTGAGGCTATCCGCGGCTGGCGGTACCGGCTTGGATGGCGGGAGGGGGATTGCGACCGTGTTGGAGACGGATATGCAACGCCGTCTGGCAGCCGAGTTCTTCGGCACCTTCTGGCTGGTATTCGGCGGCTGCGGCGCCGCCATCTTTTCCGCCGCATTCCCTCAGCTCGGCATCGGCTTCGTCGGCGTCGCCTTCGCTTTCGGGCTCACCGTTCTCAGCATGGCCTATGCGGTGGGCCACATCTCCGGCGGCCACTTCAACCCGGCGGTGACGCTCGGCCTGTGGGCCGCGGGCCGCTGCGACAACAAGCATGTGCTGCCCTACATCATCGTGCAGGTGCTCGGCGCGATCATCGCCTCCGCGGCGCTCTACATCATCGCCTCCGGCCAGCCCGGCTGGACCCCGCACGGCTTCGCGGCGAACGGCTACGGCGCGCTGAGCCCCGGCAAGTTCGCCATGCCCGCCTGCTTCTTCGCGGAATTCCTGCTGACGTTCTTTTTCCTGATAATCATCATCGGCACGACCTCCAAGGGCGCGGCCAGCGGCTTCGCCGGCATTCCCATCGGCCTCGCCCTGACGCTCATTCACCTCATTTCGATCCCGATCACCAACACCTCGGTCAATCCGGCACGCAGCACCGGGCCGGCCCTGTTCGCGGGCGGCGCCTATACCGCGCAGCTCTGGCTGTTCTGGATCGCCCCGATCCTGGGCGCGATGGCGGCGGGCGCTCTCGCGCGCGCCCTGTGGGAGCCCATCACCATCACCGAGACGATCGTCATCGAGGAGACGCGCGCCGCCTGATGTTCATTCCGCTTCCAGTTTGCGGCGCGCCTCGTCGGCCGCCACCTTCCGGCCGTCCGCGTCCGCTTGCGGAAACTTTGGATCGAGCGCCTCCAGCGTCTCGCGCATCAGCGCCGCCACCAGCAGCCGCGCCACCCATTTGTGATCGGCCGGGATGACGTACCAGGGCGCGTGGACGGCGGCCGTCGCGGCGATCGCCTGCTCATAGGCGGTCTGGTAGCGATCCCAGAGCGCCCGCTCGGAGAGATCGGCGGGATCGAACTTCCAGATCTTGTCGGGCCTGTGCAGCCGCCGCAGGAAGCGCTGCCGCTGCTCCTCGCGCGAGATGTGCAGGAAGACCTTCCGCACCACGATCCCCTGGCGGTCGAGGTAGCGCTCATGCGCGGCGATGTCCTCCAGCCGCCCGTGCCAGATGCGTTCGGTCACGTCAGGCGCGGGGAGGCGCTCGGCCGCGAGCAGTTCCGGGTGGAGGCGGGTGATCAGCACCTCCTCGTAGTAGCTGCGGTTGAAGACGCCGATCTCGCCCCGCAGCGGCAGCGCCTGGGAGGTGCGGCGGAGGAAATCCTGCCCGAGTTCATCGCGCGTCGGCGACTTGAAGGAGGCGACGCGCAGCCCGCCCGGGTCGATGCCCCGGAAGACGTGCCGGATCGTGCTGTCCTTGCCGCCCGCATCCATCGACTGCAGCACGAGCACCACCCCCCAGCGCCGCTCGGCGAAGAGGCGCGCCTGCAGCCCCGCGAGCGCGCGGCATTCGGCCGCCAGGGCCTTCGCGCCGGACGCCTTGTCGAGGTCCGGGATGCGGCTGTCCGTGGCGCGCTGGCTGAAGCCGGGGGGCGTGCGGTCGTTGAGGCGGCAGCCGGTCAGGAGGTCGCGGTACGTCTTGGTGATGAGCCTTCTCCTCTGGCAGTCGCACGGCCGAGCGGGACTGGCGGCGGCGCGGCGCGCCATCCTATATCCAGGGAATGGCGACAAAGCGAAGGCCGAGCATAAGATTGATCCTGGGCGACCAGCTGTCGCGCGGCATCTCCAGCCTTTCGGACGCCGACCCGAAGCGCGACATCGTGCTGCTCGCCGAAGTCGCGGACGAGACGCGCTATGTGCCGCATCATCCGAAGAAGATAGCCTTCATCTTCTCGGCCATGCGCCATTTCGCGGCGGAGCTGCGGGCCGAGGGCTTCAAGGTCGACTACGTGACGCTGGATGACCCGGCCAATACCGGCGCCTTCGGCTCGGAACTCGCGCGCGCGGTCGCGCGGCACGGCGCGGGCTCGGCCGTCGTGACCCATCCGGGGGAGTGGCGCGTGCTGCATGCGATGCAGGGGTGGGAGGATGAGGCGCGCGTGCCGGTGGAGATCCGCGCCGACGAGCGTTTCTTCTGCGCGCTGCCGCAGTTCCGCCAATGGGCGGAGGGGCGGCGGCAGCTGCGGATGGAATTCTTCTACCGGGAAATGCGGCGCGGCACCGGCATCCTCATGGATGCGGATGGCGAGCCCGTGGGCGGGCGCTGGAACTTCGACGCCGAGAACCGCAAGGCAGTGCCGGCGCGGCTCGATATGCCGCCGGCCTTCTTCGTCTCCCCGGACGCCGTCACCAAGGAGGTGCTGAGCCTCGTCGCGGCGCGCTTCCCAGACAATTTCGGGACGCTGGAGGGCTTCGACTACGCCGTGACGGCGGCCGATGCGCGGCGCGCACTCGCCCATTTCATCGACCACGCGCTGCCCTCCTTCGGCGACTACCAGGATGCGATGCGGCAGGGCGAGGACCGGCTGTTCCACTCGGTCCTCTCGCCCTACCTCAATGCCGGGCTGCTCGATCCGCGCGCGGTCTGCGAAGCCGCCGAGACCGCCTGGCGGCAGGGGCTCGCGCCGCTCAACGCGGTCGAGGGGTTCATCCGCCAGATTCTCGGCTGGCGCGAATATGTCCGCGGCATCTACTGGCTGAAGATGCCGGACTACGCGCATACGAACCGGCTCGGCGCCTACCGGTCCCTGCCGGGGCTCTACTGGGGCGCGCCGACCGGGATGAACTGCCTGCACCAATGCGTCGACCAGACGCGGCGGCTGGCGCATGCCCATCACATCCAGCGGCTGATGGTGACGGGCAATTTCGCGCTGCTCATCGGCGCCCGCCCGTCCGAGGTCGCGGAGTGGTATCTCGCCGTCTATATCGACGCCTATGAGTGGGTGGAACTGCCCAACGTCCACGGCATGGTGCTCTATGCCGATGGCGGCTATCTCGGCTCGAAACCTTATGCGGCCAGCGGCAAATACATCGACCGCATGTCCGACTACTGCCGGAATTGCCGCTACGACGTGAAGCAGACGGTCGGGCCGCGCGCCTGTCCGTTCAACTTCCTCTACTGGAACTTCCTGATCGAGAACGCGCCGCAGCTGCGCTCCAATCAGCGGATGGCGATGATCTACGCCTCGATGGAGCGGATGGACGAGGTGAAGCGCGCCGCGATCCAGGATCAGGCGGCGCGTTTTCTCGGTGAGCTGACGACGGAATACTGAGGGCCGGACCGGGCTCAGCCCCGGTCGGTCTTGAACCAGAGACCAGGCTCTCAGCCCCGGTCGGTCTTGAAGCCCCAGACCGGGCTCTCAGCCCCGGTCGGTCTTGAAGCGATACACCGTGCTGGAGCGGAAGATGTGGCCGGGCAGCAGCACGGTCGTCGGAAACTGCGGCTTGTTCGGCGAATCCGGAAAATGCTGCGTCTCGAAGCAGAAGGCGTCCGATTGCCGGTAGGCGACGCCAGCGGTGCCGGCCGAACCGCCGCCCAGATAATTGCCGGTATAGAACTGCAGCCCGGGCTCCGTCGTCTCCACCTCCAGCACACGGCCGCTGCGCGGCTCGTAAGCGCGCGCGGCGAGCGTCATCGCATGCGGCCCCGGCTTGTCGAGAACCCAGTTGTGGTCGTAGCCCTTCTGCATGAGGATCTGAGGATGGGCGACGCGGATGCCGGCCGCGATCGGCTTCGGCTGCCGGAGGTCGAGCGGTGTGCCGTCGACGGGCGCGATGTCGCCGGTCGGGATGCCCGTCGCATCGACGGGCGTGTAGCTTTCGGCGAAGATCTGCACGATGTGGTCGAGCACCGACCCCTGGTCGTTGCCGGCGAGATTGAAATAGGCGTGGTTGGTGAGGTTCAGCACCGTCTCCGCTGTCGTCACCGCCTGATAGTCGATGCGGAACTCGTTGTCGTCGTTGAGGCTGTAGACGACCTCGACCTTCAGCGTGCCGGGGAAGCCCTCGTCGCCATCGGGGCTCACATGGGTCAGCACCGCCGAGAGCGCGTGGCCGCTCTGCGCCGCCGTCACCTCCCACACCGCGCGGTCGAAGCCCACGAGCCCGCCATGCAGGGTGTTGCCGTGGTCGTTGGCCTCGAGCTTGTAGGTCTTGCCGCCGAGGGTGAAGGCAGCGCCGCCGATGCGATTGGCGAAGCGGCCGATGAGCGCGCCGAAATGGCCCGGGTTCTCCTCGTAGCCGGCCATGTCGGCGTGATCGAGCGTGACATTGGCGAAGCGCCCCTGCCGGTCGGGGGCGAGCATGACCGTGACGATGCCGCCGAGGTCGAGAAAGCGGATCTCGATCCCCGCCGCATTGCGCATGCGGTACTCGGTCAGGGTCTTGCCCGAGGAGAGCGTGCCGAAGGGCCGGTGGCTCAGCCCCATGGCCGCGGTCGTGTCGTCTGGCTCTTGCTTCATCGTCTCTTCCTGCCGGAGATCAGGGCGCTTGCTCGGGCCAGCCTAGCGGGGGCTTCGCCTCAAGCCCAGGGGCCGCGCGTGCAACGGCCGCGATCCGCCACCTCCGAGGCAGATGAACTTGGCGGTTTCCAGATCGTTTCGCCTCTGCCATATACAACCCTGGGTAGTGGAGGCGCGCATCATGGGCGATCGTCGTGTTGAAGTTTCTCCCGTCAAGGCGCGCCTTGCGGCGCGGGGCCGGCGGGCGCAGCGAACCGGCATTGACGGGGAAGGGCGGGTCGCGCAGGCCCTTGCGGCCAGCGGCTGGGTGATCCGTGGGCGCCGGATGCGCACGGCGGCCGGAGAAATCGACATCGCCGCCGAACGGGACGGGCTGCTCGCCGTGATCGAGGTCAAGACGCGACGGGATCTGGAAACCGCCGCCTATGCTCTGGGGCCGCGCCAGCGCCGCCGGCTCTGCCAGGCCGCCGCCATTCTGCAGGGCGAAAATCCCGCTTGGGGTCCGGCGGGGCTGCGCTTCGACGCGTGGCTTGTTGACGCGCTGGGCCGCATGCGCCACGTGCCCGACGCCTTCCGGGACGAAGGCTGAGCGGCGCGCCCGGTGACTTCAGGCACGGCGTCGGCGGCGGCGGGGTGGTGCTTCCCGGGATAAGCGCTATCTCTGATCGGCCGGATCGACGATCGGCCGGTGCAGCCGAGGGGGTCAGCGCGAGACGGCTGGCACCGCGAGATGGAGTGACGTCCCGATGGCAGAGCCCCCGCCCATCCAATCGCTGACGCGGCGGACCGCGCTGTTTCTCGACCTGGACGGAACCCTTATCGACATCGCGCCGCGCCACGACGAAGTCTGGGTGGCGCCGGACCTGCCCGCGGTGCTGGCGCGACTGCGAACCGCGCTCGACGGCGCGCTCGCGATCGTCAGTGGCCGCCCGCTTCACGATGTCGTGCGGCTCATCCCCCTCGACCGCCTCTGCATCGCGGCTGAGCATGGCGCGCGGGTTCGACTGCCTGACGGCACGCTTGAGGAGCACGCGGCCCATCTGCCGGATCGCGCCGGCTGGATCGCCGCGATCAACGAGGCTCTGCCGCGCTGGCCGGGCGCGTTCCTGGAGGAGAAGACCATCGGCCTCGTCATCCATTACCGCCAGACGCCCCAATCCGGGGCCGAGATCGGCGACTTCATGCGCCGGCTGATCGCGCCCGCCGGCGGCGCGGCGGAGCTTCTGACCGCGCTCATGGCCTTTGAAATCCGCCCGGCCGGCGTCGGCAAGGGCCATGCCGTGCGCCGCCTCATGCAAGGGGCGCCCTTCGCCGGGCGCGTGCCCGTCTTCATCGGCGACGACGTGACGGACGAAGAGGGTATGGAGGCCGCTGTTGCCTATGGCGGCCAGGGCCTGCACGTTGCCCGCAACTTCGGCGGCGAGCCGGCAGAGGTGCGGACGTGGCTCGCTGCCATGGCCGACCGGCTGGAGAGCGGGGCAGGGGCCTGACCCTGTACCGCATCGGCCGCCACCGGTAACGAAAGGAATCGCCTTGTCGCGCCTCGTCATCGTCTCCAACCGGGTGCAGATCCCGTCGGAGAAGGCTCCTCGCGCCGGCGGCCTCGCGGTCGCACTCGGTGCGGGCCTCAAGCCCGGCACGCTCTGGTTCGGCTGGAGCGGCAAGCGGGGCACCGGCGGCCGCACGCCGACCCTGCACGAGGCGCAGGGTGTCACCTACGCGACCATCGACCTGACCGATAAGGAGTATCACGAGTTCTACGTCGGCTTCTCGAACGGCGCGCTGTGGCCGTTGTTGCACTACCGTCTCGACTTTCTCGACTACTTCCGTCACGAGTACGAGGGCTACCGCGGCGTCAACGCCTATTTCGCGGAGACGCTGCTGCCGCTGCTGAACGACGACGATCTCGTCTGGGTGCACGACTACCAGCTCATCACCACGGGCGCCGAGATGCGCGAGCGCGGCGCGCAGCACCGGATCGGCTTCTTCCTCCACATCCCGTTCGTGCCGCCCGAGATCCTCGACGCGCTGCCCTGCGGCATCCCGCTGCTCCGCGCGCTGTGCGCCTACGATGTGGTCGGCTTCCACATCGACGACCACAAGAACGCGTTCCTCGCCTGCGTCTCGGCCTTCCTCGACGTGACGCCCGATGAGGATGGCAGTTTCGTCTATGAGGGCAGGCGAGTGCAGACGATGAGCGATCCCATCGGGATCGATGCCGAGGATTTCGCGGCGACCGCCGCGCGTTCCGCCCGTGGAGCGGAGGTCCGCCGCATCCGCGAAAGCCTGTTCAGCCGAGCGCTGGTGATCGGCGCGGACAGGCTCGACTACTCCAAGGGGCTGCCCAACCGGTTCCGAGCCTTCGATCAGCTGCTCGAACGCTTCCCCGAGCATCGCGGCACGGTCTCCATGCTGCAGGTCGCGGCGCGCTCGCGCGAGGACGTGGACCGCTACCAGCAGCTGCGCCGCACGCTCGACCGGCTCGTGGGGGACATCAACGGCCGCTACTCGGAGTTCGACTGGATCCCGATCCGCTACATGACGCGGGCGCTCAGCCGCAAAACCTTGGCGGGCTTCTACCGCGTCGCGCGTGTCGGGCTGGTGACGCCGCTGCGCGACGGCATGAACCTCGTCGCCAAGGAATATGTCGCCGCGCAATCGAGCGCCGATCCGGGCGTGCTCATCCTGTCGCGTTTCGCGGGTGCGGCTTACGAGCTGCGGGACGCGCTGATCGTCAATCCTTTCGACGCTGACGAGGTGGCGGAGGCGATTAATCAGGCACTCACGATGGAGCTTCCCGAGCGCAAGGAACGCTGGCAGGCGCTGCGCGAGGTGGTCTGGGCCGGCACGCCGGAGCGCTTTACGGAGACCTTCCTCGCCGCGCTCCGCCCTTAACCCGCAAGCCGGGGCGCTTCACGGAGACCTTCCTCGCCGCGCTTGGCCCCAGGCCGCAAGCGGGGGCGCTTCACGGAAACCTTCCTCGCCGCGCTCGGCCCCCAGGCCGCAAGCCGGGGGAGTGCGCTCCGGCTACTTCAGACGCTTCAGGCAACCATAGGCGGCGATCGCCGATGCGCGCGCGGTGGCCGGCTGCACTTCGCCCTCGACCGCCATCGCCGTCACCTTGGTCTTGAGCGCGCTGCGGAGATCGGTGCTCGGCGTGACCTCGGGCGCGACCGCCTCGTAGATCGCGCTAGCCTCGGGGGCGAGGGATTTCGCGCAGCTTGTGGCGGTGGCCTGATTGGCCCGGGCCGGCACGCTGAGGGCGGACACCGCGACGGCAAACGCGGCGACCGCGATAGCCGAGCCGGGAAGGCGCAGGGAGGTGAGCATCGGAACTCCTTTCTGTTCGGGCGATTAGCCATCAGAAACCTTACGATGGTATTGCCGGCGCCGAAAACAAAAGGGGCAACGTGTTGCAGGCGGCCGGGTAAGTGCGGCCTCGCACGGCTGTGCATTCGTCGCGACGGGCGACAAAAGCTCTTCAACCTTGCGGAAAATAAATGGTTGCGCAATCTTTGCTCCGAATGATAACGCTTCCAATCGCTGGGCGCCGCCGCTCAGACCGCCTTCGCAAAAAACAATCATCGAGGAAATGTCATGAAGCCCAAAGGGCTCGCCTGCTTCGCCGTCGCTGCCCTCGCGCTCGCGCCGATGGCGGCTTTCGCCCAGGCCCCGACGCCGCCGAACCCGCCGCTTGCGCCATTGCAGGAGCCGGCCAAGACGCTGCCGGTGCCCTATGCCGATATCAGCCCGGCTATGCAGGCCTTCATCGCCAAGCCGCTCAACCCGGACTGGAACGATCAGTGGAAGACCGGCGCCGAAGCGCGGGCCTACGCCAACAAGCAGGCCGCCGGCGTCGTGCCCGGCATCCCGGCAATGCTCGCACGGCTGCATGTGACGATGAAGTCGGAAACGATGGCCGGCGTGCACGTCTATGTGCTGACGCCCGATTCGATACCGCCCGAGAACAAGGGCAAGGTTCTCATCCATGTCCATGGCGGCTGCTACGTTCTGTTCCCAGGCGAGTCCGGCACCACCGAGGGCATCATGATGGCCGGCTTCGGCCACTACAAGGTGATCTCGGTCGACTACCGCATGCCGCCGGAGGCCTATTTCCCGGCGGCGCTCGACGATGCCGTGGCGGTCTACAAGGATGTTCTGAAGACCACGCCGCCCAAGGACGTGGCGTTCTTCGGCACATCGGCGGGCGGCGCGCTGACGCTCGAGATGGTGCTGCGCGCGCGGCAGGACGGACTGCCGATGCCCGGCGCCATCGCGCCCGGCACGCCGATGTCGGACGTGACCAAGACCGGCGACAGCTTCTACACCAACGAGAAGGTCGACAACGTCCTCGTCTCGCGCGACGGGTTCTGCCAGGCAGCGACCGTCATCTACGCGCATGGCCATGACCTCGCCGATCCGCTGCTCTCGCCGGTCTATGGCGACATGCACGGCTTCCCGCCGGCGATCCTCACCACCGGCACCCGCGACCTGCTGCTCAGCAACACGGTGCGCGTGCATCGCAAGCTGCTCCGCTCGGGCGTTCCCGCGATCCTGGAAGTCTTCGAGGGCGAGTCTCACGCGCAGTATCAGTTCGATGACCGCGTGCCCGAGACGAAGGAGGCCTTCACCGAGATCGCCGACTTCTTCGGCCAGTACCTCGGCCACTGAAGACGGTCGTGACGCGGGCTGACGCCTCCGGGCGTCGGTCCGCGCCGATGACCTGTCATGCCATCGACGGGCTTGCCGGTTCCTGGCTGGTGACGACCCGGTTCCGGCCCGCCCGTTTCGCGGCATAGAGGGCGATGTCGGCGCGCTCGATCAGGAGGTCGATATCCATCTCGTCCGGGTCGAGCGACGCCACGCCCATGCTGACCGTGAGATGCAAGCCGCCCGCGGCCGTCGGGATCGGGCGCGCCGACACCGATTGCAGAACCTGCTGGGCGATGCGGCCGGCGTCGTGAAGCCGCGTGTGCGGAAGCAACACGACGAATTCCTCGCCGCCGAAGCGCGCCAGAATGTCCGTGGCGCGGAGGGCGCTTTTGCACAGCGCCGCCACCGCCACCAGCGCCTGATCCCCGATGCGGTGGCCGAAGCCATCGTTGATCGCCTTGAAATGGTCGATGTCGAGCATCAGCAGGCAGAGGTCGAGCCCGCCTCGGGGCGCGGTGGCCAGAATGTGCTCGGCCCGTTCGAAGAACTCACGGCGGCTGCAGACGCCCGTCAGCATGTCGGTGCCGGCGAGCTGGCGCAGCTTTCCCTCCAGCCGGCGCTGCTCGGTGACATCCCAATAGATGAAGGCGTAATGGCTGCCGATCTTGCTCATCTGGTTGTGCAGCACGCGTGACAGGCCGTCGCGGCAGAGGACGGTCCATTCCATGACCTGCGGCTCGCCCGGATTGCGGTCGAGCGCCGCGATGGCGTCGTCCCATTGCCGCCGGGCGACGCCGCGCGCCTGCGCGTTCGGGAAGGCGCGCTCGAACCACTCTGTCATCTCGAGGTCGCAGTAGCCGTCATAGAGATACAGCCGATCCGAGAAGCCGTTGTAGAACACGGCGCGGTGTTGGGAATCGAGGATGTCGATGCCGATCGGCAGGGCCTGGATGATCCCGCGAAAGGTTTCCTCCGCATCGTCGGACGCGGTGCCATCGAAGAACAGCGTTCGCTCATCAACGGTGACCGCCCAGAGAGAGTCCGTATCCGGGATTCTCGTCAGATGGAGGACGAGGTTCGCCGGACCTTTCGCGGTCGAGCAGGACGCGCTGAGGGTGTTGCGGGAGCCATCCTCGGGGATCGTCCGGACGAAGGCGGCGACGCGGTCCGCGCCGTCCATGCCGATGAGAGTGCTCAACGGCATCGGCGCATCCGTCAAGCCAGGGCCGAGCACACGGCGCAACGCCCGGTTTGTTCGCACCACGGCGGTGCCGGGAAGCGCCAGAACAAAGACAGGCGCGCTGACGAGATCGAGCCAATCGAGATTCAAGATCGCCGCCTTTTCCGGTCGCCGCATGGGCGATGCCGCCTACCGCGGCCGGTGAGGCCCGATCGCGCCCCGAAGCTGGCTCCGTTTAGTGCGGAATCACGCGCCGATGGAACCAAAAAATGTCGCGGCCAATATTTTTCCCTGTGAGGAGCGGGATCAGAACTCGATCCCCTCCTGCGCCTTCACGCCGGCCTTGAACGGGTGCTTCACCGCCTGCATCTCGGTTACGAGGTCGGCGGCTTCCATAAGCCCCGCGGGCGCGTTCCGCCCCGTCACCACCACATGCAGATCGGGCCGCCGCGCCGCCAGCGCCGCCAGGACCTCGTCAAGTCCGAGATAGTCGTAGCGCAGCGCGATGCAAAGCTCGTCGAGCACGACGAGCGCCACCTCCGGCCGCGCCATCTGCCGGCAGGCTTCCTCCCAGGCACGGCGCGCGGCGGCGATGTCGCGCGCGCGGTCCTGCGTCTCCCAGGTGAAGCCCTCGCCCATGCTGTGCCAGGTCAACCGCTCGCCGAAGGCCGCGAAGCCCATGCGCTCGCCGGTGCTCCAGGCGCCCTTGATGAACTGCACGATGGCGACCGCGCGTCCCCGCCCCAGCATGCGGAGCGCCAGACCCATCGCCGCCGTCGTCTTGCCCTTGCCGGCACCGGTATGGACCAGCAACAGGCCGCGCTCGATCGTCTTGCCCGCGACCTCGGCATCCTGCACGGCCTTGCGGCGCGCCATCTTCGCGCGCCAGCGCTCCGCTTCGGTCTCGGTATCGTCGCTCACTTCACCACCATCGGCAGTCCCGCCACCATGAACAGCACGCGGTCCGCCCGCGCCGCGATCCGTTGATGCAGCACACCCGCCGCATCGCGAAAATCCCGGCCCAGCCTGTGCTCGGGCACGATGCCGAGGCCGACCTCGTTCGCCACCAGCACCGTCGGCGCGCGGCGGGCGGCCAGCACCGCCAGCAGAGCCTCGGTCGCGGCCGAAACATCCTCCGACGCCAGTATGAGGTTCGTCAGCCACAGCGTCAGGCAATCGACCAGCACCGGCGTCTCTCCCGCCGCCTCCAGCGTCGCGGCCAGGGCGCGGGGAGACTCGACCGTCCGCCACCGCGTGTCCCGCCGGGCGCGGTGGAGGGCGATGCGCGCCGCCATCTCGTCGTCCCAGGCCTCGGCGGTCGCGACATAGGTCCAGGGCGGAGGATGGGCCGCGATCAGCGCCTCGCCGTGGCGGCTCTTGCCGGAGCGGGCGCCGCCGAGGATGAGAGTGATGGAGGTATCCGGTTGACGGGCCATTGCCCCGGCTCTTAGATCATCCGCGATGGTTCCTCCAACGGCGCTTGCCGCTTGGGGGATGAAAAGGGAATGCGGTGCGGGTGGCCTCTCCACCCAATGCCGCGGCTGCCCCCGCAACTGTAAGCGGAAAGCCTCTCGGTCATTTGCCACTGGGCCTCGTCTGGCCTGGGAAGGACGACCGGGCGGCGCCTGATCCGCGAGCCAGGAGACCTGCCATCGCACGGCCGTTGTTCCTACCGGGCGGGGTGCCTCGGCGGGTTCGCTTTCCCTGACGCTACGGGCCGTTCCCGCAGCGGCATCCCCGCATCCGTCCGGCGTATGGGCGGCTGACCGGAGAGGCCCCGTGGGAAACCCGCATGACCAAGACCACGTCCTGCATGTCTGCGTCACCTGCGGCCATCCGGACGAGCCGCGCCCGGGCCTGATCCTGCACGACCGCATCGCGGCGCTGATGGGGCCCGACGAGCCCTTCGCGCTCAAGCCCGTCACCTGTCTCGCCCGCTGCGGGGAGGGCTGCTCCGCCGCCGCGACCGCTCCCGCCAAGTGGGGCTATCTGCTCGGGCGTCTCTCGCCGGATCACGCCGAGGATCTCATCGCCTATGCGCGGAGCTATGCGGCGGCCCCCACCGGCACGGTGATGCCGAGCCGCAGGGCGCCCAGCCTGCGCGACGTGATCGTCGGGCGCATCCCGGCGCTGGGCATGGCGGCATGAGCGGGCGCATGGGCAGGCGGATTCCGGCGACCATCATCACGGGCTTCCTCGGCGCGGGGAAGACGACGCTGGTGCGCCATCTGCTGCAGAACGCGGGCGGGCGGCGGATCGCCGTCATCGTCAACGAATTCGGCTCCCTCGGCATCGACGGCGCGCTGCTCGCCGGTTGCGGGATCGAGGGCTGCGACGAGGACAGCATCGTCGAGCTTTCCAACGGCTGCCTCTGCTGCACGGTCGCGGACGAGTTCCTGCCCGCCATGGAGGCGCTGCTCGACCGCCCCAACCCGCCGGAGCACATCGTCATCGAGACGTCTGGGCTGGCTTTGCCCAAGCCGCTGCTCAAGGCCTTCGCTTGGCCCGCGATCCGCGCGCGGGTGACGGTCGACGGCGTCATCGCGGTGGTGGACGGGCCTGCGGTCGCGGCCGGACGTTTCGCCGATGACCCCGAGGCCGTGGCGCGGCAGATGGCCGAGGACCCCTCGGTCGATCACGACAACCCGCTGGCCGAGGTTTACGAGGACCAGATCAACGCGGCCGATCTCGTGCTGCTCAACAAGACCGACCTCATGGGCGAGGCCGACCTCGCGCGGGTGACCGAGGCCATCGGGGCGGCGCTGCCGCGCGCGGTGAAGCTGGTGCCGGCGCGGGAGGGCCGGGTCGATCTGGCGGTATTGCTGGGTCTGGATGCGCGGGCCGAGGACGATCTGGCGTCGCGCCCCTCGCATCACGACGCGGTGGACGGCGAGCATGAGCACGACGACTGGGAGAGCTTCGTCGTGGATGTGGGCGAGCAGGCCGCGCCCGAGCCGTTGGTCGCGCGGCTGCGCGCGGCGGCGCAGGCGCATGACGTGTTGCGGATGAAGGGTTTCGCCAGCATCGCCGGCAAGCCGCTGCGGCTGGTGGTGCAGGGCGTTGGCGCGCGGTTCCGGCACGAATACGACCGCGCCTGGCGGTCGGAGGAGCCGCGTGGCGGGTCGATCGTGGTGATCGGGCGGCGCGGGCTCGACCGGACGGCGATTGAGCGGGCGATCATGGAATGAAAGTTTTTTGGTTCTTTTTTTCAAAAAAGAACGTGCTTTCGGCAGAGGGTTAGCACTTGCACCTTCTACTCCGCGAGACGCATGGGCTGGACGAGGGCGAGGCCGCCGTCGAGCCTCAGGGCGCGCCGGCTGATTTGCTGTTCCTGTCCTTCTCCGACAGCGATCTGACGGCGGCGGCATCGGCGGTCTTGCCCGCTGGCTTCCCGACCGTCCGGCTGGAACGCATCGGCCGCTACCTGCATCCGCTCTCGGTCGATCTGATGTGCGAGCGGCTGGTGGGCGAGGCGCGCGTGGTCGTGGTGCGGCTGCTCGGCGGTCTCGACTATTGGCGCTATGGGGTGGAGGAGGTGGCGGCGTGCTGTGCGGCCTCCGGCATTCCGCTCGCCGTTCTGCCGGGCGACGGGCCGTCGGATGACCCGAAGCTCGCCGCATTCTCGACCATGCCAGTGGAGGCGCGGGCGGCGATCGACCGGTGCTTCCGGGAAGGCGGGTCCGCGAACATGGCGCGCGCCCTCGTGGGGGCTGCGCATGCCGCCGGGCTTTGGCCGGATGCGCCGTCACCGGCCGCGGCGCTGCCCGCCTATGGAATTTTTCCGCATAAACATCTCGTTACGTCTCTTTGTGACGCCGCCATCGTCTTCTACCGCTCGCATCTGCTGGCGGGGGAGACGGCGACGGTCGAGGCGCTGATCGCGGCGCTCGCTGAGCGCGGGCTGGGTGCGCGGGCGTTGTTCGTGGACAGCCTCAAGAACCCGGCGGCGGCGGATTTCGCGCACGACTGGTTCATCGCCTGGAAGCCCTCGGTGGTGCTGAACCTCACCGGCTTCGCCGCCCGGTTGGGGGACGCGCCATCGCCCTTGGAGGCGGCCGGCGTGCCGATCCTCCAGCTCGTGCAGGCGGGCACCAGCCGCGCGGCCTGGGCGCAGTCCTCGCGCGGGCTGTCGCAGGCCGATCTCGCGATGCAGGTCGTGCTGCCGGAGACGGATGGGCGGCTGCTGACGACGGCGGTCTCCTTCAAGGAGCGGGACGGGACGGGCCTCGCCCGGCTGGTGCCAGACGCCGAGGGGATCGCGCTCGCGGCGGATCGCGCGGCCGGGTGGGCGCGTCTCGCGGCCACGCCTCCGGCTGAGCGGCGCATCGCCATCGTGCTGTCGGATTATCCCGGAGCCGAGGCCGATGAGGCGGCGCACGAGGTCGGATATGCCGTCGGCCTCGACAGCCTCGCGAGCGTGACCGCCATCCTGCGGCGTCTCAAGATCGCCGGTTATACAATTGAAAATGAAACATTGGATGCCTGGCGGTTGGCGCGGCGCGAGAGGGTCTGGGCCGGCCACTGCCTCATCGCCGTGCAGCCCGACCGGGGCGCGGGGATGGACCGGAAGGCCTCCTACCACGATCCCGCCGCGCCGCCCTCGCACGGCTACGTCGCCTTCTACCGCTGGCTGCGGGAGGAGGCGGACATCCACGCGATGATCCACCTCGGCACCCACGGCACGCTGGAATGGCTGCCCGGCAAGGCGGCCGCGCTCTCGGCCGATTGCTGGCCGGTGGCGCTCACGCGCGGACTGCCGGTGATCTACCCCTTCATCGTCAACAATCCGGGCGAGGCCGCGCCCGCCAAGCGCCGGCTTGGCGCGGTCACCATCGGGCATCTCACGCCGCCCTTGCAGCGTGCCGGGCTGCACGGACGCGCCGTCGCGTTGGAGCGTCTGGTCGACGAGTTCGCGGCGGCCGACGGGCTCGACCGGCGGCGGGCGGCGAGCCTGCGGCGCGAGATCCTGGTCGAGGCGACAACCTCCGGCCTGCTCGCCGAGAGCGGTGCCCGCCCCGAGGTGGAGGGCGAGGACGCGGCGCTCGCCAAGCTCGACGCCTATCTCTGCGACGTGAAGGACATGCAGATCCGGGGCGGGCTGCATGTCTTCGGCACGCCGCCGGGCCCCGCGCAACGCGCCGGGCTGCTCGCAGCGGGGCTTCCCGCCGCCGGTCTGGATGCCTGCGCGGAGGCTGAGATGGCGGCGCTGCTGGCAGCCCTCGACGCGCGGTTCATCCCGCCCGGGCCCGCAGGCGCACCCACGCGGGGCCGCGCCGATGTGCTGCCGACGGGCCGCAACCTCATCACGCTCGATCCGCGCGCCATCCCGACGCGCTCCGCCATGGCGCTTGCCGAGCGCGCGGCGGCGGCGCTGCTCGCCCGCCACCGGCAGGAGCAGGGGGAGTGGCCGCGCGCGCTGGTGCTCGACCTCTGGGGGAGTGCCACGATGCGGACGGGCGGCGAGGATTTCGGCCTCGCGCTGGTGCTGATTGGCGTCCGCCCGCTGTGGGACGAGGGATCGAGCCGGGTCGGCGGGTTCGAGGTGCTGCCGCTGGCGGTGCTGGACCGCCCGCGCGTCGATGTCTCCTTACGCATCTCGGGGCTGTTCCGGGATGCCTTCGCGGCCCAGATCGCGCTGTTCGATCAGGCGGCGCGTGCGGTCGCGGCGCGGGACGAGGCGCCCGACTGGAACCCCCTCGTGGCCGCGCCCGGTGCCCGCGTCTTCGGGCCCGCCGCCGGCGTCTATGGCAGCGGCACGGCGCTCGGCGGCAGCCGCGCGGATGCGGCGCGCAGCTACCTCGCGGGCTCCGCGACCGCCTGGGACGCGGAGAGTGGGGACTTCGCTGGCCGTATCGGCGCGGCGGACGGCTTCGTCCATACCCAGGACCATGCCGAGACCGACATCCTCGAAAGCCCCGACTACGCGGCGCATGAGGGCGGCTTCGCGGCGGCGGCGGCCATGCTGGGCGGCACGCCCGCGCTCTACCACCTCGACACCAGCAACCCGGAGGGGCCGAAGCCTCGCCTGATCGCCGAGGAGATCCGCCGCGTGGTGCGCGCGCGCGCCGCCAATCCGCGCTGGATCGCGGGCATGATGCGCCACGGCTACCGGGGTGCGGCCGAGATCGTGCGCCCGGCCGAGAGCCTGAGCGGGTTCGCGGCGACCCTACCCGAGCGGTTCGACGCGCAGTTCGACCAGCTGTACGACGCGACCCTGGGCGATGCGGCGGTGGTGGACTTCCTGGCGGGCGCCAACCCGGCCGCGCTGGCGGTGCTGGAGGCGCGGTTCCGCGATGCCCTCGCGCGCGGCCTGTGGCGTCCCCGGCGGAACAGCGTGGCGATGGCGGCGGAATGAGCACGGTGGACCTTCGGCGCGGCTGGTGCCCGAGCCTGCTGCGGCCCATGGAATCCGGCGACGGCTGGCTGGTGCGGGTGCGGCCGCGCGCGGGTGTGATCCCGGCGGTGACGGCCCGCGCGGTCGCCGAGGCCGCCGAGGCCCATGGCAACGGCCGGATCGAGGTCACCAACCGCGCCAACCTGCAGGTGCGGGGCCTGCGGCCCGAGACGGTCGCGCCCTTCGCGGCGGCGATGGAGGCGGCAGGCGTGGCGGATGAAGGCCCCGCGATGCTGGTCTCGCCGCTCCTCGGCGCCGATCCGACGGTTGCGCACGCAACCTCCGCCATCATCGCCTCTATCGCGCACGACATAACATTGCAGAAAAGCAATGTATTGAAATCGTTACCAGTTGACAGCCGTCAACTTTCTGACGCGGGGGTGGGCGAGGGTTATCCGCTGCCCGCGAAGTTCGGCTTCCTGATCGACGGCGGCGGCGTGCTGCCGCTGACGGGGCTCGCGCTCGACGTGACCCTTCGCGTGGTGGATGGAAGCTGGTTCCTCAATGGCGCGCCCGTGCCGACCGAGGCGGCGGCGGCGCGGGCCGTCGCTCTGGCCCATGCGCTCGCGCAGGAGCCGAGGCGCGTGGCGCCCCGCACCGCCAAGGCGCCCGCGCTCGGCTTCCACCGCTATGGCGGCGGCGCGACGGGCGCCGTGCTGCTCGCGCCGCCCTTCGGCCAGATGGAGGCGGCGCAACTCGCCGCGCTCGCGGACCTCGCAGACCGCTGGGGAGACGGCATGATCCGCCCGACGCCCTGGAAGAGCCTCGCCATCGCCGGGGTCGCGGTGGCCGATGAGGGGTCGCTCAGGGACCGGGCCGCTCGAGACGGTCTCATCGCCGATCCGGCTGATCCGCGCCTCGGCATCGTCACCTGTGCCGGCGCGCCCGCCTGCCTGCGCGGCACGGTCGAGACCCACAAGGCGGCGCTGGCGCTCGCCGCGATCCGACGCGAGGGCGAGGCGCTCATCCACCTCTCCGGCTGCGCCAAGGGCTGCGCCCATCCCGCCTCGGCTCCGGTGACGCTGGTGGGGGAAGCCGGGCGCTTCGATCTCGTCCGCGACGGCCGGCCTGGCGACCCGCCCGCCGCGCGCGGGCTCACCCTGGCGCAAGCCGCCGGCTTGATGCAGAGCGTGCCCGCATGAGCGCCCCCCATACCGACGTGCGTGACTACATCCGCGACGGGACCGCGATCTACGCGCGCTCCTTCGCCATCATCCGGTCGGAGGCCGACCTCTCGCGCTTCACGGCGGAGGAGGCGCGGATCGCCGTGCGCATGATCCACGGCAGCGGCATGGTGGAGATCGCGGAGGCCATCCGCTTCGGCGGCGGCTTCGCGGAGGCCGCGCGCGCGGCGCTGCTGGCGGGCGCGCCGATCCTCTGCGACTCCAAGATGGTGGCGCACGGCATCACCCGCGCCCGGCTGCCGGCGCGTAACGAGGTCGTCTGCACGCTCGACGCGCCGGAGACGCCCACGCTCGCCCTGCGGATCGGCAACACGCGCTCCGCCGCCGCGCTCGACCTTTGGGGCGACCGGCTGGGCGGCGCGCTTGTCGCCATCGGCAACGCGCCCACGGCCTTGTTCCACCTGCTCGAACTGCTCGACGCCGGGGCGCCCCCGCCCGCAGCCGTCATCGGCCTGCCGGTGGGCTTCGTGGGCGCGGCGGAATCCAAGGCAGCGCTCGCGGCCGACGGGCGGGTGCCGTTCCTCATCGTCGAGGGGCGGCGGGGCGGCAGCGCCATGGCGGTCTCGGCCGTCAATGCGGTCGCGAGCGAGGCCGAGTGACCGCCACCCCTCCCGGCACGCTGTTCACGCTCGGCATGGGGCCGGGCGACCCCGAACTGCTGACGCTGAAGGCGGCCCGCATCCTGGGCACGGCGCCCGTCGTCGCCTATTTCGCCAAGGCCGGGCAGCGCGGCCATGCGCGAACCATCGCCGAGGGCCGCATCGGCCCCGCCGCCGAGGAACTGCGCTTCGACTATCCGGTGACGGTCGAGATCCCGCACACCGATGGCCGCTACGTGGACGCGATGGCCGGCTGCTACCACGCCGCCGCCGAGGCGATCGCGGCGCGGCTGGGGCAGGGGCTGGACGTGGCGCTGCTCTGCGAGGGCGACCCGTTCTTCTACGGCTCGTCGATGTATCTGTTCGACCGGCTGCGCGACCGCTTCCCCATGGAGATCGTGCCCGGTGTGCTGGGCATGAGCGGCTGCTGGGCGCAGGCGAAGCTGCCGATGACCCATGGCGACGACGTGCTGGCCGTCGTGCCAGGCACGATGACGGCAGCCGCCCTGGCCGATGCGCTGCGCGGCGCCGATGCGGCGGTCGTCATGAAGCTGGGCCGGAACCTCGCCAAGGTGCGCGCCGTGCTCGCGGCACTCGGCCGCGCCGAGCGTGCCGTCTATGTCGAGCGCGGCACCATGCCGACGGCGCGCATTCTGCCGCTGGCCGAGGTGGCGGACGGCGCCGCGCCCTATTTCTCGATGATCCTCGTGCCTGGGCGGCAGGGGCCGCGATGAGCGGCCGGCTTTTCGTCATCGGCCTCGGCCCCGGTGACGCCCGCCTAGTGACGCCCGAGGCGCAGGCGGCGCTCGACCTCTGCACGGACCTCTTCGGCTATGGGCCCTATGTCGACCGTGTCCCTCAAAGGTCCGGCCGGACCGCCCATGCGTCCGACAACCGGGAGGAGGTGGGCCGCGCGCGCGCCGCCTTGGCGCTGGCGGCCGAGGGCCGGGTGGCGGGCGTTGTGTCGGGCGGGGACCCCGGCGTGTTTGCGATGGCGAGCGCCGTCTTCGAGGCGATCGAGGCGGGGCCGCCGGAGTGGCTCGCGCTGGAGGTGACGGTCGTGCCCGGCATCTCGGCCATGCTCGCCGCCGCCGCGCGCATCGGCGCGCCCCTGGGGCATGACTTCGCCGTCGTCTCGCTGTCGGACAACCTCAAACCCTGGCCGCTGGTGCTGCAGCGCCTGGGCGCGGCGGCGGGCGCCGGCTTCGCGCTGGCGCTCTACAACCCGGTGTCGCGCGCCCGGCCCTGGCAGCTGGGCACGGCGCTGGATCATCTGCGGAACCTGCTGCCCGCCGAGACGCCCGTGGTGTTTGCGACCGCCATCACCCGGCCCGATGAGCGGCTGGAGATCATGACCCTCGGTGATGCCGACCCGGCGCGCGCCGACATGCGGACGCTGGTGCTGATCGGCACCCATGAGACCCGGCGCATCGGACGCGGCGAGGGGCTGCGCGACTGGCTCTATGCCCCGCGCGCCGCCCGGGCGTCCGCATGAGCGCGCAGCCATGTCAGCGCGGCCTCGGCCTCCGCGACCGTCTCGCCGCCGGGCGGCGGGCGGCGCGCCACCATGATGACCGGCAGGCCGAGCGCGCGGGCCGCCGCGAGCTTGCCGTCCGCGCCGCCGGAGTTCTTGGTCACCAGCACCTGGGTGCCGTGGCGCTCCATCAGCGCCCGCTCGGCGGCCTCCCCGAACGGGCCGCGCCCGGTCAGGATCGTGGCGTCGGGGGGCAGCAGCGAAGCGTCCGGCGGATCGACGCTGCGGATGAGATAGGCGTGCTGCGCCGCCGCCTGGAAGGGCAGCAGGTCCTGCCGCCCAATGGTCAGGAAGACGCGGCGCGGCGCTTCACCCAGGGCCGCCGCGGCGGCCTCGACCGTGGGCACGGGGTGCCAGTCGTCGCCCGGTGCCGCGATCCAGGGTGGCCGTTGCAGGACGAGGCGCGGCACGCCCGCCAGCGCCGCCGCCTGCGCCGCATTGGCCGAGATCCGGGCCGCGAAGGGGTGGGTCGCGTCGACCAGCACATCCACGGGCTCGGCACGCAGATAGCTCGCGAGCCCCTCCGCGCCGCCGAAGCCGCCGATGCGGCTCGGGATCGGCGGCAGCACGGGCGCCACCGTCCGCCCGGCGAAGGAGAGCACCGGCGCGACCCAGGTCTCGCCCGCCAGCAGCCGCGCGAGCGCCGAGGCCTCGGCGGTCCCGCCCAAGATCAGCACCCGCAATGGTGAGCCGCGCCCCATGGCTGGCGATTGTCGGCATCGGCGAGGACGGTGTCGAGGGCCTGTCCGCCGCCGCCCGCGCCACCATCGCCGAGGCGAGCTTCGTCGTCGGCGGCGAGCGGCATCTGGCGCTCGCCCGCCCGCTATTGACCGGCGAGCGCGCGGCCTGGCCGAGCCCGCTCGCGGACGCGATCCCCGCCATCCTGGCGCGGCGCGGCAGCCCGGTCACGGTCCTCGCCTCGGGCGACCCCTTCTGCTTCGGCGTCGGCAGCCTGCTCGCCCGCGCGATCCCGGTGGCCGAGATGCGCTGCCTGCCGGCGCCCTCGGCCTTCAGCCTCGCCTGCGCGCGGCTCGGCTGGTCCTTGGCAGAGGTCGCCATGATCTCCTTCTGCGGCCGGCCGCTAGAGGCGATCCGCCCGCTGCTGCAACCCCGCGCGCGCATCCTCGCCTTGTCCGCCGACGGCTCGACCCCTTCGGCGGTTGCGGAGTTGCTGACGCGCTGGGGCTTCGGCGAGACCCGCATCACGGTGCTGGAGGCGATGGGCGGGCCGAACGAGGATTGTTTCGCTTTCAAAGCTCTGACGCCTGTTCATGATGCGATCGCGCCGCTCAACCTGATGGCGCTGGAGGTCGTGGGCGGGGCCTCGATGCCGCTCAGCCCCGGCCTAGACGAGGATTGGTTCGAGACCGACGGCCAGATCACCAAGCGGGAGGTTCGCGCGCTGACCTTGGCCGCGCTCGCGCCGCATCGGGGTGAGCGGCTGTGGGATGTCGGCGCGGGATCGGGCTCGGTGGGGATCGAGTGGATGCTGCGCCATCCCTCCTGCCACGCGGTCGCGGTCGAGCTGCGGGCTGACCGGGCGGCGCGGATCAGGCGCAACGCCTCGGCGCTCGGCGTGCCGGATCTGGAGGTGTGTCATGGTGGTGCTCCTGCGGCCCTGCTCGGCCTGCCCACGCCCAATGCCGTCTTCATCGGCGGCGGGGCTGCCAATGGCGTGACGACAGAGGCTTGCTGGACGGCGTTGCCAAAGGGCGGCCGGCTGGTCATCAACGCGGTGACGCTGGAGACGGAGCGGGCGGCGATGGCCTGCCACAGCCGCTGGGGCGGCCGGCTCACCCGGATCGGCATTGAAAGGCTGGAGCCGATCGGCACCATGCAGGGCTTCGCGCCGGCTCGCACCGTGCTGCAATACCGGGCGGTAAAGTCATGATTTTCGCCGGGATCGGCTGCCGGACGGGCGTCCCCGCCGATGCGGTCGTCGCACTCGTGCGGGAGGCATTGCCCGGCGGCGCCGCGGCCCTCGCCGTGCCGGAGTTCCGGCGGGATGAGCCGGGCATCGCGGACGCCGCCACGGCACTCGGCCTGCCCATCCTCTGGATCGACCGGGCCGCGCTGAAGGGCGAGCAGGGCCGCTGCCTCACCCGCTCGGCCCGCGCCGAGGCCGAGGTGGGCCTTGGCTCCGTCGCCGAGGCCGCTGCCTTGGCCGCCGCGGGGCCGGGGTCACGCCTGATCCTGCCGCGCATCGCGCTGGGCGGCGTGACCTGCGCGCTGGCCGAGGGAGACGGCGCGTGACCGTCCATTTCATCGGCGCGGGGCCGGGGGCGGCGGATCTGCTGACGCTGCGGGGCCAGACCATCCTCGCGCGCTGTCCCGTCTGCCTCTATGCGGGCTCGATCATCCCTCGCGCCATGCTGGACCACTGCCCGGCCGATGCGCGGCTGGTCGACACCGCACCGCTCAGCCTGGACGAGATCGAGGCCGAGTTCCGCGCGGCCCACGCCCAAGGCCAGGACGTGGCGCGGCTGCAATCGGGCGATCTCTCGATCTACAGCGCGGTCGCCGAGCAGACGCGGCGGCTGGACCGCCTCGGCATCCCCTGGACGATGACGCCCGGCGTGCCCGCCTTCGCTGCCGGCGCTGCCGTGCTGGGCCGCGAACTGACCGTGCCCGGTCTCGCGCAGAGCGTGGTGCTGACCCGGATCGACGGGCGCGCCTCGCCCATGCCGGCGGGCGAGACGCTCGCTGCCTTCGCGGCGACGGGTGCGACCCTCGCGATCCATCTCGCCATCCATCGGCTGGAGGAGGTGGTGGCGGGCCTCACGCCGCATTACGGCGGGGATTGCCCGGCGGCCATCGTCGCCCGCGCGAGTTGGCCCGATGAGTTGGTGATCCGCGCCACGCTCGGCACGCTCGTCGCACAGCATGCCTTGCGGCCTGCGGCGCGCACGGCGCTGATCCTGGTGGGGCGGGCGCTGGGCGCGGAAGCGTTCCGGGAGAGCGCCCTTTACGACGCGGACTACCCGCGCCGCTTTCGCGGTCAGGCAGACGGCTGATGGGACGCCACGACACGGCCCTCACGGTCGATCAGCAGCACGTCGAGCGCGATGGGCGCGTCTTCCAGCACCGCCTGCGCAACCCGGTGCGCGGCTGCGGCAATGGCCGTGGCGAGTGGAATATCTCCCGCAATCTCAAAGGCCAACGCGGTCGTATTCGCGCAGGCTATGCGCCCGGCGAGGTCCGAGTCCGCACCCAGCTCGGCGGCGAGCGCCCCCAGCGCCGCGCCATCGACCGCGCCCCGCTTGGAGTGGAGGTCGAGCCGCCCCTGCGCCAGCTTCGTCATCTTGGCGAGGCCGCCCGCGAGCGTCACGCGCGGCACGGGATGGCGGCGGAGGTATTTCAGCGTGCCGCCGACGAAGTCCCCCATGTCGAGGAGCGCGAGATCGGGCAGGCCGTACAGCCGCTGCACGGCAAGCTCCGAGGTGCGGCCGGTGGCCGCCGCGACATGGGTGAGGCCGGTGGCGCGCGCCACGTCGATGCCGCGCCGGATGCTGTCGATCCAGGCGGCGCAGGAGAAGGGGATGACGATCCCCGTCGTGCCGAGGATGGACAAACCGCCGACGATGCCGAGGCGCCCGTTCAGCGTGCGCTCGGCCAGCGCCTCGCCGCCGGGGATGGAGATTTCGACGATCCAGTCGGCGCCGCCACCCGCCTCGCGCAGGGCCTCGGCGATCATGCGGCGCGGCATGGGGTTGATGGCGGGCTCGCCCGGCGGAACGGGCAGGCCCGGCAGCGTGACGGTGCCGACGCCCTCGCCGGCGCGGAAGGCGATGCCGCTTCCCAGGGCGCCGCGCGAGACCGTCACCCGGATCAGGGCGCCATGCGTCACATCAGGGTCGTCCCCGGCATCCTTGACGATGGCGGCCATGGCGGCGTCTGGAGTGAGCGCGGCCTCGGCCAGCGCGAAGGCGGCCGTGCCGCCGCCGGGCAGGCGGATGGTGACCGGATCGGGGAAGTGGCCGGTGAGCAGCCCCTCGGCTGCCGCACGCGCGGCAGCGGCGGCGCAGGCGCCGGTCGTCCAGCCGCGACGGAGAGAGGGCGTGTCCACGCCGAGATACCTAGAGAGGCGCCGGGGCCATGTCACGGCGGAGATGAGCGATGACGGTGGAGGCGGCGCTGCGGCGCCTGATGGGCGAGGTGCCCGAATTTCTGCCCGGCCATGTCTGGCTGGCGGGCGCGGGGCCCGGCGATGTCGGGCATCTGACGCTGCATGCGATCGCGGGGCTCGCCCAGGCCGATGTCGTGCTGCACGACGCGCTGGTGAGCCCGGCCGTGCTGGCGCTGGCGCGGCCCGAGGCCGAGCTTGTCCCCGCGGGCAAACGTTGCGGGCGGCCATCCTCCGAGCAGACCAGCATCTCTGCCGCGCTGGTGGCCGAGGCGCGCGCCGCGCGGCGGGTGCTGCGGCTGAAGGGCGGCGATCCCTTCGTGTTCGGCCGCGGCGGGGAGGAGGTGCTGGCGCTGGCCGAGGCGGGCATTCCGTTCCGCGTCATCCCCGGCATGACGGCGGGCGTCGCGGGCCTCGCCGCCGCGATGATCCCCGCGACCATGCGCGGCATCAATCAGGCGATCATCTTCGCGACCGGCCACGGCGCGGACTCACAGCACGCCAGCCTGAACTGGGAGGCGATGGCGAGCCTCGGCCAGCCCATCGTGCTCTACATGGGGGCAAAGCGCATCGGCACCATCGCGCGGCGGCTGATGGCGGGCGGGATGGAGCCCACGCTGCCGGCGGCGCTGATCCTGGATGCGACGCGGCCCGAGCAGAGCGTGATGGTGACCGACCTCGGCCATATCGCCGAGACGGTGGGCGATGGCGACGAGGATTCGCCCGCGCTCATCGTAATCGGGCGGATCGTGACCGTGCGGGCGCGGATCGCGGACCTCGTGGACGGGCTGCGCCCCGACCTGCGCCCCGACCTGCGCCCGGAGCGGGCGCGGGCGCGGTAATGGCGCGTGCGCTCATCCTCGCCGCGCCGCGCTCGGGCTCGGGCAAGACGACCGTGACCCTGGCGCTGGCCGCCGCCTTCCGGGCGCGCGGTGTCCGGGTGGCGGTCGCGAAGTCGGGGCCCGACTACATCGACCCCGCCTTTCACGCGGCGGCGACGGGGCGACCCGCCTTCAACCTCGATAGCTGGGCGATGCCGCCCGCTTTGCTCGACGCGCTGCTCGGCGCGGCGGCGGAGGATGCGGACCTCGTGCTCATCGAGGCGTCCATGGGCCTGTTCGATGGAGCAGGCGTGCCCGGCGCGGCGGGCCGGGCCGCCGACCTCGCGGCCAGGTGGGGCCTGCCGGTGGTGCTCGTGCTCGACGTGTCGGGCCAATCCCAGACGGCGGCGGCGACCGCGCGGGGCTTCGTCGGCTTCGAGCCGGGTGTCGCGGTCGCGGGGGTCATCCTCAACCGCCTCGGCAGCGCCAAGCATGAGGCGGGCATCCGGCCCGCGATGGCGGCCACCGGCCTGCCGGTGCTGGGCGGGCTGCTGCGGGACCCCGCGCTCACCTTGCCCGAGCGGCATCTCGGCCTCGTCCAGGCGGAGGAGACGGGCGACCTCGCCGCGCGCCTTGGGCAACTCGCGGCGCTGGCCGAGGCGCGGCTCGACCTCGACGCCATCGTGGCGCTGGCCGTCCCGATCTCCGTGGCGGCGGACCCCGCGCCCGCCATCCGCCCGCCCGGCCAGCGCATCGCCGTCGCGCGGGATGCGGCCTTCACCTTCCTCTACCCGCATCTGCTGGAGGGCTGGCGGCGCGCCGGGGCCACCATCCACGTCTTCTCCCCGCTGGCCGACGAGCCTCCGCCCGCGGATTGCGACGGCTGCTGGCTGCCGGGCGGCTATCCCGAACTGCACGCGGCGGCGCTCGCCGCGGCCACCCGCTTCAAGGCGGGGCTCGGGCATTTCGCGGAGACGCGCCCGGTGCATGGCGAGTGCGGCGGCCACATGGTGCTCGGCGCGGCATTGACCGATGCGGCGGGGGAGGCCCATGCCATGACCGGCCTGCTCGGCCACGAGACGAGCTTCGCCCAGCGCCGCCTGCACCTCGGCTATCGGCGCGCGACGCTGACGGCGGACGGACCGCTCGGCGCCGCCGGCACCGGCCTTCGCGGCCACGAGTTCCATTACGCGACCGTCTCCGACCCCGGGGCGGACGCCCCCTTCGCGCGGCTTACCGACGCCCAAGGCTCGGACCTCGGGGATGCGGGCGGCCGCCGTGGCCGGGTGACCGGCAGCTTCTTCCACCTCATCGCGCAAGAGGAACGACGCCCATGACGACGCGCCAATCCGACTACCTCCCAGGGCTGCTGCGGAACCTTCCCGGCCCGGACGAGGCCGCTGGTGATGCCGTCGCCCGGCGTCAGGCGCGGCTCACCAAGCCTCCCGGCAGCCTCGGCATGCTGGAGGAGGCGGTGGGTTGGCTCGCGCGCTGGCAGCGGCGGGAGATGCCGCGGCTCGATCAGGTGGATGTCGTGATCTTCGCCGGCAACCACGGCGTGACGGCCCAGGGCGTTTCGCCCTATCCGGCCGAGGTCACCGCCCAGATGGTCGGCAACTTCCAGGCGGGCGGCGCCGCCATCAACCAGATCGCGACCGCCGTGGGCGCCACCCTGTCGGTGGTGCCGCTCATGCTCGACCGCCCGACCGCCGACTTCACCGAGGCGCCAGCGATGACGCCGGAGGAGTTCCGGTCGGCCGTCGCGGCGGGCTTCGACGCGGTGGTGCCGGGGACGGATCTGCTGTGCCTCGGCGAGATGGGCATCGGCAACACCACGGCGGCGGCGGCCATGGCGGCGGCGCTGTTCGGCGGCGCGGGGAGCGACTGGGCCGGTCGCGGCACCGGGCTCGACGCCGCGGGCGTCGCCCACAAGGCGGCGGTCGTCGACCGGGCGCTGGCGCTGCACGCCAAGGCGCTGGACGACCCGTGGGAGGTGGCGCGCTGCCTCGGCGGTCGGGAGACGGCGGCGATCCTGGGCGCCGTGCTGGCCGCGCGCCGGCACAGCGTGCCGGTGCTGCTCGACGGTTTCGTCTGTTCGGCGGCGGCGGCGGCGGCGGCGAAGCTGCTGCCGGGCGGGCTGGATCATACGATGGTCGGGCATTGCTCGGCGGAGTCGGGGCATCGGCGCCTGCTGCGGGAGTTGGGGCGGCCGGGCTTGCTCGACCTCGACATGCGGCTGGGCGAGGCCTCCGGCGCGACGCTGGCGGTGAGCATCCTGCGCGCGGCGGTCGCGATCCATGCCGGGATGGCGACCTTCGCGGAGGCGGGCGTTGCCGACGGCAGCTGACCGGGTAAAGGGCGACCTGGTCGCAGCCTTCGGGCTGTTGACGCGGCTGCCCTTGCCGCGCGCGGTCGCGGGCTCGTCCACCGGCGCATCTGTCTGGGCCTGGCCGCTGGTCGGGCTCGTGGTGGGGACGCTGGGCGCCCTCGGCTACTGGTTCGCGTGGCGCGGCGGCTTGTCGCCCTGGCTAGCGGGGCTGGTGGCCGTCATCGCGACCGTGGCGGCGACGGGCGGCTTCCATGAGGACGGGCTGGCCGATAGCGCGGATGGCATCGGCGGCGCGACGACGCGGGAGCGGCGGCTCGCGATCATGAAGGACAGCCGCATCGGCAGCTTCGGCGCGCTGGCGCTGATCGGATCGGTGGGGCTTCGCGTCGGCGCTCTGGCGCAGCTGGCTGAGCCCCGGCTGGTGGTGCCGGCGCTGATCGTGGCGGCGGTGCTGGGCCGCGGCGCCATGCCGGGCGTGCTGCTGCTCTCCGGCCCCGCAAGGCTCGAGGGGCTTGCGGCGATGCTCGGCTTGGCCGACCGGCGGCGGGTGTTGCTCGGCTGGGGCATCGCGCTCGTCGTGGCGCTGCTGCTGGTGCCGCCGCATGCCGTTCTGATCGCGGTCTTCGCCGTGGTGCTGGTGGTGGCGGCGATGGCGTGGGTGGGGTCGCGCAGCCTCGGCGGCTACACGGGCGACACCTTGGGCGCGACCGAGCAACTGGCGGAATGCGTCGTGCTGCTGGTAATGGCGAGCGCGCTGGCGGCGCCCGTGGGCGCCGCCGTTATTCTGCCGTAGCTAGCGGATGCCGCGCTTGATGAGCGGGATCAGCGCGTCGATCGTCGCCGGCGTCTCGACGCCCGCGCCGGTGTTGATGTTCAGGCCCGCGAACTTGTATTTTGAGGACAGCACGCACTGCATTACCGGCAGGAAACCCTGCAGGTAAAGCTGCTGGTCCAGCGTCGCGGTGATGTATTTGCTCTGCAGCCCGGCGATCGTCGAGGGCGCAAGGTCAATACCGCCGACGATGATCTGCCCCGGCTTCTTGCCGACCTGGCGCAAGGCCTGCGGAATGAACCCGGTCACGCCGCCATGCTGCGTGCCGATGCCCTTCAGGTTCGGATGGCTCTCCATGAAGGCCACCAGAATGGGCACCGCCAGAGACGAATCCGAATCCACCTGCGGCGAGATGTTCAGCTCCGTCACCTTCACGCCCGCCTTGCGCAGCGTGTCGGCGACACCGCGGTCGGACTGGCTGCGCTCCGTCTCGTTGAAGACGCCGTATTCCAGCGCCTCGTCGCCCGACTTGAGGCCCGCCGCCAGCATCGCCTCGGCGGTGATCTCGCCGCCCACATAGAGGTCGACGCCCGCATAGCCGGTGCCCTTCGGACCCCACTTCTTCTCGGCCTCGGGCAGCGGCGTGTTGCCGACGGTCACCAGAATGCCCTGGTCCTCGGCCTTCGCGATCAGCGGGTCGAAGGCGGGGTCGCCGGGATGACCGGTCACCCCGATGCAGGTGGGCCGCGCCGCCATCGCCTGACGGAACTGGTCGAGCATCGTCTCCGGGTTCCAGGCGGAGAATTGCTCGATCACCTTGATGCCGAAGGCGTGCGCCGCGTCCGCCGCGCCGGTCTGCCGCGCGAGGGTGGCGCCGTCACCGGGGTTGCCGCCCATCTGCATGTACATCGTCATGCCCTGGCCGAGCGGACCCGAGGTCGTCGGCTGCGTCGCATGCGCGGCCGACGCCAGCCCCAGCGCGAGCATCCCGCAGCCCGCCATCAGTGCAGTTCGTTTCATGGTCATCCCTGTTCTCCCTCGGTGAACGTGGCGCCTCTCATGGGCGCTCACGCGAAATGCGATTACTCTCTCCGCAAGCCGACAAAGTTGCTCAGCGAACGCCACTTGCCGGGGCTGTCGACCAGCAGATGCAGCGTCACGGCGGCGACGAAAACGACGCCCTCGATCGCCTGCACCCAGAAGCCGGCGATGCCGGTCGCGACCACGCCCGCTTCCAGCATGCCGATGATGAAGGTGCCGAAGAAGGTGCCGACGATGGTGGCCGCACCGCCAAAGACCGAGGTGCCGCCGATGAAGACGCCCGCCAGCGCGGGCAGCAGATAGCCCTGTCCCTGCGTCGAGAAATAGTTGAGGTTCTCGATGGTGAGCAGCACGGCGGCGAAGCCGCCCAGGACGCCCATCAGCGTGAAGAGCTTGATCGTCTCCCACACCACATTGACGCCGGCGACACGCGCGACGGTGCGGCTGTCGCCGATGAACAGCACATGCTCGCCGAAACGGTGGCGGTTGAGGATGAACCACATGAAGATCGCGATCGCCAGCGCCCAGAGCGATTGCATGGGCAACACGCCGAAGAGGTTGGCGGCGAACACATGGTAGATGGCGCTGCCGTCGAGCTGCTGCAGCGCGTCGGATTGGCCGCCCGAGAGGATGGACGCGGTGCCCGCCCAAAAGAACTGCGTGCCGATGGTGACGATGATGGAGGGGACGCCGACGACGGCCACGAAGAAGCCGTTGACGACGCCGATGAGCGCGCCGCCCGCCAGGGCTGCGAGCACGCCGAGCCAGGGGCTGCCGAGTTGCGTCTCGCAGATCGAGAACAGGAAGCCCGAGAAGGCGAGCGTCGAGGGAAACGACAGGTCGATCTCGCCCGCCGCGACCACGAGCGTGAGGCCGATGGCCAGCACCAGCATGGGCGGCACGGTCGTGAGAAACGAGAGGTAGATCGGCCAGCCGAGGAAGACCTGCGGTGCGGCGATCATGAAGAAGCCGACCAGGATCACGAAGACGAGGATGATCGGCAGCCCCTCCATCCGCGCGAGGCGCGGGAGCAGGCTGGCGTTGCCGCCCGCTGGGGCCTTGGTCGTCATGCCGCTGCTCATCAGCCGGGCCCCGCGGCGTGGCCGCTATCGGTCCCCGCGGGACCACGTCCGGCGGGCGCCCCGTGTTGAAGGTCGATGAGGAACTTGGTCAGCTGCTCCAGCGTCATCTCCCCGGACTTGATGTCGGCGACGATCCGCCCACGGTCGAGCACCACCAGCCGGTCGGCCAGCTCATGCACATGGGCGAGGTTGTGCTCGATATAGATGCAGGCGCGGCCGGAGGTTTTGATCGACCGCACGAAATCCAGCACCTTGCGGACCTCGCTGATGGCGAGTGCCACGGTCGGTTCGTCGAGGATGATGAGATCGCTGTCGAAATGCATCGCCCGGCCGATGGCGATGCCCTGCCGCTCGCCGCCCGAAAGCTTCGAGATGGTGGAGTCCGCATCGATGCCGACGCCGCGAAAGCCGAGCTGGCGCTTGAGGATGTCGTTGGCGATCCGCCGCTCCTCGGCGACCTTGATGAAGCCGAAGCGGTTGGTGATCTGGCGGCCGACGAAGATGTTGCGCCAGAGCGGCTGTTTCTCGCCGAGCGACTTTTCCTGATAGACCGTTTCGAAGCGAAGCCGGTGCGCTTCGCGAACCGAATAGCTGTTCCAGTCCACCAGCTCGTCGCGGATGTAGAGCTTGCCCGAGGTCGGGCGGACAACGCCGGTCAGCGCCTTGATGAGGGTCGATTTGCCCGCGCCGTTGTCGCCGATCAGGCCGACGATCTCGTTGCGGCCGATGGCGAGGTCGATGCCGGCGAGGGCGCGCACCTTGCCGTAGGACAGGCTGATGTTCTCGGCCCGGACGATATGCTCGTAACGCCGCGGCGTCGCGGTCTGCATGTCCATATTGGTTTGCTCTTTGTGTTCTTGGACGTGTCGCAGCTGCAGCAATTATCGGAACAATGCGTGCAAGGACGTTATGAAGCCGCGCCTGACCTGTCAAATGTTGATTTGCCGGTGTGGCCGGTCTCGGTGGGATCGGTGCCGGAAGCGGAAGCGGAAGCGGAAGCGGAAGCGGAAGCGGGGGCGCGGCTCGCGCGCAGCGCCTCCAGCTCCCGCCGCAGGCTCTCGACCTCGACGCGGTCGTAGCCCAGCGCCGCCTTATCCGCGAAGTCGCGCAGCAGCTCCTGCTCGTCGCGGTTGATGTCGCTGCCCGTGACATGCGGGCCATACAGAACGATGGCGACGCTCTCGGTGGCCCCGCCACGGATGGGCACGGCGAGGCAGGGCATCTGGTCGTCGGCCGGCAGCCCGGGCCGCTTCCAGCTGTCGCGCGGCAGAGGGTGCGGGCGGCCTGTTCTGAGGCAGGCGAGCGGCAGCGCGTCGAGCGTCGGGTCCAGCGTCTCGAGCCCCGCCTGCGCCCAGCCGGGCGCGGGGCCGCAGCGATGCAGCCTGCCGTCCACCGCGCGGAACACAGCGGCCGAGGTGAGGCGCAGGCCCCCGGCCGGTACCTCCGTCAGCAGATGGTCGATCTCGTCGAAATTCCGAACCGCGAGGATCTGATGCGCGGCCTCCGCGAGCTGCTCGCGCGCGCGGTGGTAGCGCCGGTTGAACACCCGCTCCGTCAACTCCACGGCGCGATGGTGAAGCTGCGTCAGCGCGATGAGCGCGATGGGGCTGACGACCACCAGCCAGACCCATTCCGGCAGATGGTAGTGCTCGTTCAGGCTGCCGCCGTAGTGGCTGACCTGATCGTGCAGATAGACGATGGGCACGCCGAGTACGAAGGTGAGCACGGCGAGGATGCCGCCGCGGCGCAGCGGTATGGCGACGCTCACCACCCGCCGCCGCCGGACGGCGGTGCCGACGAAATAGGCGATCACGCCGTGCAGGAGGTAGAGCAGCCCGATGAGCGTTTGCGATGCGCCGGCCCCGAACAGGGCATAGGGCAGGCCGGTGGATTGGCAGAGTTCGGCGGCCAGGAAGGCCGGCAGCCCGATGGCGCAGCCGGCGATGGCCCAGCGCATGCGCTCCTCGTCCTGCGGCGGAAGCTCGCGGCTCCGCAGCAGCAGAAGCAGCATCGCGACGGCATCGAGGGGGATCACGGCGAAGAACTGGATGCGGCTGATGGCCTCGGTGTGGAGGCCGAAGAGGTTCATGCCGCTGACAAGGATGAGGGCGGCCACCGCCGCGCCGAGCCAGGGCAGCGCCGCATCGACCCGCCGCCAGCGCGCGTCCACCGCACCGCCCGGGAAGCAGAGCGCGAAGGCGATGAGCCCGGCGTAAGCCCCGCCCTGGGCGAAGGCTTCGAGGAATTGCTCGATCAGGACAGCGGGCGTCCAGATCTGCAACAGGGAATAGAAGGTGTAGTCCTGGCCTGGATTGAACCAGATGGCATAGAGGAAGAAGCCCCAGGTCATGCGGCTCGGCCTTGTCCAGACCAGCTGGAAGGCGACGCCCACGAACAGGATGCCGACGACGCTGTCGAGCAGAAGCACCAGCCGGGACTGCCAGTGCAGGGGCGCGGGTGCCGGCCGCAGATGCACGACCACGGGCTGCCCGCCGTGACGTCCGAGCATGAACAGCGTCACCGGCCCGGTGCGGAGCGTGTACTGCACGCCGCCGAGATCGCCGAGCAGCGCCGCGACCCCGCTGCACCGGTCGCTGAAGGGGTTGTCGCACCGCATTCGGCCCAGATCCAGGCGCTCGCCGGGGCGGATGCCGGCACGCTCGGCGGGTGAAGCGAGGGGCGCCTCGAAGGGATGGCGCACGTCGAGGACCACGCCATCATTGTCGGCGGACAGCCCATAGGAGTCCAAGGGGCCGACGACCCGGTAGAGATCGGGCACGATCATCGCCAAGGCCCAGATCGCGAGCACGATCATCAGCGCCCGCATTGGCCGCGAAGACCCTGGGCGTCGAGGGCGCGGTCCCTGATCCGGAATGACGAGGCCTCCTCACGCGCGCTGGATACCGGCGGGACTGCCGAGGTTAGCAAGCGTGTGGCCGCGCCGCTACCGGCGCCGAGGGCTTAAGGGAGGCGGCTCGGCTGGCCGGTCAGCAGACCGAGGCGACGCTGCCGGGCGGGGGGCTCGGCCGCGCGAGATCGACGGGCTCGCCCGCCGCCAGCGCCAGCAGGACCTTCAACGGGCCGCCATGGGTGACGACGACCGCGGGCGCTTCCAGCCTCTGCCAGAACGCGGCGACCCGCGCGACGAGGGCGGCGCCCGTCTCGCCGCCAGGAGGCGCGAAGCCCAGCAGGTCGCGCGCCCAGAGGTCGAGATCAGCGCGGGGGATGTCGTCCCAGGGCAGGCCTTCCCAGGCGCCGAAGTCGATCTCCAGCAGGCGGGGATCGATGTGCGGGACGCTGCCCCAGTCGGCCGCGAGCGCCTCCGCCACCAGACGGCAGCGGGCGAGGGGGCTGGTAAGGATCGCGGCTCCGCGCATGGGCTCGAGTGCGGCGAGGAGGGGCGCGATGCTGGCCGGGTCGGCGAGCGGCAGGTCGAGCCGGCCATAGCAGCGTCCGGCGCCATCGGCGACCGCGGGGTGGCGGACGAGGGCGACCGGCCCTTTCACGCGTCGTGTCTCATGCGTCGTGCGTTCCTCATCGCGGGGTCATGGACGGCCTACACCGTCGGCGACCTCCGGGCGATATTGACCGCCGCCCGTCATCACCGCCGCCCGTCATGACCGCCGCCCGTCATGACCGGGCCTGACGATCGTGATCGGGCCGCACCCCTGCAGGGCCTGCCGCCGGCCGGGTCTTGTGCTATTCACGAGACTCATCTTGCAACCCAGCGCGCGGCGCTCCGCCAAGGCTGCTGGTTTGCGATCGGGTAAGCCGAGCCTTCCAAGACGACGATCGGGCTCGCCGGATGATGGACCGGCAAAGGATACGTTCGAAGCAAGGAATTTCGATGAACGACGTGAATCCCGACAAGACCTTTACGGCCACGTTCGAGATGCCGGGCAAGTGCCCGTTCGGAGGCGACCGCGTTGGCGGCGCATTCGGCAAGCCCCCGACCTTGGAGAATTGGTATCCCGATCGCCTGCGGGTCGAGCTTCTTCATCAGAACGGTCTGGCCGCCGATCCGCTTGGGCCCGACTTCGACTATGCGGCCGAGTTCGCCAAGATCGATTACGAGGCGCTCAAGCGGGACATCAAGCAGTTCCTGACCACATCCGTCGATTGGTGGCCGTCCGACTATAACAACTACGGTCCGCAGATGATCCGCATGGCGTGGCACGCGGCCGGCACCTACCGCATCGCCGACGGCCGCGGCGGCGCCGGCACCGCCATGCAGCGCTTCGCCCCGATCAGCAGCTGGTGGGACAACGGCAACACCGACAAGTCGCGCCGCCTGCTGCAGCCGATCAAGCATAAATACGGCAACGCCCTGTCCTGGGCCGACCTGATGATCCTGACCGGCAACTGCGCCCTCGAGATCATGGGACTTCCGACCTATGGCTTCGGCGCGGGCCGCCTCGACGCGTGGGAGGCGGACAACGCCACCTATTGGGGGCCGGAGATCTGGGATCCGAAGGATGTTGCGAGCTTCGACAGCATGGTCACCCGCGACAAGCGTTGGCGCGGCAAGAACGGCGACGCCGACTACGACCTCGAAAACCCCCTGGCCGCGTCGCATCAGGCGCTCATCTACGTCAACCCGGAGGGGCCTTACGCCAACGGCGACCCGATGGGATCGGCGCGCGACATCCGCGTGACCTTCACGCGCATGGCGATGAACAACGAAGAGACCGTCGCCCTGATCGCGGGCGGGCACGCGTTCGGCAAGAGCCACGGCATGGTTTCCGCGAGCGAGGTGGGGCCGCCGCCCGAGATCGCGCCGATGGAAGCCATGGGCCTCGGCTGGAACAACCCCAAGGGTCCGGGCTTCGCGCAATACACCATGACCAACGGCATCGAGGGCAGCTGGACCCCGAACCCCACGCAGTGGGACAACAGCTATCTCGAGAACCTCTTCAAATTCGAATGGCAGCAGACCAAGAGCCCGGCCGGTGCCATTCAATGGACGCCGACCGATCCGAACGCGCCCAGGACGCCCGACGCCCATGTCGAGGGTCAGATGAACCCGCTCATGATGATGACGAGCGACATCGCGCTCAAGGTCGATCCGGAATACCGCAAGGTCTGTGAAAAGTTCCTGGCCGACTTCGACGCTTTCACCCAGGCCTTCTCCAAGGCGTGGTACAAGCTGACCCACCGCGACATGGGACCCAAGTTCCGCTACCTCGGGCCGGAGGCGACCATCGAGGACGGCCTGCTGTGGCAGGACCCGCTCCCCGAGCGCGACTATGAGATGGTCGGCGAAGCGGAGATCGCCGCGCTCAAGCAGATGATCCTGGCAAGCGGTTTGTCGGTGTCCGATCTTGCGTTCACGGCCTTGTCCGCCGCCCTCACCTACCGCGACAGCGACAAGCGCGGCGGCGCCAATGGCGGCCGTCTGGCGCTCGCGCCGCAGAAGGACTGGGCGGTGAACCGCCGCGCGGCCCCCGTCGTCGAGCGGTTGCGCGCCATCATGTCCGACTTCAACACGAAGCAGGGCACCGGCAAACGGATCTCGCTCGCCGACCTCATCGTCTTGGCGGGCTGCGCCGCGGTGGAGAAGGCGGCAAGGGATGCTGGCGTCGATGCCTCGGTGCCGTTCACCCCGGGGCGGGTGGATACCACGCAGGCGCTCACCGACCACGAGATGTTCGAATGGCTGAAGCCGCTCGTCGACGGGTTCCGCAACTACGTGAGCGACGATTTCGAGGACATCTCCCAGGGGGTATCGCCGGAGGAGCTGTTCCTCGACAAGGCCAACCTGATGAAGTTGACCGCGCCGGAATGGACCGTCCTCACCGGCGGACTGCGTGTGCTCAACACGAACCACGACGGCTCGAACCACGGCGTCTTCACGGATCGCGTGGGCGTTCTGACGAACGACTTCTTCGTGAACCTGACCGATACCGGCCTGGTATGGGAAAAGGCGGACGAGAAGGGGATGCACTTCACGATCAAGAACCGCGCGACCGGCGAGACGAAATTCCACGCGACCCGCAACGATCTGGTCTTCGGGTCGAACTCGCAGTTGCGATCCGTCGTGGATGTTTATGCCGGCGGCGACGGGCACCATCGCTTCGTGACGGACTTCATCAAGGCCTGGCACAAGGTGATGATGCTCGACCGCTACGACGTCAAAGGGCACCGGCGTTACGCGCCGATGGCGGCCTGAACCAACACGATCTGATCTGGCGCACGGGCCGTCCGGATGACGGCCCTGTGTCGATCAAGTTTTTTGGTTCTTTTTTCCCAAGAAAGAACAGCACCTACTTCGCGGACGCCGGACAGCTAGACCAGCTTCACCCAGGTCGACTTCTGCTGCGTATAAGCCAGGACGCTGTCGAAACACTTGTCGCGCGCGTTGCCCGACTGCTTGAAGCCGCCGAAGGGCTGCGTCATGTCGCCCTCGTCGAAACAATTGACCCAGACGGTACCGGCCTCGATCTCGCGCGCCATGCGATGCGCCGTCGTCAGGTCCGTCGTCCAGATGCCCGCCGCCAAGCCATAGATCGTGTCGTTGGCGACCTCGATCGCGTTCTCGACCCCGTCGACGGGAATGATCGCGGCGACAGGCCCGAAGATTTCCTCCTGCGCGATCCGCATCTTGGGCCCGACGCCCGTGAACAGGGCCGGCGCCACATAGGCGCCGCGCTCCAGCCCCTGCGGCACATTGCCGCCGAAGGCCAGCGATGCGCCCTCATTCTTGCCGATCTCGATATAGCCCAGCACGCGCTTCTGCTGCTCGAAGGTCACCAGCGGGCCCATGTTCGTCTCCTCCAGCAACGGATCGCCGGGCACGAAGTTCTCGCTCTCGCGCATGAAGCCGTAGAGGAACTCGTCGTGGATCTTCTTGTCGACCAGCAGGCGCGAGCCCGCGTTGCAGACCTCGCCCATGTTGCCGTAGATGCCGAAAGCAGCCGTCTTGGTGGCCGTCGCGAGATCGGGCAGGTCGTTCATGAATACCTGCGGCGTCTTGCCGCCGCATTCCAGAGCGACCTTCTTCATGTTCGACTGCCCGGCATATTGCAGCATCAACTTGCCGACCTCGGTCGAGCCGGTGAAGCTCACCTTGGCCACATCCATGTGCAGCGCGAGCGCGCGGCCGACCGTCTCGCCCGGCCCGTTGACGACGTTGAAGATGCCGGCAGGGCCACCCGCCTCGGCGAAGAGGCGGGCGAGATGCACGGCCGACAGCGGCGACTGCTCGGCGGGCTTCAGCACGACGGCGTTGCCTGCGGCGAGGGCGGGCGCGATCTTCCACACCGCCATCAGCAGCGGGTAGTTCCAGGGCACGATGGCGGCGACGACGCCGAGCGGCTCGCGCGTCGTGTAGTGCAGCACGTTCGCGGGCGTCGCCGTGGTCGTGCCGGTGATCTTGTCGATACATTCGGCGCAGAAACGGATGGTCGCGGCGGCGGCCGGCACGTCGATGTTGAGCATGTCGCTGATGGGCTTGCCCATGTCGAGCGTGTCGAGCAGCGCCAGCAACTCGGCCTCGCGCTCGATGAGGTCGGCGAAGCGGTAGAGCACGGCCATGCGGTCCCGCGGCGCCATGCGGGACCAGCTGCCGCCGCGATGGGCGCGGAGCGCATCCGCAACCGCACGGTCCACATCGCCCGCCGAGCCCTGCCCGACGGCGGCCAGAACCGCGCCCGTCGCGGGGTTGATCGTCTCGAAATGCCCGCCGCCGACCTCGACCATTTCGCCGCCGATGAAGGACCGGGTTTCGAGGCGGAGCGCGGCTGCTTTCTCGTGCCAGTTGGGCGTGGTCATGGCTGTCTCCGTGCGGGTTCCGGAGCGCAGCGTAACACGGCCGAAGCCATGCTGAAGGGGCAGAGGGCCGCTGATTTTCGGCCTGTTCGGAAAATCATCGGAATCTTTCCTAAGGCCCCTGGTTCGGTGTAGCGTAACGTCCGGGCGGCAGAGCGTTGCCGCCGCGCGACAATGACCCGGCACGCATGGCGTTCCGGGCGATCGGGAGAGTCAAATGTACAAGCTTGCCAACCCTGCCCCCTTGGGGCTTGTCGGGTTCGCCCTCACCACCTGGATGCTGAGCATGGTCAATGCCGGCTGGTATCCGGAGACCTCCGTGCCGCTGGTGCTCGCACTCGCCTTCACCTTCGGCGGCCTCGCCCAGTTCTGCGCCGGACTGCTGGAACTGCCGCGCGGCAACACCTTCGGCTTCGTCGCCTTCTGCAGCTACGGCGCCTTCTGGTTGTCCTTCGCGCTGTTCGTCGAGTTCTTCGCGGCCAAGGTGCCGCCCGCCTTCGTCGGCTGGTATCTGTTCATGTGGGGTGTCTTCACCTTCTACATGTGGCTCGGCAGCCTCGCGCTGAACCGCGCCGTGTCCTACATCTTCCTGGCTCTCTGGATCACCTTCGTGCTGCTGGCGCTCGGCGCCTGGGGTATCGGCGCGGCGCATGTCATCGGCGGCTATGCCGGCCTCGTCACCGCGGTCCTCGCCTTCTATGTTTCGGCGGCGGAGGTCATCAACGAGACGCATGGGCGGGCGGTGTTGCCGCTCGGCGTGCGGGTGCCCGCGAGCGATATCCGCGCGGCACAGGTCATCTGAACAACGTCTGAACGAAAGCGAGCCAGCCTTGGATAAAGAGCGCGTTGGATTTGTCGGCCTGGGCCTCATGGGTCAGGGCATGGCGCGAAACATCCTGAGAAAGGGCTGGCCGCTGACGGTGCTCGCTCATCGCAGCCGCACCGCCGTCGAGGCGCTGGTGGCGGAGGGTGCCGTGGAAGCATCCTCCGCCCGCGCGCTCGCGGAGGCGAGCGACGTGGTGGTGCTCTGCGTCACGGGATCGACCGAGGTCTCGGCGGTGGTCGAGGGACCGGACGGTCTCGCGGCTGCCGGAAAGCCGATCGTCATCATCGACTGCTCGACCTCCGACCCGTCGCAGACGCTGCGCCTCGCGGAGACGCTGAGCGGGCAGGGCATCACATTGATCGACGCGCCGCTGAGCCGGACGCCCAAGGATGCCGAGGCGGGCAATCTGGATGTGATGGTGGGCGGACCGGACGACGTGGTCGCGCGGGTGCGGCCCATCCTGGACGCCTTCGCGGGGCGGGTGGTGCCGACCGGCCCCACCGGCACCGGCCACACGATGAAGCTGCTCAACAATTTCGTTTCGATGGGCTATGCGGCGATCTATTCCGAGGCGCTGGCTCTCGGCGCCAAGGCGGGGCTGACGCCGCAGGTCTTCGACAACGTCATCCGGGGTGGGCGGATGGACTGTCTGTTCTACCAGACCTTCTTCAAATACGTGCTGGAGCGGGACCGCAACGCGCATCAGTTCGCGATCCGCAACGCTTTGAAGGACATGACCTATCTGGCCGGGTTTGCCGGTTCGGCGAGCTTCGCCAACCCGATGGGGGCGGCGGTGCGCAACAGCTTCGCGCTGGCGGCCGGGACGGGCCATGCGGAGGATTACGTGCCGCAGCTGTCCGACATCATCGCCGAGATGAACGGCGTGTCGCTGGTGCCGAAGAAGGACTGAGGATCGTCCGGCCGCAGCCGTCAGTCATCGCCGCGGAGGTGGCGCTCGGCGCGGCGGAGATCCGCCTCGGTCGTGATCTTGAAGGCGTCCTCCGACCCCTGCACGACGCGCACCGGCAGGCCCACCGCCTCGGCGACCGAGGCGTCGTCCGTCACCAGCGGCAGATCGTCGCGCGCCGCCACCGACCGGTGCGCCGCCAGGATCGCGTCATAGGCGAAGCCCTGCGGCGTCTGCGCCCGCCATAGCGGCGCGCGGTCGATGGTGCCGGTGATCATCCCGCCCGCGCAGGCCTTGATCGTGTCGAAGACGGGCATCGCCGCGATGGCCGCGGGGCCGGTTTCCAGCGCCGCGACGACGGCGGCGATGGTCTCGGCCGTCACGAAGGGGCGCACGCCGTCATGGATGAGCACGCGGTCGGGCGGGTCTGCGGCCAGCGCCTCCAACCCCAGGCGGACGGATGCATCCCGCGTCTCGCCGCCGAAGATGGGAGGCGAGAGGTCCAGCCCCGCGGTCGCCGCCTCATAGAGGGCGAGGTCGTCGCGGTGGATGACGACGGAGATGGCGGTGATGGCGGGATGCAGGCGGAAGGCGAGGGCGGTGTGGCGCAGCACCGCGATGCGGCCGAGCAGCCGGTACTGCTTTGGCGCGCCGGGGCCCATGCGCGTGCCGCGCCCGGCGCAGACGATCAGCGCGGTCACCTTCATCGCGGCCATTACCCTCCTGCCGCCCCCGAGGTCAGGGCCGCAACCGCCTCATGGAACAGTTCGCGCGGCGGCTCAAGCCGGCAAGGGCGGCGCCCTCAGTGCGCCGTGCCCCAGACGCGGACCCCGCCGGCACCCGAACAGTAGCAGGCGGTGCCAGGGGAGCGCGCCACTTCCATGGGGCAGGTGAGCGCCGGGGCGTAGCAGTTGCGGGCAGGCACCGGATAGCCTGCCCCCGGCGGACGATAGTAGACGGGCGGCGGCGGCGGCGGGGCATAGACCACGGGCGGCGGCGCGTAATAGACGGGCGGCGGAGCGACCACGATCGGCGGCGGCGCATAGTAGTAGGGCCGCGGCGCGTAATAGGGCCGTGCATAGGGATAGCCTGGCGCGACCCAGACGCCGCCGCGCCACCACGCGAGGGCGGGCGTCGGCGCGATCAACCCGCCCGCCGCGAGCCCGGCGGTGCCGGCCACAACGGCGATGTAGGCTAGCTTGATGCGTCGCGAGACGCTCCGGCGGAAACTCATCATGCTGCCCTCCCACGTGACGGTCGGAGACCTTAGCGCGGGAAGGATGTCCAAATTCTGGCGATTCCGTCGGACCTGCCCTGTCTCAGACGTGCGACAGCCGGAAGACGTCGCCGTCCCGCCGGACGCGAAGCCCGCTGAGGTCGGGCACCCAAAGCTCGCCCTTGCGGTCCAGCCCCTCGGATGATTGCGTGGAGGCAACGGCGACGACCTGCGCGCCCGACGCGCGCCCGGCGGCGAGGCCGGCATCGGCATCCTCGAAGACGATGCAGTCGCGCGGATCGAGCCCGAGCCCCTCGGCGCCCAGCCGATAGCAGTGCGGATCGGGCTTGCCCCGTTCCACCGATTCGGCGGTGATGAAGACGCGCGGCACCGGCAGCCCACAGGCTTCGAGCCGGCTTCGCGCCAGGGCCGCGTCGGCGGAGGTGACCAAGGCCCAGCTATCGGGCGGCAGGGACGCGATCAGCGCGCGCGCACCGGGGATTTCCACCAGCCCGTCGAGGTCGAGCCGCTCGGCCTCCTCCAGCCAGCGCGCCTCGGCCTCGGGGTCGGTCACGTGGGTCGCGAACATGCGGATGGTCTCGATCGCGCGGCGGCCATGGGCGACGGGCATGAGACCCACCGGGTCGATGCCCTGGCGGCGCGCCCAAACACCCCAGACGCGCTCGACGACCGCGCCGGAATCGACCAGAGTCCCGTCCATATCGAACAGGAAGCCTCGCGCCGTGAGTTGCCGACCGCTTTCGAAACGCATGGTGTTCGCCGATCATCCCGTGGGGCCGCGCCGCAGAGACCTGATGGCATGCGTCGCGAGCGCGGCGGCGAGCTTTACCGTCGGCCACGCCGAAGCGCAAACGTCGCGCCCGGGCGCGACTGTCCGCGGGGACCTGCCATCCGCGTCAGAGGCGGACGCTGGCTATACCTCGCCCTATGACCTGCGTTTCGCATCGGCGCAGGTGCTGCTGGATGCGGGCTTCGACCGCGCACCCTGGAACGACCCCGGCGGGGAGTCCGATATGCCCTTCGCGGTCTGGGAGAAGGCCCATGTCGGCGACCGCGATGCCGCCTGGGGCCCGCCCGCCCGGCAATATCCGGCGCCGCGACTGCCGCTGACCGACGCCGCGTATCTGCGCGAGCGCGTGATCGCCGTGGCCGCCCGCCACCTCGGACTGGGCTATCAGCATCATCACGTGCCGTCCTGGCCGCCGCCCGCGGGCTGGCCCTGGCGCACAGTGGCGGCAGGCGCGAACGGGCGCGGCCTCGACTGCAGCAACTTCACCTCCTTCGTCTTCAACTACGCGCTCGGCATCAAGCTGCCGACGGCGGTGGGGCAGCAGGCGTGGGACCTGGACCTGCAGGGTCCGGGCGGCGCCGGCTGCCTGCGCGCGGCCCATGTGCCCATCCACGGCTTCGAAGCGCTGGGTGCCGACCTGCAGCCGGCGGATCTGGTGTTCATCCGCAACCGGAGCGGACAGGTCGGGCACGTCGTGATGTGGCTGGGGTCGGTGGGGCAGTCCCCGGATGGCGACCCGCTTGTCATCGACTGCACCCAGAGCCTCCACCGTGACGCCGGGGGCGTCCTGATCCCGCGCGGCGTGCAGCTGCGGCCCTTCCGCCGCACGAGTTGGTACTGGCGGCGCTTCTCCCACGCCCACCGCGTCATCGGCGCCGAGACGCAGGTCTGCAGCGCGCCCCGGCCGTCGTCCGAGGGCGGCGGCTGACGGCTGTCGCGGCCGGGCGCCGAAAGAAACTCCTTCTCGCCCGAGCGCCCCGCACGCGGAGCCGGAGATGCAGTCACTCGTGAAGCGGGTCTTCAGGGTATGGTTCTTCTCCCGGATCAGGGTGCCGTGAGGAGGCATGTCTTTATGGGCGGGGGTCCTTGATCGGTCCGGTGCGAGATGCGAGTGGATGCGCCATCTCAGCCAAGGAGCACGCGATGACCGTTCAGCTAGGGCAGATCGCCCCCGATTTCGAGCAGGACAGCAGCATGGGCCCGATCAGCCTCCATGCCTATCTCGGCGATGCCTGGGGGGTGCTGTTCAGCCACCCGAAGGATTACACGCCGGTCTGCACCACCGAACTCGCGGCCGTCGCCCGCCTCATGCCCGAATGGGAGAAGCGGCACGTCAAGCCGATCGGTCTCTCCGTCGACAGCACCGAGAACCACGCGGGCTGGGCGCGCGACATCGAGGAGACGCAGGGGCAGGCGCTGAACTTCCCGGTGATCGCTGACCGCGACCGGAGGGTCTCCAACCTCTACGGCATGATCCATCCCGAGGCGGATGCGAGCCTGACCGTGCGCAGCGTCTTCATCATCGACCCGAACAAGAAGGTGCGGCTGATCCTGACCTATCCGCCGAGCACCGGGCGCAACTTCCGCGAGATCCTGCGCGTGATCGACAGCCTGCAGCTGACCGACACGAACAAGGTCGCGACACCCGCCGACTGGACGCCGGGCGAGCATGTCATCATCGTGCCGAGCCTGTCGGACGAGGATGCGAAGGCCCGCTTTCCGCAGGGCTGGAAGACGCTGCGCCCCTATCTGCGCGTCGTCGACCTCGATGCCGCGCCGAAAGCCGCCGAATAACCGGGACGGAGGAGGGCCCCCCGGCGGCCTGCCGCGCCGGGGCGTCATCAAAGCTTCACGCCCGGCCCATGGCCGGCACGGGTCGCCTCGGGTATTTCCGCTCACGATCGGCGTGAACTTGTGTAAGATTCCCTGAAACGTGGTGGGCAGATGCAGATGGCGGTGACGGAACAGGCGCGACCCTTGGCACAGCCGTCGGCTATTGCAGGTGCCGTGGGCGACACCCGCATCGCCATCCGCGATCTGCATTTCTACTATGGCAAGACCCACGCCCTGAAGGGCATCAACCTGGACGTGCCGACCCGCGAGGTCATCGCGATGATCGGACCATCCGGCTGCGGCAAATCGACGCTTCTGCGCGTCATCAACCGCATGTACGACCTCTATCCCGGCCAGCGGGCCGAGGGTTCGGTCATGCTCGACGACATGAACGTCATCGGCGACGACGTGGACCTGAACGCGCTGCGCAGCCGTGTCGGCATGGTCTTCCAGAAGCCGACGCCCTTCCAGATGTCGGTCTACGACAACGTCGCCTTCGGCGTGCGCCTGCACGAGAAGCTCTCCCGCGCCGAGATGGATGAGCGGGTGCAGTGGTCGCTGACGCGTGCCGCCCTTTGGGACGAGGTGAAGGACCGGCTGCGCGCCCCCGCGAGCGGCATGTCGGGCGGGCAGCAGCAGCGCCTCTGCATCGCCCGCAGCATCGCGATCCGCCCCGAGGTCCTGCTGCTCGACGAGCCGACCAGCGCGCTCGACCCGATCAGCACGGCCAAGATCGAGGAGCTGATCGACGAGCTCAAGAAGGATTTCACCATCATCATCGTGACCCACAACATGCAGCAGGCGGCCCGCTGCGCCGATCAGGTCGCGTTCTTCTACCTCGGCGAATTGGTGGAGGTGGATGCCGCTGGCAGGATGTTCACGAACCCCAAGGAACGCCGGACCCAGGAATACATCACCGGGCGCTTCGGTTGATCGCCGCGCCATGAGTCCAGCTTCCGAAAGCGAGCGTATCGTGAAAAGCTATGAGCAGGATCTCGGCCGTCTGCGCGGTCTCGTGACCAAGATGGGCGGGATGGTCGAGGCGCAGGCCGCCAACGCCGCCCGCGCGGTGCTGGAGCACAATGCCACCGCCGCGGGCTATGCCGTCCAGGACGACCTCAATGTCGACAGCCTCGAACGCGAGATCGTCGATTTCGCAATCCGGCTGCTGGCCCTCCGCCAGCCGGTCGCGGCCGACCTCCGCATGATCGTCGCCAGCCTCAAGATCAGCGGCGATCTGGAGCGCATCGGCGACTACGCGGCGAACGTCGCCAAGCGCAGCCTTGTGCTGAACGAGATCGCGGCCCCCTACTCGCTGAGCGGCATCGGCCATATGTGCAGGCTGGTGCAGGAGAATCTCAAACACACGGTGGACGCGATCGGCGAGGACAACGCCGAGCGCGCGCTGGAGGTCTGGCGCTCCGACATCATGATCGACGATGTCTATTCCGGCATCTTCCGCGAGCAGATCACCTACATGATGGAGGACCCGCGCAACATCACGCCCTGCACGCATCTTCTCTTCATCGCCAAGAATCTCGAGCGCATGGGCGACCACGCAACGAACATCGCCGAGACGCTGCATTACGCGATCACCGGCTCCACGATGCCGAACGACCGCCCCAAGGGCGAGAGCGGCTTTTCGACCAATCGCTATCCCGGCGCTTGAGGGCGAGGATTGACAGACGTGGTTCCTGACAACGTGACGCTCACCAACAAGCCGCTCGTGCTCATCGTCGAGGATGAGGCGGCGCTGATGACCATGCTGCGCTACAACCTCGAGAAGCAGGGCTTCAGGGTCGAGGAGGCGGGCGATGGCGAGGAGGCGCTGACGCGTATCAACGAGCTGAAGCCCGACATGGTTCTGCTCGACTGGATGCTGCCGCATCTCTCCGGCATCGAGGTCTGCCGCCAGATCCGCCGGCGTCCCGCGACGCGGGAATTGCCGGTCATCATGATCACGGCGCGGAGCGAGGACCAGGACGCGGTGCGGGGGCTGAACACCGGCGCCGACGACTACGTGACCAAGCCGTTCAGCACCGAGGCGCTGGTCGCGCGGATGCGGGCGCTGATGCGCCGGTCGAACACCGTGCCCGCCAAGGGCGAGCTGCGCTTCCACGACATCGTGCTCGACCTCGCCGCGCACCGGATCAGCCGCAACGGCCGTCCGCTCCATCTGGGGCCCACGGAATACCGGCTGATGGAGTTCCTGATGCAGCGCCCGCGCCGCGTCTTCTCGCGCGAGGAGTTGCTGGACGCGATCTGGGGCCCGAGCATCCATGTCGAGCCGCGGACCGTCGACGTGCATATCCGCCGCTTGCGCAAGGCGATCAACGCGCCGGACGAACTCGACGTGGTCCGTACGGTGCGCGCGGCGGGCTACGCGCTGGATACGGAACAGACCTGACGCCCGGCGCGCAGCCCAGTGACCGATGCGGTGCCGCCTAGCCCCTGAGGTGGCGCAGATCCTCGGGCGGACGCGCGCCCATGCGGCTGATCGTCTCGGCCGCCGCCCGTGACCCCCAGCGCCCGCAGATCGCCAAAGGCTCCTCCGCCACGAGACCCGCCATGAAGCCCGCGGCATAGGCATCTCCCGCGCCGGTCGTGTCGACGACGGTGGTGGGCTCGGCCGGAACCTCGACGCGCTCGCCGCCGCGGAAGATGACGCTGCCGTGCTCGCCGCGGGTGAGGGCCGCGATCTCGACCTGCCCACGCACGGCCTCCGCCGCGGCCTCGAAATCGTCGATGCCCGTCAGCGCCGCCAGTTCCCGCTCGTTGGCGAAGAGAATGTCGGTGTGGTCCCGCACCATGGCGCGGAAGGCTTCCAGGTTGCGCTCGACGCAGAGGAAGTCGGAGAGGCTGATGGCGACGCGCCGCCCCGCATCATGCGCGACGCGCGCGGCGGCGAGGCAGGCCTCCCGCGAGTCGGGCACGTAGAAAAGGAACCCCTCCAGGTAGCTGATCGCCGAATCGGCAATGAGCTCGGCGTCGAGATGCACGGGCGAGAGCGTGCTGGAGACGCCGAGGAAGGTGTTCATCGTACGCTGGCCGTCGGGCGTCACGATGATGAGGCACCGCGCGGTCGGCTGCGTCCGGCTCGCGGCGGGCGTCGGGTAGTGCACGCCCGAGGCGGTGATGTCGTGGCGGAAGACGCCGCCGAACTGGTCGTCCGCGACGACGCCGATGAAGGCCGAGCGCGCGCCCAGCTGGGCCGCGACCGCGGCGGTGTTGGCGACGGAACCGCCGCTCGTCTGCACGGCGGGCGGCATCAGCTCATAGAGCGCGTCGGTGCGGACGGCGTCGATCAGCTCCATCGAGCCTTTGATCATGCCCTGCTCGGCGAGGAATCGGTCGTCGACCTCGGCGAGGATATCCACGATGGCGTTGCCGATGCCGAGAATGTCGAAACGAGGCGGGGACATGATTTCTCCTGACTTGATGATCTCGGGTAGCAGTGGCGGCCTTTGCAGGCAAACGCGGTATGCTTCATGCAAAACCTTAACAAATCGCCTGCATCGGGTTGTTCGTGCTGGCGTGTTCGTGATACGCCCGGCGCTCCGCCAAGGCAGGGACGAGAAGACCGTGTTCAAGCGCCGCAGCAACCGACCCGAAGATGACGGCCAGGAGGGTGCCACTGCGGCGCCGATGCCGGGCTTCCTGGCTCAGACGCAAGGGGGCGACACCGCCGCCGCCCGCCCGACAGACAACGGACTCGGCGTGCCGCCTTTCCGCCCCGCGCCGCTTAAGGACAAGGACCCCATCGACATGGCCCGACCGCCCTTCGCCCCCAACCCCACAGGCGTCCCCAATCTGCCGCCGGTGCCGCCGCGCCCCGGCATGCAGGCGCCGCCGCGACCCGCGAGCGATCCGAGCGAGCGCCGTACGCTCGTCGTCGGCCGCGGCATCAGCGTTCAGGGCACCATCACGGATGCCGAACGGCTGGTCGTCGAAGGTACCGTGGAAGCAACCATGATCCACGCGACCGAGCTTTCCGTCATCCAGGGCGGCGTCTTCAAGGGTGAGGTCGAGGTCGAGGAGGCCGAGATTGCCGGCACCATCGACGGCACGATCACAGCGCGCACGAGCCTCATCGTGCGGGCGACCGGTCAGGTTCTGGGCCGCGCGCGCTGCCGCCGCCTGCAGGTGGAGGATGGCGGCCAGCTGACCGGCCAGATGGAAATGCTGACCGGCACTGGTCCGGTCGCCCCCTCCGCCTCGTCCTCCGCGCCGCCGGCCCCCACATCGGAATTCGCGCGCCCGGAAGTGCCGGCCTCCGCTAGCTACCAGTCCTGACGCGAAACGGCTGGAGGTCGGGCGTCAGCCCGTCTCCAGCCCGAAGGCCCTGAGGGCGAGGGCGATGATGCGATGCGCCTCGCTCCAGAGCGCGTAATCGTCGAGCTTTCTGAGATCGGCCCAGGTGACCGCGGCGGCGTCCGTGAGCGCCCGCGGCTCGCCGCCGGTCCATAACGCTGCGAAGTCGATGATCGTGTAGTGGTACCGCACCCGCCCCTCGGCGTCCCGGTCGATGCTGTCGACATTGCCGGCGAGTTTCAGCTCGCCGACCGCGAGCCCGGTCTCCTCAAGCAACTCGCGCCGCGCCGCGGCTTCCGCCGTCTCGCCGAGTTCCTGCCCGCCGCCCGGTAGCCCCCATGCGCCCAGCATCGGCGCGCGGCCACGGCGGATCAGCAGCACCTCATGCGGCGGCTTCAGCACCACGATGCCGATGCCGACCAGCGGCCGCGCCGGATACTCCCGCCCGCTGCTCATCGGCCGCTCATCCCCCCACCAGCCCGCGCACGCTGTCCTCCTTGTCGAACAGCCGCAGCAGAATGTCGGCCGCCCGCCCCCGCGCGGACCGCAGCGTGGGATCGCCGTCGAGGAGCATCGTCGCGTCCTTGGCAGCGACCTCCCGCAGCGCTTCCTGCTCAGCGACATTCGCGAGGCGGTAGCCGGGCAGGCCGGACTGCTTGGTGCCGGTCACGTCGCCGTGGCCGCGCAGGCGGAAATCGGCGTCCGCGATCTCGAACCCGTCCTGCGTGTCCCGCAACAGGGTCAGCCGCGCCTGCGCCACCGGCGCAAGCCCATCCTCATGCAGCAGCAGGCAGAAGCTTTCGGCGGCACCCCTTCCGACACGCCCCCGCAGCTGGTGCAGCTGGGCGAGGCCGAAGCGCTCGGCGTGTTCGATGACCATCACCGTCGCCTCCGGCACATCGACGCCGACCTCCACCACCGTCGTCGCCACTAGAAGGCGCGTGCGTCCGGCGGCGAAATCCGCGAGGGCCGCCTCGCGCAGCCTGGCGTCCTGCTGGCCGTGGGCGAGGCCGACCGCCGGCCCGAAACGCTTGCCGAGCATCGCGAAGCGGTCCTCGGCGGCGGAGAGGTCGAGCGCCTCGCTCTCCGACACCAGCGGACACACCCAGTAGATGCGCGCCCCGCGATCCAGCGCACGGGCAAGCCCCGCGATCACCTCGGGCAGCGCGCCGATGGGATGGATCGTCGTGCGCACCGGCCCGCGCCCGCGCGGCTTCTCGGTGAGCTTGCTGACATCCATCTCGCCGTATTGCGTGAGGCGGAGCGAGCGCGGGATGGGCGTCGCCGTCATCACCAGCACGTCGGTCGCGGCCCCCTTGTCGCCGAGGCTCACGCGCTGCTCGACCCCGAAACGGTGCTGCTCGTCGATGACCGCGAGGCCGAGGTCGCGGAACTCGACGTGTTTCTGGAACAGCGCGTGGGTGCCGATGACGAGCGGGATCGAGCCATCGGCGAGGCCACGCAGCACCGCGCGCCGCTCAGCCGCGGGAACCGAGCCGGTCAGCAGCCCGATTGTGACCGGCGAGAGCGCCGAGAGGGTGCGGAAATGCTGCTGGACCAGAAGCTCGGTGGGGGCCATCAGCGCCGCCTGCGCCCCGGCCTCGGCGGCGCGCAGCATCGCCAGCAGCGCCACCAGCGTCTTGCCCGAGCCGACATCGCCCTGCAGCAGCCGCAGCATGGGCCGCGCCGCCGCCATGTCGGCGTCGATCTCGGAGAGGGCGCGGGTCTGCGAGGGCGTCGGCTGGAAGCCGAAACGCGCCAGCGCCTCTGCCCGCAGATGCCCGTCGCCCCTGAGCGAGCGGCCCGGGCGCGCACGACGCGCGGCGCGGCGCAGCCCGAGCGCCACCTGCTCGGCCAGCAACTCGTCATAGGCGAGGCGGGTGCGCGCCGCCTCCCGCGCCGCATCGTCTGCGTCCGGCGCCTGCACCCTACGAAGCGAGGCGGCGAAGCCGGTCCAGCGCCGCCGGGCGAGCAGCGACGGCTCGATCCATTCGGGAAACTCCGGCAGCCGGGCGAGGGCGCCCGCCATGGCGCGGCCCACGAGGCGGTTGGTGACGCCCGCCGTCAGCGGCCAGACCGGCTCGATCGCCGGCATCTCGGCGGCGCGCGCGACCGGCAGCACGTAGTCTGGATGCGGCAGCGTCAGCTTGTCGGCGAAGCGCTCGAGCTTGCCCGACACGACGAGCTTGGCGCCCACCGGCATCTGGCCGAGCCGCGCCTGATGGAACAGCACGATATCGGCGAAGGCCGAGCCGTCTGTTACCACGACACGCCAGGGTTGGGCGCGGTTGCGCGGCTTGTCGTGCCGCATCACCTCGACCTCGAGCGTCACGATGCGGCCGGGACGGGCCGCGGCAAGACGCGGGCGTTCGCGCCGGTCGACGGTGCTGTCGGGCATGTGGAGCAGCAGATGGCGGAGCGTGGGACCGCCGGCGAGGCGCGCGAGCGACGCGGCGAGGCTTGGGCCTATGCCCGGAAGGATGGTCAGCGGCGCGCGGATTTCACCCACGGGATCCGCGGTCAAAGGCTGACACCGGGCAGGCGCGTGATTATAGGACGCATCACCCATGACCGATCACGCGCTCGACCCTCACTCGCCCCCAATCGATCAGCGGCGCCGGCGTCTCCTGTTTCGCGCCACCCATCGTGGAACCCATGAACTCGATCTGCTGATCGGCGGCTTCGTTTCGTCCCGGCTCGCGGGGTTCACCCCGGAGGAGCTGACCGAGATCGAGCGACTCCTCGACCTTCCCGAACCGGATCTGGCCGAGTGGCTGACCCGCCGTCAACCCGTGCCGCCCGAACAGGACCACCCGATGCTCCGCGCGATGGTCGAGGCGGCGGGGCGATGAGCGGCCTGACCGTCTATGGCGCGCCCGATGGCTGGGATGCGGCGCTGCTGGTGCGGCGCGCGCTGGAAGCCGACGGGCCCATCATCCATGTGGCGCGGGACGATCAGCGCATGGCGCGGATGGCCGAGGCGCTCGGCTTCTTCGCGCCCGAATTGCCCGTCCTGCGCTTCCCCGCCTGGGACTGCCTGCCCTACGACCGCGTCTCGCCCAACCCCGCCATTGTCTCCGAGCGCATCGCGACGCTGGCGCAGCTGGCACCGGGTGCATTCCGCCGCGGCGTGCTGCTGACGACGGTCAACGCGCTGGTGCAGCGCGTGCCGCCACGGGCGATGTTCAAGGGGTCGAGCCTCATGCTCGCCCCTGGCGGCGAAATCGCGCCGGAAGCGCTGGCGATCTATCTCGAGGCACATGGCTACGCCCGCGCGGCGACGGTGATGGAGCCAGGCGAGTTCGCCATGCGCGGCGGCATCGTCGACCTGTTCCCCGCAGGCGAACCGGACCCGATCCGCCTCGACCTGTTCGGCGACAGCATCGAGAGCATGCGCCGCTTCGACACCAACACGCAGCGCAGCGGCGAGCCGGTGAGCGGGCTCAGCCTGCATCCGGTCTCGGAAGTGCCGCTCGACCCGGAATCGGTCGCGCGCTTCCGCACGAGCTGGCGCGAGCTGTTCGGCGCGGCGGCGGCCGAAGACCCGATCTACCAGTCGATCTCCGACCGGCGCCGCCATGCCGGCATGGAGCATTGGGTGCCGCTGTTCCATGACGCCATGGAGACGCTGGTGGACTACATGCCCGGTGTTTCGGTGGCGCTCGACCATCAGGCCGAGCAGGTGCTGGAATCGCGGCTGGAACTGATCGCCGACCATTACGAGGCGCGGCGGGCGCTGCCGCGCGACGGCGAGACGCCGTACCGGCCGCTGCCCTCCGAGCGGCTCTATCTGAGCGGCGAGGAGTGGGACGCGATGCTCGCGCAAGTGGGCAGCTTCGCCTTCAGCCCCTTCGTCAAGCCCGATGGCGCGACCGGCGTGGACGGCGGCGGGCGTCCGGCGCCCATCTTCGCACCCGGCGGCGACATGCAGCCGGATGTCTTCGACAAGCTCCGCGAGGCGGCTGCGAACTGGGCGCGCGACAAGAAACGTTTGGTGATCGCGGCCTGGACCGACGGTTCGCGGGAGCGGCTCGGCGCCCTGCTGCGCGAGCACGGCTTCGAGCAGATGAAGGTCGCCGCCAATGCGGATGCGGTGCGCGCCCTGCCGCCCCATGCCATCGCGCTCGTCACGCTCGGGCTCGAACGCGGCTTCATCGGCGACCGCATGGCCGTGGTGGGCGAGCAGGATCTGCTGGGCCGCCGCATCTCCCGCCCGCCCCGGCGCCGCAAGCGCGCCGACCAGTTCATCGCCGAGGCGACCGACATCGCCGAGGGCGATCTGGTGGTGCACGAGGACCACGGCATCGGGCGCTACGACGGCCTCGTCACCATCCATGTGAACGACGCGCCGCATGATTGCCTGCGCATCATGTACGACGGCGAGCACAAGCTGTTCCTGCCGGTCGAGAACATCGAGATGCTGTCGCGCTTCGGCGCGGAGACGGCGGGGATCGCGCTCGACAAGCTTGGCGGCGCGTCCTGGCAGAACCGCAAGGCGCGGGCCAAGACCCGGATCCGCGACATGGCGGCGGGGCTCATCCGCATCGCGGCCGAGCGGCGGCTGCACGAGGCGCCGAGCCTCGCCCCGGCCGAGGGCATGTGGGACGAGTTCTGCGCCCGCTTCCCGTTCATGGAGACCGAGGACCAGTCGCGCGCGATCGCCGATGTGCTGGAGGATATGGCCGCCGGCCGGCCGATGGACCGGCTGATCTGCGGCGACGTGGGCTTCGGCAAGACCGAGGTCGCGCTGCGGGCGGCGTTCGTCGCGGCCCTGTCAGGCTCGCAGGTCGCGGTCGTTGTGCCGACAACGCTGCTGGCCCGCCAGCATTTCCGCGTCTTCTCGGCGCGCTTCGCGGGCCTGCCGGTGACGGTCGCGCAGCTTTCCCGAATGGTGACGGCCAAGGAGGCGGCGGCGGTGCGGGCCGGGGTCGCCTCGGGCGACATCAATATCGTCGTCGGCACCCACGCTCTGCTGGCGAAATCCATCACCTTCTCGGATCTGGGCCTCGTCATCGTCGACGAGGAGCAGCATTTCGGTGTCGCGCACAAGGAGCGGCTGAAGTCGCTGAAGGCCGACGTGCATGTGCTCACGCTGACGGCAACCCCCATTCCGCGCACGCTGCAATTGGCGCTGACGGGCGTGCGGGAGATGAGCATCATCGCGACGCCGCCTGTGGACAGGCTGGCGGTACGGACCTTCATCATGCCCTTCGACGGGCTGGTGGTGCGCGAGGCGATCCAGCGCGAGCGGTTCCGTGGCGGCCAGATATTCTGCGTCGTGCCGCGCATCGAGGATCTGGAGCGCGTCGGCAAGCGGCTCATGGAGATCGTGCCGGATCTGCGCGTCGTCGAGGCACATGGGCGGCTGGCGCCGACCGAGCTAGAGCGTGTCATGACCGAGTTCGGCGACGGCAAATACGACGTGCTGCTGTCCACGAACATTGTCGAGAGCGGGCTCGACATGCCGGCGGTCAATACCTTGATCATTCATCGGGCCGATTTGTTCGGGCTCGGGCAGCTGTATCAGCTGCGCGGGCGTGTGGGTCGCGGCAAGCAGCGCGGCTACGCTTACCTGACGTGGCCGCCGAACCACAGGCTTTCCGCCGCCGCCGAAAAGCGGCTGGACGTGATGCAGACGCTGGATACCTTGGGTGCTGGGTTCACGCTCGCCTCGCACGATCTCGACATCCGTGGCGCGGGCAACCTGCTCGGCGACGAGCAGTCCGGGCATATCCGCGAGGTCGGCATCGAGCTTTATCAGCAGATGCTGGAGGATGCGGTCGCCGATCTGCGCGCCGAGAAGGGCAAGAAGAGCCGCGCCAGCGAGCGCGACTGGACGCCGACGATCGCGCTCGGCCTGCCGGTGCTCATCCCGGAGACTTACGTGAAGGACCTGCCGGTGCGGCTCGGCCTCTATCGTCGCATCGGTGCCCTGTCATCCGCGGAGGAGACCGAGGCGATGGCGGCCGAACTGGTGGACCGCTTCGGGCCCTTGCCGGAGGAGGTCGACAACCTGCTGCAGGTGATGACGCTGAAACGGACATGCCGCGAGGCGGGGGTCGAGAAGCTCGACGCCGGGCCGAAGGGTATGGTGCTGAGTTTCCGTGGCAATTCCTTCAGCAACCCCGGCGGGCTGATCCCCTGGATCGGCTCGCGCGGCGGCACCGTGCGGCTGCGCCCCGATCATAAGCTGGTGGTCGCCGGGGACATGGACGTGACGCGGCGGATCAAGGTCGCGAAGGACGTGCTGGGCAATCTGTCCCGCCTCGTGGGGCAGGCGAAGGCCGCCTGAGGCGCGCGGACCGGGCGCTGCGTCAATCGACAGAACAAGAGGGAAAACCCGATGACGATCTATGACGACGCGCTCGACGAACTCCGTGGTGTTTTCGCAAAGGTCGATGACCGGGCGGTGGACGAGGCCGTGCGGATGATCGCGGACGCGGGCAAGATCGTGGTGTTCGGCGGCGGGCGCGAGGGGCTGCAGATCCGTGGCCTCGCCATGCGCCTGTTCCACATGGGCCTTCAGGCTTCCGTCGTCGGGGACATGACGACGCCCGCGATCGGCCCCGGCGATCTGTTCCTCGTCACTGTCGGTCCGGGCGAGATCTCCACGGCGCTCGCCTTGCTGGATGTGGCCAAGCGGGCAGGGGCGACGATCCTGTTCATCACGGCGCAGCCGGAGGGGCGCGGCGCCAAATTCGCCGACCGGGTTCTCGTGCTGCCCGCGCAGACCATGGCCGATGACCAGGGCACGGCGAAGACCTCGGTTCTGCCGATGGGATCGCTGTACGAGGGCTGCCTTTTCGTCCTGTTCGAGGTCATGGTTCTGAAGCTGAAGGCGCGGCTCGACATCGGTGCGGAGGCGATGCGGGCGCGCCATACCAACCTGGAGTGACGGACGCCCCGCAGGCATCCGGATGTTTCGCGGCCTACCGCACGCGGATGCCATCGACCAGGGTGCGGGCGACGAGTTCCGGGATGCTGTCCGGCAAAGCCGAGCCCGCCAGCCGGTCCATCAGCAGCAGCGTGAGACCGTGGACCATAGCCCACGATGACAGCACAAGGATGCCGAGCGCCTGCTCGTCATCCGGCGCCGCCTTGAACACGCCCGCGCGCGCGCCGCGAAGCAGCACCTCGGCCAGCACCGACTTCGCCCCGCCCGCCGCCTCCAGCAGGCTTGCGGGCGGCCCGCCGCTGCCGGCGACCAGTTCGGGGCCGAACATCAGCCGGTAATGCGCCGGGTTCTCAAGCCCGAAGCGGATATAGCCGACGCCGATCGCGACCAGGGCCTCGTCCGGCGCGGCGGTTAGCGCGGCAAGGACGGTCAGCCGTGACTGCAGCGCCTCGTAGCCCGCATTCGCCACCGCGCCGAGCAAGTCGCGCTTGTCCGCGAAGTGGTTGTAGGGCGCGTTGTGGCTGACCCCGGCGCGGCGCGCGACTTCCCGCAGCGAAAACCCCCAGTCCTGTTCCTCGGCCACGAGGGCGAGCGCCGCATCGACCAGCGACCGCCGCAGATCGCCGTGATGGTAGGGCTGGCGGCTTTCGCTCGCGCCGGGCCGTGAAGGCGTCATAGGCACTGCCTCATTCCATGTTGACGGCGCCCACATTGGCGTCTATGTTGTCGCCATCAACATAGCCCGGTATTACCGAGGAGCAAGCGAGATGGCCGAGATCATCAGGGAGCGTGTCTGTGCGGAGGTGGAAGGCGGCGTCACCGTCTTCCTCATCGGCATGCGCATCAACCGACTGTGGAAGGTGTGGAAATGGCTGCCGCTGGGCCGCGCCATGCCGAAGATGCTGCAGGAACTCATGGGCCAGCCGGAGCTTGGCCTGCTCTCTGCCCGGATGGCCTTCGGCGGGCGGAACCTCTGGATGGTCCAGTATTGGCGGAGTGCGGCGCATCTGCAGGCCTATGCCCGCGCAGAAGACCGCGCGCATCTGCCGGCCTGGACGGCCTTCTACAAGGCGATCGGGACCAGCGGCGATGTCGGCATCTGGCACGAAACCTATGTCGTGCCGCCCGGCCATGCGGAATCGATCTACGTGAACATGCCGCGATTCGGGCTCGGCTTGGCGGGCGAGCTGTTCCCGGCAAAGGGCCACCGCGCGACGGCCGGCAAGCGCCTCACGGCCGTCGCGGCCGCTGCCTGATAAGCGAGGGCGCTGCCTACCGCGCCCGTCTGAACCCGCCGCCGCCACGGGCAGCGCCGCCGCCGTAGCTGCCGCGATTGTAGCCGCCGGACTGCCGCGCCGTCTGGTCCCGGTTGAGCTGTCCCCAGCTGTTGCTGTCCATGCGCGGCTGCTGACGGGTGCTCGTGGTCGCGGTCGAGCTCGGGCGCTGGTAGGAACTGGTCGACGGGCGTTGATAGCCAGATGATGCGCCGGTCGTCTGGCGGCTGCTCGGCGCGGTCGAGCTGGGATGGTTGGTCTGAGCGGTCGAGCGCGCCTGACTGCCCGAAGGCGGCTGCACGGACTGCCAGGAGCCGTTGTTGTATTTCTGCCAGCCGGAATCCGTCTTCTTGTAGGCGTTGCCGTCGGCGCCGGCATAGACGTTGCCGCTCGCGGTCTTGACCGCGCCTGCGTTGTTGCCGCCCGCTCCGTGCACCGCCGCGCCCTGGGCGCCGTTGCTGGCGTTGAACCCGCCCGCCGAGCCGCGCGCATTGCTGCCGCTCGCCGTGTTGACCGTGCCGTTCGGCCCGCTGACGGTGCTCGACCCCCAGCGCGCATACGGGTTGGCGTTCTGCGTCGTGCTGCCGCTGCGGCCCGTGGTCGGGTTGTAGGCCGATGCATAGGCGGTACCGCTGCCGTTGTTCCAGCTCGCCGAGCCGTGCGAGTAGGTGCCGGTCGAGGGGTTGTAGCGCGACCACGCGCCCGCGCCGCCGTTGGGGCCATAGACCGCGCCGCCGCGCGTATAGGCGCCGTTGTTCGGGTTATAGGCCGAGCCCCCCGTCGCCGCCCGGCCGTAGGGGCCATAGACGGTGCCGGTGCTGGCCCAGGCGCCGGTCGCGGTGTTGTAGTGGACGTTCCCGGCGTAGGAATAGGGGTAGGGGAAGTAGCCCGGCACCCGGCCCGGCACGACATAGGGCGGGTAGTAGTAGCCGGTGCCGTAGCAGATCACGCCCGCCGTCACGAAGCCAAGCAGATAGCCCGAGGTGAAGCCGTAGGTCACGGCTGTCGGCGTCGCGCCATAAACCTGCACATAGGTCACGTTGTAGAGCGGGCTCGTCGGCGGGATGGCGTAGATCGCCGCCGGCACGCTGGTGGCAAGTGTCCAAGGCCCGTTCGGCGAATGGCCGACGAACCAGGCCCCCTCATAACAGACGTAATAGAGCCCGCCCACGTCGATCACCTGAAAGGCGGTGTTCGTCGCGTAGCGCAGCGACGTACCCGGGATCGGCACGAAGTTCGGCGCGCCCGCATAGGTCACGGTGACGGTCGCCGTTTTGCGCGAGAGGGTCGCCTGCGTCGGGATCTGCGCCTTCAGCACGGCGGCCTGCGCCTCCGCCGTGCCGGGGACCGAGGCCAGCAGATTGCCGTAGGAGCCGTCGGGCGAGAGGCGGGCGAAATCGGCCGGCAGGTTGGGGGTCGCGAAGGTCCAGGGGCCGTAGAGGCTGGCCGCCGAGAACCAGCGGCCGGAGACAAGGTAATAGAAGCTCTTGTTCGGCGCGTAGCGGAACAGGACCGCGCCGGTATTCGTCACGGCGTCGAGGCTCGTGCCCGGCACCGGCTGGAAATGCGGCGGACCCGCCGTGACGATGATCTCGGCGGGTTTGGTCGAGACGAAGACGATGGGCACGCTGCCCGCCGGCAGCGGCTTGCCGGGCACCGACTTGCGGATGGCGCCGAAATCCGCGTCCGCGGGGATCTGCGAGAAGGCCGGCGGCAATGGACCGGCAGGCTCATAGGGTCCCGCATAGTCCTGCGCCACCAGCCAGCTGCCATTGTTGAGGAGGTACCAGGTGCCGCCGTTCGCGCTGTCGTGGATCACGGTCCAGTTCGTGTTCACGGCAAAGGTCAGCCCGGTCGAGCCGATCGGCGCCGTGACCGGCTTGCCGTCGAAGACCAGCAGGCTGGCCGGCTGGGCGCTGTAGAAGATGGTGGGCGGCGTATTGTCGACAGGCACGGCCGCCACCGGCGGCTCGTTGAGGCTCAGCAGCACGGTGTTCAGCGGGATGATCTTGGGCGGCATCCGCGCGAGAAAGGCCGCGATCCGGGTCTGCAGCTGATAGGCGTGGCTGGTGTCGAGCGATGGAAAACTCGATGAGACCAGCGTCGGCTGCGAGAAATAGACGATGCCCTCGTCCTTATCGACCTCGGTCGCGCCCGAAATCTCGATTGTGCCGAGGATCGCCTGCTGGCTTCCCACCGGGGTGATGGCGACGGCGGCGCGGGCGCGGAGCGTCGTGTGGTTCGCCCAGTCGATCGCCTGCGGCTCATAGATCGTGACGGTCGCGCCGTTGACAGTGACGGTATGCGGCCAGGTGGCGGCCATCGGCGTCGCCCCGGGCGGCGCGGTGATGGACTGGCCCCAGGCGGGCAGAGGCTGGACGAGGGCGGAACAGGCGCCGGCGAATGCGGCCCCGAGGAGCGAGCGACGATACAGCCTCACGATCGCCATCCTGTTTTCATTTTGACGCGATCGTTAACGGACTGCACGGAAAGCGGCAAGCGAAGGTTCAGGGCAAGGCGCGATAGACCTGCGGGGGGCTCGACCCGGGATCGCGCAGCCCAGCCTCTGCCGCGGATATCTTCCCTGCCGCCGATGACCCGGTAAGATGGCGCCATGCAGCGCTTCACGGACCTTCTTCCCGACGGCTTCACCCTCGCGATCGTGGCGACGGTCGCCATAGCCTCTGTTCTCCCCTGCTACGGGGAGGGCGCCGTCGTCTTCCAGTGGCTCACCACGCTTGCCATCGCCATCATGTTCTTCATGCAGGGCGCGCGGCTGTCGCGGGACGCGGTGATCGCGGGCCTCGCGCAGTGGCGGCTGCACGGCGTCATCCTCGTCTCGACCTTCGTCGTCTTTCCGATCCTGGGCTTCGGCTTCCGGGCGCTGTTTCCGCATCTCGTCAGCCCGCCGATGCTGATCGGGCTGCTCTACATCTGCCTGCTGCCCTCGACCGTGCAGTCCTCCATCGCCTTCACCTCGATCGCGCACGGCAACGTGCCGGCGGCGATCTGCGCGGCGACCTTCTCGACGCTGATCGGCGTGGTGCTGACGCCCATCCTGGCGAGCCTGCTGCTGCGCACCCACGGCGGAGGCGGGGACTTCTCGGCCATCGGCAGCATCTTCCTCGAGCTACTGCTGCCCTTTGTCCTCGGTCAGGTGCTGCGGCCCTGGATCGCCGGCTGGGCGGCGCGCAACCGCAACATCCTGAAATACACCGACCGCGGCTCGATCCTGCTCGTTGTCTACACGGCGTTCAGTGCCGCGGTGATGCGCGGCATCTGGCACCAGCTGCCGCTCTCGGGCTTCGCGGAGATCATCATCTCCAACGCCATCCTGCTGGCGCTCGTGCTGCTGATCACGACCTTCGGCAGCCGCGCCATGGGCTTCGCCAAGCCCGAGGAGATCGCCATCGTCTTCTGCGGCTCGAAAAAAAGTGCCGCGACGGGCGTGCCGATGGCCAATGTGTTGTTCGGCGCCTCGACCGTTGGGTTGATCGTGCTCCCGCTCATCATCTTCCACCAGATGCAGCTGATGGTCTGCGCGGTGCTCGCCAAGCGCTATGCGCGCGCCCATGACGCGGCGGAAGCGCGCAACGCCGCGCCGAGCCCCGCCGAATGACCGGTGCCCGCGAGCCGGACTGGCTGCTGTGGGCGCGGGAAGTTCAGGCGACCGCGCAATCGGGCCTCGCCTTCAGCCGCGACCCTTACGACATCGAGCGCTATCACGCGCTGACGGCGCTCGCGGCACGGATGCTGGCGGCGCGGACGGACGGGTCTGCGCCGGGGCTCGCCACGCTCTTCGGGGCTGAGGGCGGCTATGCGACGCCCAAGGTGGATGTGCGCGGCGCGGCCTTCGACGCCGAGGGGCGCATCCTGATGGTGCGCGAGGCGGCGGACCATGACCGCTGGACGCTGCCGGGGGGCTGGGCGGATGTGAACCAGACGCCGGCGCGGTGCGTCGCGCGAGAGGTGCTGGAGGAATCCGGCTACGAGGTGCGGGTGGTGAAGCTCGCCGGGTGCTGGGACCGCTCGGCGCAGGGGCACACGCCGCCGGGGCTGTTCTCCATCGTGAAGCTGTTCTTCCTGTGCGAGATCACGGGCGGGGCGCCGACCACGAGCCTGGAGACGAGCGAAGTGGGCTTCTTCGCGGCGGAGGACGTGCCGGCGGACCTCTCGCTCGGCCGCGTGCTGCCGCATCAAGTCGCGCGGATGTTCGCGCATCACCGCGACCGGACCCTGCCGACGGAATTCGATTAGCGGCGGCCTCAGCTGCGGGTCGCTCTGGCGATGCCCTCGCCGACGACGACGCGCATCCGGGCGCGCGCCGCGTCCTCGTCACCCTCGGCGATCGCATCGACGATAGCGCGATGATCGGCGGCCGATCGCTGGGCGCCACCCGCCTCGTCGCCGGGCCAGCTGCGCGTGAAGGCCTCCACCAGCGCCACCTCGATGAGGGCGCTGATCGCGCGCAGGAACGGATTGCCCGACGCCGTCGCGACCGCCACGTGGAAGTCGAGATCGGCGCTGACGAAGGCCTTCCGGCTGACGCCCGGAGCGCCCATGCGGCCGACATGGGCCGCGAGCGTCGCGACGTCGCCCTGCTGGTGGCGGCGGGCGGCGAGGGCGGCGGCCTCGGGCTCCAGCGCCCAGCGGATCTCGCCGACATGGCGGATGAAGTTGTCGTCGATCCCGGATTCGACATGCCACATCAACAGATCCGGGTCGAAGATGTTCCATTCGCTGCGGTCGAGCACTTTTGTGCCGATCCGGGCGCGGGGCAGCAGCAGCCGTTTGCCGGCGAGAACCTTCAAGGCCTCGCGCAGAACCGTGCGGGAGACGCCGAAATGAGCCAGCAACTCGCTATCGCGCGGCAGCATGGTGTTGGGGGGGAAGCGGTTGGAGGTGATGGCGATGCCGATTTCCCGGACCACCCGCGCGGTCTGGGACGGCATGCGCGCCCCGGCGCCATAGCCGCTGTCGAAAGCCTCGGAGCCGCCGCGCGCGGCGGTGGCGGGCGTCCGCTTGGGCTGATAGCCGAGATCCCGCGCGATATCGGACACGCGCTTGCGCAGATCGAGCGAAATCTTGAAACCCGGCTTGTGGTTCAGAATGAGCGAGACCGTGGTTTGCGAGCATCCGGCGGCGCGCGCGATCTCCGTCATCGTGGGCCGCCTCGGGGCGAGGCTGCCGGTCTTGGATGCGTCTTCGTGCCGACCTTGCTCTGGCTGGCCCAACTTCCGGTCTCCCTGCCGTTCGCCAGGCTTCGCCTGGTCGCTTGCCCGCCACCGCAAGACGCCAAAATATTAGTAATAAAAGGGCGTCGTCAGATCCACCTGCAGCACGGCCTGAGGGGTGACCGCGCACGGGTTCGGCACGTCTTCCAGCGAATGTGCTCCATAATACGGACTTCGCCGAGCCGTATCGCCGGAAGCGGAACGTGTTCGTTTCCGATGCGGTTGACAAGCCTGCACGGGCTTTATTAGTGTTACTTTTGCTTGCCGGGACGCTCGATCGCTGCACGGGCCGGTGGCGGATTGCTCCGCCGCGCGGCCGTCGGGCGAACTTGGCGCCATAAGAAATCGGCCCGCTCAGAATCGGGCCAAGGGGAAACGCGATGAGATCGAAGAACGTAATGACCGCAGTATTCGCCGCCGGCCTCGCTTTGGGCGCGGCTGCCCCGGCGATGGCCGCCGACAAGCCCTTGCTCGTCTTCGTGCCAAATGGCGCCTCGGATTTCTGGAAGGCGGCGGCGGCCGGCGTGAAGAAGGCCCAGGCCGAGCTTCCGGGCTTCAAGATGGAGCTGGAATATCCGCAGCAGGCGACGGTCGCGGCGCAGCAGCAGCTGATGGACGACCTCGTGACCGCGGGCGCCAAAGGCATCATGGTCTCGGCGGTCGATCCGAAGACCTCGACCACCGGCCTCGATAAGATCGCGTCCGAGACCGCGCTGTTCACGACGGACAGCGACGCGCCGCAGACCAACCGGATCGCCTATATCGGTTCGTCCAACACCGCCGCGGGCCTGCAGGCGGCGGACATCGCCAAGAAGGCTATGCCGAAGGGCGGCAAGTGCATGGGCTTCGTCGGCCTGCTCGGCGCCGACAACGCGCGCGAGCGCATCGCGGGCTTCAAGAAGGGGATCGAAGGCACCGGCATCACGCTGGTCGATGTGCGTGGCGACGATCTCGATCAGACGCGCGCCAAGGAGAACGTGTCCGACGTGCTGGTCGCCGATCCGAACGTCACCTGCATGGTCGGCTTCTATTCCTACAACACGCCGCAGATTTACGCCGCGCTGAAGCAGGCCCATGAACTCGGCAAGATCACCGTCGTGGGCTTCGACGGCGATCCCGTGACCCTCGGCGGCGTCAAGGAAGGCACGATCGCGGCGACCGTCGTGCAGCAGCCATTCCTCTGGGCCTATGAAGGCATGAAGCTGATGGCCGCCTACGTGAAGGGCGACAAGTCCGGTATTCCGGCGAGCCACCTCATCATCATCCCGACCAGGATCGTCACCCAGTCGACCGTCGACGCCTATGTCGCCGAACAGAAGGCCATGGGCAGCCAGTAGGCAGACCGCGCCGCGCCCCCGTCCTGGGCGCGGCGCAGTCTTCTCGGGCCACCCGGAGCTTGACGCCGCCGTGGTCAGGCCAGACCATGTTCGGGCCAGACCATGATGTTTCCAGAGCTTGATCCTCTCCGCGGCTGCCGGCCTGTGATGGAACCTCGATGAACAGTCTTCCCTCAGCCGTCGTCGGCCACCCTACGGCGGCGCCCTTCCTCGTCCTTACCGACGTGTCCAAAAGCTACGTCGGCGTGAGGGCGCTGCGCGACTTCTCGATGAGCGTTTCGCGCGGGGAGGTCATCGGCATCGTCGGCGAGAACGGCGCCGGCAAATCGACGCTGATGAAAATCCTCGGCGGCGTCATCGCGCCCGACGGGGGTACCATCGCAATCGACGGCACGCCGCACGCCGCCCTGACGGTCGCGGAAAGCATCGCCGCCGGCATCGCCTTCGTCCATCAGGAACTCAACCTTTTCGACAATCTCGATGTCGCCGGCAACGTCTTCATCGGCCGCGAGCCGCGTCACGGCGGCTGGCTCCAGCTCGTCGACCAGCAGAAGATGCGCGCGATGACGGCGCCACTGCTCAAGCGTGTCGGCGCGAACTTCCCGCCGGAGACGCCGGTCGCGAGCCTCTCGCTCGCGCAGCGTCAGCTGGTCGAGATTGCCAAGGCGCTGTCGGTCGAGGCGCGGCTCGTCATCCTCGACGAACCTACCTCGAGCCTTCCGGTGGCGGAGACCGAGAAGCTGCTGGAGGTCATCGCCGGGCTGAAGGCCGAGGGCATCAGCGTCATCTTCATCTCGCACCGCCTGCATGAGGTGGAGCGTGCGGCGGACCGGGTCATCGCCCTTCGCGACGGCAGCCTCGCGGGGCTGCTGGAGAAGGCGGAGATCACCCACGGCCGCATGGTCAAGCTCATGATTGGCCGCGATCTGCTGGTGCCGACGACCGAGGCCACGACCCCGGGTCCGACGATCCTGCGGCTGAAGGGTGTCCAGACAACGGCCTATCCCGGCCATCCGGTCGACCTCGACCTGCACGCCGGCGAAATCCTGGGGCTCGCCGGACTTGTGGGCGCCGGGCGCACGGAACTCGCGCGCGTCATCTTCGGCGTCGATCCTGCGGTCTCCGGCACGATGGAACTCGACGGCGCGCCGCTGGCGATCGCCTCCACGGCGGATGCCGTCGCGCGCGGCATCTTTCTCGTGCCCGAGGATCGCAAGGGCACCGGCGTTCTGCTCGACCTGCCGATCCAGGAGAATATCTCGCTGCCGAACCTCAATGCGCATGCAACGCGCTTCATCGTGTCGCGCGAACGGGAGGCCCGCACCGCGGGCATTCAGCGCGACCGCCTGAACATCAAGGCGCCGACGATGAAGACCCTGACCGGGCTGCTGTCGGGCGGGAACCAGCAGAAGGTCGTGCTGGCGAAATGGCTGGCGATGACGCCCAAGGTCATGATCCTGGACGAGCCGACGCGCGGCATCGACATCGGCGCGAAATCCGAGATCTACCGGCTGATGCGCGGCCTCGCGAAATCCGGCGTCGCGGTGCTGATGATCTCGAGCGACATGGAGGAGGTGATCGGCGTCTCCGACCGGATCGCGGTGATGCACGAAGGCGCCATCGCCGGCGTGCTGACGCGCCACCAGTTCAGCGAGGAGAACATCCTGCTGCTCGCTGTCGGCAAGACCCTTCACGAGGCGGAAATGGCATGAACAAGAAAGACCTCGGCCTCCTCATCCTGATCCTCGCGGTCGGGACGGTCGTCGCCATTCTCAACCCGCGCTTTCTGCTACCGGTCAATCTCGCGAATACCTCGAACCTCGTGGGGCTGTTCGGCCTCTCCGCGATCGGGCAGGCTTTCGTCATCATCACCGGCGGCATCGAACTGTCGGTGGGCTCGGTGATCGCGCTGATCGGCGTGCTGTTCATCGACCTCGTCGCGACCGAGGGCGTGCCCTGGCCGATCGCCTTCGTGCTCATGGTGATCCTCGGCGTGTTGATCGGGCTCGCGCACGGGCTGCTGATCACCAAGCTGAAGCTGCAGCCTTTCATCGTGACGCTCTGCGGCCTGCTCGTCTATCGCGGCGTGGCCCGCTTCTACACGCAGGACGCGACCGTCGGCTTCAGCTTCGGGCAGACCTTTCCGGCGCTCAACTGGCTGACGGTCGGCCAGACCTTCGGCGTGCCGCATTCCTTCATCGTCATGCTCATCGTCGCGATCATCATGTGGGTGGTGCTGCATCGGTCGGTGTTCGGCCGCTATCTGTTCGCCGTCGGCAAGAACGAGGAGGCGGCGCGCTTCTCCGGCATCCGCACGGACCGGATCATCATCCGCGCCTATATCATCTGTCAGGTGTTGACGGTCATTTCGGCGATCTACTTCGCGATGTACACGCAGTCGATCTCGCCCGCGTCACAGGGCAACTTCTACGAACTCTACGCGATCGCGGCGGCGGTTCTCGGCGGCTTCTCGCTGCGCGGCGGCGAGGGCTCGATCGTCGGCGTGGTGCTCGGCGTGGTGCTGCTGCAGGAGCTGCAGAATCTTGTGAACCTGCTGGGCATCCCATCGTCGCTCAATTTCGCGGTGATGGGCGGCGTGATCCTCATCGGCGTCACGGTCGATCAGCAATGGGGCCGGTTCCGCCTGCGCCGCGCGGGCGAAGCCGCGCGGGTCGTCGCGCCCTGAGGGTCAGGGCGCCTTCGGCTTCAAACTCTTGCTGAATTTCTGCGGGTCCATGCCGAGCCTGTTGCGCAGGATTTCGAACTCGTCGCGGCTTCTGCCCTTCATATAGGTCAGGCGGTCTCGCCAGCCGAGCGACTTCCTCGCCAAACGCGAATCGCCGATCGATGAGGGCACGCCGCGCTCGATCACGTGAAACGGGAAGATCGCCAGATCCGGCAGGCCATGTTCCCAGTAACGGTCGAGAAGAACGTCGATCCCGGAGTCGACGTCCCGGGCTCTCCTGACGAGGATCTCCGCTCCCATGCGGGTCAGCAGGTATGCTTGCAGCCCATGCGCGAAGCCCGTGATACGGACAAGGTGATGGTATGGCGTGAGGTAGGGCGTGGAGACATACTTCCAGCGAAACGGCAACTTTGTGAACAGTCGCAGGAAGTGAATATTCTGGCTGGAAAAATCGATGGACCGAAGCCGCGATATGAAAAGCCAGTCGACGGCGACATCGTCTTCGAAGACAAGCAATTGCGAGAAGGATGATTCGAGAAACCATTGCCACAGGTGATAATGGCTCGAATAGCATCCAAGTTCTCCGGGCGCCAAAAGCCGGCCGCTTCTCTTCAAGGCTTTCTGCGGATCATAGTGCAGATCGCCGCTCAGGACGGTGTGGGCATCGAAAAACGAAAAACTGCCCTCGGGGAAGATCTTCGCGACCTCCGAGCGGCGCGCGGCGGCCTCGACAAGACTGACCACCCGCACTGCAGTTGAGTTTTCCAGCATCGCATGCTCCGCGTGATCCGCATCTGGCCTGCGGCCAGAAGCGTGTAGGAGAGCTTCAGCAACTTTGCAAACTGCGCGCGTTACTCACGGAACGGCGAGACTTCCTTACAGAATGCTTACAGGATTCTGATAAGGCCAAGTAATCGCGTTTCGATACACTTCCTTACATTTTGCATCAAACGCGCGCTGCGGGACCTGACGCGAAGCTCGCGCCCGATCGGGAGGGGCGGCTTTAACTCCGCCACACGCAGATGCGGGCTGCGCCGAAGCGCCGCTCCGCGAGCAGCGCCGCCTCGGTCGGCGCGGGGTCGGCCGCCGCGACCTCCGCCACGATGAGCGCGCCGGGCGCGATCCACCCGGCGCGGCCAAGCGCCGCAAGCGCCGCCGGCACCAGACCCTGTCCGTAGGGGGGATCGAGGAAGACCAAGCCGCAGGGCTCGCCCGGCGGAGGCTTGCGCGCATCTGCGGCCACGACCCGGCACATCTGGGCCGCGCCGCAGACCGCGATGTTCGCCCGCAAAGCCGCGAGCGCCGGACGCCCGCTCTCGATGAAGGCGGCCCGCGCCGCGCCGCGCGACAGCGCCTCCAGCCCAAGCGCGCCGGTGCCCGCGAAAACGTCCAGCACGGCGGCGTCGCGCACGGCATCCTCGGCCCAGGGCGCATGCATCAGCATGTCGAACAGCGCCTGCCGGGCGCGGTCGGCGGTAGGCCGCGTTTCGGTCCCTTCCGGTGCCGCCAGCCGCCGGCCACGATAGCGCCCGGCGATGATCCTCACGACCGGCCGGTGGGCTTTCCGGCTGCTGCGGGCGCGGGCTTCGGCATCTGGTCCCGCAGCGTCCTCGGCGGCACTTCCTCGACCGACCCCTTGGTCAGCAGCCCCAACTGGAACGGCCCATAGGCGATGCGGATGAGCCGGGAGGTCGCGAGGCCCAGATGCGCCATGACGCGGCGGATCTCGCGGTTGCGCCCCTCCCGCAGGCCGACCGAGAGCCAGGAATTGTCGCCCTTGCGGCTGTCGAGCCCAGCGTCGATCGGGCCGTAGCGCTCGCCGTCGATGGTGATGCCGTGCGCCAGGGCCGCGAGCGCCTTCTCGTCGACGAAGCCGTTCACCCTCACCCGGTAGCGGCGCAGCCAGCCGGTCTCCGGGCGTTCCAGCAGCCGCGCGAGCGCCCCGTCATTGGTCAGCAGCAGCAGCCCCTCGCTGTTGAGGTCGAGCCGCCCGACGCTGATCAGCCGCGGCAGGCCGGGGGGCAATTTCTCGAACACCGTCGGCCGCCCCTCGGGGTCCTTGTGCGTCGTCATGAGGCCCGGCGGCTTGTGGTAGCGGAACAGCCGCGTGCGCGCCGGCGCGTCCACGACGCGGCCATCCACCTGCACCATGTCGCCGTCCGCGACGAAACTCGCCGGATGATCGAGCACCCGGCCGTTGAGCTTGATGCGCCCGTCCGCGATCATCTTCTCGACATCGCGGCGGCTCGCGACGCCTGCGCGCGCCGCCCATTTGGCGATGCGCTCGCCGCGCGCGCCTTCGGCTTCGTCCTCGGCGTCCTCGGTCACCGGCAGGCCTCGACCAGCGCCCGGAAGATCAGCGCGTCGCCCGGATCGGTGTGGAACTCCGGGTGCCACTGCACGCCGAGGCAGAAGCGGTAGCGCGGGTCCTCGATGCCCTCGACCACGCCGTCGGGCGCCAAGGCATTGACGACGACGCCTGGGCCCGCATCGCGCACCGCCTGATGATGCGAGGTGTTGACCATCATGCCGGTCGCCCCGGAGATGCGGGCGAGCAGGGACCCCGGCGTGACCGCCACGGGGTGGCCCGGCTCGTCATGCCGCGTCTTCTGCTCATGGGCGAGGTGGCCAGGAACGCTGTCCGGGATGTGCTGGATCAGCGTGCCGCCGAGGGCGACCGCCATCAGCTGCTCGCCGCCGCAGATGCCGAGCACCGGCATGTCGCGGGCGAGCGCGCCGCGCAGCAGCGCCAACTCCGCCGCCGTGCGGCCTTCCTTCAGCACGACAGTCTCGTGCCGGCTTCCCGCGCCGTACATCGCGGGGTCGATGTCGAAGGCGCCGCCGGTGACGATGAGCGCGTCGAGCCGGTCGAGCCAATCCTCCGCCAGCCCCGAATCATGCGGCAGGGCGATCGGCAGGCCGCCGGCCGCCGCGACCGCTCCGGCATAGTTCTGACGCAGCGCATACCAGGGATAGCGGGACCAGCCGCCCGGCTCCTCGCTATCGAGCGTGATGCCGATCAGCGGGCGGCTGCTCACGCGCCGAACTCCGCGAGGGCCGCTTCGACCTGGGCATAGGCAGAGGCCACCTCCGGCGTGCTGGGGGCGAGGGTCGCGATGCGCTCGGCCGCGTCCGATCCCGGCGCGATCAGCCCGCGCAGCCGGGCGACAAAGGGGGCGAGGGCGGCGGCATCGGGCAACTCGCCCTGGTCGCCGGCCTCGTCGACGGCCACGATGAAGTCGCTGAAGGCGCGGAGCCAGCCGAAGCGCGGGTCGTCCATGACAGCGCCGAGCAGCTTGTAGGGGTTGCCGTCGAGCCCTGTCTCCCGCGCCTGGGCATGGAGCAGCGCGCGGTGGAGGTCCATGACAGCGAGGGAGAGCGGCCGCTGGATGGTGCTGGGGGCGGGTTTGTCGGGTCGTGTTGCCATGGGAGGCAGATGGCATGAGAGCGGGGGCGCAGTCCACTTGTTGCTCCAGGGGGTGGCCCACTCGTGACGCCACTGGACCCCTGGCCGGGCAAGGGGCATGAAGCCGCATGACCCCGATGGAGATCGCTCTGGAGCAAGCCCGTGCCGCCGCGGCCCGGGGCGAGGTGCCGGTGGGCGCCGTTGTGCTGGACGCCGCGGGGGTGGTGCTGGCGGCTGCCGGCAACCGGACGGAAGGCGATTGCGATGCGAGCGCGCATGCCGAGTTGTTGGCCCTGCGGGCGGCGGGGGCGGCGCGGGGTTCGCCCCGGCTGCCGGACTGCACGCTGGTCGTGACGCTGGAGCCTTGCCCAATGTGCGCCGCGGCGATAAGTGCCTTCCGGGTCGCGAAGCTCGTCTTCGGCGCCTACGACCCGAAGGGCGGCGGGGTGGAGCACGGCGCGCGCGTTTTCGCGGCGGGTTCCTGCCATCACCGGCCGGAGGTTATCGGCGGAGTGCGCGAGGCGGAGTGCGTGGAGTTGCTGCGGAGGTTCTTTCAGGCGAGACGGTGAGGTGGCCCCGACCGTCTTCTGAACATATTGCACGATCAAGACCCCTCGCGCTTGAGCGTCAGGGCTTTGGGAGGAATTTGAGTGCCGAGGAATCTGCGTCGGGGCTTTTGCCTGATCGCGTTGCTGAGTCTCGCTACCTGTACAACACCCCAGCCCGTGAAGCAGGCTGCGTTCGTGCCGCCGCCACCGACAAAGCCCACGGATCGGTCGCCGATCTGCGGGCATCCGGAGGAGGTCAAAGCCTTCAACATTCTCGGGCTGCAGACGCAGCTCATGCAGGTCGCGCTGACCTGCGGGGGAGAGGAGAAGTACGACGTCTTCGTCCGGAAGTTCCAGCCGCAGCTTGCGGCGCAACGGACGATCCTCAAGAGCTTCTTCACGCGCGCTTACGGCAGCCGCCGTGCCCAGAGTTCACTCGACGAGTATGTGACGCAGCTCGCCGACGCGGAGTCGGACCATAATCTGGCGTCGGGCGATCAGTTCTGCCACCTGAGCGAGCCGGTGCTGGACCAGTCGACGGAGCTTTCGTCGGACGATGATCTCACGAAGTTTCTGGCGAAGGTTCCGGTGCAGCAGGCGCTGGACGTGGAGACCTGCGGCACGCCTGGAGCGCCTTCGGAGACCGTGCACGCGGCGGCGGTCAGGCACTACGAGAAACATTACGAGAAGCACTACACGAAACACTACGAGAAGCACTACACGAAGCAGCATCACAGCGAGAAGAAGTGATAGGAAGGCGACCGCCGTCGCGGTAGTCCAGGCTGCGGCCGGCGACGGGGTTCGGGGGGCTATCGACCCTCGAACCCCATCAGCACGTTGACCGCGTTGATGCCGATCTCCGCGACGGCGTAACCGCCTTCCATCACGAACAGCGTCGGCAGCCCAAGCCGCGCGATGCGCGCGCCCATTCGGGTGAAGTGCTCGTGGTCGAGCTTGAACTGCGAGATCGGGTCGTTCCTGTAGGTGTCGACGCCGAGCGACACGATCAGGACATCGGCGCCGTAGTCGGCGACGCGGCGGCAGCCGGTCTCCAGCGCCTCGGCCCAGGTCGGCCATTCCGTGCCCCAGGGCAAGGGCAGGTTGAGGTTGAAGCCTTCCCCCACGCCCGTGCCGGGCTCGTCCGCGAAGCCCAGCAGATAGGGATATTCCTGATCCGGCGTCGCGTGGATGTTGACCAGCAGCACGTCGTCGCGCGCGTAGAAGATCTGCTGCGTGCCGTTGCCGTGGTGATAGTCGACATCGAGGATCGCGACGCGCGCAGCGCCGCCGTCCAATAGCGACTGCGCGGCGATCGCCGCATTGTTGAGGAAGCAATACCCGCCGTAGTGGTCCGAGCCCGCGTGATGCCCGGGCGGGCGGCAGAGCGAGAAGACCGAGCGCGCGCCGCAGGATATGGCCTTGGCACCGCTGAGCGCCACCTCGGCGGCACTCCGGATGGCGCGCCAGCTCGTGCTCGTGACGGGCGTTCCGGCGTCGAAGCAGAAATAGGCGAGGCGGCCTTCCAGCGTCTCGGGCACGCGGTCCTGCCGCATGCCGCGCGTGGCGAACGTGAAGGGAAATGCCGCGCCCGGCCGCCCGAGCGCCGCCCATTCCGCCGCCGCCGTTTGCAGAAGGGCGACCATGCGCGGGTCGTGGATGCGAAGGATCGCGTCGAGCGGGAAGGCTTCCGGCGGCCACACCGCGCCGAGGTCGACCTCATGGACGCGGTTCAGGATGATCTCGGCGCGCTCGGGCTTCTCGAAGGCGGGCACGAACTCCCCGGAGTTTAGCTCTCCGGGGCTTTCGTGCAGCGCGTGGTCAGGGCTGAAGATCGTGTCCATGTCGTTCCCCCAGCGATTGCCGAGGGGAACTGTCGGTCATTTCCGAAGAAGGGTCCAGATACGGTCGAAGTCCTTGGTGGCTTTCGCGTTGCACCCCGGCGAGAAGACGATCTTGTAGTCGGCCGGCGGGTTGAACTCCGGCGCCGAGGCCAAGGCCGGCTGCAGATACTTGTTCGATCCCGCAACAGCGTTCTGATACCCGGCGAAGTTGCTCTCGATGGCCGCATTCTCGGGGTCCATCATGAAGTTGATGAACTTCTTGGCGTTCGCCACGTCGGGCGCGCCGACCGGGATCGCGAGATTGTCCATCCAGCCGACGCCGCCTTCCTTCGCGAACACATAGCGCAGGCTGTGCTTCGCCATGCGCGCGCGCTCGGCATCGCCGGACCACTGCTCGCTCATCGTGACCTCGCCCGAGGTGAGGCGGTCGATGATGCCGTCCGAGTTGTAGAGCTTCACGAAGGGCTTCTGCGCCTCGAGCAAAGCGAGCGTCGCCTTCAGCTGGTCGGGATCGGTGTCGCAGAGCGGATAGCCCTGGTAGAGCAGCGCCAGATTGATGACCTCGCTCGGCGAGCCGAACATGCCGACCTGCCCCTTGAAGACGGAGGGCGGTTTGAACAGCGTGCCGAGGCTGTCGACAGGCTGCGGATAGACCTTGGTGTCGTAGGTGAAGGATGTCGTACCCCACTGCCACGGCACGGTGTACTCCGCCGTCGGGTCCCAGTCGCGCTTCTGCCAGCGCGGCTCGAGGTTCTTGAAGTTCGGCATCTGCGAGGCGTCGACCTTCTCCAGCAGGTTCTGGTTGACGAAGATCTTCACGAAGTCGTCCGAGACGACCACGAGATCATAGCCGGTGGTGCCGGCCTTCAGCTTGGCGAGCAGCGTCTCGTTGGAATCGTAGGTATCGAGCGTGACCTTGATGCCGGTCTCCTTGGTGAACTTCTTGAGGAGTTCGGGTGAGGTGTAATCGGTCCAGTTGAAGATATGCAGCACGCCTGCATCGGCGGCCTGGGCCGGCTGGGCCAGCGGTAGCGCCGCCAGCAGGCCCGCGGTCAGGCCGCAGGCGAGCAGAAGGTTCTGGGCTTTCATGGGCTAGCTTCCTCCTCGGGATTGAACTCAGTTGGTCGTGGCGGCGACGGTGCCCCCGGCGGCGGCACCGGCTTCGTTCGGCCGGCTGATCAGGAAGGCGACCAGGGCGAGGGCTGCGGAAATCACGAGCAGAATGGCGGAGATGGCGTTCACCTCCGGCGTCACGCCCAGGCGCATCATGCCGTAGACATAGACGGGCAGGGTGGTGCTGCCCGCGCTGCTGACCATGAAGCTGATGAGGAAGTCGTCGAGCGAGGTGACGAAGGCGAGGATCGAGCCCGCCATGATGCCGGGCACCATGAGCGGCAGCGTGATGCGCAGGAAGATGCGCCACTCGTCGCCGTAGAGGTCGCGCGCCGCGTCCTCGTAGCCGGTGCCGATGGCGCGCAGCCGTGCCTGGATCGGCAGCATCGCGAAGGGGATGCAGAAGACCGTGTGCGCGATGACGAGGTTCAGCACGCCGTAATGAAAGCCGATCGAGGAGAAGAAGATGAGCGTCGTGATCGCGGTGACGATTTCCGGCACCACGAGCGGCATCATCACGAGGCCCATGGCCGATGTCTCGCCACGGAAACTCCCGCCCCGTTCGAAGCCGAGCGCCGCCGCGATCGCGATCATGGTGGAGCAGATCGTCGCCATCACGCCCACGATGACGCTGATATAGGCCGCGTGCCGGATGTCCCCGTTATGGGCGACGCGGACGAACCAGTGCAGGCTGAAGCCGGTCCAGACCGTGACGAAATGATTGGCGTTGAACGAAAACACCACCAGAACGACGAGTGGGACATAGAGAAACAGCATGATCAGCGCGGTGAAGAAGCCGAAGCCCGGATTGTGCCGCCAGTCGAAGGGGCGGATGCGCCGGCCACCCGCGCGCCCCTGCACGGCGGCGCTCATGCCCGCGCCTCCGCGCCCGCCTTGGACCGGCGGCTCTGCCAGGCGAGGGCGACGAGCACCGCGAAGGTCACGAGCATGGAAAGCGCGGCGCCGAACGGCCAGTTGCGGGACGAGGTGAACTGCATCTCGATCAGGCTGCCGATGAGCAGCTGCTTGCCGCCGCCGAGCAAGTCGGGCTGCAGGAATGCGCCGAGGGCGGGCGCGAAGACGAGCACCGTGCCGGCGGCGATGCCGGGTTTCGTCAGCGGCCAGATGACGCGGCGGAACAGCTGCCAGCGGTTGGCGTAGAGGTCATAGGCGGCCTCGATGAGTCTCGGGTCCAGCCGCTCCAGCGTCGCGTAGATCGGCAGGACCATGAAGGGCAGGAAGGTGTAGACGAGGCCGAGTAGGATGGCGCCCTGGTTGTAGAGCAGCGGCAGCGGGTGCTGGATGATGCCGAGCCATTTGAGGAAACCGTTGATGAGGCCCTCATCGCGCAGGATCAGAATCCAGCAGTAGGTGCGGATGAGCGTGTTGATCCAGAACGGCAGGGAGACGAGCGTGAGCAGCACCTTCCGACGGTTCGGCGACTGGCAGACGATGTACCAGGCGACGGGAAAGCCGACGGCGAGGCTGAGCATCGTCGTCAGCAGCGCCAGATACAGCGATCGGACGGCGATCCAGATGTAGTCCGGCATGAAGACGAGGCTGCCGTCGAAATCCTGGTCGAACAGCATCTGCACGTAGGAGGAGAAGGTCGGCGGCATGGCGACGCCGCCATAGGGATTGGCGGTGAGGAAGGAATAGACCAGCGAGATCAGCAGCGGGATCGCGCCGAAGACGAAGATCACGCCGACGGCCGGCAGCAGCAGCCAGAAGACCGGGCGAAGCTTGATCATGGCGGGCTAATCCGCAAGCTCCCGCTCGGCATCGGCGGGCCAGGCGAGGCCGACCTCCGTGCCCGGCGCCAGGCGTGCCGCGCCGCGGATGCGCGCACGAACGCGGCCGCTCGGCACGGTCACTTCCATCAGCGTGTCGGAACCGAGGAAGGTCGCGGAATCGACGACGCCGCGCAGCCGCGCCGGCATGTCCGGGCTGGCGAGCGCCACCCGCTCGGGGCGGACGGCAATGACGACGGAGGCGTTGCGGCCGAGCGCCGCGCCGGGGATCAGGTTGGCCTCGCCGATGAAGTCGGCCACGAAACGATTTGCCGGATTGTCGTAGATTTCCTCGGGCGTGCCGATCTGCTGGATGCGTCCGGTGTTCATCACGGCCAGCCGGTCGGACATGGCAAGAGCCTCCTCCTGGTCGTGGGTGACAAGGACGAAGGTGATGCCCGTCTCGCGCTGCAGGCGCTTGAGCTCGAACTGCATCTCGCGGCGGAGCTTGAGATCGAGCGCGGATAGCGGCTCGTCCAGCAGCAGCACCTGCGGGCGAGGCGCGAGCGCGCGGGCGAGCGCGACGCGCTGCTGCTGGCCGCCCGAAAGCTGCGCCGGCTTGCGTTGGCGAAACGTGTCGAGCTTCACCAGCGCCAGGGTCTCGTTCACCCGTGCCGCGATATCGGGCTTCTTCCAGTTCAGCATCTCGAGGCCGAAGGCGACGTTCTGCGCGACGGTCAGATGCGGGAACAGCGCGTAGTTCTGGAAGACCATGTTCACCGGACGCGTGCGCGGCGGCAGGCTGGCGACATCGCGGCCCTGCAGGCGGATTTCGCCGGTCGTCGGGTGTTCGAAGCCCGCGATCATGCGCAGCAGCGTCGTCTTGCCGCATCCCGAGGGACCGAGGAGCGTGAAGAACTCCTTCTCCTCGATGGAGACGTTGATGGCTTCTAGCGCCTTGTGCCCGTTGGTCGGGTCGCCGAAGATCTTCTCGACCTGCACGACTTCGATCAGATGACGGAGCGGATCGGGCTGCGGGACCATGCGGGTCACCGGTCGATCGGCGTCACTCAGCGCAACAGAAGCCATGCGGGCGCGGTCTCCGTCGGTGGAGGTTTTCAGGGCTGCCATGTGCAGCATGCGACGATGCCATGCCGCAATGCAATCGCCCTGCCAGCAACGGCGCGCCGAAAAGATCGGCGGCTGGCCGCGCGCCTAGAAGTGCGCGCCGATGTCGCGGCGGCAGAAGCCCTGCGGCCAGTCGATCGCATCGACGGCGGCATAGGCGCGGGCGCGCGCCTCGGCGAGGCTCGGCGCGGTCGCGTTGATGACGAGCACGCGGCCGCCATCCGCGACCAGGGTGTCGTGCTCGAGTCGCGTGCCCGCCTGGAAGACGGACACCTCGGCACCGGCCTCCGCTGCCGCGAGCCCGGTGATGGCGCTGCCCCGTTGATAGGCACCGGGATAGCCCGCCGCCGCCATCACCACCGAGACGGACGCCTCGGCCCGCCAGGCGAGCGAGCTTCCGGCGAGCCGGCCCTCGGAGGCCGCGAGGAGCAAGGGCAGGATATCGCTGTCGAGCAGCGGCAGCAGCGTCTCGGCCTCGGGGTCGCCGAAGCGGACGTTGAACTCGATCAGCTTCGGCCCGTGCTCCGTCAGCATGAGCCCGGCGAACAGGATGCCGGTGAAGGGGGTGCCGCGCCGTTCCATCTCGGCGAGGGCGGGGTGGATGATACCGTCCATCACCGCGATCTGGGTCGCGTGCGTGAAGCCGGGGGGCGGGGCGATCGCCCCCATGCCGCCGGTATTGGGGCCGCGGTCCCCGTCTCCCACGCGCTTGTGGTCGCGGGCGGCGCCAAGGAAGATCGCGTCCCGCCCGTCACATAGCGCGAAGACCGAGACCTCCTGCCCGACGAGGCATTCCTCAATCACGACGGTCGCGCCCGCCGCGCCGAAGCTGCCCTCGCGCAGGCAGGCGATGACGGCGGCCGCGGCCTCGGCCTCTGTCTCGGCGACGACCACGCCTTTGCCGGCGGCGAGGCCATCCGCTTTGACGACGATGGGCGCGCCGCGACGCCGCACGAAATCGAGCGCGTGGTGCGTGTCGGTGAAGGCTTCCCAGCGTGCGGTCGGGATGCCGGCGGCGTCCGCGACCTCCTTGGTGAACTGCTTGCTGCCTTCGAGGCGAGCGGCGGCGGCGGTCGGGCCGCAGCAGCGGATGCCGCGGGCGGCGAGCGCGTCTGTCAGGCCGAGCACCAATGGCGCCTCCGGGCCCGGCACCACGAGATCGATCGCGTTCGCCGCGGCGAATTCGGTGAGCGCCTGGACATCGGTCGCCGCGATGGGGACGAGCCCGGCAAGTGCGGCGATCCCGGGATTTCCGGGCGCGCAGAACACGGCCGTGACGAGATGGCTTCGGGCAATAGCCCGCACCAGGGCATGTTCGCGGGCGCCGGAGCCCACCACCAGAACGCGCATCGCCTCGATTCCCCGCCGCTACTTCAAAGGCCCACTATTTCAAGGCCGCCGCTTCAAGCTGGGGCGCCTCTAGCATAGTCTGCCGCAATGGCCGAAACTCTCGTTCCCCCCGCCGCGCTCCCGTCTACGACGACCAGCAACATCCCCGAATACTCGGTCAGCGAAATCTCGGCTGCGGTGAAGCGCACCCTGGAGGGCGCCTTCGGGCGTGTCCGCGTGCGCGGCGAGATCACCGAACTCAAGCGCTATTCCTCGGGCCACATCTACTTCTCGCTCAAGGACGAGAACGGGAAGCTCTCCGGCATCATCTGGAAATCCGCCGTGTCGCGGCTGGGGCTGGTGCCCGAGAACGGCGTCGAGGTCATCGCGACCGGGCGCGTCACCGCCTATGGCGAACGGTCGAGCTACCAGATCATCGTCGAGCGGATGGAATACGCGGGCGCCGGCGCGCTGCTCGCCAAGATCGAGATGCTGCGGGCGCGGCTGGCGGAGGAGGGGCTGTTCGCCGAGACGCGCAAGCGTGCGCTGCCGGTGCTGCCGCGACTCGTGGGCGTCATCACCTCGGAGCAGGGCGCGGTGCTGCAGGACATCCGCACCACGATCGCGCGGCGGTTCCCCCGCGCCATCCTGCTCTGGCCCGTGCCGGTGCAGGGCGAGGGGGCGGCGGCGCGGATCGCGGCGGCCATCGCCGGCATGTCGGCGCTGCCGGCGTCAGGGCCGATCCCCCGGCCGGACGTGCTGATCGTGGCGCGCGGCGGCGGCAGCCTGGAAGACCTCATGGCCTTCAACGACGAGGCGGTGGTGCGCGCGGCGGCGGGCTGCTCGATCCCGCTGATCTCCGCGGTGGGGCACGAGACGGATACGACGCTGATCGACTTCGCCTCCGACCGGCGGGCGCCGACGCCGACCGCCGCGGCGGAACTCGCGGTGCCGTCCCGGATCGAACTCGCCGCCGACGTGGCGCAGAAAACGGGCCGCCTCGCGACCGCGGTTTCGCGGCTGATGGGCGAGGGCCGGCTGCGGGTGACCGGCGCGGGGCGCGGACTGCCCGACATGGCCGCCGTCTTGGGGCAGGCGCGGCAGCGGCTGGACGACCGGGCCGAGCGGCTGCGGATGGCGCCGCGCACGCTGCTCATGATGCGCCGCGCGGAATGGCGGCACGCGGCGGAGCGGCTGCCGGCGCCGGACGCCTGGCTGGACGGTTTGCGCCGGCAGGTGCGGGAGGCGGAGACGCGGCTGCGGCTCGGCCTGCCGCAGCTTCTGGGTCTGCGGCGGAACGCGATGGCGCTCGGCGTGCAGGGGCTGGCCTCGGGACTGCGGCACAGGATCGCGGTGCTGGCCCAGGCCGAGGCGCGGATCAGCGCGCGGCTGCGCCCGGCGCCGGTCGAGGCTGGCCACCGGGAGGCGCGGGCGCATCTGGCGGGGCTTTCGGCGCGGCTCGATTCCGTGTCCTACATGGCGGTGCTGGAGCGTGGCTTCGCCCTGGTGTCGGACGCGGCGGGCCATCCGCTGACGCGGGCCGAGGAGGTCGGGCGCGGTGCCGCGCTCGCGATCCGGTTCGCCGACGGATCGGTGGGGGCCACCGCCGATGGGGGCGATCCGGCGGCGTCCCGCGCGGCGCGGCCCCGTCCGCCGACGCGGCAGGGCTCGTTGCTGTGAGGGTTCCGCCATGACCCTCGCGCGGCGCCATCTGCGGGAGGTCGAGCCCGCCTTCGCACCGCTCATCAAGCGCATCGGTCCCTGCCGCATCAACCCGGAGCGGGCGCGGGAACCCTTCGAGGCGCTGCTGCGCGCCATCGCCTACCAGCAACTCCACAGCCGCGCGGCCGAGGCCATCCTGGGGCGGTTTCTCGCCCTCTATCCGGAGGAGGCGTTTCCGAGACCCGAGCAAATCCTGCTCACGGACGTGCTGGCGCTGAAGGGCTGCGGCTGGTCGGAGAACAAGATCGCGGCGATCCACGACCTCTGCCGCAAGGCGCTGGAGGGCACGGTGCCGACCCGCCGCGCGGCGCAGCGGCTCGACGACGCGGCGCTCATCGAACGTCTGACGACGGTGCGCGGCATCGGGCGATGGACGGTCGAGATGCTGCTGATCTTCACGCTGGGGCGGCCGGATGTGCTGCCGATCGACGATTTCGGCGTGCAGGAGGGGTATCGGATTTTGAACGGCCTGGAAGTCCGGCCGAAGCCCAAGGCCCTGGCCGAGATCGGACGGCCCTGGGCGCCCTACCGCAGTACCGCCGCATGGTACCTGTGGCGGGCGGCGGACGAGGGAAAGAAGATCGCCTACAAGGCGAGCTAGGCCCTGGGCGAAACAAGCCCCGGGCAGGTTAGGGTTTGCGCGCCGCCTTCTCGGCGATCCCGCTCGTGCCCTCGCGGCGGGCGAGTTCGCCCCAGACATCCTCGGGCCGCAGGCCGGCATCCACCCAAAGCACCATCAGGTGATAGAGCACGTCGGCGCTCTCGGCCACGAGGGCGGGCCGGCTTTCGCCGCGCACCGCCTCGATCACGCATTCGACCGCCTCCTCGCCGAACTTCTGCGCGACCTTGGCCGTGCCGCGGGCGAGCAGGCGCGCGGAGTGGCTGGTCTCCGGATCGCCGCCGCGGCGGCTCTCGATGGTGGCCCACAGCCGGTCGAGCACGGTCGCGTCGGTCATCTCGGTCATCCCTGGAACGCGCGCGTCAGGCGGACAGGCAGGTTGGCCGCGTCCAGCGCCTGCTTCACCTCGGCGATGGTGAACTGGCCGAAATGGAAAACGCTCGCCGCCAGAAGGCCAGTGGCACCCGCCTGCGCACCCTCGACGAAATGATGCAGGCTGCCGACGCCACCCGAGGCGACCACGGGGATCGTGACCGAACTGCAGACCACGCGAAGCAGGTCGAGGTCGAAGCCGCGCCGGGTGCCGTCGCGGTCCATGCTGGTGAGCAGGATTTCGCCCGCGCCCATGATCGCCATGCGCTGGCACCAGGCGACGGCATCATGCCCGGTCGCCGTGCGTCCGCCGTGGCTGAACACCTCCCACCGTCCGGGCCCGGCGGCGCGCGCATCGACAGCGACCACGACGCACTGGTTGCCGAACTTCTCGGCCGCTTCGCTGACCAGTTCGGGGCGCGCGATCGCGGCCGAGTTGATGCTGCACTTGTCCGCGCCCGCCAGCAGAAGCCGGCGCATGTCGGCGGTCGAGCGGATGCCGCCGCCGACCGTCAGCGGCAGAAAGATGCGCGCCGCGGTCTTCGAAACGACGTCGAGGATCGTATCGCGGTTCTCGTGGCTTGCGGTTATATCGAGGAAGGTCAGTTCATCGGCACCAGCCGCATCATAGAGTGCCGCCTGTTCCACCGGATCACCGGCATCCCGGAGAGAGACGAAATTGACACCCTTCACGACCCGCCCGTCCTTCACGTCCAGGCAGGGGATCACGCGCAGCTTCAACATGGCGATACGGGCCTCATCGACTCCGTCTTGTGAGCGAGGGAGACGGTTCCCGCAAGGGATTCTGCCCGTCGCCACGTCGCGGGAGATGGCGGCATGAGTCCCGATCACGATCATGGCGGCCACTCCCATGGCGGCCATTCCCATGGCGGCCACTCCCACATGGGCCACGTCCACGCGCCCGCGAATTTCGGCCGCGCCTTCCTGATCGGCATCATCCTCAACGTCGGCTTCGTCGGCGCCGAGGTCTTCTACGGCCTGTTGAGCGGATCGGTCGCGCTGATCGCCGATGGCGCCCATAATCTTACGGATGTCCTCGGCCTCGGCGCGGCATGGCTCGCGACCGTGCTGGCGCGGCGTGCGCCGACGCGCCGCTTCACCTACGGCCTCGGCCGGACGACGATCCTCGCGGCGCTGCTGAACGCAGGGCTGCTGCTGCTGGCAACCGGCGCGATCTTCCTCGAAGCCATCCAGCGGCTGATCTGGCCTCAGCACGTCGCCGGGATCATCGTCATGATCGTCGCCGCCGCCGGCATCGCCGTGAACGGCATCAGCGCCCTTCTTTTTGCCTCGGGCCGCAAAGGCGACCTCAACATTCGCGGCACCTTCCAGCACATGCTGGCCGATGCGATGGTGTCCGTGGGCGTCGTGGTCGCGGCGCTGATCATCACGCTGACCGGCTGGGACCGGATCGACCCGATCATCTCCATCGTCATCTCGGTCGTTATCCTCGCCGGCACCTGGGGCCTGCTGCGCCAGTCGATCAGCATGTCGCTCGACGCCGTGCCGGACGGGATCGACGCCGCCGCCGTGCGCCAATATCTGACTGCGCTGCCCGGCGTGTCCGAGGTCCACGACCTGCACATCTGGTCGATGAGCACGACCGAGACGGCACTCACCGGCCATCTCGTGATGCCCGGCGTGCATCCGGGCGATCTGTTCCTCCGCGAAACCTCAGACCAGCTTCGCCGCAAGTTCGAGATCGGGCATGCGACGCTGCAGATCGAGATCGACATCGAGACGCAATGCCGCCTTGCGCCGGACACGGTCGTCTAAGGCCGTCCGCGTGCGGCCGAGAACGTCATCGTGAGTTGATCAAGCCGGCATCCTGGTAGTATCGTCTTTTCAGAAAAGACTGAAAGTTGAAGCCTGTGGAATTATCTCCGGTCGTGCAGGCCTTCGTTCTGCATTTTGGCGAAATGGGCAGCCGCTGGGGCATCAACCGGACGGTGGGGCAAATCTGCGCCTTGCTGTTCCTGTCCGGGCGTCCTCTGCCGGCCGACGAGATCGCCGAGGCGCTCGGCTTCTCGCGCTCGAACGTTTCGATGGGTTTGAAGGAGCTGCAGTCCTGGCGGCTCGTGCGCCTTCAGCATCTGCCGGGCGACCGGCGCGAGCATTTCTCCACCCCGGACGACGTTTGGCAAATCGTCCGCACCCTGGCCGAGGAGCGGCGGCGCCGCGAACTCGACCCGACGCTATCGGTTCTGCGGGACCTGCTGCTCGACAAGGTCGCGAGCCCCGAGGACCGGCACGCGCATGCGCGGATGCGGGAGATGCACGACCTGCTCGAACTCATCACCCGATGGTCCGAGGACATTCAAAAGCTCGAAACCGATCAGCTGGTCGAGCTTATCCGCCTCGGCGGCCGCGTCGTGCGGCTGCTGGAACTGAAGAACAGGCTTCCCCTGATCGGCCGCGGCGGCAAAGCCGGTGCGGGCGACAAGGCAGACGACTCGCGTCCGACGGACGAGAGCTCTTTTGACGAGGACCTCATGTCATGAGCGCTGCTGCGGCAGTGCCGGCTCTCGCGGTCATCCTGGCCCGCGCACAGTTCGGCTTCACCATCGCCTTCCACATCCTCTTTCCCGCATTCTCAATAGGTTCCGCAAGCTTCCTCGCGGTCCTGGAGATCCTCTGGCTGATCACCGGGCGGGAGGTCTTCATGGCCGCCTTCCGCTACTGGCTGAAGATCTTCTCGGTCGCCTTCGCCATGGGCGTCGTCTCGGGCCTCGTGATGGCCTACGAGATCGGCGCGAACTGGAGCGGCTATTCCTTCAAGGTCGGCCCGATCCTAGGGCCGCTGCTGGCCTGGGAAACGCTCACCGCGTTCTTCCTGGAAGCAGGCTTCCTCGGCATCATGATCTTCGGCCTGCAGCGCGTCGGCAAGAAGCTGCATCTGTTCGCCACCTGCATGGTCGCGATCGGCACGCTCATCTCGGCGAGCTGGATTCTGATGGCGAATTCCTGGATGCAGACGCCGGCGGGTGCGGTCATCGGCAAGAACGGCGCCTATGTGCCGGTGAACTGGTGGGAGATCTGCTTCAACCCGAGCTTCCCCTACCGCTGGGCCCATATGGTTCTGGCGGCCTATCTGGCGACGGCCTTCGCGGTCGGCGGCGTCGGCGCGTTCCACCTGCTGCGCGACCGGCGCAACGCGGTCGCCCGGCTGCTGTTCTCGATGGCCATGTGGATGGCCGCGATCGTCATGCCCATCCAGATGTATGCGGGCGACGAGCAGGGCCGCAACACGCTCCAGTACCAGCCGGTGAAGATCGCCGCGATGGAAGGGGACTTCACAACCAAGGCCGGCCAGCCGCTGGTGCTGTTCGGGCTGCCCTCCACCACGCAGGACCGGAACCGGTTCGAGATCGCCATTCCGCATCTGGGCTCGGTGATCCTCACCCATACCTGGGACGGTCTGGTGCGCGGCCTCAACGCCTTCCCGAAGAATGACTGGCCGGTGGTCTTCATCGTCTTCTGGTCGTTCCGCGTCATGGTGGGCATCGCGATGCTGATGTTCGCCCTCGGCCTCGTCAGCCTCTGGCTGCGCTACAAGCGCCAGCTGTTCGACACGCCGTGGTTCCACCGCGCGGCGATCCTCCTCTCCCCGGGCGGCTTCATCTGCATCCTGGCGGGCTGGACGACGACCGAGGTCGGGCGGCAACCCTGGACGGTCTACGGGCAGCTGCGAACGGCGCAGAGCGTCTCCCCGGTGACGCTGCCCATGGTCGTCTTCTCCTGCGCGCTGATCCTGCTGATCTACACGATCGTCTTCGGTATCGGCATCCGCTACCTGCTGGCGATGATGGCCAATCCGCCGACGCTCGGCGAGCAGCCGCCGGCGAACGATCCGCCCCAGCGCACCCAGGGCATCACACCCGGCCTGGCGGGCGGCCAGGGCAAGCGCCGCGAGACCAGACCCGGCGACCCGCAAGGAGTGCCCGCGGAATGATCGCCACCCTGGTCAGCCAGCCCGTGCTTCCCGTGATCTGGGCCGGAATCATGGCCTTCGTGATCCTCGCCTATGTCACGCTCGACGGCTTCGATCTCGGCGTTGGGATGCTCTTCGCGACCGAGCACGACGAACACGACCGCGACGTGATGGTGAACACCATCGCGCCGGTCTGGGACGGCAACGAGACGTGGCTGGTGCTGGGCGGCAGCGGGCTCTACGGCGCCTTCCCGACCGCCTATAGCGTCATTCTCCCGGCAATCTACCCGCTCGTGATCGTCATGCTGATGGGACTGATCTTCCGCGGCGTCGCCTTCGAGTTCCGCTTCCGCGCGATCCCCGCGCAGCGGCACTGGTGGGACTGGGCCTTCCTCGGCGGTTCCGTCCTCGCCGCCTTCTGCCAGGGCGCCATCCTCGGCGCGCTGATCCAGGGCACGAAGATCGCGGACAATCAGTTCGCGGGCGGCGCGCTCGACTGGCTGACGCCCTTCACGGTCTTCTGCGGCATTGCGGTCGTGTTCGGCTACGCGCTGCTGGGGTCGAGCTGGCTGCTGTGGCGCACCACGGGCAAGCTGCATGCCAATATGCGCAAGCATACCTTTGTGCTCGGCATCGTGATGCTGGTGATGCTGGCGGTGGTCAGCCTGTGGACGCCGTTCCTCAATCCGAGCTTCAACCATCGGTGGTTCGCCTGGCCCGGCATGCTGGCGACGGGCGTGGCGCCCGCCCTCTGCATCGTCCTCGCGGTGATCTTCTTTCTGGCGCTGCGGCGCGACGACAGCCTGGCCCACGAGAAGGTGCCGTTCTTCTGCGCGCTCGGCTGGTTCACGCTCGGCTTCCTCGGCCTCGGCTACTCGATCTTCCCGATGATCGTGCCGCCGTCGCTCGACATCTGGCAGGCCGCCTCGGCCCATTCCAGCCAGGTTTTTCTGCTCGTGGGCGCGGTTGTGATGATCCCGCTCATCCTCGCCTACAACGCCCTGTCCTATTACATCTTCCGCGGAAAGGTGGAGCCCGGTGCGCATTACCACTGATCGGCCCATGGCTCGGCAGGACCCCTTCGACTGGCTGTCGGCGCGAGCACGCCGGCTGCCCGGCGCGCGATGGGTGGCGGCCGCACTCGCCCGGCGCGGCACGACCAGGCGTTGGGTCTGGTTCGTGGCAATCTACGTGGTGAGCGTGGTCGTCTTCGGGGCCGTCGCGCTGTTCCTCAACGCCATCGTTCCGAAATGATCCGGCCCCCTCCAAGGCGGCGTCTGCTCCGGCAAGGCAGGCGCGCGGCCTGAACGAGCCGACGGCGCGTCTGAGCCGCCCACGTGACATCGCGTGGCGAACCGGGCGTGGACGACGCCCAAAATCGTTTTCTATTGGGATCGTCCTTGCCGAAGCGACGGAAAAGCCTCTAGAAGTTGATCGCCTGACCGCATCAATTCTAGAAGAGCACGCCGTAGCATCATGCCGCTTCATGGGTTTGTTTCGCGGTCTTCGCCGGCTGCCGCGGTCGGACTGGCTCTTCTCCTCGCACTCGCCGGGTGCAAGAAGGACAACACCTACGTGGCGCCGCCGCCGCCGCAGGTGAGTGTCGCGGCCCCGCTGGTGCACGACGTTACGCGCTACCTCGATACGACGGGCAGCGTGAGCGCGATGAATTCGGTCGACCTCGTCGCCCGCATCGCCGGCTTTCTCTACAGCCAGAACTACGCCGATGGCGCGATGGTGACGAAGGGCACGACGCTCTTCACGATCGAGCCGCCGCCGTATTTCGCCCAGTTGCAGCAGGCTCAGGCGCAGCAGGCGGCTATGCAGGCCCAACTCGTCCAGGCCCAGCAGGCGCTCGACCGACAGGCCACCTTGCGCAAGCAGAACGTCAACTCGCAGGCCGACTTCGACAATGCCCAGGCGAAACGGGATGCCGCCCAGGCCAATCTCGACAACGCCATCGCGGCGACGCAGCTCGCCGCGATCAACTATTCCTATACCCAGGTGAAGGCGCCGTTCGACGGTCAGGTCTCCGCCCATCTCGTCTCGGTCGGGCAGATGGTGGGCGCGGGAGGCGAGAAGACCAAGCTCGCGACCATCGTCCAAATCCAGCCGATCTACGTCGATTTCTCCGTCAGCGAGCCGGTCGTTCAGCGCATCCAGGTCGTCCTGCGCGAACGGGGCCTGAAACTCGCCCAGGTGCAGAAACGGGGCATCCCGGTCGATATCGGGCTGCAGACCGAGACCGGCTATCCCCATGCCGGCAAGCTCGACTACGTCGCGCCGACGGTCGATGCCACGTCCGGCACGCTTTCGGCGCGCGGGCTGATGCCGAACACCGATCTCGGGCTGCTGCCGGGCATGTTCGTGCGGGTTCGGGTGCCGCTCGGCGTCGACAAGAACGCGTTGCTCGTGCCGGATACCGCCATCGGCTCGGACCAGGGCGGCGCCTTCGTGCTCGTGGTCGACGATCAGAACGTCGTGCAGGAAAAGAAGGTGACCACCGGCACGCTGCTCGGCGGGCTCCGGGTGATCCAGACGGGCCTCGCCGCCACAGACAAGGTCATCGTCGATGGCCTGCAGCGCGCCATTCCGGGAGAGAAGGTGGCGCCCGAGGCCGCGCCGCCGATCGCGGTGCCGTCCGTTACCTCCAGCGCCGAGTAGGCGTCCATGTTCTCCAAATTCTTCATCGATCGGCCGGTCCTCTCGAACGTCCTCTCGATCGTTCTGGTGCTGATCGGCCTGGTGGCCCTCGTGGGGCTGCCGATCGCCCAATATCCGAACGTCGTGCCGCCGACCGTGCAGGTGACGACGAGTTATCCCGGCGCCAGCGCGCAGACGCTGGTCGATACGGTGGCGCTGCCGATCGAGCAGCAGGTCAACGGCGTGCAGGACATGCTCTATATGCAGTCCAGCTCGACCAGCAACGGCCTCTATACGCTGACCGTCACGTTCAAGATCGGCACGGACCTGAACTTCGCGCAGGTGCTGGTGCAGAACCGTGTGTCGGCGGCGCTCGCCCAGCTGCCGCCGCAGGTGCAGGCGCAGGGCGTCGTCGTGCAGCAGAAGTCGACCTCGATCCTGCAGATCGTGACGCTGAGTTCGCCGACCGGGGCTTACGACAGCCTCTATATGAGCAACTACGCGGGCATCAACATCGTCAACGTGCTGGCGCGTCTGCCCGGCGTCGGCAATGTCGCGGTCTTCGGCGCGGGCAGATACGCCATGCGCCTGTGGCTCGATCCCGACGCGTTGAAGGCGCGGGGCCTGACGCCTGCTGATGTTATCAACGCGGTGAAGCAGCAGAGCCAGTCGGTCACGGCGGGGCAGACCGGGTCGCCGCCCGCGCCCGCCAACCAGCCGTTCCAATACACGATCAACATCGAGGGCCTGCTGACGACGCCGCAACAGTTCGGCGACATCGTCATCAAGACGGCGCAGGGCAGCGGCGGGCTCATCACCCGCGTGCGCGACGTGGCCCGGATCGAACTCGGCGCCCAGAACTACGGCCAGACCTTCACGCTCGACAACAAGCCCTCCGCCGGCATCGCGATCTACCAGTCGCCCGGCGCCAATGCGCTGCAGGTGGCAGGCGAGGTCAAGAAGGCCATGGTCACCCTGGCCAAAAGCTTCCCCCAGGGGCTCGCGTACAACGTGCCCTTCGACACGACGCTGTTCGTCACCGCCTCCATCGACGAGGTCTACAAGACGCTGATCGAGGCGGGGCTGCTCGTGCTGGTCGTGATCCTGGTCTTTCTCCAGGATTGGCGCGCGACGCTGGTGCCCGCGACGACCATCCCGATCACCGTCATCGGCGCCTTCGCGGCCATGGCGGCGCTCGGTTTTACCATCAACATGGCGACGCTCTTCGCGATCGTGCTCTCGATCGGCATCGTCGTCGACGACGCGATCGTGGTGGTGGAGGGGTCCGCCCATCAGCTGGAGCGCGGACTGAACGGCCGCGACGCCGCGATCAAGGCGATGAGCGAGCTGTTCGGCCCCATCGTCGGCATCACCCTCGTGCTGATGTCGGTGTTCATCCCGGCGTCGCTGACGGCAGGGCTCACCGGCCAGATGTACGCGCAGTTCGCGCTTGTCATCGCCGCGACCGCGCTCATCAGCGCCATGAACGCCGCGACGCTGACGCCGACGCAATGCGCTCTGTTCCTGCGGGTGCCCAAGCCGCCGGAAAAGCGCAACTTCCTCGCGCGCGGGTTCAACACCGTCTATGACCGGGTCGCGCACTGGTACGGCGGCGTCATCTCGGCGATGACGCATCACGCGATTCCGGTCTGCATTCTGGCGCTCGTGCTCATCGGCGGCGCCGTATGGGGCATCGCCCGGCTGCCGACGGGCTTCCTCCCGATTGAGGATCAGGGCTACGTCATCGTCGGCGCGCAGCTGCCGGATGGCGCCTCGCTGGGCCGCACGCAGCAGGTGCTGAACCGCATCGGCGCGATCGCCCAGAAGGTGCCCGGCGTGCAGCAGGTCATCGGCATCGGCGGCATCTCGGTCATCGACAACAGCGCGACGCTCGCCAATGCCGGTGTTGCCTACATCATGCTCAAGCCCTGGGGCGAGCGCGGCAAGGGCGAGGATCTCCGCTCGATCTACATGAACCTCACCCACGCGCTGCAACCGATCCAGGCGGCGGCGACCTATGTTCTGGTGCCGCCGGCGATCCAGGGCATCGGCAATGCGAGCGGCTTCACGATGATGGTGGAGCAGCGGGACGGCAGCAACGACTACGCCAAGCTGCAGAGCATCGCCCGCACCGTGGTGAAGGCCGCGAGCGGGCAGACCGCAATCGCGCGCGCCAGCACATCGTTCCGCGCCAGCGTGCCGCAATACGACGTGGTGATCGACCGGGTGAAGGCCGAAAGCCTGCACGTCAACGTCGGCGATGTCTTCTCCACCTTGTCGTCCTATATCGGCTCCAGCTTCATCAACCAGTTCAACGAGTTCGGCCTGACCTTCCAGGTGTATGCGCAGGCCGATTCGCGTTTCAGGCTGAATGTCGACCAGCTCAACAACCTCTACGTCCGCAGCCGGGACGGCATCATGATCCCCATCGGCACGCTGGTGCAGATCAAGCCGACCGTGGGGCCATCGCTCATCAGCCTCTACAACCTCTATCCCGCGGCCACGATCATCGGCAGCAACGCGCCGGGCTTCAGCTCGGGTCAGGCGCTCGACCTCATGGATCAGGTGGCGGCGCATAACCTGCCGCGCGGCACGGGCTATGACTGGACGGCGATGTCCTACCAGGAGAAGGCGGCAGGCGGGCAGATCATCTACGCTTTCGGCTTCGCGCTCATCCTCGTCTATCTGGTGCTCTGCGGACAGTACGAGAGCTGGTTCACTCCGGTCGCGGTGCTACTGGCGGTGCCGATGGCGCTCATCGGCCCGGCGCTGGTGCTCGGTCTGCTCGGCCTCGACAACAACCTCTATACGCAGATCGGTCTGTTGCTGCTGATCGCGCTCGCCGCGAAGAATGCCATCCTCATCGTCGAGGTGGCGCGCGAGCAGAGGGAGTTGCACGGTCTATCCATCATCGACGCGGCGCGTCTGGCCTCGGCCACGCGGTTCCGGCCTATTCTGATGACCTCCTTCGCCTTCATGCTCGGCGTGGTGCCGCTGATCTTGGCGACGGGAGCAGGGGCCAATTCCCGTAAGTCGATCGGCATCACGGTCTTCAGCGGCATGGCGGCCTCGACCTGCCTCGCGGTCCTGTTCGTGCCGTCCTTCTTCGTCGTGCTCCAGCGGCTGCAGGAGTGGATCGTCGGGCGGAAGCCGGCGCCCGAGCCTGCCTCGTCCGTCCCCGTGACCGACCATCCGGTCTAGTCCGACCGGCAGCGGCCAGCATTTTCGCGCCCAGACTTTGCGGACAGGTTTCGCGCCCCAAGTTCGCGCCCCAAGTCCGCGCCTCAAGTCCGCGCCCCAAGTCCGCGCCCAGATTGCGCGCGTTGGGGATCGCGGCCAGGATTTTTTCGTTGTAACAGCAAGCTCGGCTGGCGGTCCGCCGGTCGCTCAAGCAGACGGATCCGAGGCCTTGTCAACTTTCGTCATGTGGCTATCCAATCTTGCGGTGTGGGAGAGCGCCCTGATCGTCGTTGCCGTCCCGACACTGGTCGTGATGGGCCTCACCCTTCTCGTGCGCAGGACCGCCGGCCTCGCGAGGCTCGAGGCCAACAACGAGGTCGCGGGCTTCAAATACGCGGTGCTGGGCGTGATCTACGCCGTGCTGCTGGGATTCGC
>JABBOH010000120.1 GCA_019351895.1 Pseudomonadota bacterium
GGGCCTTCTCCAAGGCCACGTCGAGCCCGCCGACGCCGTCGCCCGGGTAGCCGTACACGCGCTTGAGCCCCCACTCGCCGAGACGGTGCCAAACGAATTCGCTCACATTCATAGACATGGGAAACCCTCCATTATCGAGGCGCTGTCGGAACGACTGTCGGCACGGGGCTTGGCCGCGCCCCCGACAAGTCGAACACCACGATCATTTTTCCATTCACGAGGTCGCGCGGACGCCATTGATTCGGAGACTGCGCATCCTCAGCCTAGAAGAGCGGTCTCGGGGTGCATGCGCATGAGCGTCGAACTGGTTCTGGCGGCGGCGGCGGCCATTGGCGAATCGCTCACCTGGGTAGCGGAGGATCAGGTTTTCTACTGGATCGACGTGAAGGCGCCCGCTCTCCTGCGGCTTGATCCGTCCAGTCTCGCGACGCAGCGATGGACGCTGCCGAGCGACATCGGCGGCTTCGCCCTCGATGCCAGCCGGTCCCGCGCCCTCGTCGCGTTACGTACGGGCGTGTTCTGGCTCGACCTCGCGAGCGGCCATCTCGCGGCGGTTGCGCCCCCGCCCTTCGACCCGCGCCTGCATCGCTTCAACGAGAGCGCCTGCGACAGCCACGGCCGTCTCTGGATCGGCACGATGTTCGATCCGCTCGACCCCGGCGCCGAGCCGCCCGAACCTGCCGGCCTCTTCACCTTCACCATCGCGGAAGGGCTGCGGCACACGCCCGACGAGGCTCAGCTTCATAACGGCATGGGCTGGAGCCCCGACGAGCGCCGGTTCTATCTCGCACACAGCAACGCGCATGCGGTGCATGTCTTCGACTATGATCCTGCGGACGGGCGGCTGACCAACCGGCGGCCCTTCATCGAGACGCCCGCGGCGATCGGTGTCCCGGACGGGGCCGCCGTCGATGAGGCCGGCGGCTATTGGTGCGCCCTGCATGGCGGGTGGCGGCTGCAACGCTACCATCCCGATGGCACGCTGGATCGCGAGGTCATGCTGCCGGTCAGCCAGCCGACCATGTGCGCCTTCGGCGGCCCGTCTCTCGATACCCTCTATGTCAGCTCCGCCAAGGCCAAGCTGTCGGCGGCCGACCTTGAACGGGAGCCCTTCGCGGGCGGCATCTTCCGGTTCAGGCCCGGCATCCCGGGCGTCGCCCGCTCCTACGCGGTCACCTGAGCCGCGATTACCCGATCGTCCGGGCAAAACGGATCCTCGTCGCGCGGCCAGAAGCGTCCCGCGCGCTTGGTGTATGGAAAGCCCGCAAAGTCCTGCGACAGCGCTCCGGGCGATGAGGCATAGAGGATCTCGCTCGCAATGGGCGCGAAGCCGGCATGGAAGTGCTGGTTGGATTTCACGACCATGATGCGGCAGGCGGAGGGATCGAGCCCCAGCGCCGCCATACCCTCGGGATGAAAGGTCTGCGTCCGCAGGCTGCACAGCACGATATCGACGCCATCGGCCCGCACCCAGGCCGACGGGCCCATCGCGACCGGCGCCTCGCCGAAGCGCTGCGTCACCTGCTCGGCCAAGCCCATCACGGTCGCGCGGAGATCGACGGGCGCGCCTGACGCCACGCCGCACTTGCCGCCGATCCGCAGGTCGAGCGTGGCGCCAACCCCCGCCTCCATGCAGAACCGCACGGCGACGGGGTCCCAGAAATAGCCGAGCATGACGCGGTCGATGCGCCGCTCCAGCACCGCCTTCAGGAAGAACGTGGCGTCGCCCGGAGCGCCGCCGCCGGGATTGTCGGCGACATCGGCGATGACCACAGGACCCGGCGCGTTGTCCGTTGCCACATCAAGCGCGACCTCGAGCGCCGCGTCGACGGTGAGGAAAGCGGGCGCCACCTCCTTGCGCATCGCGAACAGTGTCTCGCCGAAGTGGCGCGCGGCTGCCACGGCGCGGCCGGCATCGCCATCCGCGATCGCCAGCATCTTCACGCCCACATCGGCAACATCGCCCCAGGGAAAGCCATGCGCCAGCGAGAGGGAGAGAATGCCCTCCCTGCCCTCCTGCGCGATCATCTGGTCGACGAAGCCGCGCAGCGGCTGCGCCGTCGGGCGGAACATGCCGATCATCCGGCAGTCGAAGGCGGCCATCACGGGCCGCGTGCGCCCGGCCGCCGCGTCGGCGATCAGGCCGAAGAGATGCTCCGCCCGCTCGGCGATGTCGGTGTGCGGGTATTCCTTGTAGGCGACGAGGGCCGTCGCCGCCTCCATCATCGCGTCGCTGAGATGGCAGTGGAGGTCGAGTTCGGCGCCGACCGGCACGTCCGGCCCGACGATCGCCCTGACCGCCGCGAGCAGATCGCCTTCGCAGTCGTCATGGCCGTCGGCGACCATAGCGCCATGCAGCGCCAGCAGCACCGCATCCACCGGCATCGCATGCCGCAGATCCTGCAGGATTTCGTCGCGGAACGCCTCATAGACGGCGCGCGCGGTGACGCCGCCCGGCTCGGCATAGGCGCAGAGGCTCTCGGTGACGGACCAGCCCAGCGCCGCAGCCCGGCGCCGCCATGCGTAGAGTTGCGCCGAGCAGTAGTTCTCGGGCAGTCGGGTTGCGTCGCCATGGGCCACGAACCCTTCCGCGAAGGCGCGGGCGCCGGTCGGCAGAGGCGCGAACGTGTTGGTCTCGGTGTCGAGGGCCGCCATGAAGAGCTTCATGGCTCCCTGCCTAGTTGCCAGACGCCCGCATTCGCAACCGCTTATGGAGCGAGCCGGGCGTCACTTCCCGTAGAACACCGTGAAGCTCGCCTTCTCGATCGTCGCGAAGTGCAGGTAGTAGCCGACCTGGGCGCTCGGCGCGTCGCTGTTCAGCGGCAGGCTGGGCTCCTTCAGCGCATGGATGGTGAAGACGTAGCGGTGCGGCTTGTCGCCTTCCGGCGGGCAGGGACCGCCATAGCCCGCGCTGCCGAAATCCGTGCGAGCTTCCACGGCGCCCGCAGGCAGGCCGGATCTTCCGGGATGGCTCGCGCCTTCGACGATGCTCGACACCTGGGGCGGGATGTTCACGACCGTCCAATGCCACCAGCCGCTGCCGGTCGGGGCGTCGGGGTCATAGACGGTGATCGCGAAGCTGCGGGTCTCCGGCGGCGCGCCGGACCAGTGCAGCTCCGGCGAGACATTCCCCCCAGTGCAGCCGAAGCTTGAAAAGACGTGCTTGTCGGGCACGGTCGCGCCGTCCTGTAGGCTGGTGCTGGAGAGCGTGAGAGCCATGGTGGGCATTTTTCCTTGAGCGCAGATCGCGGGGCCGCACGGGTAACAGGTCTCGGGGTCAGGCGGCAGCCCAAAGAGCGTCAAGGCTGGCCTGGCGACGTCCGTCGACCATCGCGGCTTTCTCGTGCCCAAGCAGCCAAGCCTTTCGGCTGAGACCGCCGCCATAGCCTGTTAGAGCGGCATTCGCGCCGATGACCCGATGGCAGGGCACGACGATCGCGACCGGGTTGGCGCCATTGGCAAGACCGACCGCCCGGCTCGCCCCCGCGCGGCCCATGGCGGCGGCTACCGCGCCGTAGCTCATCGTCGTGCCGGCACGGATGCGGCGGACAATCGCCCAGACCTCGCGCTGGAATGGCGTGCCCCCCGTCTCGACCCGAATGGCGTCGAGCGCCGGCCAGTCGCCGTCGAAAAACGCCGCCAGGGGCGCGCGGAGCGCCAAGGGTGCCGGACGTTCCGCAAGCGCGACCGCGCCATAATGCAGCCGTAGCAGCCGCATCATGCGCGGCTCGTAATCCCAGAAGTCGAGCGCGCGAAGGGTCTCGCCCTCGAACACCAGACGGATCTCGCCGAGCGGCGAGGGCACGCGGTCAAGCGACAAGTTCATCGTTCGTGCTTTCGATCGAGGGGGTCGGACTGGACGCAGGACCGGGGGCAAGACCGGGGGCAAGACCGGGGGCAAGACCGGGGGCAAGACCGG
>JABBOH010000049.1 GCA_019351895.1 Pseudomonadota bacterium
CGGCGTCACCCGCCGCCGGATACGAGGCTCGGCTCGCCATCCGCCAGGGCGATTTCGCTGATCCTCAAGCCGGTCTTGGTGATCCGGGACGGGAATACGTCCCGGACCTCCTCGTCATGCGTCGGCACGACCCGCCGGTAGTCGCCGCCGACCGTGTTCATCATGTGGTCGGTCGCGAAGAGCAGGTTCTCCTGGCTCACCATCGCGAGCCCGATCGGCACATACTGAGGATCGCCGGGCGTCACGCCGCGCAGATTGTCGTAGCTGTAGACGAGGTCGCCCGCCATGACCCAGGTATCGGCGCTCTCGCGCCGGCCGTCGTTGCGGATCGTGATGAACTGGCAACCCCAGGTGTGGGAATCATGCGCCGCCCGGATGTCGATGCCGGGCAGAACATCCTCGCGGTCGCCGTCGACCGCCACCAGCCGTCCCTGACGCGCAAGATCGACGATGCGCATGATGTCGCCGGGATCGGTCGCGCCCTGCAGCCAGTGGAACCGTTTGTCGAGCGCCATCGCCCAGATCCACTTCGAGATCTCGCGTTCCTGGATATAGAATTTCGCATTGGGAAAGGCGTCCGTGGCACCCGCATGATCGAAGTGGGCATGGGTCAGGAAGACGTGTTGCACGTCCTCCGGCCTGACGCCGGCTTCCGCGAGCACGACCTCGGGAGGCTGCCAGCCCGCCACGTCGAATTTCCGCGCGAGCGTCTCGCCGAAATCCTTGTGGTTGTAACCGACATCGACCATCGCGAGACAGCCGGGGCCTTTGATGAGCACATAACCGTACGGCATCTTGCGGACACCCTGGTTGTGCGCCCCGTAGACGATGGCGCTCACCGGCGCTTTCGGCATATAGGCGTATTCCATCACCCAGATCGAATATTTGGCCATTTTTTCCTCTTCGGTCCGACTGAAATCGAGTTGCGATGCGGCTAGTTCTTCGGCCGTGGCGAGGCGTGGTGCGTCGCGATCTTCCACGCGCCGTCCCGCCTTACCAGCACATGCGTCATGCGGAACGGCAGTTCGGTCGTGGAGCCGTCATCCTCCTCGCGGTAGAAGGTCACCTCGCCGGTCGCCGCCATCGCGTTGTCGCCAAGGCGCACGACATGCGGCACGGCGTAGTCGGAGCGCTTGTAGGACGGCGGCAGAATCTCGAAGTAGGCCCTGACGCCCTCCGGCGTCGAATAGAATGTAGCCGTCGAGCCGTAGAAGGCCGTGTCGTCGGTATAAAGCCCGCTCAAGGCTGCGAGGTCGCGCGCCTCGAAAGCCCTGGTCCACGCCTTCTGCACCGCGACCGCCGCCTGCACCCAGTCATCGCTCATCGCGCATCTCCTCAGGCGACGCGGCTGCGTTCGCCGTCGGCCAAGGCCAACTCCGTGATGCGCAAGCCGTTCGCATTGATCCGGGAGGGAAAGCGGTCGCGGAGACCCTCCTCGTGGATGGGGATCACGCGCTCCACATCGCCTCCGCCCTCCTGCACCATCCGATCGGTGGTGAAGATCAGGTTCGTCTGGCTGCCGACGCCGAGACCCACGGGAATGTACTGCGGCGGCGCCTCCGGATCCTGGCCGACGAGATTCTCGAAGCTGTAGACGAGATCTCCGGCGAGAACCCAGTTGTCGCTGCGGCTGCCCGCACCGTTCCGCACGGTCACGAACATCGAGCCCCAGGTGTGCGTGTCGTAGGCCGCGCGGCAGTCGATGCCCGGCAAGACGTCGGTCCGGTCGCCGTCGAGACAGACGAGGCGTCCCTGCCGCGCCAGATCGACCACGCGCAGGACGTCGTGGGGATCGGTCGCGAGGTTGAGCCAGCGGAAGCGCTGATCGAGCGCCATCGCCCAGACCCACTTCGCGACTTCCTTTTCCTGGATGTAGAACTTCGCCTGCGGGAAGGCATCGGTATTGCCCATGTGGTCGAAATGGGCATGGGTCAGGAAGACATGCTCGACCTGCTCGGGCGTCACGTCGCATTGCGCGAGGATCGCGGCGGGCGATTGCCAGGCTTCCACGTTGAACTTGCGCGCCATCTCGGCACCCACGTCCTTCTCGTTATAGCCGACATCGACCATGGCGACGGTGCCGTTGCCCTTGATCAGCACATAGCAATAGGGAAGCTTGCGGAAGCCCTGATTATGCGCGCCGTAGACGATGCCGCTGACATGGTAGTTCGCGACATAGGCGTATTCCAGAACCCAGATCGAATACTGCGTCATGATCCTTCCTCCCGGCTGCGCATCTGCAGCGTCTTATTGTTTTTCGGTGAGAGCGGGCCGCCATGCATCGCGCAGCAGCCTTGGGAAAAATTGACCAGCTCGAATCCCGGCAAGGCGCGGCTGGCCCAGCGTAAATCCTCGAGCGCCTGCCGCAGGCGTCCGTCGATCACGCCGTTCACCGTCTCCGTCAGCCGCAGGCTGTGCCGTGTCGTCGTCAGCGCCTCCCCGAGCGCCTCCGCGGCAAGGCTCAGGTGGTGGTGGTGGTGCGTCGCGCGCGCAGGCGGGGTCAGCGCCCGCAGCCGCTCCACGGCTTCCCGGTGAGCGGCGATCGCCATGTCCAGCATCGGATTGCCCTGCGCCTCCCGGCTGCCGATGGCGGCGAGGACGAGCAAGCCCGCGAGCTGGGATGCGGCGCGGCGCAGCCCCTCGAAGGGGTCGCGCGCCGCGAGGACATAGGCGAGCGTCCTGTCGTCCAGATCCGGGACCGCCTCGGGCGCGTCCGGTTCCGCGCTCCCCCCGGCCATGCCGGGCGGCAGGTCGTAGCCGTCCTCGATGCGGCGCAGGCTCGCCCGATCAGGTCTCATTGCGGCCCCCGTAGCGCCGGACGCGCAGATCGGCCTGCGCCTGATGCCCCGCGAAGTTCTCGATGGCGCAGAGACGCGAGCAGTATTGACCGATCATCGCGCTCGCCGCGTCATCCGTCACTTCCTGGTAGGTCACGGTCTTGATGAACTTGCCGACCCAGAGACCGCCGGTGTAGCGCGCCGCCTTCTTGGTCGGCAGCGTGTGGTTGGTGCCGATGACCTTGTCTCCATAGGCCACGTTCGTGCGCGGCCCGAGGAACAGGGCGCCATAGTTGCGCATCCGCTCCAGGAACCAGCGCGGATCGCGCGTCATGACCTGGACATGCTCGGAGGCGATGCGATCGGCCTCCGACAGCAACTCGTCGTCGGTATCGACCAGGATGACCTGTCCATGATCGCGCCAAGCGACCGAGGCCACATCCGCCGTCGGCAGACGCGCCAGCTGGCGTTCGATCTCGGCCTCGATGCCCTCGGCAATCCGCGCCGACGTGGTCAGCAGGATCGCGGGCGAGGTCGGCCCGTGCTCCGCCTGCCCCAGCAGATCCGTGGCACAGATCTCGGCATCCACCGTGTCGTCGGCGATGATCAGCGTCTCCGTCGGACCGGCGAAGAGGTCGATCCCCACGCGCCCGTAAAGCTGCCGCTTCGCCTCGGCGACAAAGGCGTTGCCCGGCCCCACCAGCATGTCGACGGGCTGGATGCTGGCCGTGCCGAGCGCCATCGCGGCGACGGCCTGAATGCCGCCGAGCACGTAGATTTCGTCGGCGCCGGCGAGCGACATGGCGGCGATCGTGGCGGCGGGCGGCTTGCCGCCGAGCGGCGGGGTGCAGGCGATCACCCGCGGCACGCCCGCGACCTTGGCGGTCAGGATGCTCATATGGGCCGAAGCGACCATCGGGTAGCGCCCGCCGGGGACATAGCAACCCACACTTGCGACAGGGACGAGCTTGTGGCCGAGCCGGATGCCCGGCAGGGTTTCCACCTCAAGCTCCGTCATGGTCGCGCGCTGCGCCTGCGCGAAGCGCCGGATCTGGGTCTGGGCGAAGCGGATGTCGTCGATCACCTGGGTGGGCAGGCTGTCGATGAGGGACTGCACCTCGGCGGGAGAGAGGCGGAAGCTCTCGGGCTCCCAGCGGTCGAACCTGGCCGATAGCTCGCGCACGGCCTCGTCGCCGCGCTCGGTCACGTCGTCGAGGATCGCCTCCACCGTCTGCCGCGTCCGGCGGTCGGCCTCGCGGGCTTCCTGCTCGTCGGCGCCCTTCTTGAGATATCTGATCATCGGCCTCTGTCACTCCAATCCTGGTCACGTCGCCACCCTAGTGGATATGGCCGCCGCCGTTGATGTCGATGATGGTGCCGGTGAGGTAGGAGGCGGCGTCGGAGGCCAGGAAGACCGCGACCTCCGCCACGTCGCGCGGCTGCCCCACACGCCCCAGGGGGATGCCGGCGACGATCTCCCGCCGCTTCTCCTCGGTCAGCTTGCCCTGGAAGATGTCGGTGTCGATCAACCCCGGCGCGATCGCATTGACGCGGATGCCGTCGGGCCCCAACTCGCGCGCCAGGGCCTTGGCGAGGCTATGCACGCCGCCCTTCGACGCCGCGTAATGCGCGCTGCCGAACAGCCCGCCGCCCCGCAGCGCGGCGACCGACCCCACGCAGATGATCGAGCCCCGCCCCGCCTCTCGCATGGCGGGAACGACCGCCTGGCACATGTTCATCGTGCCGCCGAGATTGATGCGCATCACGGCCTCGTATTCCTCCTCGCCGATGTCGAGGATGCGGGTCGACCGGCTGATGCCGGCATAGTTGAACAGGCTGTCGATGCCGGCGAAGTCTTGCCGAATGCGCTCGACCGTCGCGCGGACGGCGGCGCGGTCGCCGACATCGCAGCCATAGCCGCGATGCCCGACCCCGAGCGTGGCCGCGGCCGCCGCGGCCGCTTCGGCGCTGACATCGACGACGGCCACGCGGGCGCCGCGCTCGGCGAGCAGCGCCGCGGTGGCGCGCCCGATCCCCCGTGGCGAGGCCGCACCCGTGACGACGGCGACCCGGTTTTCCATCAGCTTCATGGTCGGCGATCCGGTGGGTTCCCGGCGCGCGCCCTATCCGGCACGGCGCGCGCCCTTACGGTTCAGACTAAGCGAGCGGCACAGTCAGGTTCCGCTGTTGAACGGCGTCACCTTCGTCAGCGGGTAGGGGTCCGCCGGCGCCTGGCAATGGTTGCAGTCGATACCGGGAACATTCGGCGACTGCTTGAAGTAGGAGTTGGGCGGCAGCGGCTGGATGGTGGCGCCCGGCGTCGGCTTGCCCTCAAGCGCCGAGGCGATCGAGAGTTCCGGCACCAGCGTCGGGTTGAACACCTCGTCGACGAAGCTGTCCGGCACCTTGCCTTCGGGGAAGGCGTTGCAGCCGTTCTCGAAGGTGGAGCCCGTGCAGATCTTCACCTGGTTGGCGGGAACCCAGGGCAGCGGATAGAGGATGTTGTGGAAGGGAAGCTTCCGGCCCTTGACCAGTTGCTCCATCATCAACTTGAAGGCGACACCGGCCGAGGCGGGCGGCGAGCCGGAGGAGACGCCGTTGAAGCCGCGCGCCTGATAGGCGGGGTTGGCGAGGGCGAGGCGGAAGCCGTTGGAATTCTCGCCTGTCAGCTTGGGCAGCTTCTGCCTGCCGGAGGCGAGCACCGCCTTCAGCGCGCCGTCCTCGCCCGCCTGCGCCCAGATGCCGTCGACATCGGGATGTGCGGCCAAGGCCTTGGCGGTTTCCAGCTGCGTCGTCTGGTCATCCCACATGCCATAGTATTCGGCGACGATGTGGATGCCGGGATACTTCTTGAACACGCTCATCGCGCCGTCGTAGTGGCGCTTGTCCACCATATTGCCGGCGACGCCGCGGCTGAGGAAGATATTGCCCTTCCCGTGCAGAAGGTTGACCAGATACTGCGCCGTGTTCTCGCCGAAGCCGCTCGGCAGATAGCTCACGCTATAGGCGCAGGGTTCCGTCACCATGCCGTCATAGACCCAGATCAGCACGCCCGCCTTGCAGCCGCGGCGGATCGCCTTGTCGAGGCCGCTCGACGAGATCGGGAAGCTGATGATGCCGTTGGCGCCGTCCGCGATCATGCTCTCATAGGCCGAGATCTGGGCCTGCACGTCGGTGCCGGAGATGACTTCCTTGAGGTCGACGAGCTTGTCGTAGGGCGGTGTCGCGGCCAGGGCCTTGACGATGTTGGCGGCCTCGCTCTGCCACGCGTTGCCACTGTAGCTGAGGCTCAGATAGATCTTGAACTTCTTGGGCGAGGCCGCGCGCGCGGCCGTGCCGAGACCCGCGAGCACGAGGCCCGCCGCCATGACAAGGCCGAGCACGAAGCCCCACAGTGGATGTTTCCTGAACATGTAAGCGTCCCTTTTGCTTCGTTTGTTTATTGTGCCGATTGGGCATTGGCCGCTTGGGGCGGCGGCCGCGACGGCCGCTGAAGAGAGCGGTTGAGCCAAAGCGGCAAATCCTCTCTCAGGGCGGCGATGGCGATCAGAATGACGCAGCCGTAGATGATGGTCCGCCACCCTTCGAGGATCTGGACGGAGGAGATGATCGTCGAGAAGGTGGTGAGCAGCAGCGAGGCGGCGACCGCGCTGATGTAGGTGCCGCGGCCGCCGAGGATGGAGGTGCCACCCACGACGACGGCCGCGATCGACGGCAGAAGATACGACTGGCCCATGACGAGCGTCGCCCCGCCGGCATAGCCCACCAGCAGGAAGCCCGCCACACCGGCGACGGCGGCGCTGAGCGCGTAGGTGGCGACCGTGAGCCAGCCCACGGGCAGCCCCGCGACATGGGCGGCAACGGGGCTCGTGCCCAGGGCATAGAGCTTGCGGCCGAAGGGCGTGTAGGATTGCAGCGCCGTGCCCGCGATCACGAACAGGATCATCAGATAGATGATCGGCGGCAGCCCCAGTATGCGGCCCGTGAAGAGGCTGGCCAGAGCCGCCGACGGGTGGCCGCGCGGCGTGCCCGCCGTGATGCCGAGCGCCGCGCTGTAGACGATGATGCCCATGGCGAGCGTCATGATGAAGGGCGGAATGCGCAGCCAGGCGATGCCGGCCCCGCTCAGCGCGCCGATGACGCCGTTGACGACGAGCACGGCGAGCAGAATCCAGATCAGCGACCAGCCCGACGCCGTGCTCCAGCCGAAGGTGAGGATGCCGCCGAGGGTCAGCAGCGACGGCACCGACAGGTCGAGGCCGCCGATCAGAACCACCATCTGCTGCCCGAAGGCGACCACCATGAGGAAGGACGACAGCACGATGATCGCCGCGACCTGATGGAAGCCGCCGAGGTTCGGGCTGATCCAGCGCGAGGCGATGACGAGCAGAATGGTGAGCCCGAAGAGCACCAGGGGCGTGATCGCCTCGGGGCCGAGGGAGCGGCCGGTGGTCCGGGTATCATGGGGCGCGGGACCGCTCATGAGGGCTTCCTTCATCGCGGCATCCTCCGGGCGAGGCGCGCCGAGAACGCGGCGATCAGGACGGCGGCGATCATGATGAGGCCTTGGCCGATGCCGGTGTAGAACGATGAGACGCCGAGCGAGAACAGAACCTTCTGCAGCAGCAGCAGCGTCGCGGCGCCGATCATGGAGCCGAGCAGGCCGCCGCGGCCGCCGGTGAAGGTGGTGCCGCCGATGGCGATTGCCGCGAAGACGAGCAGCAGATAGCTCGTGCCGGCGCCGGGATCGCCGTTGGAGGTCGCGGCCGCGAGCATCATGCCGGCCACGCCGTAGAGCGCGCCCGCCGCGCAGAAGGCGAGGAACTTGACCCGCCGCACCGGGATGCCCGCCAACCGCGCGGCGGTTTCGTCGGCCCCGAGCGCATAGAGGCCGACGCCCCAGTTGGTGCGTCTCAACACGGCCCAGCCGAACAGCACGACGAGCGCGATGATGAGCGGCACCGGCACCGCGAGAAGCGTGCCCGTGAGGTTGTCGCTGATGAATTCCGGCACGCTGCCGCCCGGGGCGTCCAGCACCAGCAGGGCCGCGCCGCTGCAGATGATCATGGTCGCGAGCGTGCAGGCGATGGATTGCAGCCCGGCATAGGCGACCAGGAAGCCATTCACCGCCCCCACCAGCAGCCCGACGCCCACCACCATGAGCAGACAGAGCAGCGCGCCCATCTGCCCGTCCGCCGCATGGGTCGCGGTCAGAACGTCGGCGAGCGCGATGACGCCGGCGACCGAGAGATCGAAGCCGCGCATGAGCACGACCAGCGTGCCGCCCGCCGCCGCCAGCGCCAGCGGCAGCCCGTTGCTCAGCTGGTCGGAGAACTGGGTCATCGACAGCGCGTTCTTCTGGCACAGCGCATAGACGAGCAGCAGCAGCAGGTAGATCACCGTGACCATGACGGTGCCGCTGCCGAGCAGCCGCCCGGCCACCGGACGCCGGTGGCGCTCCACCCTCAGCGGACCCGCGACGGCGCTCATGCCGCGATATCCCCGTGGCCGGTCGCGAAGCTGACCAGCCGGTCCTCCGTGAGCAGGCTGCCCGCCACGTCGCCGACGATCCGCCCCCCGTAGACGACGAGACAGCGATGGGCGAGGTGCACGAGTTCGGCGAGTTCGGTCGAGTAGATGAGGGCCGAGCCGCCCTGTTCGACGAAGCTGCGGATGGCGGCGTAGATCACCTGCTTCGTGCCGACATCGACACCGCGCGTCGGATCGTAAAGAACGAGATTCCGGGGGCCGGACAGCAGCACCCGGGCCAGCAGCGCCTTCTGCTGATTGCCGCCCGAGAGCGCCGCGATCCGCATGCCCTGATAGCGTTTCGCGAGATCGACGCGCTCGCTCGCCTCGGCGACCAGGGCGTTTTCGCGGCTGCGACTGATGAACGCTCCGCGGAGCACGCGCCCCAGAACGGGCAGCGAGATATTGCTCGAGGTCTTGAGGCCGAGAAAAATGCCCTCGGTCTTGCGCTCCTCGGGCAGGAAGCCGATGCCGGACCGCAGCGCCGCCGCGGGCGACCGCAGATCCGCGGCCTTGCCCTCGACCGTCACCGAACCCGCCGTCATCGGTTCGAGACCCGCGAGCATGCGGAAGATCGGGCGCTGTCCCTGCCCCTCCAGCGCGGCGACGCCGAGGATCTCGCCGTCGCCGACCTCGAAGCTCACATCGTGCACGTTCCGGCCCGCCAAGCCTTGCACGGCAAGCCGCGGACCGCGGCCGTTCCGGTTCGGCGCCGCCTTGTGTTTCAGCTCATCCTGCGACGTGCCGACCATCATGCGGAAGATCTCGGCATCGGGCGTGCCCGTGAGATCGACCGTCTCGATGGACCGCCCGTTGCGCAGCACCGTGCCCCGGCGGCACAGCCGCCGCACCTCCGCCAGCCGATGCGAGATATAGAGGATCGCGACGCCTTCCCCGCTCAGCCGCTCGACGATGTCGAAAAGCCAGCCGGGATCGGCCAGGGCCGCCGTCGGCTCGTCCAGCACCAGCAGCCGCGGGCGGTGGCTGAGGGCGCGCACGATCTCCACCCGCTGCTTCTCCGCGAGCGACAGATCGGCGACCAGGCTCGCGGGATCGACCGTCGTCACGCCGAACTCCTGCAGCAGAGCGGCGGCGGCCTGTTCATTGCGGCGCGCCGAATTGATGCCGGTCGGTCCCTTGATCAGGTTCGGCAGCATCAGGTTGACGGCGACACTCAGATTGGGAAGCAGGCTCAATTCCTGGAACGCGGTCGAGACGCCCGCCGAGCGCGCGCCGAGCAGGCTGCCCGGCTCGAACGGACGGCCGTCGACCTCGAGCCGTCCCTGATCGGCGAGCACGATGCCGCTGAGGATCTTGACCAGCGTGGACTTGCCCGCGCCGTTCTCGCCCAGAAGCGCATGCACCTCGCCCGCATGCACTTCGAGGCTCACATGCGACAGCGCGATCGTGGCACCATAGGCCTTGCTCAACCCCTCGGCACGGAGATAGGGCGCGTGCGTCCCCGTTGGCCGCACGACCTGCGCCGACGCAGCGTCCCCCCTCGGATCCGTCAGAACGACCGTTTTTGTCACCGCCCCCGCCTCAAACACGTCCGCCTCGACCAAGCCTGTCCCAACTATGCGCGCTGCCGCTCGACCAAACCGGCATCGGCCAGTTCGTTCATGACCTCGGTCGTGAATTCGGCGCGCGGACCATTGCCGGCGATGACGAACATGAGCACCGATTCCGCCTCCGGGTCTCCCGGCGTCACATTCTCGAACCGGCGAGCGACACCGGGCGGAAACGACACGACGTCGAGCGGACCGACATCGACGTAATCGACCTCGCCCTTTTCATTTTCCCAGCTGCAGCGCCAGGTTCCCGTCATCGGAATGAACGTCTCGTTCGTGTCGTGATTATGCATCATCGGCCCGCGGCCGGGCTTCGCGCGGCAATAGCCGAGATTGAAGCCTTCCGAGATCTTGATCGCCGCGAGGCGCGCGGCCACGTCGCCCACCGGGGACGTGATAGCGCCACCAGAATTGGCCGGCGGCTGGAAGCCGATGACGTTGAAAAGCCGGCGCTCGGCGCTCGGGTGGCGGCTGTCGGGAAGTCCGCCGTCCGAACCCTGCAGATCGGCGAAGCGGGCGACGCGCTTGAGCATGTCCGCACGGGAAAGTCCCGATCTCGGCAATGTCTCACCCATCCTCACATCCTCCCTTTATCATTCGACACAGTCATGTCGTGAAGCGTTTCGACGAGTTAATAGCCTATGGCTTTACGTTACAAGGGCACCTGTTCTCTTCGCGCATGCAGCAGTTCCATGCTGCACGAGCGGATCCTTGTCCGGACCCGCAACGATGCCGCGATCGTGCAGCGCGGCGATCGCGTGGTCCGGCAGCTTCAGCACGTCGCTCAACACGGCGTCGGTATGCTCGCCCAGCAAAGGCGCGGCGCGCGTCGGGCCTCGCACTTCATCGGCCAGGCGCGCGGCGGCGCCCGCGGCCAGATGCGCGCCCACGCCCGGCGTCTCGATCTCGCTGAAGATCGGGTTGGACAGCGACACGCGGGCGTCTCGGCGAACGAGGTCCGCCATGGACTGGTAGCGGCCCCAGCATACGCCGCAGCGGTCGAAACTCTCCGCGACCGCCGCGAGAGAGCGGACTGCGACCCATCGCCCCACCATCCCCGCGATGATGTCCCGCCCTTCGAAGCGGTCCTCCTCACGGGCATAGCTGACCCCGAGGGCGGCTTCCACGCCAGCGATCGCATCGCCCAGCCCGCATGCCGCGACCAGAGCCTGCCACTGCCGCGCCGAGACCGCCGCCACCATGATCCGCTGATGATCCTGCGTCGGAAAGTCGCGGCCGAAGGCGCCGTAGATGTCGTTGCCGAGCGCGCGGCGCTCCGGCATCCCGAGCGAGGCTTCCGTCACCGTGCCGAGATGCGACATGGCGCTGAAGGCGACATCGGAGAGCGCGAGCCGCAGGTCCGCACCTTGTCCGCAGACGCGGCGGCGACCGATGGCGGCCGCCATCGCGAAGGCCGCATGGTAGGCGCATGCCAGATCCCAGGCGGGAAGCGCATGGTTCACCGGATGCTCGCGCGAACCGGTGCCCGTGATCATCGGATAGCCGGTGGCGCAGTTGACCGTGTAGTCGACCGCGGTCGATCCGTCGGCATTGCCCTCGATCGTGCAGCTGATGAGGTCCGGCCGTTCCGCGCTCAGCGCATCATGCGCGAGGAAGGCCGTCGGAATATTGGTCAGCAGAATGCCGCCATCGGGACCCGGCGCGGTGATCAGGGCGCGCAGCAGATCGCGCCCCTCCGCTTTGCGGATGTCGAGGGCGATGGAGCGCTTGCCCTTGTTCAGGCTCGTCCAATAGATGCTGCGGCCACCCTGCATCATCGGCAGGCGCCGGTAATCGATGCCGCCGCCGATCAGATCGAAGCGGATGACATCCGCGCCGTATTGGGCGAGCGTGAGGCCGCAGAGCGGGGCCGCGATAAAGGCCGAACTCTCGATCACGCGGGTGCCGGCGAGAAGACCGTAGGTCATGCCCGCACCTCGCTCCGGGAGGGCACGAGGCAGGCGCGCGTGAAGGTCATGAACACCGTGCCGCAGTGCTTGAAGGCTTCCGTGCGGGTGGTCACGATGCCTTGGCCGGGGCGCGACCGGCTCGCCCGCGTCTCCATCACCTCGGAGCACGCATAGATCGTGTCGCCGGGGAACACCGGCGCGATGAGCGCGATCTCCCGCCAGCCGAGATTGGCGATGGCGTTGAAGCTCACATCATCGACGGTCATGCCGAGGACGATCGCCAAGGTCAGGCCGCTGTTCACCAGGGGGCGGCCGAATTCGGACTGCGCGGCGTAATGCGCGTCGCAGTGCAGCGGATGGCGGTTCATCGTCAGCAGGCTGAACTGGATGTTGTCCGCGTCCGTGATGGTCCGGCCCGGCCAATGCTCATAGACATCGCCCACGGCGAAATCGTCGAAGAAGCGCCCGCGTTGCGGTCCCGGGCGGGGCGCGCCTTCCATCATGGCGCCGTCTCCTCTGCGATGCGCCTCGCGCGCTCGATCACCGGCCGATCCACGAGACAGCCATCGACCGTCAAGGCTCCGCGCGGGTCGCGCTCCACCGCCGCCAGCACGCGCCCCGCCCAATCCCGCTCAGCCTCGGTCGCGCGGAAGGCTTGCCTGATCGGCGCCAGCTGCCTTGGATGGATCGCGAGCTTGCCGCGAAAGCCGAGCGCGCGCGCGCGCCGCGCTTCGGCCGTGACGAGCGCCGCGTCATCGGTCGCGACGGTGACGCCGTCGACCGGGGCCGCGATGCCAGCCAGCCTGGAGCGCAGCACGACGTCGCATCGCGCCGCCAGCAACGGCTCCCAGGCGTGGTCGCAGCCGAGATCCATCGCGAGGTCGATCGAGCCGAAAGCCGCCGCGATCACATGCGGCGCAGCCAGCAGATCGGCGAGATCGGCGAGGCCCGCGGCGCTCTCGACCAGGGGCAGGATGGCGCTGATGCCGCTGCCGGACACGACACGCGCCACGATCTCCGGGGCGGCGGCCTTCGGGATCATGACTGCGGCGACCCGCGCCGTCCGCAGCATCGCCAGATCGTCCTCGAACCAGGGCGTGCCAGCCGCGTTCATCCGCACGATGACCGGAACATCGTCAATGCCGTGCCGGGCGACGCAATCCCGGGCGCGCGACTTGTCCCCTGGCGCGACGGCATCCTCGAGGTCGAGGATGATGCAGGAGGCGCCCCCGCTCACTGCCTTCGCGTAACGCTCGGGCCGGTCGCCGGGCACGAAGAGCGGCGCGACCAGATGCCCGGGCGTCACGGCGCGCCGCGCGGCCGCGTGATCCATGCCGCCCGTCATCCAAGCACGAAGGGGTCGGGCGTTTCCGCGGCCGTGCTGATCCAGACGCTTTTGGTCTGCACATAGTCGCGGATCGCATCCATGCCGTTCTCATGGCCGAGACCGGACCGCTTCACGCCGCCGAAGGGCGACATGTAGCTGACGGCGCGATACATGTTGACCCAGACCATGCCCGCCTTCAGCGCGGCGGACATCCTGAGGACGCGGGCGGTATCCTGCGTCCAGACACCGGCCGCGAGGCCATAGGCGCTGTCATTGGCGATGGCGATGGCCTCCGCCTCGTCATCGAAGGGGATGACCGCGAGGACCGGTCCGAACACCTCCTCCTGCGCGATCCGCATGTCGTTGCGGACATCGGCGAAGATCGTCGGCTGCACGAAGAGCCCGCCGCCGCCGGTCGGATGCGGGGCCGGCGCGCCGCCGAGGACGCAGCGCGCACCTTCCTGTTTCGCCACATCGATGTAGTGCAGGATCTTCTCGTATTGCGGCCGCGTCGTCACCGGCCCGATCTGTGTCGTCTTCTCCATCGGATCGCCGATCCTGGCCGACCGCGCGAAGGCCACGACCTTCTCCAGGAACGCATCGTGGATGCTGCGCTGGACCAGAAGGCGCGAGCCCGCGACGCAGGTCTGGCCGGTCGCCGACAGGATGCCCGAGATGACGCCCTTGACCGCATTCTCGAGCTTGGCGTCCTCGAAAACGATATTCGGAGATTTGCCGCCGAGTTCCAGCGTCACCCGCTTGAGGCCCCGCGCCGCTGCCTCATAGACGCGCTGGCCGCCCATCTCGCTGCCGGTGAAGGCGATCTTCGCCACTTGGGGATGCGTCACCAACGCCTCGCCGATCTCCGGCCCGTAGCCGGTGACGACATTGAGCACGCCCGGCGGCATCCCCGCCTCCTCGGCGAGCGCGCCCAGCTCCAGCGCCGAGGCCGAGGTGAATTCCGACGGCTTGAGGATGAAGGTGTTGCCCGCCGCCAGTCCCGGCGCGAGCTTGTAGGCGGCGAGCAGCAGCGGGGAATTCCACGCGGTGATCGCGACGCAGACGCCGAGCGGCTCCAGCCGCGTGAAGTTGAAGGTATCGGGCTTGTCGATGGGGATGACCGATCCCTGCAGCTTATCGGCGAGCCCCGCGTAATAGTAGAACCACTGCGGCACGTATTTCACCTGCCCCAGCATCTCGGCGCGCAGCTTGCCGTTGTCGCGCACTTCCACATCCGCGAGCCGCTCGGCGTTCTGCGCGATGAGGTCGCCGAAGCGCCGCAGCAGGTGGCCGCGCGCCGTGGCGGTGAGCTTCGGCCAATCGCCGCTCTCGCCCGCGATGCGCGCCGCCTGTACCGCTTTCTCCGCATCTTCGCGACGGCCGCGGGGAATGGTCGCCCAAGCCTCGCCCGTATAGGGGTTCAGGGTCTCGAAGGTCTCGCCCGCGACGGCACTCGTCCAGTTGCCGCCGATCAGCATCTTATAGTCGCGCATATCCGGCTTCCTATCTGGCGCTCAGGCGGCCAGGGCTTGGCGGGAATCCTCGCGGATCATGTCCGCGCCCTTCTCGGCGATCATGATGGTCGGCGCATTGGTGTTGCCGGACACGATCGACGGCATGATCGAGGCGTCGACGACGCGCAGCCCCTCGATCCCATGCACGCGCAGCCGGGCATCGACGACCGCGCCCACGTCGCTGCCCATCCGGCAGCTGCCCACGGGGTGATACATCGCCTGCGCATACTGCCGGAGATAGCCCGCCACTTCTTCATCCGATTGCACGGCAGCGCCGGGGGTCGCTTCGCTCACGACGTGCTCCGCCATGGGTGATGCGCCGAAGATCCGCCGGATGATGCGGATGCCTTCGATCATCGCGCGCATATCCTCCTCCGCCGTCAGATAGTTGAACTGGATGTTCGGCGCATCGAAGGGATTGCCGGAGGCGAGGGTGATCTGCCCGCGCGAGCGGGGGCGGATGTAGCTCACCGAAGCCGTCACGGCTGGATGATCCTCGGCGACGAACTTCCCCTCCCTGGTGATGATCATGCTGAACGGGCGGAACTGGATCTGCAGATCCGGCGTCTCCACCTGATCGTTCGAGCGCGCGAAGGCCACGACCTGCGCCGCCGCCGAGGTCAGGATGCCGGTCCGGCTGACCGCATATTGCAGCACCTGCGGCAGAAGCCGCCAGGCGGTCCGGGCGCTGGCGGCGTTCAGGATCACCTTGTTGATCGAGAACACGGGGTCCACGCGCGAGAGGTAATGCGCATAGACGTGATCCTGCAGATTCCGCCCGACCCCCGGCAGATGATGCACGACCGGAATGCCTTGCGCGGCCAGCGCCTCGCCGTCTCCGATGCCCGACAGCATCAGCACCTGCGGCGAGTTGATGGCGCCCCCCGCCAGGATGATCTCGCGCGCCTCGACCTCGCGCGTCGTATCCCCCTGCTGGTAGGCGAGCCCCGTTGCGCGCCCATCCGCGACACTGATCCGGCGCACATGCGCGTGGGTCTCGATCTGGAGATTGCCGCGATGCCGGGCGGGCTTCAGGAAGGCGGTCGCGGCGGAATGACGCATGCCGCGCTTGATGTTGTATTGCACGAAGCCGATGCCGTCCTGCGTCGCGCCGTTGAAGTCGCCGTTGAACGGCAGGCCGATCGCCTGCCCGGCCGCCACGAAGGCCCGCGACGCCTCATGCGGTTCGACGAGATCGCTGACGGCCAGTTCGCCGCTGCATCCGTGGTAGTCGTCCGCGCCGCGCTGCTGGTTCTCGCTTCTGCGGAAATACGGCAGCACCTCGCTCCAGGACCAGCCGGTATTGCCGCTTTGCCGCCAGAGGTCGTAGTCGCGCGGAGCGCCGCGCATATAGACAAGCCCGTTGATGGCGCTGCTGCCGCCCAGGGTCTTGCCGCGGGGGCAATAGACGCGGCGGTTGTGGAGCCCGGGTTCGGGGGCCGTGTAGTAGCGCCAGTTCACCTGCGGATCGGAATAAAGCCGCGGCGTGCCCGCGGGGATGCGCAGCCAGATGCTCGTATCGGGACCGCCCGCCTCCAGCAGCAGGACCCGCGCCTGCGGATCCTCGGAAAGCCGGTTTGCCAGGACGCACCCTGCCGAGCCTGCACCAATGATGACGTAGTCGAACATCAGGCGTCTCTGTCCCATCGCTTTTTGGAGGCATCGGGATCGGCGCCCGAGGGTCTGGATCGGGGCCAGCAGCGTGATGCGCTCCCAGCTTCTCTAGGGCTCGTGCATCATCAGCACAATTCGCATTAATCCAATTATTGTTCTGTTTTAGTGATCACCCGCCGCCGCGCCGGCGGCCTCGGCGCCTCGCGGCCCTCCGCCGTTCCATCGGACTTGCCGTCGATCAGGCGCGATACGAGTGCCGCGAGGCGCGTCGCGGCCGGCGACAGCGATTGGCCGCGCAGCGTCACGATCGCGATCTCCCGCGACATCGGCGGATCGGTGATCCTGAGTGTCTGCACGTCATCCGTGGCGATCGTCGGCAGCGCGATCTTCGGCAGGATGGCGACGCCGAGCCCCGCCCGCGCCGCGGCGATGAGCGTCTGCACCTGACTGAACTGGTAGTTCGTGTTCAGCGTCAGCCCATGCTCCACGACCGTGCGCTCGATCAGGCCGCGCAGGGCGGTCGCGGGATTGAGCAGCAGAACGGGCATGCGCACGATATCGGCCAAAGAGATGCCCGACCGCAGCGTCTGAAACAGGCGTCGCGGCACCAATGCGTAGATGTCCTCGCGCAATATCGGCCGGAAGGTGAGGTCCCCCTCATCCATGACCGGGCCGATGCCGAAATCCACCTCGCGCTTGCGCAGGCTTTCGAAGAGATCGCCGGATGTCAGCTCCCGGACGAACAGCTTCACATCCGGATACTCCTGGCGGAACGCCGCCAGAACGATGGGCAGCCGGCTGCCCGCGACGGTCGGTGAGCAGCCGAGCGACACATGCCCCCGCCGCATGTCGACGGCCTCCGCGATCTTGCGCAGGCCCGCCTCCACCTCATGCAGAGCGCGCCGCACGCAGTCGAGAAGCTGGGCGCCCTCGCTCGTCAGGCGGACGGAGCGCGTCGTGCGGTGGAACAATGCGACGCCGAGCTGTCCTTCGAGCTGCTTGATCTGCGTGCTGATCGACGATTGCGAGCGATGCGCCTGATCGGCCGCCGCGCGGAAGCTCTCGTGTTCCGCGACGAGCAGGAAGACCTGCAGCAGCTTGAGGTTGACCTTCATGATCGGCTGCATGAGGGCTCCGTTGATCGCCAGAACAGAACAATCACCAGATTATTTTGATTTGTGCAACCGCTTCCGGCTTCATAAAGCCAGATCACGCAGTCTCGCCTCAGAGGGTATGACGTGACCGAAGAAGCACAGCCCCAAAGCGGCCAATCATCCTTCGACGATCCGTTGCGGTTTCTGGCCGGCCAGTTCAAGGCGGGCGTTCTCGACGATATCCGCGTCCTCGATCTCGCCACTTTCATTGCGGCACCGTTCTGCGGCACGATCCTCGGCGACTTCGGCGCGGAGGTCATCAAGATCGAGCATCCCGAGGGCGGCGATTCCCTGCGCCGCTTCGGGACGGATAGTGGCTGCGGCGACACGCTCGTCTGGCTCAGCGAGTCCCGCAACAAGAAGTCGATGACGCTCAATCTCAAACACCCCGAGGGCGCCGAGATCTTTCGCGAGCTCGTCCGCAAGTCCCACGTCGTGCTCGAAAACTTTCGTCCCGGCACCATGGAGAAATGGGGCATCGGCTTCGAGGATCTGCGGCGGATCAACCCGAAGCTCGTGATGCTGCGGGTCAGCGCCTATGGCCAGACGGGGCCGATGCGCCAGGAGCCCGGCTTCGCGCGTATCGCGCATGGCTTCGGCGGCCTCACCCACCTCGCCGGTGAGACGGAGGGGCCGCCCGTCGTGCCGGGATCGACATCCATGGCCGACTATATCTCCGGCATGTGGGGCGCGATCGGCGTTCTTCTCGCTTTGCGCCATGTCCAGCAGGGCGGCGCGGGACAGTTCGTGGACGTGGCTTTGTACGAGAGCGTGTTTCGCCTGCTCGATGAGATCGCGCCGGCTTATGCGAAGTTCGGCACCGTGCGCGACCGGATGGGGGCCGATACGGTCAACGTCGTGCCGCACAGCCATTACCGGACGGCGGACGGGCACTGGATCGCGATTGCCTGCACCAACGACCGCATGTTCGAGCGATTGGCGGCGGTGATGGGCCGGCCCGATATGGCGAAGTCGCCGCTTTACGCCACGACGCCCGCGCGTCTTGCCCGGCGGGCGGAGGTCAACGGCCTTGTCGCCGACTGGGTCGGCGGCCTCAGCCAGATGGAGGTGCTGCGGCTTTGCCAGGCGGGCGGCGTTCCCTGCGGCCCGATCTACACGATCGCGGACATCTTCCAGGACCCGCAATACCGGGCGCGGGAGAATCTGGTGGAGGTCAAAGACCCGCGCGTGGGCACGGTGACGATCCCGGCGGCGATGCCGCGCATGTCGGAGACGCCGGCGCGGTTCCGGCACACCGGGCGCCCGCTGAGCGCGGATACCCAGGAGATTCTGGCGGAGTTGCTCCATCTCGACGCAGAGGCTTTAACGGCACTTCGCAGCAAGCAGGTGATCTGAGACGACATGGATGCAGGCGTCACTCTGCCTCGGACCCCGTCGCTCCGGCTCGACGGCAAGCGCGCGCTCGTCACCGGCGCCGGGCGCGGCATCGGCGTCGCTTGCGCGGCGGCCCTGGCCGAGGCGGGCGCTCATGTCACGCTGCTGTCGCGAACGTTGCCCGAGATCGAGGCCGTCGCCGCCGCCATAGTCGAAGCCGGCGGGACAGCCGATTGCCTGGTCGCCGACGTGACCGATACCGCCGAGACGGCCGCGGCCATCGAGAGCCAGGCACCCTTCGATATTCTGGTGAACAACGCGGGCAGCAACCGCCCTGCCCCGTTTCTGCAGGTAGCCCCGGACGATTTCGACGCGGTCGTGGCGCTCAACCTCCGGGCTGCCTTCTTCACGGCCCAAGCGGTCGCGCGTGTCCTGGAGCGGGCGCGAAAGCCGGGATCGATCATCCACATGTCGTCGCAGATGGGCCATGTGGGAGGCGCTCACCGCACCGTCTATTGCGCGACGAAGCATGCGATCGAGGGGCTGACCAAGGCGATGGCGATCGATCTCGGGCCGCTCGGCATTCGGGTCAACTCGATCGGGCCGACCTTCATCGAGACGCCGCTGACCCGGCCCTTCTTCGCGGAGGCCGGCTTTCGCGAGCGGGTGTTGTCGAAGATCAAGCTCGGTCGTGTCGGGCAGGTCGAGGATCTGATGGGCGGGGTGGTGTTCCTCGCCTCCGACGCCTCGGCGATGATGACCGGCTCGGCGCTCATCATCGATGGCGGCTGGACCGCCGAGTAGCGTCAGCCGTGGATGAGCAGCCCGCCATTCACGTCGATGACCGCGCCGGTGATATAGGATGAGAGGTCGGAGGCGAGGAAAAGGAAGGCGCCCGCCACGTCTTCGACCGCGCCCAGGCGTCCGAGCGGGATGCCTTTGACGATCTCCGCCCGCATCTGGTCGGTCAGCCGGTCTCCGGTGAGATCGGTCGGAATGAGGCCGGGCGTGATGCAGTTCACCCGGATACCGTCCGGCCCCAACTCGCGCGCCATGGCCTTGGCCAGCCCCAGAACGCCCGCTTTCGACGCGGAGTAGTGCGGGCCGCCGAAGATGCCGCCGCCGCGTTGCGCGGACACCGACGAGGTGCAGGCGATGGAGCCCGAGCGGCGTTGCCGCATATGGGGGATGAAGGCCTGGCTGAGGAACAACACGCCGCGCAGATTGACGCTGAGAACAGCTTCATAATCCGCAGGCGTCACGTCCATGATCTTGATGGGCTGGCTGATTCCCGCATTGTTGATCAGGATATCGACCTGGCCGAAGGCGGCGATCGCCTGTTCCGCCGCCCGCTCACAATCCTCGAGCTTCCGCACGTCGCAGGCGAAGCCGCGATGGTCTTGGCCGATGCTGGCCGCCGCCTGGCGCGAGGCCTCTTCCGACAGATCGAGGATCGCGACCTTGGCGCCCTGGGCCGCGAACATCCTGGCCGTGGCGTAGCCCAGGCCACGGACGCCGGCCGCTCCCGAAATGACAGCCACCTTGTCTTTGAGAAGCACGATGTTTTCCTCCGCTTGATCCGCAGTTTTCGCGGCCTGGGCGCGGGGAACAAGCGCAAACTTTGGATCGATTGATCGGGGAAATCAAACAATCCAGGTGATAATTAAAGAGCTGAAACAGCTGCCGCTGAGCGCAGCAGTTCAAGCTACATAGTGCGCTAGTACTGCGTTCGCGAATTGGCGACTCGAATCATGCCGCCAGAGCCTGCGGGTCGGCAGCGATACCGTAACGCCAGTGCGGGAGCACAGGTGCGGCGTTGCACATCCCGATGTAGCGGCGGATCCGGTCGACCATCTCCGCCTTGCTGGCGACGCGGATGCGCCGCAGCACGGATCGGGCCACCTTCGAGAAGAAGGTCTCAACATAGTTGAGCCACGACGCGTGGGTCGGTGTGAACACCAGCTCGAACCGGCCCGGCCTGCTAGCAAGGAAGCGCCTGGTCTCGCGTGAGCAATGTGCGGAGTGGTTGTCGAGGAGCAGGCAGATCAGCATCCCGGTCGGATAATGTGCATCCAACCGCTCGAGGAACGCGATGAACTCGCGCGAGCGATGCCGTTCGGTGACCACGTGGTGTACGAAGCCGCTCACCAGGTCGACCGCCGCGGACAAAGTAACCGTACCAAGCCGCTTGTACTCGTGGTCGCGCTGCATCGTGGCATGCTTGCCCGGTTTGGGCGGCAGATCGGGGGCCGTGGTGGCGATCGCCTGAATGCCGGGCTTCTCATCATATGACAGCACGGCAACCGGCCGGTCGGCTTCCGGCATCTGCCGTAGCATCTCGGCTGCGGCATAGACCTCCAGCACCTCGGCCTTCCGCGTTTCGAACTCCGGGTCGCGGCGTTGCAGATAGTAGCGTACCTTGTGCGGCTTGACTGGCTGGCTGTTCAGCACCTCGTGCACTGTGCTGGGCGCGAGTTCGGCCAGGCAAGCATGACCGGCCGCCGGCCCGTGTTCGCGGGCGTGCACCGCCAACAGGCGCAGCGTCCATAACTCATGCGGATAGCCGCGCTCTTTGGCTTTGACGCAGGCCTCGCCGATCAGCCAGGTGCGCGCCGCTTCGGTGATGTCTGGCCGCCTCCCGGAGCGCGGCAAATCGTCAATCGCCTGGAGTGGTCCCACCGCCATGACCCGGTGCAGGCAGCGGGTGACGCGCTGGCGATCGATGCGCAGCTTGGCAGCGACCTCGCTGACATCGTGCTGGTCGGCCAGGTGCAGGATGATGGCCGAGCGTTCGACATGATGCGCCGGGGCGGTGCGCGAGCGGGCGAGCACACGCAGTCTGGTGCGGGTTTCTTTGGTCAGGCACAGCGCTAATGTGGAGGCTTTGCGCGGCATGCGATGTCTTCCGGAATTGTAACCAACTGCCGGCTGCTTGGCGCAACGCCCGTGGTCAGGTCAACAGGGCTGGAAATACGGCTCACTCGCAATCCGATCCAACGCTTCCGCCAGCGACAGGCGCTCGCCTACGCAATGCCATTCGCCGTTGTGCCGGTG
>JABBOH010000121.1 GCA_019351895.1 Pseudomonadota bacterium
CGGCGAGGTGCCTTGCTGCGCGAGCGGCGGCGATTGGTCCTTGGTTCTGGTTGAAGACCGGCAGCGGCAGGCTGATGCCCAGGATGAACTTGTTGTCGCCCTGATCGAAATGATAGCCGGGGCCGATGTTCAGGTCCGGGTATTGGTTGGCCACCGCCAGCCGCAAGGCCGCTTGCGCCGCCGCGTAACGGGCGCCCGCCTGTACTAAGTCCGGCCGCTGGGTCAGCGCCGCCCGGCGCAGGGTGGTCAGATTGCGTGGCGGTCTGATGTGATCAAAGCCGGAAAAATCGAGCGCGATGCCTTCGACCGCTCCCTCAGGCACTCCAATCGCGGCCGCCAGCCCCGCCCAGGCAAGCCGCTCTGTCCGCTCGTCGGACGCGAGGTTAAGTGCGGCCTGATTTTCCGTGAGCTGTGCGTTCGTCAGCGTGGGCGACGAGATCAGTCCGGCCTGATAGCGCTGGGCCAGCACCGTCTCGTAGTCACGGGCTAGAAGCTGGTTTCGGCGCGACAGCGCCAATCGTCGGCGGGCCGACCACAGGTCGAGAAGGGCGGTCCGCACCTGTCCCCGCACCTGCCACGCGGTAACGGCGAGCCCTTCCCGCGCCGCTGCCGCCCGAGCCCGCGCCCGCGCGGCAAGCGCCGGACGTTTGCCCGCGGTCTGGATCAGCGTGCTGATGAACGGACCCACGGTCCAGGGTGAAGGGATCACAGTCGTCGTGTTGTAGGTGGGAGCCAGCGAGAACACCGGATTGGGCCACTCCCGGGCTGTGACCTCCCCGGCCTCCGCCACCTCTACCTGGGCCGCGGCGATCGGCATGTCCGGCCGCTCGTACAATGCCGCGAGCGTCAGCGCGTCGAGATCCCAACGGGGCCCGACCGGGCGCTGCAATTGCAGGCTGACGAACCGCAGCAGCCGTGGGTCGGAAAGGCTGCGCTGCCGGAGTATGGCGGCGCTCGCCTCCGGGCGAAGTGGGCGGTCGTGGAAGGTGGCGCACCCTGTCAAAAGGGGGATCAAGAGGCAGGACGGAGCCAGCCGGCAGGCAAGCGTTCGCCGACTTCTGGCCGCTGCTGGGGCTACGTCAATCATCGGCGCGGGCCATTCTCGGTGTCTTGCTCTCGGTCGTATCTAGGCCTTATTCACTGCCACCCTGACGCCAAGCTGACGGGCCAAGCTCGCCGCGGCCGAACGGCCGGGACGGAAGGACACCGAGATGCGCTTTCGGGTCGTCGCCAGCCAGTCGCGCAGTCCGCCACAGCTGGCCCGATGACGCCATGGCTTGTGCACGGCTACGCGGCCGAGGCATCGATCTCGCCTGCTTGATGCAAACCGGCCAATGCTCCGCGCGCTGACCGCCGGAGTGAGGGTGACGGCTGCTGGAGGGGCGTCATCGAGCCCCGAGTGTTCTTCTTAAGCCCGTTATGTACGTTGCAGCGCCTGCTTCAGACCAGATGTTGCGGCGGCACACGCTAGACCAGCCATGCGCCCGGGCAGCGCTCATCCGACGCGCTCCGCGACCGGCAGCACGATCCGCACTTGGCAAACAGGACCGGCCAGAATGTCCACAGAGCCACCATGTCCATGTACCACCTCCCGCACGATCGCGAGGCCGAGACCGTGACCCATAGAGTCCGGGCTACCCTTGCGGAAGCGCTCGAATACCGCTTTGCCCAGTTCCGCCGGCACGCCCGGCCCCTCGTCGCTGACGGTGATCCAGGCATGCCGTCCCCCGTTATGGGTTATTTCAACCCGTCCAGTGAGCTGGATCGTGCCCTGGCCGTGCACGAGCGCGTTGTCGAGGAGGTTGCGTATCATGTCGTGTAGGTCGTCCGGCCGGCCGCGCACCAGCAATGACGCGGGCAGCTCGACTTCGAGGGCACGGGCCGCCCGTTCCGCGAGCGGGACGACCGCGGCCGCCGCCTCCCGCGCTATGCGCGACAGATTGACGGGAGGGTTGGCCGCCCCCGCATAGGCTTGCCTCGCGTGCTCCTTGCGGGCGAGGTCCAAGAGCTGACCGGCCAGTCGGTTCACCTGCATCAGATCCTGGTCGATCGCGGACCAATCCGGGGCCTCGTCCAGCTTCGCGCGTTGGAGCCGCAGTCTCAGGACCGCGATCGGCGTATGCAGCTCGTGCGCCGCGTCGGCGACGAATCGCTGCTCCGCCGTATAGGCGTCCGCCAAGCGGTCCAGGGCGCCATTGACCGCGTCCACCAGCGGCCGAACCTCATCGGGCAGCCTTTCGGTCGAGATGCGGGCACTGGGATTTGAAGGCCCTACGACGGCCGCCTCCCGAGACGCTGCGGCGAGATGACGAAGGCTCCAGCCGCTGACGGCCCAGATCAGCGCACTGGCGAGCAAGCTGAAAGCCAGAAGCACGGAAGCGTCCTGATACGGCTCGCGGATCAGGGCCACGCCGAGTCGGCTGAGCAACGCCCCATGCTCTTCAAGCGGATTGAGAGTGAGAGTGCCTCCGAGCCCGAGCGCGAATACGATCACCATAGCAACGATAAGCCGGCAGCGCAGACTGTTCAGCCAAGGCCTCATGTCTGAGGCCTGGGCTGCAGGCGGTAGCCAATGCCGCGGGTCACCTCGATGCAGGCCGCCGACCCGGCGGCAGCGAGCTTGCGCCGCAGGCGCGAAACCGAGGCTTCGAGTGCGTTTCCACTCACGTCGTCATCGAAACCGTAGATCCGGTCTTCCAGCGCATCCTTGACAACGACCCGTCCTGCGGCGCGAATCAGCTCCTCTAGGACAGAAGCCTCGCGGCGGGTCAGGTCCAAGCTCCCGCCTGCCACCGCCGCCGTTCGCGAAGCTGAATCGAAAGTCAGGTCTCCGCAGGTGTAGAGGGCCTCGCGTCGCGCGCCGGGGCGGCGAAGGACGGCCCGCAAGCGCGCTTCCAGTTCGGCGAGGTCGAAGGGCTTGAGGATATAATCATCCGCGCCGGCATCGAGGCCGACTACCCGGTCCTTGACGCTGTCCCGAGCCGTCAGGATGAGGGCCGGCGGGTCGGTGCCTTCACCGCCGCGGCGCAGGCGCCGCAGCATCTCTATGCCGTCCATATCCGGCAGGCCAAGGTCGAGGATCACGGCGTCGTAGCCGGCAACGGCCGTGGCCGCGAGCGCCTCATCCCCGCGTCCGACAGCATCCACGACAAAACCGCGGCTTCGGAAGTGATCGGCGATGAGGTCGCGCATCGCGCGATGGTCCTCCACGAGCAGCACTCTCATTGCACGCCTCCGCTTCTCCGACCCACCAATTACCACCCTGGTCCTGACATGGCGCTGCCGGAAGTCGAACAGGCTTTCGCTTTACAAGCCTTTGTGTGTCCGAGCTTCGATCCGATGGCGCCCAGCCCCGGGCCACGCGTCGAGTTTCGAGATGCCTATCAGGCGTATTCGTGGCAACAGGAAATGGAGTGTGGTGCGTGCTAATGGACCTGAAGTTCCGGACGACAGTGCGCCGGTCTCGCAGGTAAAATAAGCCGTGGCTTTTGTGCGGATGTCATGCTCCTGCTTGAGATGGCGCACCTCGCGGCGGAGCTGAATGAGATCGCGTTCCCCAGGTGACTATCATTCTTCCTCGCCAAGGCATTTGACAAGCGCGACGTATCGATGGTCAGCCCATCGCTCATTCTCTTCCTGTGCGCCATGTCAAAAATCGACTACCTACAGTCTTGTAGCCACCAGTCGATGTGCAATGCGAGTGGCCTTCGGGCGGCCCGGAAAACCGGGAATCTTCGCTTCCACCAGGCCGCCGCCTTGGCGGTTGTGCGGTGACCCTGCGGAGAAAGCTCGGCTTGCGAATGGATATCCTCGCGGCGCGC
>JABBOH010000122.1 GCA_019351895.1 Pseudomonadota bacterium
GCTGTTTGCCGCCGGCGGACCGCCAGCCGCCGCTCCAGCTCCTCGGCCGAGATGCCGTAGGCGAAGGCCGTGCCCACCAGGTCGAAGGTATAATTCTCCTGCGTCTTGAAGCGGCGATCCCGTTTCTGGCCCGTGCGGGTGCCGCGATACAGACGGCCGACCGCGTCCGCACCGTTTGAGATGGATCGCCACCCCAGCCACTCTGCCGGCGATTGGAAGAGCCAGCCAACACCCCCCAAGGCGCGCCGGAATCTCGATCTGCGCCTCGGTGTGGAATTGTCCGCATCATCACGCGGCGGGCCTTCTTCGCTAGGCTCGTCGTCGGTCCGCAGCCTCACACCCAGGCGTTCCTGTTCGTCCATCATTCAGCTTCCTAGGGCAGCGACGAAGCTCGCTGCATCCGTCGGCACACCGTCGAGATGCGCCGTTGAGCCGTCTGCCTTCTGCCACCAGAACATCGGTGTGCCTTTGAGACCGACCGCTTCGGCGATCGCCATGTTGTTGGCGAGCCGCGCCGCGGCCGCCGGGTCCGGCGTGTTGGTCTCGCCGCCGGCCTGCCAAGCGGCCGCGATCTGATCCGGCGGATCGCTCAGCAATGCCAGCGCGCTGCGCGTGCTCTGCCCCTGGTCCTCGTAGTCGAGAACAGACAGCGGGATGATCGCGATCTGCAGCTTACCCGCCCGCACGTAAGGCTGCAGCTCCTGGTACGCCCGGATCGAGTAGATGCATTGCGGGTCCATCAGCATGAACACCTTCGGCGCCGTGGACGGGCCGATCGTGCCATAGGTCGCCTTCTTGATGAGGGGGATCGTCTGACCATCACCCATCGGCTGGCCGCTTGCACCGCCGACCTCGATCGTCGGAACGGCGCCAGGGATCTGCGCTACCTGCTTGCGCGTCACATCCTTACCGGCGGCATCCCACATCACGCCGGGGATCAGGCCGCTGCCGTCCGGAGTGGCATAGAAAACCTGAAACTGCTGCCCGCTCCTGACGAAATATCCCTGCAGTCCATGCGCCTCGCCGACATCCGTGATGTTGCCAGCCGCGACCGACTGTAGCTGTGCAAGGGAGAGATCAATCGGCACGCCCGATACGCCCGCCTGGCCATCCGGCGCCAACTCGAAGAGCATGAACTGCGATCCGCTCCTGGCGGCGATCGTTCGCAGCCCGTGAATGGAGCCAAGATCCTGCACCCGCGCGCCGGCCGAAGCGACATGCTGTGCAAAAGCGATCTCTGCGAGAGAAGCGGGAAGCGGCTTGCTTGCCGCGGAGGGCGCCACGGATGTGGCTGTAACGGCGACGGCCGCCGTCGCCTTGGTCGGGACCGAAACCGCGCCCTTCATCGGCAACGGCCCGGGTAAGGCGCAGATTGGCGACGCCGCGAAAGCCGGGGTCGCGAGAAAGATGAAAAGACCTGCTGTCCAGCGCATGAGAGCACTCCTCAGATAGGAGCCAACTTTGCGCGGAGAGTTTGCGAATGGCGCGGCTCGTAATCAGCCGAGGCCGAAGCGATCAACGATAAAGGCCGGAACGCTCGCCGCCGCGCCCATCGGCCATCGCCCAGGGCCTGTCCAACCGCCCGATGAACCGGCGCGCTTGTCCAGTAGACCATTTTCGTGAACCAAATACGCGACCGCCTCTTCGGCAACGTGCATCGCAAGCGGCACGACACTCTCGTCCGGTCCACACCAGCCATGGACAGATCTCAGCACCTCGAGCTTTGCCTTCACACCTTCCGGACCAAATGCGTCGATCTCCATGATGGCCTGGATTGCCTGCCGCCGCTCGCGGTCCAGCGACTGGAATGCCGGGTCCATCCCCGTGCTGCTCGCCATGCGCGCCTCACATTGCGCACGGACCTCGTGATAGCGCTCCACCGCTTGCCTTAACGGCGCGTGGACCTTCAGAGCACAGTTTCCTCCATCAGTCTCAGTTCGAGGGAGGCGGGCCTCCAGCCCATGCTTGGTAGAATCGATGCTCTCCATATCGCACCTCCTTTCATTATCCTTCGCTGCAACAAGCCGGTCATTATTCTCAAAGCTCGGCGACTCGAGAGCAAATCGGAGGCGGTCCGAGCCAAGTAATCGTCCTGGCAGCCGCGCCGAGAGGTAGTCACGGAAGCATAATCCACCCGTGTCTGAATGATGGTCCGCTTGATGTCGCGCAGGGAACGATCAAAGCATGAACGCGTCCCTTCTTGAGTGTTCGATGGCGATCCTCTTGCGGCTATCTATCTACTCCTCTGGTCATCGGCAACCTGCGGTCGTTGTAGCCAGAGAAAACTATTTTGAAGATGAAAATCCTGTACTGTGTTCTGCCTACGACACGAATGCGAATGAGGGAAGTAATTCTCATGTATTTAGCGTGATATTGACCGGCCTACGTTTGCGAGCGGTTTGATGCATGCCGCGACATTTTACAAAATCTCTTGAAATAGAACCCTCAGCGCGGCCGTATAACCCTCTGATGTAGCGTCCCTGCTAATCATCATCGATCGATCATAATTTGCGTTTGCAAGAGGACTCAAAAATGCGTGAGCGGTGGCTCTAAAATAAATTGCACCCCGCCTCAAGTACGCGTGACTCCATCTTCCCATCCCCCAAAGGCCTTTCATTACCATCCGCGTACAAGATTACTAACCGCAAAAATGCATGAGGATTAGCGGGCATGTGTACAAGCCATTGATCTGGATGTAGGATTTGGGTGTCAGAACCAATCCGCATCGACCTGGACGCACCATGCCCGCCAACGACGAAACTACCCCGATTCTCCCCGGCCTGTCACCGATCCACGGGCGTGCGATTGAGGCGCGCTTCGACAGCGCGATGATGTCATCCGATGGGGGTCTGCTGGTGCTGCGCGAGATCGAGCAGCGCTTGGGGATCGCCAAGCGCCTCGCCGCCTGCATCCATGACAAGCGGGCGCCGGAGCGCATCGTTCATGGGCTCGATGAGATCATCCGCTTTCGCATGCTGATGATCGCCGCTGGCTACGAGGACGGCAACGACGCCGACAGCCTGAGAACCGATCCGGTGTTCAAGCTGGCAATGGACCGGCTGCCCGACCATGGCGATCTGTGTTCGCAATCGACTGTTTCGCGCGCCGAGAACCTGCCGGACAGACACGCACTGCTGCGCATGGGGCGCGCCTTGGTTGACCACTATTGCCAAAGTTTCCGCCAGGTGCCGCGTCGTATCGTGCTCGACATCGACGATACCTTCGACGCCGTGCATGGCGGCCAGCAGCTTCGCCTCTTCAACGCTCACCACGACGAATACGGCTTCCAGCCGATCGTGGTCTTCGATGGCCAGGGCCGCATGATCACCGCCCTCCTGCGCCCCGCCTGCAGGCCAAGTGGGCGACAGATCGTCTTCTGGCTGCGTCGCCTGATCGCGGCGCTGCGCGACAACTGGCCGCGCGTGGAGATCCTGCTGCGCGCCGACAGTCACTATTGTACGCCGGAGGTGCTGCGGTTCTGCCGGCCGAACGGCTCGATTATATTCTCGGCGTCGCGCCGACCACCACGCTGCGTCGACACGTCGCCGGGCTGGAAGCCAGCACGGCCGCGCACGCCGCCCGCGCGGGGGGCAAGAAGCAGCGGCGCTTCAAAGAATTCTACGATGGCGCGGCAAGCTGGGATCGTGTCGAGCGCATCATCGCCCGCGTCGAGGCCGGGCCGCAGGGCGTCGATACCCGCTTCATCGTCACCAACCTGAAAGCCGGATCGCCACGCACCCTG
>JABBOH010000050.1:0-20000 GCA_019351895.1 Pseudomonadota bacterium
ATGAGAGCGCGCCCTGGCTGTTCGGCAACTTCCGCGTGACCTGAGGATCGGCGACGGTTGCGTTTCCGCCCTCGCTATGGTCCAAACACGCTGTTGAGCGGGCGTAGCATAGTGGTAATGCTCTAGCCTTCCAAGCTAGCTAGGAGGGTTCGATTCCCTTCGCCCGCTCCAGCAGCATCAGCTTTTGGGGATGCAATTCCCCCTGACCCACTCGACAAATATGTCGTCCGGTACCTCTCCCGCCGCCATGGTCAAGGTCGTGATGACCGCATCGCCGAAATCCGGCATGAAGGCTATGCCGTTCAGACCTCCGTCTCGGATGCCGGAGGCCCCGCCAAGCTCGGGAAGCCGTTCGTCATGAACAGCCCGGATGATCTGCCGGCTGAGCCAGACAGTCACTTGGCGAGTTCACGCAGGACGGCGTGGTGTTCCTTCATGATGCGGCGGGCGACCGCCATCTGCTCCTCGAGAACGGGATCGCTGCTGGAGAGCCGAAGCCCGTCCGGCGTCTCGACCGCATAGACGTATCGCCTTCGCCCAAGCCCAGCCTTGCCACCCTCACGTTGCTACGTGTGTTGTGACGCCAAGCAGAGACCGAGGCGCATCTATTTTCGCAGCACCAGCAGGCAGTAGCGCATCGACCGTGTCCGGTAGGCCGCCAGCAATCGCACCAGCGTCAGCGCGAACACCCGGTTCTCGGCCGAACGCTCCAACAGGAACTGCCGGTAGCGCGCCTCGGTCGCGATCTTGCCCAGCACGCGCCGCAGACAGATCGCCCAGGTCCGCCGCACCTGATCGCTGATGTCGAGCACGCTCTCGACATGGAAGCCGGCGGCCTCGGCCATTGCGCGGTAATCCTGCTCGTCGCCCATGCTCGGCAACCGGCCTTCGCGGCAGATCGGCTCGAGTAGATGCCGCACTTCCCAGGGACGCGGACCGGATTTGGAAAGCCACGCATAGATGCCTAGGCGCCCGCTGTGCCGCAGCACCCGGAAGGCTTCGTCGAAGAAGCGTTGCTTGTCCGGCATATGCTCGGAACTCTCGATCGCATAGGCGCGGTCGAACGTCGCATCGGGCAGCCCGTTCGCCAGCCAGTCCCGCACCCGGATATCGACCCCGGATGCAGGTTTCGTCGCGGCATAGGCCGCTTGTGCGTCGGAGACCGTGAAGCCTGTGACATCGACCCCGCGGCTCGCGGCCAGCCGGCGCGCCGTCTCGCCATAGCCGCAGCCGATGTCGACGACGGCCAGGCCCGGCCTCAGCGCCAGCCGGTCCGCCAGCAGATCGACCAGCGCCTCGGCGGCCTCCGCCGGCGTCTCGCGCCCCGTCGCCCAGTAGCCGTGATGCACATGGTCGCCCCAGACCTCCCGGTAGAAGGCGTCGAGGTCGTTGTAGTGGGCGGCGACGGCGGCCGTCGTCTGAGGGGTTCTCGGCAGGATCATGATGGTCTCAGAACCTCGGAGCGGCGCAGATGGCTCACGCAGAGCCGGAACATCGGGTGCCAGCGGATCTCGGCCGGGACGCCCGCGAGCGTCGTCAGCCGCTCCCAATCCTCACGCCGGAAGCTGCGCGCGATGGAGACGGTGCCGTCGTAGCGGACGATCGGGTGCCACCCCATCAGCCGCGCCAGCAGCCGGAAGCCGTAATAGGGGATTGCGTGGCGGTGCAGGTCGGCGATGAACCAGCCCCAGGCGGCGTGCCGCTCCAGCCACGACAGAAACGCCACCACCTGAACATCGTCGAGATGGTGGGTGAATTGCGAGGTCACGATGAAATCCGGCGGCGTCGTCGGCCTGTAGGCGAAGACATCGCCCGTGTGCCAGCCGATCGCCATCTCGGGCGGCGTCGCGAGCGCCGCGGCGACGGCGCTGCGCGGGTTGAGGTCGATCCCGTCGAGCTTCACGGTCACCCCGCGCTTGACGCTCCAGCGGTGAATCGCGCGCAGCAGATCGCCATGGCCGGAAGCGACATCGAGAATGGAGATCGGCGCCCCCGGCCTCAGGTTGCCGATTGCCCGGTCGAGCCAGCGCAGCGTCGGACGGTGCGTGAAGGTGACGCGGTTGACCATCTCTAGGTCGGCGAGGCAGCGGGCGTAGTCCTCCGGACTCGTCGTCTCCTCGTCCATCACCTCGGCATCGGTGCTGCGGCGGGAGAGGTCCATCAGGCGACACCCTCATGCATGGACGGTTCGGCGTCCGTTTTGTTCTTGTCCGCGCGGGCTAGAGGGCCCCGCCCCGCCGGCCGGCCATGGCTCCAAGGCGCAGCCTGAGCGCCTGCAGCTTGATGAACCCCTGAGCGTCGACCTGATTATACGCCCCCTGGTCGTCCTCGAAGGTCACGATCTTGGTGGAATAGAGGCTGTGGGGGCTCTCCCGCCCGATCACGGTCACGTTGCCCTTGTAGAGCTTCAGCCGCACCCGCCCCGTCACGGAATGCTGGCTTTCGTCGATCAGCGCCTGCAGCATCCGCCGCTCCGGGCTGAACCAGAAGCCGTTGTAGATCAGCTCCGCGTAGCGCGGCATGAGGCTGTCCTTGAGATGCGCCGCCTCGCGGTCGAGCGTGATGCTCTCGATCCCCCGATGGGCGGAGAGGAGGATGGTGCCGCCCGGCGTCTCGTAGATGCCGCGGGACTTCATGCCGACGAAGCGGTTCTCCACGAGGTCGAGCCGCCCGATGCCGTTGGCGCGCCCGAGCGCGTTGAGCTTGGTCAGCAGGGCGGCCGGCGACAACGTCTCCCCGTCGATCGCGACGGCATCGCCCTTCGCGAAGTCGACGCTGATGACGGTCGGGCTGTCCGGCGCGTCCTCCGGCCGGATGGTGCGCTGGTAGACGATCTCATCAGCCTCGATGGCGGGGTCTTCGAGGATCTTGCCCTCGGAGGAGGAGTGGAGGAGGTTCGCGTCGACCGAGAAGGGCGCTTCGCCGCGCTTGTCCTTCGTCACGGGAATCTGATGCTGCTCGGCGAATTCGATGAGCCGCGTGCGGCTGGTGAGGTCCCATTCCCGCCAGGGCGCGATCACCGTCACATCCGGCTTGAGCGCGTAGTAGGCGAGTTCGAACCGAACCTGATCGTTGCCCTTCCCGGTCGCGCCGTGGGCGACCGCATCCGCGCCGACCTGCTCCGCGATCTCGATCTGGCGCTGGGCGATGAGCGGTCGGGCGATCGAGGTGCCGAGCAGATACTGGCCCTCGTACAGCGCATTGGCGCGGAACATCGGAAAGACGAAGTCGCGCACGAAGGTCTCGCGAAGGTCGTCGACGAAGATCTGCTTGACGCCCATCATCTCCGCCTTGCGGCGCGCGGGTTCCAGTTCCTCGCCCTGGCCGAGATCGGCCGTGAACGTCACCACCTCGCAACCATAGGTCGTCTGCAACCAGCGCAGGATGACGCTGGTGTCGAGACCGCCGGAATAGGCGAGGACGACTTTCTTCACGGGTTTCGCGGCCATCGGGGTCTCCGTCTGTCTGGTCACCCGAGGCATAAGGTGGGGCCGGGGTGGCGGCAAGCACCCGCATGGCGATAAGGAGGGGCATGAGCAAACGGCGAACGGTCTGGCGGTTCCTGGCTATCTTCGTTGTTCTGGTCGTTGTGCTGGCGGCGGGCTGGACCGGGCTTTGGTATGTCGTCGCCGGGCGTCTCGCGGATCATGTGCTTGCCTGGGAGCAGCAGCGGCGGGCCGAAGGCTGGACGATCACCCACGGTGCACCGAGCCGCACCGGCTGGCCGATGGCGGCGGGCATCACGCTGCCGGATGTGGCGATCTCGGGCGGCGCGCAATATCTGGCGGGCGGCTTGTCGTGGCAGGCACGGGCGCTAACGCTGGCGCTCGATGTCCGGCACCCCAACGATCTCTACCTCGGCGTCGCCGGGCGTCAGTCGCTCAGCGTTGCCGGTGGCCGGGCGATCCCGTTCCAGGCCGCCAAGATGGCCGGGGAGCTGGCGCTGCTGCCGGGCGACCGCCCCGGGATGCTGCGACTTTATGCGAAGGATCTGATTGCGGCTCTCACCTCGGCCGACGGCAAGCCCGAGGCGCTCTCGGTCGGCCGGCTCGATGCCGCCGTGCGTGCCGATGGCGCGGCGCCCGCGACCGCCGACGCTTTGGCCGTCGCGGCCCGCATGTCGGATGTGTCGCTCCCGCCGCATCTGCCTTCCGGAGTGGGACGGAGCGTAAGGAGCCTCTCCTTCGACGCCGCTCTGTCCGGCCCGGTGCCGCAAGCCGGCGCCAAGCCGGATCCCACGGCCGCCGCCGAGGCGTGGCGCGGCGCCGGAGGCAGTCTTGCTGTACGGGCCGTTCATCTGGCGGATGGGCCGCTTGGGCTCGACGCCGAGGGGCAGTTCCGGCTGGACGCCGATCTGCGGCCCGAGGGGCGCGTTGCGCTCCGGGTGAAGGGGGTTGCAGACACGATCCACGGGCTCACGGCCAGCCACGTTCTGACCCGCGCCGAGGCGCAGGCGGTTACCGCGATGCTCGCCCTGATGATGCGGCCGCCGCATCCGGATGTGTTGCAAGCCCCGCTCGGGCTCCGCCGCGGGGTGGTGAGCCTCGGCTCTATCCCCCTGATCCGGCTGCCATCGCTATGATCCCGCGCAAGGGCGCCGCGCGCGCGGCCGGATGGCGAAATCACGCAAGGCTGCTTAATTGAGAGTTGTATGAACGAGACCCCTGCATTCCTGGATACCGGCCGACCCAACGTGCCCGACCTCGTCGTGCCGCGCGGGGTCATCCCCTTTTTCATGCCCGGGCGACCGGTTCGCGGACGTCTGTTGCGGCTCGGGCCGCTGGCGGACGCGCTGCTCACCCGCCACGACAACGATCCCGCTGTGACGCGCCTCGCCGGCAAGGCGCTGGCGCTCACGGCGGCGCTCGCGACGGCTTTGAAGTTCAAGGGCACCTTCAGCATCCAGGCCAAGGGTGACGGACCTGTCGATCTGCTGCTGGCCGACTGCACCGACCAGGGCACGCTGCGCGGCTATGCCCGGGCGGATGCCGAGAAGCTCGCCGCGCTCGGCGACGCCGAGGTGCTGACCGATGCTGAGTTGCTGGGCCATGGCTATCTGGCCTTCACCGTCGATCAGGGGCCGGAGACGGAGCGGCATCAGGGCATCGTCAGCATCGAGGGTCCCTCGATGACCGACATGGCGCTCCATTACTTCGGCACGAGCGAGCAGCTGCAATGCGCCCTGCATCTTGCCTGTGCCAAGACCCCCGCCGGGTGGCGAGCCGGGGCACTGATCCTGGAGCGCATCGCCTTCGGCGGAGAGGCCAATCTTGCGCTGACGGAGGTCGAACAGGACGAAAGCTGGCGGGCGGCGACCCTTTTGGCCGCGACCGTCACCGAGGCCGAGTTGCTCGACGATACGCTGCCGGCCGAGCGCCTTCTGTACCGGCTGTTCCACACCGAGGGCGTAGCCGCGGACCGGCCGCGCGCGCTCGCCTACGGCTGTCGCTGTTCGCGGGCCAAGCTGACTGGAATTCTTGAAGGCTTCACGCCGGCAGAGCTGGACGAAATGAGTGTAGAACACGACATCGTCATGACCTGCGAGTTCTGCAACGTCGATTTTCGCTTCCCGCGCGGCGATTTGCGGGGCCAGCCCGACCCTGCCGCCCGGCCATCATAGGAGACGATCAAGGTGAAACGCCCTCCCTTTCGCCAAACGCTGCTCGGCGCCTGTCTCGCGGCGCCATTTTTGCTCGCCGGCTGCAGCAGCGACCAGGGCGTGCCGCAGAATTTCCCCCCGCTGCGCTACACCTACCTCGCGCCGATCTCGCTCAACGTGGGGTCGATCCAGACCCGGATCGCCTATTCGCCGTCGCAGGATGGCAGCAGCCTCGACGCAATGAGCCCGGAAGCGCCGCTCCAGGCCGTCGAGCAGATGATCCAGGACCGGCTGGTCGCCGCGGGCAGCGGCGGAACGGCGACCGTCACCATCAACAGCGCCTCGATCAATCGCGTGGGCGACACCGCCGTCGGCAATATTTCCCTCGACCTGCAGGTGACTTCACCCGATGGCCGTCGCACCGGCTACACGAGTGCGAGCGTGACCCGCACCCGCACGCTGCCGGACGACACGAGCGACACGGCGATGCGCGCCTTTCTGTACGACATGACATCGGAACTGGTGAGCGCGGAAAACGTCGAGCTCGAATACCAGATGCGGCGGCACCTTGGCAGCTGGATGCTGGGCGGCACGTCGGCCGTCGTCGGTGGGCCGGCGGCTCCGACCCCCGTCGAGGCTCAGCCGCTCGGCGGCCCGGGATCGCCGATGGTGGGCGCTCCCCCATCAGCCGCGCCCATGCGGCTGGGCTCACCGATGCCGCTGGGCTCGTCCGGACCCGCATCCGCCCCCGCGCTCATGCCTGTGCCCAATTCCGGCGCCGCGCCTTCGGCAATTCCGTCGTCCGGCTCAATGCCGGTGCCTCTGACGCCGCCCACGATGCCGGGGGCGGATCTTGGTCTGCCCCAGGGAAACCCGGTCCAGCCCGATCTGGGCACGCCACCCGCTACCGGCTACCCATCGGCGACCTATCCGGCCACGCCTACGCCCACTACAGCTGCGCCCGCCGCGCCCTCGCAGAGCTACCAGTTGACGGCGCCTCAACCGCCCGCCGCGGTTCCGCCGGCGCCCGCTCCGGCGTCGACACCAACGCCCGCCCAATCGGCTCCGTCGAGCACCACGGGTAGCAGCGGGACGTTACCCCCCCTGCCGCCGACGATCACGCCCTGAAAGGGAGGGCCTGCGGGGAGGCCGGGCGGCTGTCGCTCAGTCCGCTGTCGATCAGCCGGCCGTGCCGCCGACCGTCAGGCCCATCATCTTCATGTGGGGTTGGCCGACGCCCACCGGCACGCCCTGACCCTGCTTGCCGCAGGTTCCGATGCCGGGATCGAGCGCCAGATCGTTGCCCACCATTGTGACCTTGGTCAGCGCGTCGGGGCCGTTGCCGATCAGCGTCGCGCCCTTTACCGGCGCGCCGAGCTTGCCGTCCTCGATCATGTAGGCTTCGCTCGCCGAGAAGACGAACTTGCCCGAGGTGATGTCCACCTGACCGCCGCCGAAGTTTACGGCGTAGAGGCCCCGCTTGACCGACCTTATCATCTCCTCCGGCGTATGGCTGCCGTTGAGCATGATGGTGTTCGTCATGCGCGGCATCGGCGCGTGGGCGTAGGATTGACGGCGCCCGTTGCCGGTCGCGCGCATCCCCATCAGCCGCGCGTTCATCCGGTCCTGGATGAAGCCCACCAGAACGCCGTCCTCGATCATCACCGTGCGGCTGGTCGGCGTCCCCTCGTCATCGACGGTCAGGCTGCCACGGCGGTCGGGCAGGGTGCCGTCATCGACGACCGTAACGCCGGGGCTGGCAATGCGCTGGCCCAGCAACCCGGAAAAAGCCGAGGTCTTCTTGCGGTTGAAATCCCCCTCCAGCCCGTGACCGATCGCCTCATGCAGCAGGATGCCGGGCCAGCCGGCGCCGAGCACGACCTCCATCTCGCCCGCCGGGGCGGCGACGCTGTCGAGATTGAGCAGCGCCTGCCGCAGCGCCTCGTCGGCCGCGCCGCGCCAGGTCGTGGGATCCATCAGATGGCTGTAGCTGAATCGTCCGCCGGTGCCGTGGCTTCCGGTCTCGCGGCGTCCGTCCCGCTCCACCACCACGGAGACGTTCAGGCGCACAAGCGGCCTCAGATCGGCGACCCGGCTACCATCCGCGCGGAGGATCTGCACGGCCTGCCACTCGCCATACATCGAAGCCATCACCTGGGTCACCCGAGGGTCGCGCGCGCGGGCATAGGCGTCGATCTCGGACAGCAGAGCCGCCCGGACCGCGAACTCGCTGCCCCGCAGCGGATTGTCGCCGCTGTACAGCCTCTGGTTCGTCGCCTGGGGGCCCGCGGAGAAGTCGCCCGAATGGCCGGCGCGAACGGCAGCCACGCTCTCCGCCGCGCGGGCAAGGGCGTCGTGCGATATCTCCCCCGCATGGGCGTAGCCCGTCGCCTCGCCCGAGACCGCGCGTAGGCCGAAGCCGAGGGAGGTGTCGGAACTCGCCGTGCGGATGCGCCCGTCCTCCAGCGCAAGCGCCTCGCTCTCACGATATTCGAGGAAAAGCTCGCCGTCGTCCGCACCGGCCAGAGTCTGGGTCACGAGCTGTTCGGCCGCAGCACGATCGAGCTGCGACGTCTGCTGGCCAAAGAAGAGCTTGTCGGTGGTTTCAAGCGGAGTGGCGGAAGGCAGCATGGCTGGAACCTTATGAAATCGTGTCGGGGCGCGCGCCGCGCAGGCTGTGCAGAGCGATGAGGCCGGCGCTCAGCAGCAGGGCGGCCACGACCTGGTGCAGGACGGCGAGATCCACCGCGACCACTGAGAGCAATGTGGCGATGCCGAGGACGTATTGCACCACCACTGTGACCCCCAGCGCAAGCATGGCGTCCCGCGGTCCCTGGGGGAGCATCGTCGCGCGGCGCGATCCCCAGAAAGCCGCCGTGAGCGCCGTCAGCGCCGTCGCGGTCGCGAGCAGCCGGTGGTCGAACTGGATGGCTGCGCGGTTGTGAAACCAGTTGAGCCAGAAGGGGTGCAGAGTGCCGTAACCCGGTGGGACGACGTGGCCGGCCATGAGCGGGAAGGTGTTGAAGACGTAGCCCGCCCTGCTGCCCGCGGTGAAGCCGCCTGCGACGATGGTGAGCGCCGTCAGGGTGACGACCGCTGCGACCAGCCGGCGAAGGCCGACCGCGCCCGGCACCGGCGGCGCGTAGGGCACCCACTCGGACATCGCGACCCACAGGATGGCGCCGTAGAGCACCAGCGCCATGCTGAGATGGGCGACCAGCCGCACCGTCTGGACGTGATCGCTGTCGAAGAAGCCGGAGGAGACCATGAACCAGCCGACGAAGCCCTGCAGCACGCCAAGCAGAAAGATGACGATCAGGCCGGGCAGCAGCCTGCGGCGGATGCGGCCGGTGACGCCGAAGTAGATCAGGGGTAGCAGGAAGGCGATGCCGATCATCCGCCCCCAGAAGCGGTGGATCCACTCCAGCCAGAAGATGCGCTGGAAGCTGGCGAGGCCGAAACCCGGCGGCTGCAGCTTGTACTGCGGGATCGTCTTGTAGACGGCGAAGAGATGCTCCCATTGCGCATGAGACAGCGGCGGCAGGATGCCCGTGATCGGGTGCCAGACCATGATCGAGAGGCCGGAACCCGTGAGTCGCGTCGCGCCGCCAAGGGCGATCATGACCAGCAACATGACGCAGATGGTGAAGAGCCAGATGGAGACCGCGTGGCGCGACCGGACCGAAGGGACGCCGGCGTGGCGCCCTTCCCGGGCAATGGCGATGTCGAAGGGCATGAGGCCTCTGAAGCAGGTTGTCGACGACCAGCTTAGGCGAGCCTTCGCCATCGCGCGCGCCCAAAATCATGAGCGAACCGTAAGGCGCGCCCCCGCCACTATGCCGGATCCTTCATCTCGCCACGACGGGGTGGCGGGAGGCTGAAGTCAGCCTCGCCCAAGCCCCCCGCAGGCTGGAGCGAGGTGAGAACGCCCTCGGCCCCTTCCGAGGGCGAGCAGGCTAATGCAGTGCGAGGCTGTGATCGACGTGCCGTAATCCTACGGGCCTGATGAGGGGGCCGGCGGTTCCGACACGGACCGAATGCAGCTTCCCCTCCAGCTCGCGGGACCAGAAATCGAGGAACTTCCGCAGGCTGGGGTAGTCGGGCGCAAGGTCCATATCCTGCCAGATATAGCTTTGCAGAACCGCCGGATGATCCGGGAGACGGTAGAGGATCTCGGCCGTCGTCAGTCGGTAGTCTTTCAGTTGGAGAGCCAGGCTCATTCTGTCGTCCTTGCTGCTATCGCGGATCCAATCGCCATCAATCGCCGTCTATGCCGTGCGCACCTTGCCCTGCCGTCCAATAGCGACCCGTCTGGCGCGGGCTTCGTCCGGGCATGACTGGACGATGACAAAGTACGAGCGATAAAATCAAGAAAAAACGCAGATATGTCAGCGGCTTAGCACTCGGCGGCCGAGAGTGCTGCCGAAGGCGTTGACATCCGCGGGGGCTTTGTCTAATCCGCTGGCACTCTCACGAAGAGAGTGCCAACCATGCCGGTCGGTGCCGCAACTTTAGGGCCACCCGCATGGTGCAGAAGCTCAACATAAGCATTCAGGAGCGATCCGAATGAAGTTCCGTCCCCTGCACGACCGCGTCGTTGTTCGCCGCCTCACCGCGGAAGAGAAGACTGCCGGCGGCATCATCATCCCCGACACCGCCAAGGAGAAGCCCATGGAGGGCGAGATCGTGGCAGTCGGCCCCGGCGCCCGCAACGAGCGCGGTGAGATTGTCGCCCTCGACGTGGTGGCTGGCGACCGCATCCTGTTCGGCAAGTGGTCGGGCACCGAGGTCAAGATCGACGGCGAGGAGCTGTTGATCATGAAGGAATCCGACATCATGGGCGTTATCGCCGGCGGCGCTGAGGCGAAGAGGGCGGCCTGAACGGCGCTCTCTTCACCGGCTCAATCCGCAACCAGCACAAGGACAAAATAACATGGCAGCGAAAGACGTTCGCTTCTCTACCGATGCCCGCGCCCGCCTGCTTCGCGGCGTGGATATCCTCGCCGACGCCGTGAAGGTGACGCTCGGTCCCAAGGGCCGCAACGTCGTCCTCGACAAGAGCTTCGGCGCCCCGCGCATCACCAAGGACGGCGTGACCGTCGCCAAGGAAATCGAACTTGCCGACAAGTTCGAGAACATGGGCGCGCAGATGGTGCGCGAAGTGGCCTCGAAGACCAACGACCTCGCAGGTGACGGCACGACGACCGCGACCGTGCTCGCCCAGGCGATCGTGCGCGAGGGCCTGAAGGCCGTCGCCGCCGGCATGAACCCGATGGATCTGAAGCGCGGCATCGACAAGGCCGTCGGCCTCGTCGTCACCGAACTCTCCACGCGTTCGCGCAAGATCACGACCCCCTTCGAGACCGCGCAGGTCGGCACCATCTCGGCCAACGGCGAAGCCGACATCGGCCAGAAGATCTCCGAGGCGATGCAGAAGGTCGGCAACGAGGGTGTCATCACCGTCGAAGAGAGCAAGGGCATTGAGACCGAGCTCGACGTGGTCGAAGGCATGCAGTTCGACCGCGGCTACGTCTCTCCGTATTTCATCACGAACCCGGAGAAGATGATCGCCGACCTCGATAGCCCCTACATCCTGATCCACGAGAAGAAGCTCTCGGGCCTGCAGCCGATGCTGCCGCTGCTCGAGGCCGTCGTGCAGTCTGGCAAGCCGCTGCTCATCATCGCGGAAGATGTCGAGGGTGAGGCTCTGGCCACGCTGGTCGTCAACAAGCTGCGTGGCGGTCTGAAGATCGCGGCCGTGAAGGCTCCGGGCTTCGGCGATCGCCGCAAGGCCATGCTGGAAGACATCGCGATCCTGACCGGTGGCCAGGTGATCAGCGAAGACCTCGGCATCAAGCTCGAGACCGTGACGCTCGCCATGCTCGGCCGGGCCAAGAAGGTCCTGATCGAGAAGGAGAACACCACGATCGTCGAGGGCGTCGGCAAGAAAGAGGACATCGCCGGTCGCTGCGCCCAGATCCGCGCCCAGATCGAGGAGACCACCTCCGACTACGACCGCGAGAAGCTGCAGGAGCGGCTGGCGAAGCTCGCCGGTGGCGTCGCTGTCATCCGCGTCGGCGGCTCGACCGAGGTCGAGGTGAAGGAGCGCAAGGATCGCGTCGATGACGCGCTGCATGCGACCCGCGCTGCGGTCGAGGAAGGCATCGTGCCGGGCGGCGGCGTCGCGCTGACGCGCGCCTCGGTCGTGCTGCATGGCCTCAAGGGCGAGAACAGCGACCAGACCTTCGGCATCGAGATCGTCCGCAAGGCGATCCAGACGCCGCTGCGCCAGATCGCCGAGAACGCCGGTGCCGATGGCGCCGTCATCGCCGGCAAGGTGCTGGAGCGGGACGAGTACAACTGGGGCTACGACGCTCAGACGGGCGAGTTCAAGGACCTGGTGGCCGCCGGCATCATCGATCCGACGAAGGTCGTCCGCACGGCGCTGCAGGATGCCTCCTCCGTTGCCGGCCTGCTCGTCACAACGGAAGCGATGGTCGCCGAGCGTCCCGAGAAGAAGGCGGCGCCGATGCCCGGCGGTGGCGGCGGCATGGGCGGCATGGGCGACATGGACTTCTAAAGTCAGACAAGTTCCAAGCGGGGCGGGCCGTGAAAAGGCTTGCTCCGCGAGGGCGGTTTGCTGTTATCTTTTCGGAACGAGGGGCAGGTTTACCTGCCCCTTTTTCTATGTGGCCTTGGTGGCTCCATTGAGATTGACAACCCCTGCTGATTTCTGCATGGCTAATGCGCATTCAAAGTCTGGCCGGCCTTGTTGCGCCTCTGTCTGACGGCGTCGTCAATGCTCAATGGCCCGATTGTTGCGGCGCGCGGTTCATTCGAGACGGAGATGGTTACAGCTATGGCGATCGGCACTGTGAAGTGGTTCAACACCACCAAGGGCTTCGGGTTCATCATGCCCCAGGATGGCGGCAAGGATGTTTTCGTTCACATCACGGCCGTTCAGGCAGCCGGCTTGCGTGGCCTGAATGAGGGCCAGAAGGTCAGCTACGAAGTCGCGATGGAGCGCGGGAAGGCTGCAGCCACGAACCTCAAGGCCATCTGACGCGCCTCTCGCTGCGGACCGGCGATTGCGGGCCGGCGGCTAAGCCGCGCGTGAGATGAAAAAAGGGCGTGCCCCAACGGGCGCGCCCTTTTTGCATCGCCAACCGTTATCCCGTGAGTTCGGACGGCCGCGCAGGTGCGGCCGCGCCGATCCCTCCCGTTTGCGTCGTCTACTGAACCAGCCGAAGGCGGGGCCGCCGGGCCACCAGAAGCTGGCGGTAGATGGAGACGTAATCCTCCGCCATCCGTCGTGCCGTGAACCGCTCCTCGAAGGTCGCGCGAACAGTTTCACGGGACATCGAAGGCAAGCGGCGGACCGCCGCCATCGCGCTCATCTCGTCTTCGACAATGAAGCCTGTCACGCCGTCGTCGATGATCTCCGGCACCGAGCCGTGATTATAGGCGATGACCGGCGTGCCGCACGCCATGGCCTCGATCATCACGAGACCGAAGGGCTCCGGCCAGTCGATCGGCATGAGAAGGCCGAGCGCACCTCCGAGGAAAGCCGGCTTCTGCGCCTCGTTGATCTCTCCCACCAGTTCGACGCCGCCCTCGGCGATCATGGGCTTGATCACGGTCTCGAAATACTCGGCGTCGACCTTGTCAATCTTGGCGGCGATCTTGAGCGGGATACCCGCCGCGCGTGCAATGCGGATCGCGCGGTCGGGCCGTTTCTCCGGGCAGATGCGTCCGAGGAAGGCGAGGTAGGACGGCGTCACCGGCTGCGGCGTCAACAACTGCGCGGGAAGGCCGTGCAAAACGGTCCCGACGTAATTCGCTTCCTTGAGCGGACGACGCTGAGATTCCGAAATCGACACGATGTTCATGTTCGGCAGCCCGGCGTAAACAGGCCGCAACTCCGGCAGGTCGAGCCGCCCGTGAAGCGTGGTCACGAAGGGTATGTTGTGCCGCGAGAACAGGGAGGCTGGAAAATAGTCCAGGTGGAAATGGAGAACGTCGAATTCGTCCGCGCGTTGACGCACCCGCTCAAGCAGCAGGACGAGCGGCGCCGACCAATCGCGGATCGTCGGATCGAGCCTCAGCGCCTGCGGCCATACGGCGTCCAACTCGGCGCTCGTGACAGAATCGCCACTGGCAAAGAGCGTGACGTCATGGCCAAGTTCAACGAGTTCCTCGGTCAGGTAGGACACGACGCGCTCGGTGCCGCCGTAGGTCCTCGGCGGAACCGCCTCAGCCAAAGGTGCGATCTGGGCAATGCGCATAGTGTCGGCTCTCCTGAAACGGCGGATTTAGCTTTGCTATGACAATAGCTAGGAGCAGATCCTGGCGTTGCTGAGGCAGGGCTGTGCCGGGCTTGCGGCGTCTGGCGTTCAAGTTCCGCAACGCACTGAGATACAAAGGAAGTGCAGCAAGTTCACGATTATGTGCACCGCAGCAAAGACACGAAAAAGCCCGCCGGCGTGACCGGCGGGCTCTTGTCTCGTCTGTCGTGCGAACGAAAAAAGGCGACTAGAAGCCTTCGCGCTCCAGGCGCTTGCGCTCCATCTTGCGAGCCCGGCGCACAGCCTCGGCGGCTTCTCGCGCCCGGCGCTCCGACGGCTTCTCAAAATGACGACGCAGCTTCATCTCGCGGAAGATACCTTCCCGCTGCATCTTTTTCTTAAGCGCCTTCAGCGCCTGATCGACATTGTTGTCACGAACGAGAACCTGCACTTGGCCGCCTGCTCCATCTCTATGGATTGCTAAAAAGGGTCGGGATCGCGCAGGTTGGTGCACGTCCCGGATAAGGCGGGCGCTATATCACGATCGCCAGCCCGCTCCAACCGCTTTCCGCCTCACCGTTATGGGAGTTCTCATTGGCTATTCTCAAGATCGCCCGGATGGGCCACCCGGTGCTGCTGCAGCGCGCGGCGCCCGTCACGGACCCCACCGACCCTGTGATCCAGCAGCTGATCGACGACATGATCGAGACCATGCACGATGCCGGCGGCCTCGGCCTTGCCGCTCCGCAAGTGCATGTTCCCCTTCGCCTTTTTGTCTTCCACCTGCCGGCAGCGCGCGCTGCGGAGGCGGCGGGTGAGGCCGGCGCGCCTGCCGAACCCGCGCTTCCGCCTCAGGCGGTTATCAACCCCGAGATCACGCCCGTCGCCGATGAAAAGCGCCTTGGCTGGGAAGGCTGCCTCTCCATACCGGGCATGCGCGCCGCCGTCCCCCGTTTCGCGCAGATCCGCTATGCCGGGCTCGATCGCAGGGGCAAGCCTCTTGCCGCCGAGGCTCAGGGGCTTCATGCCGTGATCGTGCAGCATGAATATGATCACCTTGATGGTATACTTTATCCTATGCGCATGACCGATTTCTCGAAGATGGGGTTCAACGAGGAACTCGCCCGCTTCCCATCTCCCCTGCCGTCTCTGGTGTCCTGACCATGAGCCCGGACGATGACCGCGCCCCCGATCCCGATCAGACGGCCGCACTCGAGGCTTTGCTGCCGCTTGTGCCTTTGCACGGTTGGACCACCCGTGCCCTCGCCGAGGCGCTGAAAGAGGCCGGCGGCGATCCCTCCGAGGCGGAGTGGCGTTTCCCCGGCGGCGCGCCGGAGATGATCGAGAGTTTCTTCGCCCTCTCGCTGCAGCGGGCCATTGCCAATGCGGAGCCGGATATCGCCGGGGAGATGCGGCTTGGCAAGCGCGTGCGCGCCCTCGTCGCGGCGTTGCTCCGCGAGCTTGGCCATCACAAGGAAGCAGTGCGGCGGGCGGTGCCCTGGCTCATGCTGCCGCGTAACACGGCCCTGGGTGCGCGGCTCATGGCGCGGCTGGTCGATGGCATCTGGCATGCGGCGGGCGACCAGTCGGCCGACTTCAGCTGGTATACGAAGCGGGCAAGCCTCGCCGGCATCATGCTGCCGACCTTGCTCTTCTGGCTCAACGACCTCGACTTCGACCATGAGCCGACGCTGGCCTTCTTCGATCGCAGGCTCGACGGACTGGCACGGATCGGGCGGTCCCGGGCCCGCGCGAAAGCTTTCTGCGCCGGGCTGATGGGCCCCCGTTCCGGCAGTCACGGGCGGGCAGCAGCCTGATCATGCAGCACGCCGCCGTGCGCTTCTCGGCCCTCGCTACCATCAGTCTGGGTTCGGGATAGCGCGGTGCCGCGGGTCCGCATCGTCCATACGACGGAATATCAGTATTCGGCGCCGGTCAGGCTGACCGAGCACCGGCTGATGATGCGGCCGCGCGACAGCCACGATCTCCGCCTACTGGAGGCGACGCTCTGGATCACCCCCGCGGGGGCGAGAACGCGTTGGGCGCATGACGTGTTCGGCAACTCCGTCTGCTTCCTCGACTGGCGCGGGGCAAGCACGAAGACGCTGCGCATCGTCTCCGCGCTCGACCTGAAGCACTATCCGGTGATGGCCGATCTGCCGATCGACCCCTCGGCCGAAACCTATCCGTTTCGCTATGCGGGCGATGAATATCCGGATCTCAGCCGGCTGATCGAGCCGCATCACCCCGACCCCGACCGGCAGGTGGAGGGCTGGGCGCGACGCTTCCTGCGGCCTGCCGGCAACACGCCGACGCGTGACCTGCTGATCGCCATGACGCAGGCGATCAAGTCCGACTTCACCTACGAGGCGCGGGAAAGCAAAGGCACCTACGGGCCGCTGCAGACATTGGCCCAGAAGCGCGGCGCGTGCCGGGATTTCGCCGTGCTGATGATGGAGGCGGCGCGCTCCCTCGGCTTCGCTGCCCGCTTCGTCTCCGGATATCTTTATGACGAGGCGCTGGTCGACAGCATCGATCCCATGGTCGGCGGCGGTTCGACCCATGCCTGGTGCGCCATCTATCTGCCGGGGGCGGGATGGGTGGAATACGACCCCACCAATGGATTGATCGCCGGGCGTAACCTCATCCGGGTCTGCATGGCGCGGGAGCCGCATCAGGCGACGCCGCTGTCGGGCGGCTATATCGGCCGGACCGAGGATTTCCGCGGGATGACGGTCGGCGTCGAGGTCACCGTGGGCGACCCGCCGACGCCCGAGGAGCAGGCTGCCCATGCGCGGGAAAGCGCGGGCGCGGTCGTGCCCCAGGAAGCCGAAAAGCCGCTGGAAGTGGTGGCGGAGCTCCCGGAGGCGGAACTCGCCCGTCGGGACCCCGTGCGGCCCAAACCCGCGCGCGCTGAACAAGTTTGCCCGGAAGTCGACCTCACGACCTCTTGAGGTCCAAGGCTGCGCTCCCTAATTTTGGACGACGTATAGTGTCGTGCGGCTGCCGCCTGATGAGGGGCAGTCTCATGCCGGTCGCCTTAGTGAAAGGGACGTAGGAATGGACATCGAGAAGTTTACCGAGCGCTCACGCGGCTTCCTGCAGGCCGCCCAGACCATCGCCATCCGCGAGTTCCACCAGCGCATCACGCCCGAGCATCTGCTGAAGGCGCTGCTGGATGACCCGGAGGGCGCGGCCTCCAGCCTGATCCGCGCGGCAGGGGGCGATCCTGCGGCCGCGCAACGTGTCGTCGAGGCCGAGATCGCGCGGCAGCCCAAGGTGCAGGGGGCGGGCGCGGGACAGCCACAGATCACGCCGGAACTCGTGCGGGTTCTGGATGCCGCGCAGACATCCGCCCAGAAGGCGGGCGACGAGTTCGTGGCGCAGGATCGGCTGCTGGTGGCCTTGGCGGCGGGAGACGGCGGCGCCGCGCGCGCGTTGCGTGAGGCCGGAACTCCGGCGCAGGCGCTGGACCGCGCCGTGACGGAGATGCGCAAGGGCCGCAAGGTGACGAGCCAGGCGGCGGAATCCACGTTCGACGCCTTGAAGAAATACGCCCGCGACGTGACCGAGCTGGCGCGGAACGGCAAGCTCGACCCGGTGATCGGCCGCGACGAGGAGATCCGCCGCACGATCCAGGTTCTGGCGCGGCGGACCAAGAACAACCCGGTGCTGATCGGCGAGCCCGGCGTGGGCAAGACCGCCATCGTCGAGGGGCTCGCGCTCCGCATCGTCAACGGCGACGTGCCCGAGGCGCTGAAGAACAAGAAGCTGCTGGCGCTCGACCTCGGCGCGATGGTCGCGGGTGCGAAATACCGCGGCGAGTTCGAGGAGCGGCTGAAGGCCGTGCTGCAGGAGATCGAGGCGGCGCAGGGTGAGGTGGTCCTGTTCATCGACGAGATGCATACTTTGGTCGGCGCCGGCAAGGCGGATGGGGCGATGGACGCCTCGAACCTGCTCAAGCCCGAACTGGCACGCGGCTCGCTCCATTGCATCGGCGCCACCACGCTCGACGAATACCGCAAGCATGTCGAGAAGGACGCGGCGCTTGCCCGGCGGTTCCAGCCCGTTTTCGTGGGTGAGCCGTCGGTCGCCGACACGATCTCCATTCTTCGCGGCATCAAGGAGAAGTACGAACTCCATCACGGCGTGCGGATCACCGATGGCGCGTTGGTCGCCGCGGCCACGCTCTCCAACCGCTATATCTCGGACCGGTTTCTCCCCGACAAGGCGATCGACCTGATCGACGAGGCGGCGAGCCGTCTTCGCATGCAGGTCGACAGCAAACCAGAGGAGCTGGATGAGCTGGACCGACGTCTGCTGCAGCTCAAGATCGAGCGGGAGGCGCTGAAGCGCGAGGAGGATGCGCCGTCCCGCGACCGGCTGGAAAAGCTGGAGCGCGAACTGTCCGACCTGCAGGAACGGTCGGATGCGATGACGTTGGCGTGGCGAAACGAGAAGGAGCGGCTGCAGGGCGCGCAGAAGCTCAAGGAGCAGCTCGATCAGGCGCGGAGCGAGGTCGAGATCGCGCAGCGCCGCGGCGACCTCGGCCGCGCCTCGGAGCTGATGTATGGGGTGATTCCGCAACTGGAGCGCGATCTCGCCGCCGATCAGGGCGATGGTCGTCTCGTCAACGAAGCGGTGACGGAGGAGCAGATCGCCTCCGTCGTCTCGCGCTGGACCGGCGTGCCGATGGAACGAATGCTGGAGGGCGAGCGCTCCAAGCTGCTACGCATGGAGGACGAGTTGCGCCACCGCGTGGTCGGGCAGGAGGATGCCCTGCGCGCGGTCGCCAACGCCGTGCGGCGGGCGCGGGCCGGATTGCAGGACCCGAACCGGCCGATCGGCAGCTTCCTGTTCCTCGGGCCCACGGGCGTCGGCAAGACCGAACTCACCAAGACGCTCGCCGCCTTCCTCTTCGATGACGAGCGGGCGCTGCTGCGTGTCGATATGAGCGAGTTCATGGAGAAACATTCGGTCTCGCGGCTGATCGGCGCGCCTCCGGGCTATATCGGCTACGACGAGGGCGGTGTGCTGACGGAGGCGGTGCGGCGGCGGCCCTATCAGGTGATCCTCTTCGACGAGGTCGAGAAGGCGCATGAGGATGTGTTCAACATCCTGCTGCAGGTGCTGGATGATGGACGGCTGACCGACGGGCAGGGGCGCACGGTTGATTTCCGCAACACCATCATCGTGCTGACGAGCAATCTCGGCAGCGATATCCTCGCGGCCCAGCCGGAGGGCGAGCCGGTGACGATGGTGCAGGGGCAGGTGATGACCATCGTGCGGGCGCATTTCCGGCCGGAGTTCCTCAACCGGCTGGATGAGGTGATCCTGTTCCGGCGCCTGCAGCGCGCTGACATGGCGACGATCGTGACGATCCAACTGGAGCGCCTGCGATCGCTGCTGGCGGATCGGAAGATCGCGCTGACGCTCGATCCCTCGGCGCTCGAGTGGCTGGCTGCGGAGGGCTACGACCCTGTCTATGGGGCGCGGCCGCTGAAGCGGGTCATTCAGCGCCAGCTGCAGAACCCGCTGGCCGGGCTGCTACTGGACGGCTCGATCCACGATGGCGAGGCGATCACGGTATCCGCCGGGCCGGACGGCCTGATCATCAACGGGCGACTGGCCGAGGCAGCTTGAGGCTCGCCGCCGTGGCGCTCGGACAGGCTCCGCGGGCCACGGCGGCGTGAGTTTGGAAGCTGCGGCTCGGCCCGCGATCAGCGTTTCCCGCATGTCTAGTGGGTCACGCTGTTTGTTTGCACATAGGTTGCATGCGCGCGCTCCCGGGGCGACCGGATCGGCGAAAACATCAGTTTTGCACTCCAACGCGCTGAATAGGCTAAGTTTTCTAGCGACACGCGAATTGTCACCGCACTGACATTTCCGCGTTGACAGGGTGGGGGAGGGCGACTAGAACCCGCCTCCACCGACGGGGTGCGGTTCACGGCTTAGGCGCCGCGGACTAGTAAAAGCGAAGTTCCCCGTCACCGCTCTTTGACATTTATATCTGGAATGGAAGGGATATGTTGGTGGCGCCTTAGGCGTTGGCTGATGGTTTAGGCTGGGCTGGGGCGTGAGCTTTGGTTTGGTTTGGGCTGATTGGTTGATGCTGG
>JABBOH010000123.1 GCA_019351895.1 Pseudomonadota bacterium
CCGCCCGTACGGTTCTGTGCGGGGGGCGCGCAGTAATGCGCGTCCCTACCGCGATGTGCGCCGGGAGACCGGCAAGAGGAGAGGGTGCAAGTCCTTCACGATGAAAGGTAGAGCGAACCACATCGGCCCCGAGTCATGCGCCTCCCACCGCGAGGTGTGGGGCGAAGCGTTGACAGGGGCGCCGCTGGGCCAGGTATTGAGCCGCGAAAGTCTCTTGTTCCGGGATGCCGACGTTGTCTCTGTGACGGAAGGCAGCACGGTGGGGCGCGTTATCGCGAGTGCCCTGCCGGTCCCGCGTGGTCCGAGACCCTGGCACGTCGGCGAAACCTCTTGCCCGGGAACCGGGAGATCTCAGGTCCGGCCGCCCCGCAAGGGACGGTCCGCACCGGGAAGGCCGGAAGGTCGAAGCCGGTGATGCACGGAGCTGAGAAGTCAGACCCTTCCATAGTAGCTGTGAAGCCGGCGAACGCGGGTGGGCAACCGCTCGCGGAGTTGGTGGAGCCAAGGGGAGGGGCCGAGGGGAACACGAGCCAGCACGGCATGCGCCGGACACCGGGCCGGGCAAGCATGTCCCACGGGCTGGATCGTGTACGGCAAGCGGCAAAGGAGCGGAAAGGGGAACGGTTCACCGCCCTGCTGCACCACATCGATGTCGATCTGTTACGGTCCGCCTATGGCTGGCTGCGGCGGGAGGCATCGGCGGGTGTGGATGGGGTGACGTGGGATGCGTATGGTGACGGTCTGGAGCGCAAGCTTGCAGACCTGCATGAGCGCATCCATCGCGGTGCCTATCGGGCGCAGCCGTCGCGGCGGGTGTATATTCCGAAGCCGGACGGGCGGCAGCGACCGCTGGGGATCGCGGCGCTGGAGGACAAGATCGTCCAGCGGGCGCTGGTGGAAGTGCTGAACGCGATCTGGGAGCAGGATTTCCTGGGGTTCAGCTACGGGTTCCGACCTGGGCGCGGCCAGCACGATGCGCTGGACGCACTCGCGGTCGGGATCACCCGGTGCAAGGTGAACTGGGTCCTGGACGCCGACATCGCCGGGTTCTTCGATGCGGTCAGCCACGAATGGCTGCTGCGCTTCGTGGAACACCGCGTGGGTGACCGGCGGGTGCTCCGCCTGATCCGCAAATGGTTGAAGGCCGGGGTGGCGGAGGACGGGGTGGTGACGCCTGGGACGGTGGGCACGCCGCAAGGTGCGGTGATCTCGCCGTTGCTGGCGAACATCTACCTGCATTACGTCTTCGACCTGTGGGCGCAACAGTGGCGGCAACGCCATGCCCAGGGGGACGTCATCATGGTGCGCTATGCCGACGACATCGTGGTCGGCTTCGAGCACCAGGTCGACGCCGTGCGGTTCCTGGCGGATATGCGGGACCGGCTGGCAAGGTTTGCGTTGACCTTGCACCCGGAGAAGACACGCCTGATCCGGTTCGGCCGCTTTGCGGCGCTGAACCGGGCGGAGCGTGGTGAAGGCAAGCCGGAAACGTTCAACTTCCTCGGGTTTACCCACATCTGCGGGCGCAGCCGGCGCGGGGACTTCCAGCTACGGCGGAAGTCCCGGCGCGATCGGGTGCAAGCGCGGCTGGGGGCGATCCGGGACGGGTTGCGACGCCGGCTGCACACCACGATCGACGAACAGGGCGCGTGGTTGCGGCAGGTGGTGGGCGGGTTCTTCGCCTACCACGCGGTGCCGACCAACTCCGCCGCCCTGGCGGCGTTCCGCCACCATGTGCGGCGCCTCTGGCAGCGGACGCTCCGGCGCCGCAGCCAGAAGGACCGGACGTCGTGGGAACGGATCACCGTGCTCGCCGACCGGTGGCTTCCGAAACCGCGCATCACGCATCCGTGGCCAAGCGCACGCTTCGCCGTCAAATACCCAAGGTGGGAGCCGTATGCGGGAATCCCGCCCGTACGGTTCTGTGCGGGGGGCGCGCAGTAATGCGCGTCCCTACCGCGATAAGGGAAGGGAGTCCGCGGTGGTGGCCTTCTCCGTGCCTCCGTGCCTCCGTGGTGGACCTTGCTTTTGCGCCTCGCCGCCCCATCGCCGGCAAAATGAGAAGTGCTGTCGCCCGCCAGGGCAATCGCATTTCAGAGCAGTGCCAATAAGCTATTGAGATAGCTTTCGTTCCATCCGGCTCGCTTGAACTTCCCGCGCAGCGATCCCTTGGTTCCGTCGCGCTGCATGACGTTGATTGCCATATGCCGCAGCACGGCCAGGTTACGGGGGCCATGTCCGGTGCGGTTTCTGGCCTGATCCTCGTTCATCACCACGTCGAGCCGCCAGTGCAAGCGGTTTTCGACCTGCCAATGGGAGCGGACCACCTGATTGAACCGCTCTGCCGACAGCGCGGTGCTCAGCACATAGTAGGCGGTTTCGGTGCTGGTCTTGCCGTCCGTCTCGCGTTCGCGGACCACCTTGCCGATGGCGCGCAGCCCGGGCCATTTCTGGGTCTCGGCGAGCCAGCCGATATCGCGTGAGACGGTGGCAGTGCGGGTCTCGATCCGGCCATGATCGGCATCGACGCTCTGGTGGCGATCGTCGGGCTTGGTCGTCGGATCGTCCAGGAACAGGCTCACGTCGGCCAGCAGGGTGGGTTGATTTTCCTTGAGCGGCAAGGCGTAGTCGCCGCCTTGTTCGACGATCTGGGCGGCAATGGCACGCTGGCAGTTGAGCGCGTCGGCGGTGACGATCGTGCCCTTGAGCGAGAGCATCGCCAGCAGCTTGGGCACGGCGGTGATCTCGTTCGATTTGGCGTCGGTGGCGATCTGGGCCAGCACCATGCCGGCCTCGCAGCCCCAGGCGCTGACCATGTGCAGGGCGGAGGTGCCCCGGGCCTTGTCGTGGGAGCGACGCAGGACCTTGCCATCCACGGCAATGACGCCGCGGACCTCGACGCCGAGGGCGGCGGTGAAGCGCTGGAACCAGGCGCCGAACGCCACCGGATCGAGCAGGCGGAATAGGCGCGAGAACGTGTCGTGGCTGGGCAGACCCGCGGAAAGCTTGAGGAAATCACGCAGATAGATCTCCTTGGCGCGGGCAAACTCGGCCATGTCGGTCGCGCGCTGCCCGCCGCACAGCACCGTGCACAGGGCTATCATCAGCAGATCGTGCAGCCGCGCGTTGCCAGTGCGCGGAGCGATTCGCACCGGCGTCAAGGATTTTCCAAGTGCGAGTCCCCTGGACGCAGGGGAGGCGAGGATGGCTACATCCAGGCCGTCGTGCTACCGCTGTCTGGCGTCCGAGCGGGAAGCGGCGCGCAGCCGAGACTCAAGAACCGGGACCCTATCATCGTGATCCACGCGGCGGGGCGTTCCGACCCGACCGGACCTGCCGCCATCGGTGAAGATGCGCTTCGATCTGCTGACGCTTGAACTGTTCGTGGCGGTTTGCGAAGAGCAAAGCATCTCCCGCGCGGCGGAACGCTCCTACACGGTCCCGTCCGCCGTGAGCAAGCGCATCTCGATGCTCGAAGCCTCACTCAAGACCCAGTTGTTCTATCGTCAGGCCAAGGGGCTGACACCCACCCCGTCGGCGCACGTGTTGTTGCGCCATGCGCGTCGGGTCCTGCGCGATCTGGTGGAGATCGAAACCGACCTTGGCGAACATGCCAAGGGTTTGCGCGGGCATGTCCGGGTTCGGGCCAGCGTCTCCAGCATCGTTCAGCACCTGGCCCAGGACCTGGGCCGTTTCTTGACCCT
>JABBOH010000051.1:0-13265 GCA_019351895.1 Pseudomonadota bacterium
CGGTCAGCGAAGCGGCGGCCGCCCCAAACCGGTCCTCATCCAAAAGACTCTATCTTGGCGGCTTCCTTTTCTCTCTATCCCGGCGGAGCGGCATCTGGCCTTCAGCATGCCACGGGCCTGCCGAGTTCCAGGGATTTTGCCGGTGCATAGCCTCTTCTACGTCGTATATCTGGTTGCCACGGTCCTTGGCGTGATCGCCATCTTCCGGCTGGCGGCGCGGCGCGCCCTCCCCTCCGGCCGATTGACGGCGCGCGGCCTGCCGCTCTGGGGCCTCATCGGCCTCGGCGTGATCCTGTTCGAATTCATCAGCTTCAAGTTGAGCAGTCCCCCAACTGCGTTCTGGGACTTCCTGCGCGCCTACTATCCCGCAGGGCGGGCGACGCTCACTCATGACGACGCATCTCTCAAGGCCCTCCTCGCGCTGGGCGCCGCGGGGGGCTTCGTCAACATCCCCGTGGTCGCCTATCTGTTCGCGCCCCTCGGCTGGCTGTCCCCCAAGCTGGCCGCTCTTCTGTTCACGCTCGTCGGGATCGGGTCCGCGGTCGCCGCTTGGTTTCTGCTGGTCCGCCTCGCCCGGCTCGAACTGCGGGAGCGGTGGCTACTGGCGCTCCTGTTCCTCGCCAACGGCCCGCTCCTGAGCGGCATCAAATGGGGTAATCTCAGCTACTACCTGGTCTTCGCCCTGGCGGCGGGGCTGGTGCTCATCCGGTCGCGGCGGTCTGTCGCGGCGGGCGTTCTGCTCGGTGTGGCCGCCGTGCTCAAACCAGCACTGGCGCTGTTCCTTCTCTTCTTTCTGTTTCGGCGCGACTGGCGGGGCGCGCTCGGCTTCGTGCTGACGGGTGTCGCAACCGCCCTGCTCTCGCTCGCCCTGTTCGGCTGGCCGGACAATCTGTATTGGCTCCAGACGTCCATCCTGCAGTACAGCCACAACTGGCTGGCCGTTTCCGGCAATCAGTCGATCCCCGCCTTTCTTTTCCGCCTGCACGCGCCGCCAAGCATTCTGCTCGACTTCTCTCCCCAGGCGCCGGGGACAGCCGAGAAGCTGCTGGCCCATGCCATCACCGCGGTGATGTTCCTGCTCGCCGCGGCCGCCTGTCTCCGGCTGCGCCGGACCGCCACCCTGGCCTGGGAGGCCGAGGAGGATGCGGTCGAGGCGGAGACGCGGTGCGATCTGCAGTATGTGCTGACGATCTGTCTGTGCCTCGTCGGCAGCCCCCTGTCCTGGGCCCATTACTACGCCTGGCTGCTCATCCCCACGGCTTTCTTCCTGGGGAGCCGTGGGCCGCTCGCCGCTTCCCGGATGGCCCGCATCGTCGGTTGGGTGGCGATCGCGCTGGTCACGCCGCTCGTGCTCTGGCCTCAGCCGGCTGCGCCCTCGGCCATCGCGACGCTCTACGCATCCTTCACGGTTTCGCACCATCTGTTCGGCGGTCTGGTTTGGTTCGGCCTGATCGCCTGGTGGCTGGCCCGGACGGGCGGGCTTCTGTCGCAGCCGGCCGGCCGCAAGGCGGGCCGCCGCGCCGCTCGGCCGCACGCGGTTCGCGTCATGGGGCCGGCCGTCAGGCTTGCGGAGGCGCCGCCCCGTGCGCGGCCAGGAAACGTAGAACGGCGTCGATGACGCCGGGCGGCTGCCCGGGCCGTGCGGCCAGGGCGTTCTGCGTGTCGGGATGCCCGAGGCCGCGATAGTGGATCAGCTCCACCGCATCGCCCTTCTCGCGCAGCTTGGCCGCCACGGCGTCGCTGTCATGGGGGTCGACCGTATCGTCCCGGTTGCCGATGATCAGCAGAATGGGCGGCGTGCCGGCCTCGATGCGGTTGATCGGATCGGTATAGCCGGTCCGGGGGCCGAAGATCGCGGTTTCCGCGGGATCATCGAGCGGCATCAGATTGAAGGCGCCGGAGAGGCAGACGACCGCTTTAGAATCGCCCGGGCTCATCCCGACGGCATGAAGCCATTCGGGCTCGACCGCCAAGCTCAAGGCATTGCTGGCGCCCGCCGAGTGCCCCATCAGCACCAGCTTGGCGGGGTCGCCGCCGAATTGCGCCGCATGGTTCCGCGCCCAGCGCACGGCGCCAGCGTTGTCCTGCAGAAACATCGGCCAATGCGCCTGCGGATAGATCCGGTAGTCGGGCACGACGACCACGAAGCCGCGCCGGGCGAGCGCCGCGCCGACAAAGGCGAATTGAGCTTTCGCTCCCGCGACCCAGGCGCCGCCGTAGATATAGACGATGACTGGGCGCGGCTTGGATGCCGCCGCCCGCAGGACATAGACGTCGAGGCTGTGGCGATCCCCGGCCGGCTCATAGGGCAGGTTCCGCGTGACCTGGAGGTCGGTCATCGGGTCCGCCGCCTTGCCTCTGTCGAAATCGGTCGCGGCATGCGCGGAGACCGCGAGGAGAACGCCGCACAAGGCCCATCGCACAATCCGCGTCATCATCGGTGAGCCCCTCGCGCCGGTCTCCATGCCGAGACGCTACCGTGCCGCGCCGCCGCCTGACAGTCAGCCGAAGGAGGCGAAGCCCGCGGCGGTCACTCGGTCCCAAGGCAAGACCGACCGCCGCCTACTCACCGAGGCAAATCCTGACGCGCTTCCGGCACCCGCCCTCCTCTCGTTACCAGTCGGAACCGTCACCCGCTTTCGGAGAACCGGAATGCTGCGCATGCCCATTCATCTTGGACTGATCCATTTCAAGCTGCGCATTGAGGATCGTTATGGTCTTCTTGAGCCCAACCGAATCCTGCTCGCAGGCTCTGAGCCTCGCCCGTTGCAGCGCGATGGTCGCGTTGAGCTTGAGAAGCTCCTTCGCGGACATCTCGAGCGCCTTTTCGAGAGTCTTGATCTTATCCGAATCCGAACCTGACATCGGCCTCTCCTGGGACAAAGCCTGAACTGGACAAAGCCCGTGATGGGGTATGGCCAGAACGCATCGGCAAGCCGCGACGAGCATTGCGTCGGAGCAGCAGGCCGCGCGAACGACGGACGCCGCGGCGCGTCTAGGCGGTGCGGTCGCTCACCCGGCGGCGTTGATCCCGCCTGGTGCCGAGACGCTGCTGACACTGAAGGATATCCGCGTCGTTGAGGTCAGACCTCGTCCGCAACATCGCGTTGAAGTCGTCATGGACGGCGGCCTTAGCCAAGGTGAGGGACCGTTCGACGTGCGGAAGTTGACGGCGCAATTCGTTTATCCGCTGACCGACCACAGTTGCGGCCTCGATGTCCCCGAGCTGAAGCAAAGCGGATTCTGTCGCTTCGCCTGCTTCTATCTGATCTTTGGCCTCGGTCACACGACGCGAGGCTGACGCCAGTTCGACGACGGATTGCCGCAACATATCGGACCCACCACCATTCCGGTCCGACACATTACTGAGGGAATTTCTCGGGGCATAGGAGCGGGAAACTACCTACGCCAGCGGAAGACTTCCGAGTGGCGGGCTAGAGATCGATGACGCGCCGGGGCGACATGCGGCCTTTAACAAGCTCGTAGACCGCAATCATGTTTCCCCGCAGGCGTCCCCGGCGATCGACATACGGTTCCGGCAGCAACGACCTCACGAGATTTTTAGCAACGTTTCTGGAGATGTGCCTCATCGCCCAGGACAGCGGATAGCCCTTGCGTTTTGAGGCCAGATAAAGCGGGTTCGCCACCTGGGAATAGCCGAGCTTGACCCCGGACCCGCGTCCCGACTTCACGCCCAGATGGACGCCGCGCGCGCTGCGCAGCCCGACCACATCGCCGAACACGGCCAGTTGCCGCGAAAGGTCCACGTCCTCCTGCCAGGAATAGAGCGGCAGATTCTCATCGAACAACACCTGGCCCTGCCGGACCGCGGACATCCGCACGGCCATATTGCATCCGTAACCCGAGAACCTCGGCGTGATCTCGCCCGAGGGCGTTCGGTCGCGATACGTCTGCCAATCCCGCTGTAGGATCGCCATGCATTCGGACAGCGTCAGACCGGGACCGTTGATGCCGTCGGCCAAGACTTCGCCGGACAGAACCACCGTCTTCGGGCATTCGTACATGTGCCGCTCGACGGCCAGGAGGTAGTCGGTCTGCGGAAAGAAGTCGTCGTCGAAAAAGACGATGAGATCGCTGTCATGTGCCGCGCGGATGATCGCGTTTCTCTGGGTCGAGGCGCCCGGTGCAGACACCATGACAGTCACGCCGGGGCAGGCTTCCTTTATTCCGTCGGCATCGCTTGGCTTGCTTGCAGAAACAAAGATGGAATCGGGCTTACGGATCTGCGAATTCAGGTAGAGCAACATCTCCTTGAGAGTTGCAGCCCGATTACATGTAGCGATTCCGACAGTAATCTTCATTTCGGAAAGACGCCTAATCCTATTGCAACAAGTTTATCAGTCCGTGCTGCATCTGTCACGGACACGAATTCTACTCATTTAGTGATGACGGTTACTCTTGCTGTTGCCCGCGAACAACCCAAGGGTCGGAGTGGTCCTGGAGCGCGCCCTCGATCGATCCGCCATTGGTCGGATGAGGCAGGATGGCATAATCCCGGCGGATTACGACGGTCCTGGATCAATTCAGAGAATCCGCGCGTTCCGAGCAGCGCGCCACAGCGCCCGCGACAACTCACAAACGCTGGCGCGCTGCCGATTTCTCGTGACTGGGCGAGACGTTGTCGGATCTTCCCGACCCGCGCTCGCGCTTTTGTCATCGACGCGCCTCCCGTGCCTGCGCGCGCGACGGGATCACGCGAAATTCATGATGCGGGCTCCGAGTCCGCCGCGGGGCCTCCATGGCCCCCGGTGAAGTCCAGGCCGCTATCGCGCGCGAAGCGGCCCCTGGCCGGCGGCCTTACCCTCCCGGCGTGCCTGAGCATTGCCGCTGCGGCGAAGTTCGCAGACGACGGAGGGCACCTGCTCCCACACATGGCGTATGCCGGGATCGTCCTGCGCCATGATGCTGGCGCGCTCCTCCGCGATGGCCTGTGCCTCGAGACCGTACCGCTTGATCAGTGCCCGGGCGATGCCGATACTGTTTTCCATTGTCATTCGAAGCCTCCCTTTTCGCCGGTCGCCCAGGTCAGGTGTGACGCTGGGATCCTTATTCAACAGCACATGAGCGGCGTCCGCCACCAGCCTCCAAAACAACCGTCACGGCGAGCCAACGCCGAGGACAGCGGGGCCTCGCCCAGCCGGCGATTCACGTAACCGTGAAGAAGGTTACCGGCTGATTGTGACCCCTATGTCGGTTCGTATTTTCGCCCTCATCGGGCTGACAGGGGCAGGAAGCCGTTGTAGGCGATGCGGCGACGCGAGAGCATTTGCGGCAAGGGGGTTGCCATCGTTCCGAACCATATCGATCCTCGTGTGCCGCCAGGATCCAATTCCGCAGTCGCAATCATCCGGGGCCGTGGGACCGGTACGCGATCGGCCCCGCCTTGCGCCCCAAGACAAAGCCGGCGCCCTGTCGCGTCATCCGGCGCGGCGGCCCTGAGTTGACCGTGGCGCCGTTGGTTGCCGCGCTGTTTCAGATATCGAACGATGTCGTCCGGCAGGCGCCCGGCGCATCGGCGCCCATGCGATGACGCTGTCACAGAATCTCCCCGCTTTGAAAAACCTCGCTCTCAAGCTTCTGGCAATGGGCGGCCTGCTCGGGGCGCTGGCGGGCTGCGCGCGCTTCGAGGCGGCGCCGCTCGCCGATGCTCCCGACCTCGCTCCATCCTTGCCCCAGGTCGTGGTGCATTCGGCTGCGCTGCACCTTCCGGCTGTTCGCCAGTATCCGTTCAATCCAGCCGCGGGGCTCGACGTGAACGAGGTCGCCATCCTGGCGGTGCTCCAGAATCCGGACCTGCGCGCTTACCGGACGCGGTCCGGCGTGGCGCAGGCCGAGGTATTCTCCGCCGGACTGCTGCCGGACCCCACCTTCACCCTCGCGGGCGCGCTCCCGATATCGGGACCGCCGCCGCTTTCGGACGCCATCGACGGCACGATCGGATACGCCCTGAGGTCGCTGCTCACCCACGGCGACCTCGTCCATGCCGCGCGCTCGAACCTGCAGGCGGTCGATCTCGACGTGGTCTGGCAGGAATGGCAGGTGGCCCAGCAGGCGCGTCTCTACTTCGTGGAGGATTGGTACGACCACCGGGAACGCGCGGTGCTCGGCCGCTATCGCGCGCTGTACGCCAGCGCATACCGGCGCGCCAGTCAGGCGCTGCAGCAGGGCAATACGACCCTGGATGTGGCCGGCACCGACCTCACCGGTCTGCTGGACGCGAATACGAGGTTCGACACGCTTGAGCAGGCAATGAACACGGCGGACCATCAGCTGGACGCGGAACTCGGTCTTGCGCCCGGAGTGCGGGTGCCCCTCGCGCCGCAGGCTCCCGTGCGCGATCTGCGGCTTCCCGGAGATGCGCAGTTCAGGGCGGCGACGGCCCGGATGCCGGAGCGGCGGCCGGATCTGCTGGCGCTGCGGGCCGGTTATGCGAGCCAGAATGCGCGGCTGCGCGCGGCGATCCTCTCGCAGTTCCTGCCTCTGACCGTGAGCGCGACGGGTGGCCGCGATGTCTCCAACACCTATAGCTGGGGCGGCCACATGGCTATCGACCTGCCGATCTTCAATCGCAACCGCGGCAACATCGCCGTGGCGCAGGCAACACGGGGGCGGCTGCGGGCGGAGTACCAGGCACGTCTGGACACCGATTACGGCCTGGCCGACCAGCTGCGCGGGCAGGCCAGGGTCATCGAGAGCGCGTTGCACCGTCTGCAAGGCGAGTTGCCCCTGGTCGAGCGGACGGCGGACGCCGCGCAGGCCGCGTTCGACGCGAGCAACCTGCCCGCGGCGACCTATCTCCAGCTGGAGACCGCTGCGCTCAACAAGAGACTCGAGGCGATCACCCTGGAGCGAGGTCTCGCCGAGACGATCATCACCCTCGACACCGTGCTGGGCGAGCCGATCAGCGGAACCGGCGAAACGTCATGAAGCATCGCCGGACTGCTCTGCTGCTCGGGGGGATGATCCTCCTCAGCGGCGCCCCCCACGCTTGGCCCGCTGATCAACCGCCGGCCGCACCGCCGGTTCTCGCGGGTGTGGTGGTGGCCCAGGCCAAGAAGGCGGAGATCGCCGATCGGGTGCGGGGCTACGGGATGGTCGTGGCCGATCCGAACGACGTGGTTGCCGTGAACGCACCCTTCGCCTCGGTGATCTCGGAAATGTACGCGCGCCCCGGCGCCCCCGTCGACAAGGGGCAGGCGCTGGTCGCACTGGAGGCGACAGCGGCCGAGGCGGCGGCTGTCACGCAGGCGCAGTCCGCAGTCTCCTACGCGCGTGGCGATTTGGCGCGCCAGCGGCATCTGCTCGGGGAGCAGTTGGCGACCCATGCGCAGGTAGCGCAGGCGGAGACCGCCTTGGCCGATGCGGAGGCGAAGCTGCGCGCGCTGGAAAGCGTGGGCGCGGGCAAGGCGCGGACGGTGCTGACGGCCAGCACGGCCGGGGTGGTGAGTTCGGTGACGGCCGATGTCGGGCAGCGCTTGGCGGAGGGCGCCCCCATTCTGATGCTGTCGCCGCAGAGCGCGATGGTGGTGCGGCTCGGCATCCCGCCCGCTCAGGCGGACGCCGTGAAGCCCGGGATGTCCGTCCGTCTGCAGGACGTGATCGATCCCGGCCAGCAGCGCACCGGCACTGTCGCCTCGGTCAGCGCGATGATCGACCCCACCACCGAGTTGCGGGATGTGCTGGTTCGCCTGAGCGCGCCGCGCGTCAGCGGCGATCCGCCCCCGGCGCCCGGCAGCTTCATGAAGGGCACGATCATCCTGAAGACGGTATCGGCCGTCACGGTGCCGCAGGACGCCATTCTGCTCGGGGCGAAGGGGACCTACGTCTTTGTCGTCCGTAACGGCCGCGCGCAGCGGGTCGACGTGACCACCGGCGGGACGCAGCACGGCCGCGTCGGCGTGACCGGCGCCCTGAAGCCAGGGGACGACGTGGTTGTGCAAGGCAATTATGAGCTCACCCCGGGCATGCACGTGCGCGTGGTCACCCGATGAGTTTCGCCCGCACCGTCGCGGGGCATCAGCGCTCGATCCTGTTCGTCGTGGTCCTGCTTCTGCTGGGCGGCGCGCTCTCCTTCTCGAAACTTCCCGTGTCGCTGTTCCCGCAGGTGGATTACCCGCGGCTGCGTATCTCGCTCTCCGCGGGCATCCGTCCCGCGCCGCAGATGCAGATCGAGATCACGCGACCGGTGTCGCTGGCGATCCGCTCGGTACCCGGCGTGGTCAATGTGCGCTCCACCAGCAGCCGGGGCGCGGCTGACATTTCCGTCGACTTCGCCTGGGGCACCAACATGGTCGACGCGCTGCTGCGGGTGGAAGGGAGGCTGTCCCAGATCGTGCCGTCGCTGCCTGCCGGCACGACGTGGCAAGCGCGCCGGATGGACCCGGAGATCGATCCGGTGGTCGCATTCAGCCTCACATCGAAGACGCTGAGCCTGATCCGGCTGCACGACATCGCGGAATACCAGCTTATGCCGCTGCTGACGCAGATCAGCGGCGTGGCCCGTGTGCCGGTGGAAGGCGGCGAAAAGGCCGAATACCGGGTGAGCGTCGATCCCGGCCGGCTGCTGGCCTACGGCCTGACCTATGCGAGTGTCGCCCAAGCACTCAGCCAGGACAACGTGCTCAAGGCGGTGGGGCGCGTGCAGCAATACGACAAGCTGTTTCTGGTGGTCTCCGACACGCGCCTGCACTCGATCGGCGATATTCGGCACACGGTCCTGAAGACCGGGCCCGACGGGGTCGTGGAGCTGGACGATGTCGCGACCGTAGGCCTGTCGGACGTCCCGCAGTGGCAGACCGTGACCGCGGACGGGCAACGGGCCGTGCTGCTGCCCGTCCATCAGTTGCCGGGCGCCAATACCGTCAAGATCGCGCGTGAGGCGAAGCAAGTGGTCGCGGACTTCCTGAAGAAGTCGGGCGGCGGGATCACCATGCACACCTGGTACGACCAGAGCGTGCTGGTCTCCCACGCCGAGAGCAGCGTCCGCGATGCGATCGTGATCGGCGTCGCGCTGGCCGCGCTGGTGCTGCTGGCGTTTCTGCGGAGTTGGCGGATCACCTTCGTCGCGGTCGCGGTGGTGCCGGCCGTGCTCACGATCACCGTTCTGCTGCTGCACGTCGCGGGCATGGGCCTCAACGTCATGACGCTGGGCGGCGCGGCCGCGGCCGTTGGACTGATCATCGACGACTCGATCGTCATGATCGAGCACATCATATGGCGAATGCGCTCCGGCCATGCCCAGGGTGAGACCTGGTCGGAGCGCGTGCTGACTGCCGCGCGAGAGTTCCAGCACCCGCTCGTCGGCTCGTCGTCGTCGACCATCATCATCTTCACGCCGCTGGCGTTTCAGAACGGCATGACCGGAATGTTCTTCCGCGCGCTGGCGATCACGATGGCGGGCTCGCTGCTGGTCTCGTTCCTGATCGCCTGGCTGATCGTGCCCCTGCTGTCGAACTGGCTGCTCGGCGCCCGCGATATCAACCGGCGCGATACCGGGCCCGTCATGGAACGCGTGAACGGGTGGTACGAACGGGCCCTGAGCACGGGAATGCGGCGGCCGTGGCTGGCTCTGCTTGTTGCCTTGCCCCTGGCCGGGATTGGCTATGTCGCGTTCGGGGCGGTGGGCTCGGGCTTTCTGCCGCCGATTGACCAAGGTGGATTCGTGCTCGATTACCGCATGCCGGCGGGCACCTCCCTGCAGGAAACCGACCGCGTGCTGCGGCAGATCGGAACCATTCTTCGGTCCACGCCGGCGGTGCAGACCTATTCCCGACGCACCGGGCTGCAGATGGGCGGCGGCCTGACCGAGCCGTACACCGGGGACTTTTTCGTTCGGCTCAAATCCAGAGGGCGCCCGCCGATCTGGACGGTGATGGATCAGGTCAAGAACCGGGTGGAGCACTCGGTCCCCGGGATCGACGTCGGCACCTCGCAGCTGATGGAAGACCTGATCGGCGACCTGACGGCGGTGCCGCAGCCGATCGAGGTGAAACTGTTCGCCGAAAGCCCCGATCAGCTGCTGCCGCTTGCCCCGAAGGTTGCCGCGGCGATCGCCAAGGTCCCCGGCCTCATCAACGTGCGGGACGGCATCGTGCCGGCGGGCGATTCGATCGAGGTGAAGGTGGATCGCGCCAGCGCCGCGCTGAAGGGAATGACCCCGGCCGAGGTGACGGCGCAGCTTGCGGAGTTCGTGTCGGGCACAGTCGCCACGCAGGTCGAACAGTCTATCAAGATGATTGGCGTGCGGGTCTGGGTGCCGTCGCAAAACCGCAGCACGCTGGACGATTTGAAGAGCCTGTGGCTGAGGGCGCCAGACGGGCACATGGTGCCGCTCGGAAGTGTGGCGACGGTGTCGATCCTGACGGGCCAGCCGGAAATCACGCAGGAGAATCTGCGCCCGATGGTGGGCGTCACGGCACGGCTCGCGCCCGGGCTCAGCCTGGGCAAGGAGGCGGCGGCCGTGAAACAGGTGCTCGAACAGGGCAACCTGTTGCCGCCCGGCGTCAGCTACGAGATGGGCGGCATCTACGCCCAGCAGCAGATCGCGATCTACGATCTGACGGTCGTGTTCCTGGCCGCCCTGCTGCTCGTCTTCGCGCTGGTGCTGTTCCTGTACGAGAGCTTCCTGATCTGCTCGCTGATCCTCACGATACAGTTGCTCGCCGTTCTGGCGGTGTTCATCGGCCTCTGGATCACGGGCACACAACGCAACATCACGGCCATGATGGGCCTGACGATGATCGTCGGCATCGTCACCGAGATCGCGATCTTCTTCTTCTCCGAGTTCTATACCGTGGAGGCGGAGGGCCGTGCCGCGAAGCTCCGTGCCGCGGGCGTCAACCGGTTGCGGCCGATCGCGATGACGACCATCGCGGCGATCCTGGCGCTGACGCCCCTGGCCCTCGGCATCGGCCAGGGTGCCGCGCTGTTGCGGCCGCTCGCCATTGCCATCATCTCCGGCCTGATCGCCCAGATGCCGCTGGTGCTCTGGTTTATGCCGGTTGCCTTCCACGGGCTGAACCAGGCGCCGGCGGCGGTGAAGCGGCGCCTGCGCCGCGGCTAAGGTCTCGTGCGGCCGGCACGCGCGAACGGCGTTGACAGGCACGGGCGCGCCACGACGAAGGCTGGCTAAAGCCAGCCTTCGAAAGCGGCCCTGAGAAGGCGCTCTTAATGCGTCGTGGTGGCGGTGAAGGTTGAGATGCCGTTCCTGTCCTCGGCTTTTATGCCGCTAAACACGCTAGATCCGTTGAGCGTAACGCCGTTGACGTAGAGGTTGCGGTCCTTGCCGGAGGAACCGCCATAGGCGTCATTCACGAAGCCCACGCCAATCGTGTGCGTGCCTGCGCCGAAGTTTCCGGTGAAGGAGAAGCCTTGTGTAGCATTGGCGCTGTGCAGAGCAGTGACTGCCTGTGGCGTCGTGACCGCCTTGCCGTCGATATACAGGACGAAATCCGCGTCTCCCTTCCACGCATCTTCGGAGAGGTTCAGGTTCAGGATGTCGGCTGCCCCTGACGCAGCCGGGGTCGTCCCGCCAACGGCAAAGATATGGCTTCCGTTTTGGGGAAATGCGGCGCTGCTGCCCGCATAGGTGACACCGTTCTCGGAGATCGAGTTGACATAGAGATTGCGGCCATAGGCATGGTTGATGAAGCTTATCGCCACGTCATTCACACCGGAACCCCAATTACCCGTCAACGACACAGTTCCAGAGTCACCCGAGGCGTGGAGCACGTTCACCTGGTCAATGCCGCCGACTTGTTGACCGTTGACCGAGACTGTGAACGCGCCATTTCCATCGGCGTAGTCCTCCGCCAGGTTCAACACGATGGTATCGGTCGCTGGTGGGACGGTCGCGACCGCTGTCGCGGTTATCGAGGACGTAGCGGAGGCGGTGTCGCCGGCGGTGTCGGTAATGGTCGCCGTCACTGTCGTGGTGACAGTTGCCTTCGGGGCGACTTCATGGGCCGTCGGTGTGAACACCAAGCCGTCGAGCGCCGTCGCCACTGCCGCCGCCGACCCCGAGACGGTCAAGACACCGTTCGACACCGTACTCCCGTCGGTGGCAGCATTGGGGTCGGAGAGCGTGCCGTTGGCGGCGGCACTGAGCGCGACCGTTGCGGTCTCGGTCTGGCCCGCAATCGTGTCGGTGATCGCGACGTTCGTAAACGGTTTGATGCTCAGGGCGTCGGTGGTGTTGACTGCTTCGGTCGCCGGCGTCACGGCCAGGACGCCCAAGCCGCTAATGCTCGAATTCGTGTTGCCGCTCACAAGGCTGATCGTCGACCGGTTGATGGTCAGCGAGCCTGCTCCTTGAACGACTTCCGCCCCAAGCTGTATTGAAGTCAAATAGTCCGACGAGTTCAGGATGTTCATGCTCTCCAAAGTCTGGACGACATTGGCGAGGTCGATGGTGCCGGCGTTGCTGTCTGTGTTGGCGACAATCGCCGTGTAGGTGCCATTCATGCCGCTGCTTGAGTTATAGATCGCGCCAGAAAAGCCGCCGTCGCTGTATGTACCGACGTTCGTTCCGTAAGGGGTGAGACTGCCCTTGTGCATCCATATCATGAGCTCGTTGGTAATCGCGGACGCCCCCCCGTTGGGAACGCTGGTAAAGAAGATATCGTACGACACGTCGTAGCCGCCGGTCGCGCCACTCCAGGCGAGATTGTAGCCAAGTTGCGCGGCGTGCAGGTTGGTAAGCTGGATCGGGAAGATATCCGTCGGGTCCGCCAGACCCCGGCCCCACGGCCCATCACCAAACAGGATGTCCGGGTACGCCACGACATTTGTATAACTGAACGTGGTCGGCGGGAGCGACCATGAGAACGTTGTCCCGCTCGTCAGAGACGTGGCGCCGGTGGTAGCCTGTATGGAATAGTCAGTGCCGTACACGAGCTTGCCCGGATTCCACACATCGTTCAGAAGCATCCAGCCATTCTGAGATGCATAGCCTTGCGCGCCAACGACCTTGGTCATGCGCCGTACTCCTGATACGTCGACAGGGCTCTGCCCGTGCTAAAACTCATTCGGATACTCCTGGTATACCGCCGCAGGCTCGGCACGCTTTCGCGGCCTTGGCGACCCGCCCCGATCGTTTCGGGCAAGGCTATCCGGTGCGTCCACAATGGCGCGAGCGGTCTGCGCCATGCGGGAAAAGATCCAGACCACAGCGCGAACGTGAACCCGGCGAGTGGCGCGGAACCAGAGCTGCTACGACGTGATCCGCGACGGTCACACCACCTGGC
>JABBOH010000051.1:13541-15479 GCA_019351895.1 Pseudomonadota bacterium
GCGATGCGGATTACTTTTGATCGAGAAGGGAACACTCGTCGCGGCGGACGGCGGGAACTCGCGGAGGCAAAGCTCGACGGCCCGTCCAACCACTGCTCGTGTTCATTCGCGGATCGCCGCATGCGCTTCCCGCGAATGGCCCGGATGGTCTCCACTTCCTGAGAGTCTATCCCTGGATCCGTTATGCGTTACGCTCGACGGTCTAACTCGTGTGAAATCGACGTCCAAATTCACTCAGCACCCCCTGACAATTATGTCGTGGTGCAGGAACTCGTTGCGGAAGGCATTATCCGAAGGCCAATAAGGGGTAGGTGTGACCGCTCCACACATAGGATGCTCTAATCAACAAGTGCATGAAACATATCTTTGGTGTTGCGCCGGACGCGTTCCCTAGGATCGTCTCACGAACCAAGATAGAACGATATTCGGCGGCGCCCGTTGTGACCTTGCATCGATTCTTGTTTACTCCCTTGCCGTTGACGCTGCCGCCCCATGATGGGAGCCGAGACCGCGAGGGGTTCGAAACTGGGTCGTGCTGGGGAGCTATGGTTTAAACAATAAAATGTCCGGTATGCACGACGCCGATTTGCTGATCGAACGACGGCTCAGACCCGGGCAATCTGCCTTAGCCCAATTATGCCAGGTCAACGGAGAACTCGTTCGGCGACAAGCTCGATGCCGGACGGGCGCCTCATGCTTCTAACGACTATTGCAGATGAGCAAGGGATACTGTAGTGACTGAAGGAGTATCGAGCCAGTTACAATTGGGCGAGCGCGCGCTGGCCTCTCCGGCGCCATCGATTTGGCGGCTTATATCACGCCAGGCAGTCCCGATTGTGCCATTCAATCAGATCGGAGGAGACCCGCCGATCTATTGCGTTCATCCAATTGCGGGCGATGTCTCGACTTTTCAGACCCTCGCTGACGCGCTTCGCTCTGCACAGCGCTTTTTTGGCATCCAGGTGCCGCAGAGCAAGATGAACGCGGAATTCTGCACGACCATACAGGACGTGGCGCGGCACCACGTCGCCGAGGTGTGCCGGTTTCAGCCGGAGGGGCCACTGATTTTAGCGGGCTGGTCGGCTGGTGCCATCATCGCGCTTGAGATGGCGCAGCAACTGGCCGCCGCCGGCCGAGACGTGCCGCTTCTGATTGCTCTCGATGGCGCGCCGTGCAACACGGGCGCCGGACTGCGCCGTGGGACCCCAAGATATCTGTGGCAGCTTGCCTGCAATTTCCCCGGCTGGTTGCGGAGCGAGGTGCGGGAGAGTCCGTCACCAGTTTCGTTTGTACGACGGATGATCAAGCGGGCGAAACTTCGTCTGAAAGCAAAAATCCCGTCGATCCGAACCGAGCAGACTTTGGACGCGGAGGCCGTGCTGCAGGTCTTGGACAATCAAGGCTGGCGAAACCAACAACGGCTGTTCATTCGAAGCCTTTTCCAGGCCTCACGTAACTATGTGCCGAAGCCATATCGCGGCCGCGTCCTCGTATATGAAGCCAAAATTCAGCCGCTTGATCACTTGCTCCAGGTCGGTGCCGCTTGGCGGCAAATCGCACCGCAGGCCGAAATAGTCCGGCTTGAGGGAACACATCAAAGCATCTTCCGTAGTCCGGATGTCGCCGTCATGGCTGAGCACCTTCTGGCGAGGCTCGCCGACCTTCGCCTGACACTCCCGGAGCACTCCAAAACCGCCTTCCCCGTGACGACGGCCGATGCATGAGGAGCATGTCGAAGCTCTTCGCCTCGACGGTTCGCGATAGTTGCCCGTCGCGGCTAGGTCGTCATCCGTTCCACCAAAATGCCGAGCAAGCCCGCCGCCGTCGCTGATGATTGTAAGCCGCAGCGAGCATGTGCCGCCAGCAATCAACGCTGGAACCCCATGGCTTGCTCGCATCGCCTACCCGAGGCACCGTCATCCACGGCGTCCCATCATC
>JABBOH010000051.1:15543-18465 GCA_019351895.1 Pseudomonadota bacterium
CGCGGCGTCCCATCATCCACGGCGCCCCATCATCGCGGCGTCCCATCATCGCGGCGGCGGATCAGAGCGTTGTGCTCGGCACCGGGCGCTGCCTCGGCGCACCGGCGATCCAATCCACCAGCACTACCGCCGTCAGGCCGCAGAGCAACCCTCCGACCAAGGCCAGAACCGCCATAAGCTTCATATTTGGCGAGACGGGGCTGACCGGGATCACGGCTGGTTGCAACAGCTTCACGGACGAGAACTGTGCGGTGTTCGCTTCGGCATCTAACTGTACTTGCACGCTCCGCTTCGCCAAGGCGTCCAGATTGTAGGCCGCCTGGTCAACAGCCCGCTTCAGTTCTGCATATTTCAGCTGATTTTGTGAAAACGTGTCCAACTCCGCATTGACGTTGGCAAGCTCCGTTGCCTGCTGACGCTCAAGACTCTGCGCGCCCATCAACTCGGCATTGAATTGGAACAGCGACGCCATTGAATCTTGATAAACCCGGATCAGCAGCAGAGGAGGATCGGTCGTGCGGTCTCGCAGCCGGGGGTCCATCGGCGGACCCTTGCTGTTGTCCGCAAGGTTGTCGACCAGCGCTGAGACGTAGGTCGAGCGTGCCACCGGGGCCAAAAGTCGGAGCGCGTTGGCAAGAGCGTCACGCTCGCCTGTCTTCTCGGCCATCTGTCCCCGCGTGACGGCCAGGTCCGACAATATCTGGTTGCGGCGTTTGAGAAGAATATCTTGCTGCTCGGTATCCGCATAAATCCGCGTCCTGCTGGAAAACTGCGCCAGCCGCTCGGACGCTTTGTTGAAGACCTGCTCCAGGCGTTTCTGTTCCTGGCCGAAGAATGTCACCGCTCCCGGCTGACCATAAAGCTCGATCTGCCGGTCGACGACCGCCTGCGCGATCGCGTTTGCTAGTTTCGTGGCGATGACCGGATTCGGATGACGGTAGGAGATGCTGAGAATGGCGGCTTTAGGGTCCGTGCTCACGCTCAGCCCCTTACGGATGAGGGGCAGTAAGACATCCATCCGTGTCACGCCTGGGGGTTCGACAGGCGCGTGACCTCCGCCGACGATTTTGCGCAACCGCCCGATATTTTTGCGCAGTCTGTCACGCAGACTCAACTTGTCGGGGGGAGCCCGGGCTACGATCTGATCGAGTCCGACCTTGTCGACGGCAGCGCGGAGAACCTCATCACTCTGAGCGATGATGGACAGCAGCGGCGGCAGTTCGTCCGGCCGGAGGGTGCCGGGGGAGACACCTCGCAGCCCGCCTTCACCGCTGACAAGCTGCGCTTTCGCCTCGTATATGGGCTGCATCCTTAGGGTGATGCCGCCCACTGCGCCGACGACAAGCAAAGCGACAAGGAGGAACAGCGTCTTGCGGCGCCAGACGACCAGAACGAGATACTGCACCCCTAGTTCGATGGAGCGGTCCATCTCCGGCATGCTTTTCATCGCCGCCCCTCAGCTCTCGATATCGTCTGTCCGCTGTCCTCGCTCGGACCGCGATGTTGGCCAGCGGCGACTTCGCCGTAAATGCGTCGTTCGATGAACATCATGCGGTTCGGATCGACGCGGGCTCGATGCGGAGGAGACGCGCTGCCGTCATTCGGCGGCACCGAATGCCGCGTGGAGCTCGCCGCCGATCCGGTCCCAGTTCAGCACCTCTCTGGCTGTCTGCGCCGCGCCTGCGGCGAGCTTAGCCCGTAGTGCCGCATCGCCGGCAAGACGGCGGATAGCGTCGGCGAGCGCGCGGGGGTCGCCCGGAGGCACCAGCAAACCGTTATGTCCGTCGTGCACGACATCCGGAAGGCCTCCTGTCGCGCTCGCGATCACAGGTCGCCGGCCGGCGAAGGCGGCGGCGAGCACGGCGCTCTGCGTTGCCGTCAGGTATGGCAGCAGGACGCAGCCGGCCTCCTGGATCAACGCCATGATCCGGTTGGGCGGGGCGAAGCCATTGAAAACCCTGACCTCGGGCAGCAGCGCGAAGCGCTCCTCCAGCCGGTCAAGCTCTGGTCCGCTGCCGGCGATCGACAGCGTGAACGCCAGCTTTTCCTCGTGCAGCTGTTCCACTGCGGTGAGGAGCACCTCGAGACCCTTGTAGGCCTCCATGCGGCCGAAGAAGAAGAGCTTCAGCGGGGCGCCCGGGGCGGGCGCCTGCTGCGCCGGCTCCAGGATGAGGCCGATCTCGCTTTGCACGATCCGGCCGCGCGGTGGATGCGCGCTCTCGCGTAACCGGCGCTCGCAATAGCCGCCATGGACTACGGTGATGTCCGCCCGGCGACGCAGGTAGTCCCGAATATGGGCCACACGTCTCGCGACGGCTGCATCCCGCCCCTCATGCGGAACAGGATCGTGTACCGTCAGGACGATGGTCGCAAACGGCTTCATCACGGTCGCAATGATCGCGTTGAACCAGCCCCGGCGTGGTCCGGCGGCCTCCTGGAAGTGCACCACCGTCGGCCGGAACCGGATCACGAGCCACAGCTGCCGCAGCAGATCGAGAGGCTGCCTGAAATGGACCCGTTCGAGCTGAAAGCGGCCGCGCGGGACGTCGCGGCCCTCGTACTCCATCGCCAGCTGCCGAACATCCACGCAGACGAGCACGTCGCAGTGTCTCGCGATGCCGGCAGCGTAGCACACGCTGTACTCGGGGAAGTGCGGGGCGATGATGGCGAGCCGCATCACGAGGCGCGCCACTTGGCCGGCAGGAAGCGGCCGACAGAGCGGCGTTCCTCCGTGCTGGCGCCGACGGCGAGGTAGAGGCCGCCGGCGATGAGCGAATAGGCGATGCATTCGGCGACGAGGACCGGGAGCCGCTGATGGACGAGCAGGGCGCCCGCTGTGCGGCAGGCGAAGGCGGTCGCCAGCAGGATCGAAGGCGGCAGGATGTCCGACCATCGCAGCGGGTTCAGTGACAAGATCCGGAA
>JABBOH010000051.1:18697-21224 GCA_019351895.1 Pseudomonadota bacterium
GGCCCGGAAAAGCTGAAGCTCTTCCCAAAGATGAGGTCGAGATCGGCGCCGAACACCGCCACACCACCGAACAGGTAGCCGCCCAGCATCGACGCCCGCCGAAGGTAGGAGCGCAGTTCCAGCATGATCGCGAACATGTCGCCCTGCCGGTAGAGCAGCGCGATGCGCGGGCCGAGCGTCTGCGACATCGCCATCGGATATATCTGGATCAGCTGGGCGACGCTGCTCATGGCCGCATACTCCCCCGTGATCTGTGCGGTGGTCAGAGCGGCCAGGACCAGCACATCGACCAATCTCAACGCCTGATAGACAAGCAGTGAGGTGGCCATCCAGAGCGACTCCGAGAGGATCTCCCGAGCCTTGCGGAGCACGACCGAGGCCGGCATCGGCAGCGCCTGCGCACGGAACCGCCGCTCGTCGACCGCGATCGCGAGAAATGCGAAGACGAACATCACCGCGTTCACCCAGGTCAGCGCGGCCACCCCGCCATTGGCCGCCACCACAGCCAGCGACACGGCCATCCGAAGGCAGGGCTGCAGGTAGTTGACGATGACGGAATAGGAGATGATGCGGTCGGACACGCGGTAGAGCGCGCCCGATATCTGGACGTCGGTCGCGAACACGACACCGAGCATCGTGATCGCACTGAGCGGCGCGAAATCCGAGATGCTCCCGTAGATGCCCTGAAGCACCGGGCCGAACCACAGGATGACGATGATGAGCAGGAGGACGTTCATCGCACCGACGCCCAGTCGAAGCGCCCGCGACATGGTCAGCAGCTCCGCGGGCCGTTCGTAGTAGAAGCTGGCATGCTTGAGCAGGGCCAAGTCGAGCCCGAGCGGAGTGATGATGACCAGGACGCTCGACAGGCTCTTCAGGATACCCAGCGTGCCGTATCCCCCGGCGCCCAGGTGACGGGCGATGACCACCCCGGTCGCGAACACCGTGGCCTGCTGCGCGAGAAGACCGCCCGAGACGATCACTGTCTTTCGGAAATTCATCGTGTGGCGCCGTCAAACATCCGGCGCACCGACTATATGCGGCCGACTGCTTTGTCCTCGGGGACGAACCTCCATACGTCGGCGACCTGCCGGACCGATCAGGCCGGGAAGGATGATGCTCCGACCGCCCAACAGCAGAAGCCGGGCGATCCCACCCTCCTCGGCAACCGGCCCCTCGATATCCTGCGCTGCAGTCGCGTTGCGGCCGGCCATCTTCACCGACCACGCCACAAGGCCTGAACTGCCGGCGGATCTGGTTTGGGTCGTCTCATCTTGAATGGCGGCAAACTCCAACATCGGCGGCTTCATGCCTCTCCTCTGCAGTGGCAACTCCTTTGCCACCGGGCTTCGTCGGTAACATCTGAATGGACAGTTCCGTGCAGCAAACCTCTGTCGTCACCTCAAATCCGGCAACGCGTCCAACGGAACTCTCCGAGAATTCGTCAACCCCGAAAGCCTCTGCAACAGAGGCTTTTCGATGAGAAAATACGCTGCCAATCCAGCCGCGATCGCCCAAGCAAGCGTCAGAAAATACATGGCATCCGGTCCGAGCAGGCTGAAACTCAGTCTCCGATTGACGATGCATACCAACGAAATCGCAGCCGAGTGGACGAGGTAGATCGAATATGACGCATCGCCCAGCATCAAAAGAAACGCCGGTGGAGAGAACGGCCTGTGCTTCTCCATCATCGTTACACCGAGAACGATCATCGCGAACGGGATACCGAGCATGAGAACCGTCCACGGCTCCCCTTGCTGCAAACCGGGCTGGTCGAGCACCCGGCCGCTCAATAGCAGCGCCCCGAGCGACAACACTCCGCCGCAAACTATGGGCAATCCGTAGCGACCGGGAAGACGACGAAAGAGCAGGCACGCAACGAGCCCGAACAGAAATTCAATGCTCCAGCTGCGGGGCCACCCCGGGTGGGGGCCCGAGAAGGTGACCACCTCGAACACGATCGCACCGAGCCAAAGAGCGAAGGAGGCTATACCCAGTTTCCGATTGAACACGAGCAATGCGAAAAGAAGATAGAACCCCACCTCATAGAAGAGGGTCCAAGCCACTTTTAGAGGCAGTGCGACCACAGGTGTAAACTGGACCAACGTATAGATCGACATGACGTTCGACGGAGACGTGTTGAACGCGAAGTCCCCAAGACCAAAGTATCCCGCAACGATAAACGCCGTTACGTATAGCCAGTAGATGGGGTACACACGCGAGAAGCGACGCCACACATAGACGCCAAGGCGCCGCGGCTCCCCCACGTCACGTTCATGGGCGAACATAATGATGAAGCCGCTCAGAACAAAAAACAGGACGACACCGAGCCAGAACTTGCTCGTGGCGGCCAGGAACGCATGTTGACCACCGTATTTCGGCAGGGCCATGATTATGGACGTATGATAGGCAGCCACGACAACGGCGGCAACACCACGCAAGACCTGGATTGAGTAGAGTCTCCCCACTCGCGCCCCAGTGTTCGTGCGATCCGGCAGATGTATCCGAAGATTATGTTGCACTGGGA
>JABBOH010000124.1 GCA_019351895.1 Pseudomonadota bacterium
AGATAGAGTCTTTTGGATGAGGACCGGTTTGGGGCGGCCGCCGCTTCGCTGACCGATTTGAACGGGTACGAAACCTACCTCCAAAGCGGTGCTGTCCCGGCAATACCGTATGTCTTACGCGCAGCATCTGTGCCAGAAGGCCAGCAGGACCGGGGCACAGCAACCCGGGAGTGACGCATGGATCGCCAAATGTTCGTGGCCCGCACTTGAACCTGCTGCCCATGGCGCTGGTGGCGGAGATCACCCATCGCTGCCCCCTGCAATGCCCCTATTGCTCCAACCCGCGCGACATGGCGCAAGCGGGCGAGGAACTGTCCACCGCCGATTGGCAGCGCGTCTTCGCGGAGGCCGCGGCGCTCGGCGTGCTCCACCTGCATCTCTCGGGCGGCGAGCCCATGGCGCGGCGAGATTTGCCCGCGCTGGTCCGCACGGCGGCGGCGGCGGGGCTCTATACCAATCTCATCACCTCCGGCGTGCTCCTGGATGAGCGGCGGCTCGCGGCCCTCGCGGCAGCGGGGCTCGACCATGTCCAGCTCTCCTTCCAGCATGCCGACACGGCCGAGGCCGAGCGGATCGGCGGCATGGCCGGTGCCCAGGCGAAGAAGATCGCCGCCGCGCGCCTCGTTGTCGCGGCGGGGCTGCCGCTCACCTGCAACTTCGTCATCCATCGCCAGAACGCGCGCGATGTCGCAGCCATGATCGCGCTCGCGGCCGAACTCGGCGCCGGGCGGGTCGAGATCGCCCATACCCAGTATCACGGCTGGGGACTGGTCAACCGGGACGCCCTGCTGCCGGACGCGGCCGAGGTCGAGGCCGCGACGGCCGCGGTGGAGGCGGCGCGGGCGGTCCATCGCGGCCGCATGGCGATCGACTATGTGACGCCCGATTACCACGCCGATCGGCCGAAAGCCTGCATGGGCGGCTGGGCGCAGCGCTTCATCGTCGTCACCCCGAGCGGCCGGGCCTTGCCCTGCCACGCGGCGGAAACGATCCCTGGCCTGTCCTTCCCCGATGTGCGCGGTCTCGGCCTCGCCGAGATCTGGGGTGGCGACCCCGCCTTTCTCCGCTTCCGCGGCACGGGCTGGATGCCGGAGCCCTGCCGGAGTTGCGCCTTCAAGGCCGAGGACTGGGGCGGCTGCCGCTGTCAGGCGCTGGCGCTCACCGGGGACGCCTCCGCGACCGACCCGGTCTGCGACCGCTCCCCTCTCCACGGCGCGCTCCCGGCGCTGATCGCCGCGCGCGCCGCCATACCGCCCGCCTTCGTCTACCGGCGTCCCGTCAGACAGTCCTGAATGAAGAGTTCGATCATGCCAGCGGCCGCACGACGACCCTCCGCGATCCTCATCCTGACGAGCATCGTGCTCGCCCTGACCGGCCTTTTCATGGGGCTGGGCGGCGCTTTGCTGCTCGGCCTCGGCGGCTCGCCCTATTACGTCGTCACCGGCATCGCCCTGCTCGCGACGGCGATTCTCGTCTGGCGCGGCCGGGCCGCCGCCCTCTGGCTCTATGCGCTCATCCTGGCCGGCACGCTGGCCTGGGCACTGTGGGAGGTCGGGTTCGATTTCTGGGCGCTCGCCCCGCGCGGCGACATCATCGCCCCGCTCGGCGTGTGGTTGCTGCTGCCGTTCGTGGCGAACCGGCTGGAGCCTGGGAGGGGGGCGAGGGCCGCGCTCGCCAGCGCCGTGGCGCTCGCCATCCTGACACTCGGCATCGCGCTCACCCGCCATCCGCACAGCATCACCGGCGTCGCGCAAGAAGCCCATATGCCGCCGGGCAATATCGCGGCCGCCGACTGGCCGGCCTATGGCGGCACGAACTGGGGCGACCGTTTCTCCGGCCTCGCCCAGATCACGCCCGCGAATGTGGCCGGGCTCAAGCTCGTCTGGCAGTTCCGCACCGGCGACATGAAAGGCCCGAACGATCCGGCCGAGACGACGGACGAGGACACGCCGCTCAAGATCGGCCATACGCTCTACGCCTGCTCGCCGCACGAGCGCCTGTTCGCGATTGATGCGGCAACCGGCAAGCTGCGCTGGAAGTTCGATCCCAAGATCGAAGACAATTCCACCTTCCAGCATCTCACCTGCCGCGGCGTTTCCTACCACGAGACCACGGCCGGGGCGACGACGATCGACGGCACGCCCGCGCCCGCCGACTGCCCGCGCCGCATCTTCCTGCCGACCGATACCGGCTTCCTCTACGCCATCGATGCCGATGACGGCACGCTCTGCCAGGGCTTCGGCGATCATGGCCGGGTCGATCTCAAGGCCGGCAGCCCGTATCAGACCGCGGGCTTCTACGAGGGTACCTCGCCGCCCGCGGTCGGGCGACAGGTCATCGTCATGGGTGGCGCCGTGATCGACAACTGGTCGAACAAGGTGCCGTCGGGTGCGATCCGCGCCTTCGACGTCTATTCCGGCAAGCTGCTCTGGGTCTTCGACGCCGGCAATCACGACCCGAACGAGATGCCCTCGGCCACGCATCAGCTGACCGCGGGCTCGCCCAATTCCTGGGCGCCGGCGGTCATCGACGACACGCTCGGCATGGTCTATCTGCCGCTCGGCGAGGGTGCCGACGACATCTGGGGCGGACATCGCACGCCCGACGAGGAGCGCTACGATTCCGCCCTCGTGGCCCTCGACCTCAAGACCGGCAAGCTCGTCTGGTCCTATCAGAACGTCCACCACGATCTCTGGGACATGGACGTGCCGGCTCAGCCCAGTCTCGCCGATGTGCAGACAGCGAAAGGCGTCGTGCCCGCGATCTACGTGCCGACCAAGTCGGGCAACATCTTCGTGCTCGACCGCCGCGACGGACAGCTGATCGTGCCCGCGCCGGAACGCCCCGTGCCGCAGGACGGCGCCGCCGGCGACCATCTGGCGCCGACGCAGCCCTTCTCCGACCTGTCCTTCCGCCCGCGCCACAAGCTGACGGGCGCCGACATGTGGGGCGTGACGGCCTTCGACCAGCTCGTCTGCCGCATCAAGTTCCACCGCCTGAAATACGAGGGCCCGTTCACGCCGCCATCGGTGCAGGGAACGCTCGTCTTCCCGGGCGACCTCGGCGTCTTCGAGTGGGGCGGCATCGCCATCGACCAATCGCGCCAGATCGCCATCGCCAACCCGATCGGTCTCGCCTTCATCTCGCGCCTTATCCCGCGCGGGCCGCGGAACCCGGCTGAGCCCGCGGCCAACCTCCCGGCGGGGACCGAAAACGGCGTGCAGCCGATGTTCGGCACGCCCTTCGGCGTGAAGATCGCGCCCTTCCTGTCGCCGCTGCGCATCCCCTGCCTGCAGCCGCCCTGGGGCAGCATCGCGGCCTTCGACCTCCGCACCAACCGGGTGATCTGGCAGCATCCGGTGGGCACCACGCGGGACGAGAAGCGGCTGCCGCTGCCCTTCGCGCTCGGCATGCCGATGCTCGGCGGCCCGCTCGCGACCGCCGGCGGCGTCACCTTCCTGACCGGGACGCGGGACAGTTATATCCGCGCCTTCGACATGAAGACCGGGCGGGAGCTATGGCGCGACCGGCTGCCGGCGGGTGGCCAGTCGACGCCGATGACCTATTCGGTGGGCGGCCGCCAATACATCGTGACGGTCGATGGCGGGCACGGCTCCTTCGGCACGAAGCTTGGCGACTATATCCGCGCCTATGCCCTGCCGGATGGCGGCTGAGCG
>JABBOH010000009.1 GCA_019351895.1 Pseudomonadota bacterium
CTCCATCGACGCCCAAGAGGCCGTCACGGCGCTATAGGTGGAGGCGTGGCGGCGCGCAACCGAACAAGCACGGGAAATGCTCCCTAAGCCCAGACGCCAATTTGGCCGCCCGTTCGGTCATCCCGCCAGCCGCGTCGGCGGCGGATGGAGCGTGAGCCCGGGCGCATTCCGGGCGAGTCCGTGCCACACCGCGACCTGCGCCCGCATATCCCGATCGCCCTCGGCCCACCGCCGTGCGAGGGTGCCGGCCGCGAAGTCATAGCCCTTGAGGGCCGTCTCCTCCGACAGTGCCTCGTAGGCGAGCATCATGACATCACCGCCCGGTTCGTGGCCGCGCCACATCGTCTCCCGCGACGTCAGGGCGATCCGCGTCTGGCTCGCGAACAAAAGGTCGTTCTGCCGTTGCGCGGCTTCGCCTAGACCCCGCGGCAGCGGGGCGGCGCTCGGAAAGAGATCGACCGCAAAAACCGTTAGCCGATCCGCCCGGTGGCTGAAGGTCTCGTCGAGCACCAGACCTACCGGCAGGTTCGCGGAAAATCCGCCATCGACCAGCGGCCGAGCCTCGATCTCCACAGGCGGAAAGTCGGGGATCAAGGCCGTGCTTGCCATGATGTGGTCGATCCCGACCGCGCCCGACCGAGTGTCGAAGACACGCTCCTCGCCCGACGCAAGATCGGTCGCGACGACCGTGAGCCGCATCGGCCCGGTGTTCACGCGCTCGAAATCGACAAGCTCCGCGATGAGCCGCTTCATGGCGGCGGCATCGAACAATCCGGGACGGGCGTCGGCGCCTGTCAGGTCGGGCGGCCGCAGGGTGAAAAGGCCGGGACGGCCCATCAACCGGCTTGTCAACGCCTGCGCATACTGCAAAGGCCGACGCATGGGTTGCGGGAACAAGTTTTGGAACCCGTCAAGGGCTGCGGCCCGGTCCCAGAACCGCCGCAGGGCCGCATTCCTGCGGCCGGGAGCGTTGCCGGCGATGATGGCCGCGGTCACCGCACCGATGGATGTTCCGGCTACCCAGCCGGGTTCTATCCCCTCCGCCTCCAGAGCTGTCCAAGCGCCGGCGTGGTAGGCCCCGAGCGCGTTACCGCCGCTCAGGACCAGGATGGGCGGCGGAGCCATGTCACAACCGGCGCGAGGCGGCCGTCGCCAGGGCCAGCGCCACCACGCCGAGCGCCACGCGTGCCGGCGGATTCTTTTGCAGCCACCATTGCAGGCTGGAGGACCGGGATTCCCGGTCGAAGGGGCCGTGCGTCCCGGCCGGAACTTGCGCGGCGGCGAAAACGCCTGGATCGCGCGCCGCGACGACACCGCGGCGGCGCGTCTGCTGCGTGAACGTGCCGAGTAGGCCCGCCACGCGGTCGAGCAGCCCTGGCGCCAAAGCATTGCCGAGGCTGAAGCCGGTCGTGGCCCCCCCGACCTGCCACTCACGCCGCTGCATATGGGCCGCGCGGTAGATTGCCTCGGCGATGATCTCCGGCTGGTAGATGGGCGGCGGCGGACGTGGGGCCTTGCGCATGACCGACCCGGCGTGGCTGTAGAAGGGCGTGTTGACCGCCGGCGGATGCACGAGCGTCAGATGGACTGCCGACCCTTCGTCCAAAAGTTCCGCGCGGACGGCCTCGGTGAAGCCGCGCAAGGCATATTTCGTGGCCGAGTAGGCGGATTGCAGCGGCACGCCGCGGAAGGCGATGGCGGATGCGATCTGGATAATGGTTCCCTGGTTGCGCGGGCGCATGTGCGACAGGGCCACGCGCGTTCCGTTGGCGGTGCCGATCAGGTTGACCTCGATCACTTGGCGGAACGCGTTCTCCGGCACTTCCGTGAACTTGCCGTAGAAGCTTATGCCGGCATTGTTTACCCAAACGTCGATCGGGCCGAGAGCGGCTTCGAGCGCGGCTGCCGCCTCCGCGAGGCGCCTGCTGTCGGTCACGTCCGCGACCTCGACATGGACCTTGCCGCCAAAGGACGCCACCTGATCGCGCGCTAACATCAGAGCATTTTCGCCGCGGCCGATAAGGCCGACATTCCATCCCTGCTGCGCGAAATAAAGCGCGGCTGCCAGCCCGATACCCGAGCCTCCGCCTGTGATGATGACAGTCCGGTTGATCATCACGGGCGACATTCTCCTCTTGGTTGGTGCTGCTCGTTTGCTGGCGGCAGTTGCGTTTCCAGGCGGCGCTTTCAAGCAGACGGCCGATCACAAGCCCGCTCGCATCGAAACGCTTCGCCACGGTTCGCTGAAATGACTAGATTTTCACGGATGCGCCTCAACTCCCCGTGAAGGATCATCATCACCCCGGACGTTCTTCCCCATATCCCGCATTAACGCGGAGCAATTCGGAATTACGAGGAAGAGATCTGCATGAGAGTGCTCGTGACCGGCGGAGCGGGGTTCATTGGCTGCCATCTGAGCCGGGCGCTGCTGGCCGAAGGATATGAGGTTCGCGTTCTCGACCGATTTATCGAGCAGGTTCACGGCGGTGCCACTCCGCCCGACCCGGTTCTCCGGTCGGTTGAAGTTGTCGATGCCGACATCCGCGACGCGGATGCGGTGGCGCAGGCTCTGCGGGGCGTTGACAAGGTGGTTCATCTGGCCGCCGAAGTCGGTGTCGGCCAGAGCATGTATGAGATCGACCGCTATGTCGGAGTAAACGACCTCGGGACGGCGGTGCTCCTGAAGGCGCTGATCGCGCAGCCCGTGCGGCGGCTGGTGGTGGCTTCATCGATGAGCATCTACGGCGAGGGCCTCTATAAGACAGCCGACGGCCGCTTGCTCGAAGAAGTGCGCCGCCAGGGCACGGGGGGCTGGGATCCGCGCGACGAAGACGGCGGGACGCTGATCCCCGTGCCAACGCCGGAGTGGAAACGTCCAGTTCTGTCCTCGGTCTATGCGATCACGAAATACACTCAGGAACGCCTTTGCCTGAACGTGGGGCCAGCCTACGGGATGGAAAGCGTGGCACTCCGCATGTTCAACGTCTTCGGCGCGGGACAGGCGCTGTCCAACCCGTACACCGGCGTGCTGGCGATTTTTGCGTCTCGCATCCTCAACGGCCAGCCGCCGATGATCTTCGAGGATGGCCAGCAGCAACGCGACTTCGTGCATGTCGAGGACGTGGCGCAGGCCTTTGTGCTGGCACTTGAGGAGCCCAAGGCCGCAGGTGGCGTGTTCAACGTCGGTAGCGGCAAGCGCACGACCGTGGAGGACGTGGCGCTGTTGCTTGCCCGCTCGATGGGGCGCGCCGACCTCGCACCCGAATTCCTGCACAAGGCGCGGGCGGGCGACATCCGCCACTGCTTCGCCGATCTCAGCCACGCCCGCAGCGTTCTTGGCTATGAACCTCGGCGAAGCCTGGAGGACGGCGTACCGGAATTGGCGGACTGGCTCGCGCGCCAAAACGCGACCGACCGTGTGCTCGACGCTCGCCGTGAACTTGAGGCGAGGGGACTCGTCGCATGAGCGGCGAGCGAAGTTCCACCCCGCCTCCGGCACCGGCCGCGCTCGGCTTCGTGCAGTGGTTCCGGCTCGGTGAGCACCGGCACGCGGAGGAGGCCGCCGCCGCGCTCGAAGCGATGGGTATCCGTCACTTGCGCACGCACCTCTCCTGGGCCGACTACCACGCGCCGGGTGGGCAGAAGTGGTACGATTGGCTGTTGCCGATGCTGGGGGCGCGCTTCGACCTGCTGCCTTGCGTGCACTACACGCCACCTGCCCTCGCCGAGGATGGGAGAACCGCCGCGCCGCCGCGCGATCTCAAGGCGCTCGCGGACTTCGTCGATCTCGTCATCGATCGTCATGGCGATACCTTCACGTGGCTCGAGCTATGGAACGAACCGAACAACATCCTCGACTGGGACTGGCGGCTCGATCACGACTGGCTGAAGTTTTCCGAAATGCTCGGCAATGCGGCCTTTTGGGCGCGAGAGCGCGGCAAGCGCGTCGTGCTGCCCGCGAGCTGCCCCACGGATCTTCATTGGCTGAGGCTGATGGGCCAGCGCGGCTTGCTCGATGTCGTCGATGCTGTCGGTATTCACGGTTTTCCGGGCACCTGGGAGTCGCAGCACGCCGGCGTATGGCGCGGTTGGGCCGTGCTGGCGTCCGAAGTGCGGCAGACAATTGCCCCGTTCAACGCGAACGCTGAGATCTGGGTAACCGAGACCGGCTATTCCTGCTGGCGGCACGACCCTGCGCCGCAACTCGCAGCCATCGCGGCGGCGCTGGAAGCGCCCGTGTCCCGCATCTACTGGTATGGGCTACGGGACCTGCCCGACGATATCGTGGTTCAGGAAGGGCCACACTTCGACGAACGGCACTATCATTTTGGCGTCGACTACGCCGACGGGCGTCCCAAGCTCCTCGGGCGGCTGCTGCGGGATGGCGGCGTGGAGGCGGTGCGTGCGGTGGCCGAACTCACGGTGCCTGCGCTCGTAAAAACCAAGCCGCTCCTGATCACCGGTGGGGCCGGCTTCATCGGGGCCAACCTCGCTCATCGGCTGGCCAGCAGCGGCGAGCATGTGCTGATCTATGATGGGCTGGCGCGCCCCGGCGTGGAGCAGAACCTCGGCTGGCTCCGCCGCCTCTTTCCGGATCGGATCGCCTTTGCCCTGGCCGATACGCGCGACCGCGCCGCTGTGGTCCAGGCGACGTCCGATGCATCCGCCGTCTTCCATCTGGCGGCTCAGGTGGCGGTGACGACAAGTCTGGAGAACCCCGAGGATGATCTCCAGACCAATATTCTTGGCACCATCAACGTTCTGGAGGCTCTGCGCCGGCGCGGCGCCAAGGTGCCGATAATTTTCGCGAGCACCAACAAGGTTTATGGCGATCTTGCACAGGTCGAGCTTGCTCTCTCCGACGCCGCCTGGCTGCCGCGCGATGCGGTTCTGCGCGAACACGGCTTCAACGAAGACATGCCGCTTGCCTTTGCAACGCCCTATGGATGCTCCAAGGGAGCGGCCGACCAATACGTGCTCGACTACGCGAACAGCTTCGGCGTCCCGAGTTGCGTGCTCCGGATGAGCTGCATCTACGGGCCGCGTCAGCTTGGGACCGAGGATCAGGGGTGGGTCGCGCACTTCATGCTGAGGGCGGCGCAGGGCAAACCCATCACCTTGTTCGGTGACGGTCATCAGGTGCGCGACATTCTGTTCGTCTCGGACGCGGTTTCCGCCTATGTCTCGGCCTGGAAGCGCATCGGCCGCGTCTCCGGCAGTGCCTTCAATCTTGGTGGAGGCGCCGAGAATGCCGTTAGTCTCCTGCAGCTTCTCTCACACATGCAGACGCTGATGGGGAAGCAGATCGATATCCGCTTCGAGGATTGGCGGCCGCACGATCAACGTTACTTCGTGGCGGACAGCCGCCGCGCGCGTCAGGTGCTTGATCTGGCAAATCCTGTGCGCTGGCGAGAGGGGACGATGCTGTTGATGCGTGAGATCGCGGAGCGTCATGGCGTGCGCCTTGCTGGCGATGAGCGGCGGTCTGCGCCGGCGATGGTGCCGGCATGAAGGTCGCCCTCATCAACCCGTCGTGGGACTATCGCCACAGCATCTACTTCGGCTGCCGGGCCGCGCACCTTCCGCTGGAACTCGGCTACAGCAAGGCTTTGCTGGAGACGGATGGGCATCAGGTTCTCATGCTCGACGGCCAGATCCAGGGTCTTGACACCACCGCGATCGCGGATCGGGTGCGTGACTTCGCGCCTGACATGACCGTCGTCACCACAGCGCCGACGTATCTGTTCTGGCGCTGCGCACCACCCGAGCTTCGGGTGCCGCGACAGATGTTGGCGGCGCTCGGAAGCGACGGGGGCATGAAGGTGGCCGTCGGTCCGCACGGTTCGGCGACGCCGGGACCGGTGCTGCGCAAGCTTGGCGTCGACATTGTCGTGCGTGGTGAATGCGAGGAGGTGGTGGCCGCCCTCGCGGCCGGGCCGGCGCGGCGCGACGTTCCCGGCACCGCCTATCTCGACGGCACGGGGCAGGTGCAGGTGGTAGGCGAGCCTGCGGCGACGCGCTTCACGGACGCTCCCGCACTCCATTGGCCGGGGGATTGGGTACTGCGCCACGATCACCATCATCACCGCTTCGACGCCGCGCCAGTGGGTCCAGGCGCCGAGGTTGAAGCATCACGCGGCTGCCCCTATGCGTGCACCTTCTGCGCCAAGATCGATTTCCGCGACCGTTACCGGAAGCGCGACCTCGACGTCCTGCTGGCGGAGATCGACGGTCTCATCGCCCAGGGCGTGACCTACATTTATTTTATCGACGAGATTTTCCTGCCGCGCGGCGATCTGTTGCATGCGCTTCGCGAGCGCGCGGTGCAATTCGGTATCCAGACGCGCATCGACCTCTGGAAGCCGGAGATGCTCGATCTTTTGGGTGAGGCGGGCTGCGTGTCGATCGAGGCTGGGGTGGAGAGCCTGACGGTCGAGGGCCGCGCGTTGCTTGCCAAGAAATGCAAGCTCGACACCGACCAACTCAGTGCGCTTCTGATGCACGCTCGCAAGTCGGTGCCCTTTGTGCAGGCGAACCTCATCCGCGCCGAGGAGAATGAGATGGTGCTGGTGGCGGAGTGGCGCGCGCAGTTGCATGACTGCGGTGTGTGGGCGAATGATCCCGTGCCACTCTTTCCCTACCCCAGCGCGCCGGAGTATCGGCGCCTTTGGGGCATGCCGGACGACCAAGCATGGGAACGTGCGCTGGATCATTATCTACGTCAGTTCGACTCGTTCAGCGACATTCAGGAAGATCAGCCCTTGCCGCTCGTGGAGCTAGAGGCTTCATGACCAATCAACAAGCGCCCAAGAAGGTGTTGCTCTCGACGGATGCCGTCGGCGGCATATGGTCATACACGATTGAGCTTGCACGCGCCTTCTCCCGCCGTCGGGTGGAGGTAGAGATCGCCGTGCTCGGGCCAACGGCGACGACCACGCAAGCCGCGACGGTCGCGGAACTTCCGCTCGTGCGGCTCCATCAGTTGGGTGTGGCGCTCGATTGGACGGCGCAGGAGCCGAGCGATCTCGCGATTGCCTCGAACGCGCTGGCAAGCCTCGCTCAGCATCTCGCGGTGGACACGATCCAGCTGCACACGCCTGCGTTGGTTGCGCAGTCGATTTGGCATGCGCCTGTTCTCGCGGTCGTGCATTCCTGCGTCGGCACATGGTGGCGCGCCGTGCGGCAAGGGCCGCCGCCGGAGGATTTCCAGTGGCGCATGGCCACCATGAAGGCGGGGCTCGCCTCTGCACACGCGCTGCTGGCGCCAAGCCATGCCTTCGCCGACATGGTGCGTGAGACCTACAGTCTCCCGGTTTCGCCGGCCGTCGTTCATAACGCGCGTGCGAATGTCACGGGCGAGATGAGGGATGGGTCGGCGCGCCACGGCGTACTGACCGCGGGACGGCTTTGGGATGAGGGCAAGAACGTCGTGGTCCTTGAAAGGGCAGCCTCCATGATGCCCAGCGTGCCGATCATGGCGGCCGGTGCGACGGAGGGCCCGCATGGTGCCACCATCCAACTCGAGCGGCTTCGGCTCCTTGGCATGCTGGATGAAGGCGATATGGGGGCGGCGTTGGCCGGCGCTCGTGTTTTCGCCTCGCCTGCATTGTATGAGCCCTTTGGCCTTGGCGTCCTTGAGGCGGCGCAGTCGGGCTTGCCGCTTGTGCTTGCCGACATCGCTACGTTCCGCGAGTTATGGGATGGGGCGGCAATCTTCCTGCCGCCACGAGACGCCGAGATCTGGGGGGCAACGTTGGCCGCGCTTCATGCCGATCCCGTAGGTTGCCGCCGCTGGGGCATGAAGGCGCGTGCGCGGTCCGCGAGTTACACCGTGGAGCGCTTCGATGGTGCGATGTGGGAGAAGCACTGCCAGCTTCTCCAGGCATCCGCCACCCACACCTCCGCAGCGGCGTGAGGCCAGCATGAAAATTGTCTACTTCACGCATTCCCTTATCTCCTGCTGGAACCATGGCAACGCCCACTTCCTACGCGGCGTGATGCGCGCGCTGGTTGCCGACGGTCACGACGTGCGCCTGTATGAGCCCGAACAAAGCTGGAGCCGTGAGAACCTTCTGGCAGAGGGCGGCGAGGCAGCAAGGGAAGGCTTCGCCGAGACGTTCCCGACGCTCGCCCCGCGTGTCTCGATTATGCGCGACGACGCTGAAAGCCTCGATGCCGCCCTGGACGGCGCTGACATCGTTGTGGTTCACGAATGGAATGAGCCGCCACTCGTTGCGGCGGTCGGTCAGCGGCGTCTGCGGAATGCGGGTTTTGCATTGCTCTTTCACGACACGCATCATCGCATGGTGAGCGACCCGCAGGCGATGGCGCGCTACGACCTTTCCGCGTACGATGGGGTGCTGGCATTTGGCGAGACGCTGAGCGAGGCCTATCGCCGCCACGGCTGGGGTGACCGCGTGTTCACTTGGCACGAGGCCGCCGACACAGCCCTTTTCCACCCGCCCAGTCAACCGGTGCAACGCGCCGGAGCCGTCTGGATTGGCAACTGGGGGGATGGTGAGCGGAGCGCCGAACTTCACGATTACATGCTGTCGCCGGTATCAGCACTGCAAGTTCCGCTCGACATCTATGGCGTCCGCTACCCCAGGGAGGTTGAAGTCGAGCTGGTACGGCGCGGAGTGCACTATCATGGGTGGGCTCCGAATGCGCGTGCGCCGGAAATCTTCGCGCGGCATCTATTAACACTCCACGTGCCGCGCCGCTTCTACGTGACCCAGCTTCGAGGCATCCCTACAATCCGCGTCTTCGAAGCCTTGGCCTGCGGCATTCCGCTGCTCTCGGCTCCCTGGGAGGACTCCGAGTCTCTTTTTTCGCCCGGTCGCGACTTCCTGCAGGCGCGCACCCCGAAAGAGATGCAGTCGCTGATGCAGGACTTGCTGCACGACAGAACTCTCCGAGAAAGTCTGGCCGCCCAAGGTTGGCGAACCATACAGGATCGGCACAGCTGCGTTCATCGCGCTCAGCAGTTGCTAGGCATTGTCGAGCAACTCCGTGATGCCTCTGCACAGGAGGCTGCGTGATGCGCATTGCGTTCTACGGTTCCAGCCTGCTTTCGTCCTACTGGAACGGCGCCGCCACATATTATCGCGGTTTGCTTTCGGCAATGGCGGCGCTCGGGCACGACATTACCTTCTACGAACCGGATGCTTTCGACCGCCAATCGCATCGCGACATCGATCCGCCCGACTGGGCGAGGGTCATCGTCTATCCCGCGACGGAGGCGGGCGTGAGGTCTGCGATCGCCGAAGCGAGGCAGGCCGACATCGTCGTCAAAGCAAGCGGCGTCGGGGTTTTTGACGATGTTCTGTTGGCGGGTGTGATGGCGGCGGCTCGTCCCGACGCCGTCAAGATTTTCTGGGATGTCGATGCGCCGGCGACGCTCGCGGAAATTGCCCAGGCACCGGCGCATCCGATCCGCCAAGCGCTGCCGGAGCTTGATGCCGTGCTGACCTACGGCGGCGGCCGTCCGGTGATCGACGCCTACAGCGACCTTGGCGCGCCGCAATGTCTGCCGGTCTATAACGGCCTCGACCCCATGACGCATCATCCGGTGAAGCCGGAACCAGGGCTTGCGGCGGACCTCGTGTTCTTGGGCAATCGACTCCCGGATCGGGAGGCTCGCGTCGAGCATTTCTTCCTGTCGCCTGCCCGCGCTCTGCCCGCGCGGAGTTTCCTGCTCGCGGGGTCGGGTTGGGCCGATAAGCCGGTCAGCGATAACGTGCGGCTGCTCGGGCATGTTGGCACCGGACAGCACAACGCACTCAACGCCTCAGTCCTCGCGGTGCTCAACATCGCGCGCGACAGCATGGCCGCTGTCGGCTTCTCGCCTGCCACACGCGTCTTCGAAGCAGCAGGCGCGGGTGCCTGCCTGCTGACGGACTACTGGGAGGGCATCGAGCTATTCCTGAGGCCGGACGAGGAGGTTCTGGTGGCGCGTGACGGCGCGGATGTCGCCCGCCACCTGGCCGAGTTGACGCCCGAGCGCTCGCGAGAGATCGGGCGTCGCGCTTTGGCGCGGGTGCTGGCAGAACATACCTATAAGCATCGCGCGGCTCTCGTCGACGGCTTCCTGACGCAGGCGCTCGACCGCCGCCGAGCCACGGCCGCGGCATGAGGAGCGGCCGATGAAGATCGTGATCCTCGGCCTCAGCCTCAGTTCGTCCTGGGGCAATGGACATGCTACGACCTATCGGGCGCTGCTGGGCGTTCTCGGGGGCCAGCATGACGTCCTATTCCTCGAGCGCGATCAGACTTGGTATGCCGAGAACCGCGACATGCCCGAACCGCCGTTCTGCAGACTGGAACTCTATCGCGATCGTAGCGAGCTGGTGCGGTTCCGTCGTGAGATCGAAACCGCCGATGCCGTCATCATCGGCTCTTATGTGCCGGAGGGTGCGGCGGTCGCGCGGCAGATCGCCGCTTGGGTCAGCGGACCATTTTGCTTCTACGATATCGACACGCCGGTGACGCTCGCGAAGCTGAGGGCCTCCGGCACTGATTATATCTCGACGGACACCATCCCTCTGTTCGATCTCTACCTGTCTTTCACGGGCGGTCCCATGCTCGAACGGCTCAAGACTGAGTTCGGAGCGCAGCGGACAGCGCCGCTTTACTGCAGCGTCGACGAGACGCGTTACCGGCCGATGGTGGTGTCCAGGCGTTGGGATCTCGGCTATCTCGGCACCTATAGCCCGGACCGTCAGCCTGCGCTCGAGCGTCTGCTGCTGGAGCCGGCAAGGCGTCTGCCGCATCTGCGGTTCGTGGTCGCGGGGCCGATGTATCCGTCGGCCATCGTCTGGCCCGCAAATGTCGAGCGTATCGAGCATCTGCCGCCCGAGGCGCATCCGGAGTTCTACAACTCGCAGCGCTGGACGTTGAACATAACGCGAGCCGACATGGTGGTGGCCGGTTTCAGCCCGAGCGTGCGGCTTTTCGAAGCCTCCGCCTGCGGCACGCCGATCATCAGCGATTCCTGGTCTGGATTGTCGACGATCTTTCGGCCCGGGCAGGAGATCGTCCTGGCAGACGGCAGCGACGCGGTGGTCGCCGCTTTGTCGATGGCTGAGGATGAGAGGGCGCGGCTTGGCGAAGCGGGGCGCGAGCGTTGCCTTGCGGCGCATACCGCCCGTCATCGCGCAGCCGAACTGGAGGCGGTCATTCGCTCGCTGCGGATGCCGGACCCTTCCGCCACCGCTGCACGAAACGAGGGAGTTCTCGCATGAAGGCAAGAAGCTTCAGAACGGCACTCGTCGCGGGTGGGGCCGGGTTTGTCGGCTCGCATCTGTGCGACCGGCTGATCGGCGAAGGCTACCGCGTGGTCTGCATCGACAGCCTGCTGACCAGCACGCTCGAAAATCTCAGCGGAGTGCTGTGCGAATCCCGCTTCAGCTTTGTCGAACATGACGTGATCAAGCCGTTGCCGCGCGGCCTGACAGCGGACGTAGTCTTCAATCTCGCCTGCGCGGCCTCGCCGCCGCTCTACCAGCTTGACCCCATACACACGATGATGACGAGCGTTGTTGGGACAAACAACCTGCTCCTCTTCGCGGCCGAGCAGGGCGCGCGTCTGCTTCAGGCGTCGACCAGCGAGGTTTACGGCAATCCCGCGGTGCATCCGCAGCCCGAGACCTACTTCGGCAACGTCAATCCGTTTGGCCCCCGTGCCTGTTACGACGAGGGCAAGCGCGCCGCTGAGGCGCTTTGCTTCGACTACCTGCGTCTAGGAATGGCGGATGTCCGGGTCGCTCGCATTTTCAATACCTACGGACCGCGCCTGCGGGCCAGCGATGGCCGCGTCATTTCCAACATGATCTCGCAGGCCTTGGCGGATGAGCCGATCACCATCTACGGCGACGGAACGCAGACGCGCTCCTTCTGCTATGTGGATGACTTGATAGACGGCTTCATGCGTTTCATCCGCCATGAGGAGGCGCTCCCGCATCCGGTCAATCTGGGCAACCCCACGGAGCTTGCAATCGCGGAAATTCCGGCCCTCATCCTGAAGATGACCGGATCGCGCTCCGAGGTCGTGTTTTGTCCACTGCCGACGGACGATCCCTGCCGCCGCCGGCCGGACATCGCGCTCGCCCGGGGTCGTCTCGGCTGGCAGCCGAAGGTCGGGTTGGAGGAGGGGCTGGCGCGTACGGTCGCCTGGTTCAGACTGGTGCAGCGCCCGGAAGCTCTGCGTCGCGAGAGGGCGCCATCGGAACGGGCGGCGTCCTGAACGCGCCGCCCGACCCTCGGGGCGTCAGCGGTGCGTGTGGATCGGCTGCAGTCTGATCCCGGCCGGCCGAGCGAGTTGATCGCGCAGCATATCGAGCAGGTCGTGCTGCCGGAAAGGCTTGCTGCAGACACGCCAATCTGGATGGTCCTTGGGAACGGCGCTCTGCCCATAGCCCGAGATGAATAGAAACGGGATGTGGCGGGCGCACAGGGCCTCGGCGACGGGATAGACCTTGATGCCGCCGACGTTGACATCCAGAAGCGCCACGTCGATCTGCTCGCCGCTCGCGGCTTCGACGGCTGGCGGCACAGACGAGAAGGGGCCGACGATCTCGCACTCCTGATCGACCAGCATCTCCTCGATCAACAGCGAGATCAGCATTTCGTCTTCAACGACGAGAACACGCAGGCCGGCGAGGTCGATCACCATGTCACGTTTCCGCCGCCTGGGTGGAAAGCGCGGGCTGGGAACTGATCGGGGCCCGCAGCTTGGCGTGCACACCAGACGGCAGGAACTCGACGTGGATCTCGGCGGACATGTCCTGCCGCAGCCCGCGTTCGATCAAGGTCATGCCGAACCCGTTGCGCGTCGGCTTGCTGACTTGGGGACCATTCGCCTCTATCCAGTCCATGACGAGCCACGCCGCGCCGTCATTGGGTTCCAGCGACCATGCGACGCGCAGCCGGCCCTCCGGCACCGATAGAGACCCGTATTTCACCGCATTGGTTGTCAGCTCATGAAGTCCCATGCCCAAGGCCAGGGCGGCGCGCGGTTCAAGCAGCACGCGGGGGCCGCTGATCTCGATGTTGGCGTGCTCGCCGGCCAGGAACGGCCGCAGCTCCTCCATCAGGATGTCGCGCAGCGCCACCGTCTGCCAGGATTCCTCGCTCAACAGGGAGTAGGCCGCGGTGAGGGCATGGAGGCGGCCAAGGTAGGCCGTCGAGAAATCGTCGAGGTTCTTGGATCGCCGCAGCGTCTGCGTCGCCAGGGATATCACCACGGTCAGCATGTTCTTGACGCGGTGATTGAGTTCGTCGACCAGTAGGCGCTGATGCTGTTCGGCCTGCACGATGCTTGTTACGTCCACGAAGGTCATAACGATTCCGTCTACCATACTTTCGGGTGTGCGGTAAGGTTGCATCCGCATCAGAAAGTGCATCGTGCCGTCGATGGTCGTGAGGCGCCGCTCCAGCGGCTCGAGCGTGCTGTCGACGTGCAGCACATCCTCGCGCAGTACCGAATACCGCAGCCGGCTTACGATATCCGTAAGGGGACGACCCTGGTCGCTCGGGATCAGGTTGAAGATGTTGGCCACCGCCGGCGTGAAGCCACGCACGATGATGTGGCGGTCCAGGAATATCGTCGCGACCTCGGTGCTCTCAAAGAGGTTCTTGAGGTCCGTATTCTTGCGGTCCAGCTCCTCGAGTTTTCCCGAAAGCTGGGCGTTGACCGTTTGCAGCTCCTCGTTGATCGACTGGATCTCCTCCTTGGAGGTTTCCAACTCCTCGTTCGTCGATTGCAACTCCTCGTTGACCGAGTGCAATTCTTCGTTGGAGCTACGCAACTCCTCGAGTGCCGTCTCATGCTCCTCGGTAATCGCCTGAAGTTGCTCGCGCACATCGCGGAACTCCGCCTCCAGACGCTCCTCGCCGCCGGTCTGAGGTAGGCTGCGATCGTCATCGAAGGGATGGCTCGCGGCCGGTTGCCCCTGATCGATGAAGACGATGAGGTAGAGGGGTGGGGCTCCATGCTCGAACAGGGGTTCGACCGCAACCGTCATGAGCTTCTTGCCCTCGCCGGGCACCGGGAAGGCGAATGGCGGCATTTCGACGCCCCGCCCGCTATCCACCGCCTGTTTCAGCGCGGCGCGGAGATGGGGTCGCAGCCCGCTTCGGGCCATGTCGAGCAGGTTCTGGGTTGGAAGTCCGGGCGCCGGCTCCAGAAACCGCCCGATCCGGCTGGAGAACTGCACGACCTGCCCATCTTTGCCGACGACGACGAAGGCCGGTCCGAATCTTTCCAGCACCCGCGCATTGACGCGACTTGCCGTCCGCAAGTGGCCGCGGCGAGCGGGCGTCAATCCGATCAGACTTTCCGAGGAAGCCTGCGCCTGCCGCGGAAGGTTGCGGCTCTGCATTTGCGGGGTGGGGCTTGGCGCATCGCGCCTTTGGAAGATCCGATGCGACCGGTCGATCGTCTCGAACAGGTTGTCATGCCGCGAGATGGTCTCGGCGCTGCCCAGCAGCAGGATGCCATCCGGCACCAGGGCATAGTGGAAGGCGGGGATCACCTCATCCTGCAACTCCGTATCGAGATAGATGAGAAGGTTGCGGCACGACACGAGGTCGATGCGAGAGAAAGGGGGATCGCGCGTGAGGCTGTGGGCGGAGAAGGTGCAGAGTTCGCGCACCTGCTTGGTGACGGCATAGGTGCCGTCCGCATTTGCCACGAAGAACCGCGCTAGACGTTCGGGGGAAATGCCTGCGACGAGGGTCGCGGGGTAGCGTCCTGCCCGAGCCGTCGCGATCGCCGCCTCGTCGATGTCGGTGGCGAAGACCTGGATGCGCGGCCCCGACTGGTTGAGGTTCTCGAGACTTTCGAGCAGCAGGATCGCGACCGAGTAGGCTTCCTCGCCGGTCGCGCAGCCCGCGACCCAAACCCGCACGCTGACGTCCGGTGATTTGTCCCGGAACAACCGGGGCACTGCCACCTGTTGCAGCACGTCGAAGGTTTCCGCGTCACGAAAAAAGCTCGTCACGCCGATCAGCAGATCGCGCAACAGGATGATGACCTCTGTCCGATCGGTTTGCAGACGTTCCACGTAGCTCTGAACCTTCGTGATGGCCAGAACCTGCAGACGCCGCTGAACTCGTCGTAGAAACGTGCTCTGCTTGTAGCCGCTGAAGTCGTGGCCGACCTCCCGGGAGAGCATCGCGCAGATCGCCAGGCGGTCCGCTTCGCCTATGAAGACACCCGGTGCCTCCCGCGCCGGATTCCGCCGCTGTGCCGCCGTCGCGGCGAGAATATGTCGCGGCATATCCCCGACCGATGCGATGATGTCCACGGCCCCAGTCGCGATCGCGCTGTCGGGCATGCCCCCGTGCATTGGGGCGCTGCCATCCGTGCCCTGCGCCAGCGTCAGACCGCCGGCGGCTTTAATCGCCTTCAGGCCCAGGGCGCCATCGTGCCCGGTGCCCGATAGAATGACCCCGATCGCGTATTCATGAAGCGCCTGCGCGAGAGAGTCGAAGAACACACTTATGGGAATCGGGCTGCCGCCATCCTCTCGCGACAGCTCGCGCAGACGCAGGCAGCCGTCGCGAAAAGTGACGATGGAGCCCGGCGGCGGCACGTAGACCCTGTTGCGTTCGACGCGGCAGCCATCCGTGGCCTCCACGATCGGCATCGAGGTCCAGCGGGCGAGAATTTCCGGCAAAAGACTTTTGCGGTTGGGCGGCAGATGCAGGACGACAACGAAGGCAAGCGCACTCTCGGCGGGCATCGTTTCGAAGAACTTGTGAAAGGCTTCGATCCCGCCGGCCGACGCACCAATACCCACGATGGGCACAGGGCCCACCCGCGCCTCATCCATATTCGTGCCTACCATAGCTACCTGGACTCAACTGCATAGCGCCTCCCTATCTACAGGATCCACTTCCGCCGCCACGTCACCTAACTGTGATAGCCTGGTGAACATCGCACACCGTGTGCCGCGCAAACCGCCCCCGCTGAGGCAGATGCATACCACGTCGGACGTGTCTTCAGCAGGTGACTGATAGAACCACGTTTTGTGCTCAAACTTTCGGGCGTTTATTTGGAAGGTGCAAAAACATCCGCAGCGACCCGACTGATTCCGCACGCGTCATGTTGGGGGTAGTGCGTCTCGGACAACCCCGGTCGCCACAACAAATGATCAGCGCTGCGGTGTGGCGGCCGCCCCGGCCTTGCCTCACGGGAGGTGCCGCGGGCAGCCGGCATGAATATCCCGTCGCCGAGATATCATCCCAGCCGCCTCTTCGCCCGCTCTGCTGCGTCGTGACGCGCCATGTCAACGCCCTGTGACGGGCGACCAAGCCCCGTCGGCTAGGAGGCCGCGCTCGGCGCCAACATGTCCTCGGGCCGCACCCAGGCATCGAACTGCTCGGCGGTCACGAAGCCGAGTGCGAGCGCCGCGTCCTTCAGGCTCGTATTCTCGCGATGTGCCTTCAGAGCAATCTGCGCCGACTTCTCATAACCGATGTGGCGATTGAGCGCCGTCACCAGCATCAGCGAGCTTTCGAGGTTGTGCTTGAGGCGCGGATAGTTCGGCTCGATGCCCTGGGCGCAATGCGTGTCGAAGGCGCGCATCGACTGGCTCATCAAGGTGATCGATTCCAGCAGGTTGTGCAGCATGACCGGCTTGTAGACGTTGAGCTGGAAGTTGCCCTGGCTCGCGGCAAACGCCACCGCCGCGTCGTTGCCATAAACCTGCACGGCGACCATAGTCATGGATTCGCACTGCGTCGGGTTGATCTTGCCCGGCATGATCGACGAGCCGGGCTCGTTCTCCGGTATGTGGATTTCGCCGAGGCCGGCGCGCGGTCCGGAGGCATGCCAGCGCACATCGTTGGCGATCTTCATCAACACCCCTGCGAGGGTGCGTAGCGTTCCGCTCGCATTGGCGATGGCGTCATGCGCCGAGAGGGCTGCGAATTTGTTCGGGGACGAGACGAATGCGTGGCCGGTCGCGGATGCGATGTGGCGCGCGGCGGTGTCGCCGAACCTCGGATGGGCATTGAGGCCGGTGCCGACCGCGGTGCCGCCGATCGCGAGTTCCAGCAGCCATGGCAGCGAGCCTTCGATGGCGCGCGCGGCTTCGGCAAGCTGCGCCACCCAGCCCGAAATCGCCTGACCGAGCGAAATCGGCGTCGCGTCCTGCAAATGCGTCCGCCCGATCATGATGACGTCGGCAAACCGCTTCGCCTTGGCGTCCAGCGTCGCCCGCAGCACTTCGATCGCAGGCAGCAGCGTGTTGGCGATCTCCTCGACCGCCGCAATATACATGGCGGTCGGGAAGGTATCGTTCGAGGATTGGCCCCGGTTCACGTCGTCATTGGGGTTGATCGGCGTCTTGGAGCCGAGCACGCCGCCGGCGATCTGGATGGCGCGATTGGCGATCACCTCGTTGGCGTTCATGTTGCTCTGCGTGCCGGAGCCGGTCTGGAAGACGACCAGCGGGAACTCGTGGTCCCACTTGCCCTCGATGACCTCCTCGGCTGCCTGCACGATGAGACGGACCTTCTCGGGCGGCAGCTCGCCCAGCTCCCCGTTCGCTTCGGCGGCGGCCTTCTTGAGGATGCCGAGCGCGCGGATGACCGGGCGCGTCCAGGTGAAGCGCCCGATGCCGATGGGAAAGTTGTGGATCGAGCGTTCGGTCTGCGCGCCCCAAAGGCGCTCGCCCGGGACCTGCACGTCGCCCAGCGCATCGTGTTCAATCCGGAAGCCGGTCGTGGCGGTGGTCTCGGTCATGGTCCGCTCCTTCGATATGCGGCGCGGGCCGGCGGGCCCCGCGCCGCTGGATTCATTACAAGGGTTTGTCGTGTTTATCAGCCAAGGCGTCCCGCAGGATACCGCAATGCCGCGCGAGCAGGCACTCCGCCGCCGGAAGGTCGAGGCTGCGGAGGATCATGAGGCTGGCGAGCTTCGTGCTGCCGCCCGCGCGGTCCAGCGCCGCCGCCGCGCGGTCGGCCTCGCATCCGGCGATCTCGGCCACCATCCGGCGGGCGCGGGCCAGCAGCTTCGCGTTCGTCGGCCGCATCTCGATCATCTGTCCGGCATGGACGCGGCCGAGGCGGACCATGATGAGGGTCGAAAGCAGGGTGAGCGCCGCCTTCTGCGCGGTCCCCGCTTTCATGCGGGTGGAGCCGGCGATCGCCTCCGCGCCGGTGTCGATCAGGACCCGGTGCTCGGCGGCGGCGAGCAGAGGCGCGCCGGGACTGTTCGCGATCCCGATGGTAAGAGCGCCCGCGGCCCGCGCGGTCCCGGTGGCGGCGATGGCGAAGGGGGTGGCGCCGCTGGCGGCGAGCGCGATCAGCACGTCGGCTGGGCCCGCGGCGAGTGCGGCGAGCCCGGATCGGGCCGCGTCGGCATCATCCTCGGCGCCCTCCGCCGCGCGCAGCAGGCTTGCCGTGCCACCCGCGATCAGCAGGGCGATCCGCGCCTCGGGCCAGTCGAAGGTCGGTGGCAGTTCGGCGGCGTCGAGGGCCGCGAGCCGGCCGGAGGTTCCGGCGCCGGTATAGATCAGCCGCCCCTCGCCTTGGGCCAAACGCGAGGCGGCCGCCTCGGCGGCTTCGGCGAGCGCCGGCAGCGCAGGGCGCAGCGCGGCGACGGCGCTCATCTGGCCTTCCCATAAGGCGTCCAGGGCTGAAGCGCTGTCCCAGAGGTCGAGATCGCGGAAGCGGGCGCTGACGGTCTCGGTCCGTGGCAGGTTGTTGCGGCTCGTCATGCCGCTCCCAAGACGACAGCGGCGGCCGGTCGTCAAGGCAGGGCATGGGCGCGCGTTCGGCTCGCCCGGCAGCCGCCGCAGATCGGCCAAGCCGGGCGGGGCAGGCGGGAGCTTCTAGCCAATTCGGCGCCGTCGCGTATGCTATGGCCTCGCCTCAATGAGGAGCCTCAAGACATGGTCGCACGCATTATCACCGTGGATCCTTTCGACATCGTGGTCTTTGGCGGGTCCGGGGACCTTTCCCGCCGCAAACTGCTGCCCGCTCTCTATCAGCGGGATCGCAGCGGCCAACTGCCGGCCGACGCGCGCGTCATCGGCACCTCCCGCCGTCATATCTCGGACGACGAGTTCAGGACGATGGCGCGCGAAGCCATCGAGAGCTTCGTCCCGAAGGCGGATATCGAGGACGAGGTGGTCGAGCGCTTCATCGCGCGCGTGGGCTACGTCTCGATGGATGCGACGGGCTCCGACGGCTGGGGCGAGCTGGCGGAACGCCTGAGGGACGCGCCGGACCGCATCCGCGTGTTCTATCTGGCTACCGCGCCGGACCTGTTCGGGCCGATCTGCGCGCAGGTCAGCGCGCATGGCCTCGTCTCCCCCCAGAGCCGCGTCGTGATCGAGAAGCCGGTCGGCAAGGACCTGGAATCGGCGCAGGAGCTCAACAACTCGATCGGAAAGATCTTTCCTGAATCGAGCATCTACCGGATCGACCATTACCTCGGGAAGGAGACGGTGCAGAACCTGATGGCGCTGCGCTTCGCCAACTCCCTGTTCGAGCCCGTGTGGAACTCAAAATACGTCGACCACGTGCAGATCACGGTCGCCGAGGATCTGGGGCTCGAGACCAGGGCCGGCTACTACGACACCGCCGGCGCGATGCGGGACATGATGCAGAACCACATCCTGCAGCTTCTCTGTCTGACCGCCATGGAGACGCCGACCTCGCTCGACGCCGACCGCGTCCGCGACGAGAAGCTGAAGGTGCTGAAATCTCTCAAGCCAATGACGCCCACTCAGGTCGCGAGCATGACGGTGCGTGGCCAATACACGGCGGGCGCTTCGACCAAGGGGCCGGTGCGCGGCTATCTGGAGGAGCTGGAGCGGCCATCGAGCATGACCGAGACCTTCGTCGCGCTGAAGGCCGAGGTGAGCAACTGGCGCTGGGCGGGCGTACCCTTCTATCTGCGCACGGGCAAGCGGCTGCCGAGCCGGGTGTCCGAGATCGTCGTGCAGTTCCACGGCATTCCGCATTCCGTCTTCGGTGAGGCAGCGGGCCAGCTGCAGGCGAACCGGCTGGTTGTTCGGGTGCAGCCCGATGAGGGCGTGCGGCTCTGGCTCATGATCAAGGATCCGGGGCCGGGCGGGATGCGCCTGCAATACGTGCCGCTGGACATGAGCTTCGCCAAAGCCTTCTCCGTGCGTAATCCGGACGCCTATGAGCGCCTCATCATGGACGTGGTGCGGGGCAACCAGACGCTGTTCATGCGCCGTGACGAGGTCGAGGCAGCCTGGAGCTGGATCGACCCCATCCTGGATGCCTGGGCGGCGTCGAGCGAGCCGCCGAAGCCTTACCGCGCCGGCACCTGGGGGCCGTCCTCGGCGATTGCGCTGCTCGAGCGCGATGGCCGGACGTGGCACGAAGAATAGGGCAAGGCACCAGGACAGGACGGCACCACAGAGCTGACGGCTGTCAACTCCCTGAGAAAACAAAGACTTAGCTTTGCGTTGTTGCGCTGGGCCCCAGCGGGTCGATCCGCAGGGGCCCAGGCGCGACGGCAGCCGTGTCAAATCGCGGTGGCCCACCGGAACACGCCTACAAATTCGGCATATATCGCCTGCCGCAAGCGTTCGCTGCCTGGAATTTGTTCGTTAGTGGCTGCCGACGCAAATTTGACGTTCAAGATCGCTTGCCGTGCCGGTCACCCTGCGCAAGATGCCGGCACGCGCGTTCTGCGGGGCGCGTCATGCAGCACGGGATCTCCACGTCATGAAGCCCACCGTCCACCCGGGGATTGTCTTCGCCCTCGCCGCCTGTTTCAGCTTGGCGTCCGCCTCTGCTTCCGCCGCCGACATGTCGCTGCCCGCCAGCATCACCAGCAGCAAAACCATCACGTTCTGCAGCGCGGTGAACCTGCCGCCGATGGAGTTCTTCTCGCCCGCCCAGAAGCCGGAAGGCGTCGACATCGAAATCGGCGAAGCCCTCGCCCGCCGCATGGGGCTCACCGCGAAGTGGGAGAACATCCCGTTTGCCGGGTTGATCCCGGCGTTGCTCGGCCACCACTGCGACGCGATCCTGTCGCAGCTGTTCATAAAGCCGCCGCGCCTGAAGGTGATCGACGAAATCCCATACATGTATTCGCAGGAAGGGCTTCATCACGAAAGCCGGGGCGCCGAAGCTGAGCGGGCCTGAGGCGCTATCCGGCGAGAAGGCGGCGACGGTCACGGGCACGACCGCGACCGACCTGCTGCGGAAGGCCAACGCCGCGCTCACCGCCGCCGGCAAGAAGCCTGTGACGATCATCATGTTCCCCGAGAACACGCCCGCGCTGCAGCAGGTGCAGTTTGGGCAGGTCGCCGCCTATGGCGTGGCCTACGAGACGGCGCTCTACTACGCCCATCTGCAGCCGAGCCAGTTCGCCGTCGGCGGGCCGCCCTACTTCAAGATCCTGACCGGCATCGGCGTCTCGAAGGACACGCCCGGACTGGAGGCGAGCCTGCGGAAAAACCTGGATGCCATGATGGCGGATGGCACCTATGCCGCGATCTATCAGAAGTGGCACCTGACGGCCGACATGCTGCCCAAGAGCTAGAACTGGGCGCATCGGCGGCGCGCCAACCCCGTGCAACCCCTAGAGAGTGACCGGTCAACGTCGTTGAAGTCTTGCCGCTTCGGCGAAGTCGGCGTCGCCCCAGGACGGCCTCATGCATTTCGACTGGCCTTACTTCTGGGCGCAACTGCTGACCCCCAGTCTGGCCTTCCTGAACGGGTTGGGGCTGACCGTGGTGATGGCGGTGTCCGCCCAGCTGCTCGGCTTCGTCTTCGGCCTGATCCTCGCCCTTGGCCGGCTCTCCACCAACCGTGTCGCGCGCGGCGCGGCGGGGGCTTACATCTGGGTGGTGCGCGGCACGCCGCTGCTGGTGCAGATCGTGTTCATCTATAACGGTCTCGCGGCCGCCGGCATTCTCGATTTCCATGACCTGCATGTGCTGGGCGTAACCTTCGCCGGCAATCTTCAGGCGGGCATTCTGGCGCTCGCGATCAACGAGGCGGCTTATATGGCTGAGATCTACCGCGCCGGCATCTCGGCCGTCGACCGCGGCCAGTTCGAGGCAGCCAAAGCGCTCGGCATGCCGCCGTCGATGATGATGCGCCATGTCGTGCTGCCGCAGGCGTTCCGCATCATTCTTCTCCCCATCGGCAACCAGTTCAACATCATGCTCAAGAACACGACACTCGTCAGCGTCATCGGCGTCTCGGAAATGCTGCTGGTGACCGAGACGATCAATTCCGCGACCTTCCGCACCTTCGAGCTATACTCTGTCGTCGCGATCTACTTCCTGCTGCTGACGAGCCTGTGGAACCTGTTCATGGCCTGGGTGGAGCGGCATTTCGCGCTCAGCCGGCCGAATTCAGCGACGCCGCAGGCCGCGCTGGTGCTGCAGGAATGAGCGAGTTTCTGGTCGAGGCGACCGAGGTGGAAAAGTGGTTCGGGCCGATCAAGGTGCTGGACCGGGTGGATTTCAATGTCCGGCGCGGCGAGGTCGTCGTGCTGATCGGGCCGTCGGGCTCGGGCAAGACGACGTTGCTGCGTTGTATCAACCACCTCGAACATATCCAGCGCGGTCGTATCGCGGTGAATGGCGTGCTGATCGGCTACCGTGAACGCCAAGGCCGGCTGGTGCCGGATGCGGAGCGTAACATCGCTCGGCAGAGGCGGGATGTCGGGATGGTCTTCCAGCGTTTCAATCTGTTCAACAACATGAACGTGCTCAGCAACATCAGCCTGGCACCGAGGCTGCTGCGCGGCACCCGGCCCGCGGAGGCGGAGGCGGAGGCACGCGCCCTGCTCGACCGCGTCGGCCTGCCGGACAAGGCGGAGGCTTATCCGGCCGAGCTATCCGGCGGCCAGCAGCAGCGCATCGCGATCGCCCGCGCGCTCGCCATGCAGCCAGCCGTGCTGCTGTTCGACGAGCCGACATCGGCGCTCGACCCCGAGATGGTCGGAGAGGTGCTGGGCGTGATGCGCGACCTCGCGCGATCCGGGATGACCATGGTGGTAGTGACGCACGAGATGGGCTTCGCGCGTCAGGTCGCGGACCGCGTCGTGGTGATGGCGGAAGGCCGGATCATCGAGACAGGCGTACCTGAGGCGGTGTTTTCCGCGCCGGAACATCCCAAGACGCGCGCACTGCTTTCCGCCGTGCTGCATTAATTGTGTCATCCACGCGGCTCAACCCCCGCCGGGCGTGCGCACCAGCGGCGTGATCAGCCGCGTCGCGAGGTCGATGATGACCATGTCGTCGGGCGTCTTCGCGGTGTCACCGTCGCTCGCCGGATGGTATTCGATCCGGAGTTGCGCGGCGCTCACCACGATGCGCAAATACCCGTAATCCTGATCGTCATAGCTTTCCAGCGTGACCTGATCGCCGCCCGAACCGGTGTCGAGGTTGACAGGCACGCGCAGCGGCGGCTGCCCCTTGCGGACGAGCTTGGCGATGCCGTGCCCGCCGCCGCCCGCGATGAGGTAAGGGATTTCCATTTTGCCATGCAGGCGGGTGAAGCGCTGATAGTTATGCGCATGCGCGGACAGAACGGCATGCGGCCACAGCCCCATCTCGTCGCAGATGGCGTCGACCTGCTGCGTCAGCTTGATGCTCCAGCCATGTTTGGCGCCGGCCGTGTAGGCGGGGTGGTGATGGGCGAGGATCAGCGCGCCCGCGAACGCCTCGTCCTTCGCCCGCTGCAGCGCCGCCTTCAGATAGGTAAGCTGGCTGTCGCCGAGATCCGGATAGGTGCCGCCTTCCGAGGAGATGACGCCGGGGTCTTCCAAAGTGTTGGAGTACAGCACGAAGACCCGGAGGAACGGCGCCTCCAGCGTATAGAAGACGCCGGGCTGGATCTGCGCCGTACGGTTGAGGCCGCCGGCCTCCGCCGTGGTGTGGAAGTCCTCGGCGCAGAAGTTGCGGAGGAAGGCGGTGAGGGTTGTGGCCTTGCTGTCCGGGGCGACCATGCCGTCGTGATTGCCGGCGAGTGCGATGATCGGCGCGGAATAGGCGCGATAGGGATCGTAGAACTGATCGTAGTAATACTGGGATTCACCGAAGTTGTAGATAACGTCTCCAAGGTGCAGGAAGAAGATCGGCTTGTCCCGCGCCACCTGTTCGTCGAAATCGCTCAGCATCTTGTCGGCGACTTCGTTCTGCGGATCGGGTCCACGGGTGTTTCCCGTGTCTCCGACGGCATGAAACACCATCTGACCGGCGTGTTCGATGGTTTGCATTTCCGCGGCGCCGCCGGGGCCGAACACCTCCGTGAGCGTGAGGCGAGGCTCGGGCAGGCCGCGCGGTGCTGGAAACGGAATGGGGAACAGCTTGTGTTCGCGGTTGAGTTCGTCGATCTCGCGATAGACTTTGTTGTCGGTCGGGTGATACACGGCGAACCGGGTCGGGTCGGGCCCTGGTTCCGGCTGGGCGAAGCTCGGCGTTGGCTCCTGCGGCCCCGCCTTGCCGGCGACGCCGTCCTGGCCCGTGGCGTTGCCGCTGTTCCCCTGATGACCATGGCCCTTATGGCCCTTCACGCGCTTCGCCATCATCGCCTCCCGTCCCATAGGAGAGGCAAACATGATACCGCGCTCGCCGCCGATCCGTGACGATTGAATGATTTACGGGGGGCGACGGCCGGCTTCAGCCTTTGCCGAGGCGGCGCTTGTTGGCGGCGACCTTGCGGCTATACATCCGCGTGACCGCAGCCGCGCCCTTCTCGGGAGAGCCCGACATCAGGGCGCGCGCCATGATGCCTTGCGCCTTGGCGGCGGCGGCGAGTTTCTCCGTCACCATGAGGCTGGACTCCGCCTGCCCCCGCTTGCCGCCGCGCCCGATCTTGGCAAGCCGCAGCGCCATCACCTGGGGGACGTTCCAGGCGAGGCTCATTCCCGCGAAGCCACCGCCAAAGCTTTTGCGACGCGCCATCGTCAACCCTCTCGGGGCATCAAGCCCGGAGAGGAGATGATGTGCCGCGCCGCATCTTCACAGGGTCAGATCAGGACTTCGCCATCGCGAGCTTCAGATTGTCGTCGATCTTCGACAGGAAGTCCTGCGTCGTCAGGAAGGGCTGCTCCTTCGAGATCAGGGTCGCGAGGTCCTTGGTCATGAACCCGCTTTCCACCGTCTCCACGCAGACCCGCTCCAGCGTCTCGGCGAAGCCGGTGACGTCGGGCTGGTTGTCGAACCGGCCGCGATAGATCAGCCCCCGCGTCCAGGCGAAGATGCTGGCGATCGGGTTGGTGCTGGTCGGCCGGCCCTTCTGGTGCTCGCGGTAGTGGCGCGTCACCGTGCCGTGCGCCGCCTCGCTCTCGATCACCGTGCCGTCGGGGTTCGCGAGCACGCTCGTCATCAGCCCGAGGGAGCCGAAGCCCTGGGCCACGATGTCGCTCTCCACATCGCCGTCATAGTTTTTGCAGGCCCAGACGTAGCCGCCGTTCCACTTCAGCGCGGAGGCCACCATGTCGTCGATCAGCCGGTGCTCGTAGGTGATGCCCAGCTTGTCGAACTCGGCGCGGAACTCGCGCTCGTAGATCTCCTGGAAGGTGTCCTTGAACATGCCGTCATAGGCTTTGAGGATCGTGTTCTTCGTCGAAAGATAGACGGGATACTTGCGGGCGAGGCCGTAGTTCAGGCTGGCGCGGGCAAAACCCTGGATCGAGGCGAGGGTGTTGTGGATGCCGAGCGCGACGCCGGGGCCTTTGAAGTCGTGGACTTCGAGTTCCATCGGCGCGCTGCCGTCGGCCGGCACGTAGTTCAGGGTGACGCGGCCGGGCCCTGGGATCTTCGTCTCGGCGGCGCGGTAGATGTCGCCATAGGCGTGGCGGCCGATGACGATCGGCTCATTCCAGTGGGGCACGAGGCGCGGCACGTTGCTGCAGATGATCGGCTCGCGGAAGATCGTGCCGTCGAGGATATTGCGGATGGTGCCGTTCGGGCTCCGCCACATCTTCTTGAGCTTGAACTCCTCGACGCGCGCCTCATCCGGCGTGATGGTCGCGCATTTCACGCCGACGCCGTACTGCTTGATGGCGTTTGCGGCGTCGATCGTGACCTGATCGTCGGTCTGGTCGCGATATTCGATCCCGAGGTCGTAGTATTTCAGGTCGATGTCGAGGTAGGGGAGGATGAGCTTCTCCTTGATGAAGCCCCAGATGATGCGCGTCATCTCGTCGCCATCCAGTTCGACAACAGGGGTCTTCACCGGGATTTTGGCCATGTCTGTCCTCGTTCATGCTGCGGGGGTGTTCGACCAAACTCGCACCATGGGCGATTGGCGGCAACCCCGCGAGCCTCGGGTCCGACCATGGGGTCCGGCAGGGCTCTGACCGGCGCCCGGCACGCAGGACGACAAGCTTCAAGCGGAATGTCGGAACCGGACGGCCCGGGGCCATTGAAGGCGGGCGCGGTACGCGCGAGGGTGCTGGCCGAAGGCGGTCCGGCCGAGGGGGCAGATGTCCCCGGCGAGAAGACCGTCATGCAGCGAGGAGAGAGCCATCCCATGAGCGGCAATCGTGGCGTCGTCTATATCGGCCCGAGGAAGGTCGAGGTTCAGGATATACCGGACCCGAAGCTGGAGGCGCCGGACGGACGGCGGATCGAGCACGCGGCGATCCTCAAGATCGTGGCCACCAATATTTGCGGCTCCGACCAGCACATGGTGCGCGGACGCACGACGGCGCCCTCCGGGCTGGTGCTCGGCCATGAGATCACCGGCGAGATCATCGAGACTGGGCGGGACGTGGAGATGGTCGCCCGCGGCGATCTGGTCTCCGTGCCCTTCAACGTCGCCTGTGGGCGCTGCCGGCTCTGCCGGTCGGGCGACACCGGCGTTTGCCTCACGGTCAATCCCGCGCGGCCGGGCGGGGCCTATGGCTATGTCGATATGGGCGGCTGGATCGGCGGACAGGCGCGCTACGTGATGGTGCCCTATGCCGACTTCAACCTGTTGAAATTCCACGACAAGGCCCGCGCGATGGCCAAGATCCGCGACCTCACCATGCTGACCGACATCTTCCCGACCGGCTTCCACGGCGCGGTCAGCGCCAAGGTCGGCGTGGGATCGACCGTCTATGTGGCGGGCGCCGGGCCCGTCGGCATGGCGGCGGCAGCCGGTGCGCGGCTGCTGGGCGCGGCGGTCACCATGATCGGCGACTTCAATGCCGACCGGCTGGCGCATGCCAAGAAGATGGGGTTCGAGCCGATCGACCTCTCGAAGCACGACCGCCTGGGCGAAATGATCGCGCAGGTCGTCGGCGTGCCGGAGGTCGATTCCGCGATCGACGCAGTGGGCTTCGAAGCGCGGGGCCATTCGGGCGGGGAGCAGCCGGCGGTCGTGCTGAATCAGATGATGGACATCACGCGGGCGGCCGGCGACATCGGCATCCCCGGTCTGTATGTGACGGCCGATCCGGGAGCGGTCGACGAGGCCGCGAAGCAGGGCAGCCTCAGCCTCGCCTTCGGCAAGGGCTGGTCGAAGGCGCACACGCTCCATACGGGGCAGACCCCCGTGCTGCGCTACAACCGCATGCTGATGCAGGCGATTCTGCATGACCGGGTGAACATCGCCGACATCGTCAACGCTACGGTCATCGGCCTTGAGGACGCGCCTCAGGGCTATGAGGCCTTCGATGCCGGCGCGGCCCGCAAATACGTGATCGACCCGCACGGGATGATCGGCAAGGCGGCCTGAGGTTCAGGGCAAGGCCAGCAACGCCGCGCCGATGACGCCGGCCCTGTGACCCAGGGCCGCCGCCACGATCGGCACGTCCCGGTAGGCAGGCATAGCCTGCCGCCGGATGACCGCCTCGATGTCCGCGCGCATCGCGGGGAGGCATTCCGACACGCCGCCGCCGACTACGATCATCTCGGGCGCGTAGAGGTGGAGGAGATTGGCGAAGCCGATGCCGAGCCAGCGCGCCTCCTCGGCCAGCAGCCGCGCCGCGGTCGCGTCTCCCGCCTCGGCGAGGCGGGAGACGTCGCGGGCAGTGACCGGGCCCCAACATCCTGTCTCGGTCGCCCGCTGCCCGAGCGCCGGGCCGGCGGCCAACGCCTCCCAGCATCCAAGAGCGCCGCAGGAACAGCGGATGGGCGTGTCGGTGATGGCCATGTGACCGATCTCGGCCGCGAGGCTGCCGCGGCCATGCAGCAGCTTGCCGTCGATGATCACGCCGCCGCCGATGCCGGTGCTGACGGTGACGTAGACCATGTGACGCAGGCCGCGCCCGGCACCGAAGCGCCACTCGGCGAGCGCGGCGACATTGGCGTCGTTGTCGATCCGCACCGGCAGGCCGAGCCGCGCCTCGGCAAGCGCGGCCAGCGGAACGTCGTCCCAGCCATGCAGCGTGGATGCCTGGACGACCACACCCGCCGCCGCATCCAAAGGTCCCGGGGAGCCGATGCCGACGCCGATCACGGCGTGACCGGGAGCGATCCGCCCAACCAGATCGGCCATCTGCGCGATCACTGCCTCCGGACCCTCCAGCGCGGCGGTCGCGGTCCTCGCATGGGCCAGCACCCCGCCATCCGCCCCGACGACGGCGGCGCGCAGCTCCGTGCCGCCGAGGTCGATGCCGATCGCGACCGTCATGCAGGGAGAGCGTGCAACCACTCGGTGCGGCCAGCGAGGTCCGGCGCGCCGAAGGCGAGCGACCCCAGCACCACCGTCTGCGCGCCGGCGGCGCGCAGGCGCGGCACGGTGTTCTCGCGGATGCCGCCGTCGGCGGCCAGGGTGATCGCGCGCGCTCGCCCGGCGGCCGCGATGAGCAGAGAGGCCTCGAGAAGGCGCGGGCAGGCTTCGTCCGAGAGGCTCTGGCCCTTCACGCCGATCGCGGTGCCGAGCAGGGTCACGAACCCGACGTGGTCGAGCCAAGGCGCCAGCATTGCCACCGGCGTCTCGATCCGCAGCACGATCCCGGCCTGTTTGCCGTGCTCCTCGATGCGCGCGAAGGCTTCGTGCAGCACCTCCTCGTTCTCGGCATGGACGGAGATGAGATCGGCGCCCGCTTCGGCGAACTGGTCGATCTGGTCGAGCAGGACATCGTCCGCGACCATCAGGTGGACGTGGAACGGCCGGTCGGTGAGGCGGCGGAGGCGCGCGACGAGGTCGGGGAAGAAAAGCAAAGCTGAGGCGAAATGCCCGTCCGCCACGTCGAGATGGTAGATGTCGGCGTAGTTCTCAGTCCGGGCGATATCGGCCTCGAGCCGCGCGAGGTCGGCCGACCACAGCGAATACTCCGCGATCAGGCGCTTCCTCGGCAGGTCCTGAAGCCATGTCGCGCTCGGCATGGTACGCCTCCTCGTGAGGTGTTTCTGATGCGTTTCAGAGGGATGTGAGAAAGCCGCGGAGGGCCGCGCGGACGTCCTCGGCATGGCGCGCGGGATCGGCCGCCTTGGGCGTGATGGTCACGAGCTTGGCACCCGGAATGGCCGAGGCCAGCGTCTCCGCATAGTCCAGCGGGTGCACGAAGTCCTGACCGTGGCCGATGACGAGCGTGGGCACGGCCAGCGCCGCCGCCTCAGCGCGCGTGACGCCGGGGCTGTCCTGAGCGACGGCCTCCAGCAGCGCCGCCGTCGCCTGCGGGTCCGGGCGCGTGAAGAATTCCCGGAGCGAGGCGAGGTTGGCCGGCGCCTCGCGCGCCAGGCGGGCGGCGGTCTCGCTCGCATCGAAAGCGGCGCGAGCCTGCTCCGGTCCCTGCTCCGGGCCATGCGCCGCCATCAGCCGCCCCGCCTCGGCATAGGGCGCCATGGTGGGGGGTGCCGCCTCGAACAGCCAAGCCGGGCGGGCGAGGATGAGCGCCGTCACCCGATCGGGATGATGGACCGCGAGATGCAGCGCGATCGCGGCACCCATGGAGATGCCGCCCGCCACGAAGCGTCCCACCTGCCGCTCGTCGGCGAGGCGCAGCACATCGCGCGCGAAGCGGGCGATGCCGTAGCGAGCTTCGGGGTCGGGGCGGGAGCGCCCGTGGCCGCGACAGTCGAGCGTGAGGCGGCGCCAGCGCCCGTCCGCATCGGGAAAAACCTCCGCGACCTGCGCCTCGCTCCCGCCTAGGCCGTGCTGGAACACGACCGCGGGCCCCAAGCCGTGATCCACGAAGGTGAGGTCGACGCCGTCGATGGCGATGTGTCCGCTCATGGGCCGATCTTCTCCCGCAGGAATTGCGCGACCGCGCGCGCTTCGGTCGCCCGAAGGCCGTGGGTGACGACCGGGCCGCGGAAGCCGATCCGGCCGAGACGGGCGAAGAAGGTGTCGAAGTCGACGATGCCGGTGCCGGCGGCCACGACGGCGCCGGCCGCATCGCGGTCCTTGGCATGGGCCATGACGATGCGATCCCCCAGCAGATCGGCGGCCTCGGCGAAAATCCGGTCCTGATCGGCCCCCGCCCCGTCGATCATATTGGCGGGATCGAGCACGATCTTCAGCCGTGGCGAGGGAACCTCCCGCAGCAACCGCGCCGCAAGCGGGCCGGTGCTCACCACATTCGCGTGTTCCGGCTCGATCCCGAGGTCGGCGCCATGCCGCGCCGCGAGGGCCGCCGCCTTCTCCATCTCGGTCCGCAGATCGGCCCAGGCGGCGGGCGTGTCATTGTCGGGATGATGCCGCCATTGGTCGTCCGGGTCGCGCGTGCCGGTGCAGAGCGTGACGAGGGTTGTGCCCATTCCCCGCGCCGCGCCGAGCAGCAGTTCCAGCCGTCGCAATCCCTGCGCACGCACGGCCGCATCCGGGTGGATCATATTGTAGGTGCCGGAAAGCGCCGCGATCGCCACACCCGTCCCGCTGCTTGCGCGCGCAACAGCCGCTGGCGTGCCCGGCGGCAGCGTATCCGGCATCGACGGCAGGCCGCAACACGCGAGGTTGAACTGCACGCAGCCATATCCGGCATCGCGCGCCGCCGTCAGCACGGCCTCGGCCGTCGTGCCGGGAAAGGTTTTCGCGAAGATGCCAATGGGGTTCACAGCGCGCCCGATACTTCATCCAGCCGCACCAGCCGTCCGGTCTCCACCGAGCGCGCGATTGCCACCATGGCGCGGATGCTGGCGACGCCATCCTCGGCATCCGCACCGCGCATGGGCGCGCCGTGCAGGATCGCGTCGGCGAACCCCTCGATCTGGCGGCGGTAGAAATGCCCATCGGCGCCGAGGGGGCGGCGAGTGGTCGCGTCCTTCTCGTGGAAGATCTCGACCTCGCTCGACCGGTAGTACCAGGGGTTGAAGGTCTTCGCGATCACGCTGCCGTATTGGCCGTAGAGTTGCAGCCCCTCATGCCAGTCCATCCGCACGGCGACGGTGAGATCGAGATGCCCGAGCGTGCCGCTGGCGAAGCTTGTCTCCACAAACCAGCAATGGGCGCCGAAGCGTTCCGACAGCCTCGCCTGCACGGCGGTGATCGGCCCGCACAGCCATCGTGCCGTGTCAACGAGGTGGCTGCCATGGGCGAGCATGTAGTAGCGCCGAAGATCGGCCTTCGGATTCTCGGTTGGCTTGCGGGCGTTCTTGCTGGTGACAGGAAGCGGCTGCACGGCATCCGTCATCGTGTAGCGATGCGTGCTGTCGCAATACCAGGCCTTCAGCGCGAGCATTTCGCCCATCTCGGTGTCGATGAACGCCTTCGCCGCCTCAAGCCCCGGATCGAAGCGCTTCATATGCCCGATCTGTAGTGTGAGGCCCGAGCGCGCCACCGCATCGCGAAGCTGTTCGACGTCCTCGACCGAGACGCCGACTGGCTTTTCGCAGAAGACGTGCTTGCCGGCTTCGAGCGCACGCAGGCTGGCGGGCACGTGAAACGCATCCGAGGTCGCGATGATGACGGCCTCCACCTCGGGGTCCGCGAGCATCGCGTCGTAATCGGCGAAGGTCTTCTCTGGCGCATGCGTCGCGGCCATGCGGTGGCGCAGATCCTCGGCGACATCGCAGATGGCAAAGAGGTCGGCGTTGCGGGCCTTGGTGCAGGACTCGAAATGCGCGAACTGTGCGATGGGTCCGCAACCCAACACGCCAATCCTCAAACGGCGGTCGTCCTTGCGCGGCATGCCATCTTCCCCGGCTGGGTGTTGATCAGTGCCCAACCATGAGCCGCACGATCTCCTCCGGATCCGCCTCGCCCACCATGCGTTCGCCCGAGACCACGCCGCGCCGCAGCACCACGATGCGGTCGCTGACCGCGAACATGTCGGCGAGGTTGTGGGAGATGAAGATCACGCCGATGCCCTTCGTCTTCAGCGAGCGGATGAGGTCCATCACCTTGCGCTGCTCCGGCACGCCGAGCGCCGCCGTAGGCTCATCCATGATCAGCACGCGTGCATCCCAATGGATCGCGCGGCCGATGGCGACCGCCTGACGCTGGCCGCCCGAGAGCGCCCGCACCGGACGGTCGAGCCGGTCGAGATGCACGTCGAGCACCTTGATCGCCTCGGCCGCTTCCTCCCGCATTCGCTTACGGTCGATACGTGGCAGGAACAGGAACTTCGTCTTCAACTCGCGGCCGAGAAAGACATTGCCGCCGATGTCAAGGTTATCGGCAAGCGCCAAATCCTGGTAGATCGTCTCGATCCCCTGCGTGCGCGCCGCCTGCGGCCCGTCGAAGGTGACGGGCTTGCCGCAATAGCGGATCTCGCCCTCGCTCGGCTGGAACACGCCCGAGACGATCTTCGTGAAGGTCGATTTGCCCGCGCCGTTGTCCCCGGCGAGCGCCACGACCTCGCCCGCCCGTAGGGTGAAGTCGACCCGCTCCAGCGCATGCACGCCGCCGAAGCGCTTGGAGAGCCCGAAGGTCTGCAGCACCGGATCGCCGGTCCTGATGTCGCTCCCCATCTTGCTGTCACTCATCGACGCGTCCTCCCCCGAACCGGCGTTGGCTCTGATCGACGAGCACAGAGACGATGATGACGAGGCCGACGGCGATGAACTGCCAGAAGGGCTCGACGTTCAGGAAGACGAGGCCGTACTGGATGACGGCGATGATGAGCGCGCCGATGATGGTGCCGATGATGGTGCCGGAGCCGCCGAAGAGGCTCGCGCCGCCGATGACGACCGCTGCGATGCTGTCGAGCAGCAGCGGCTCGCCCGCCTGCGGCGCGCCGGCCGCGAACCGGCCGGTATAGAGGATGCCGTCGATCCCGGCGCTGACCGCGGAGAGGATATAGAGCAGGATCGTGACCCGGCTGACATTGACGCCGGCACGCAGCGTCGCCTGCCGGTTGCCGCCGATGGCGTAGGTGTATTGGCCGAACAACGTCTCGGACAGCAGGTAATGAACCAGTGCGACGATGATGAGGGCGATGATGACGAGCACGGGCACGCCGAGCACGCGCCCGTTGCCGAGATAGGTGAGCCAGCTGTTCTGGACCGGGACGGTCGTGCCGCCTGCGAACAGATAGGCGGCGCCGCGCGCCACGCCATACATGCCGAGCGTGCCGATGAAGGGCGGCACGCGCAGGCGCGCGATGAGCAGGCCGTTGATCCAGCCGGGCACGACGCTGACCGCGATCGCCGCGATCGTGCCGGCGGCGAGCCCGATGCCCGGACCGGCGGCGGCCCCCACGTCGTTCGCGACATGGGCCGCGACGACGGCGGCCAAGCCCATGGTGAAGGCGACCGAAAGGTCGATGCCGCCCGAGATGATGACGAGCGTCTGGCCGAGCCCCAGCAGCACAGGCGCGACGGCAAAGACCGAGATCGAGCGGATGTTGAAGAGGCTGAAGACGAAGGTGGTGCCGTAAGCGATCTGCGACCAGATCTCGAAGACGACCAGCAGCAGAAAGAGAAAGATCCAGGCCCTGCCGGACGCCAGTACCGCCAGGGTGCGGCGCCCCCGGGAACCCCCGGGAGCGACACGCGTGGAGGCCGCAGCACTCACGAGGAGTAGATGAACTTCTGGATGCCGGGCTCGTCGACATTCGCCTTGTCGATGACGGTAAAGCCGGTCGCGATCTTCGGTGGGATGGCGACGCCGGTAAGATGGGCATAGGCCGAGGCGACACCGTACCACCCGATCGTGGCCGGATGCTGCGCGATCGCGATGTCGATGAGCCCGCTCTTGATGTTGCCGACGATCGACTGCGGCGCATCGAAGGCGACGACCTTGACCTTGCCGGCATCACCGCTCTGCTGCACGCCGTTCGCCGCCCCGAGCGCCGAGAACAGGTTGGCGCCGAAGATGCCGGCGAGGTCGCGGTTGCGCGCCAGCACGGATTGCGCCTGCGACGCCGCCTTGTTGGCGTCGTCATCGTTGAACTGCGTGTTCAGGACAGTAACGTTAGGATAGTCCTTCTTCATCTCGGCGATGAAGCCCTGCTCGCGCTCATCGGTGGTCGACACGCCCGGCGTCACGTTGGCGACATAGACCTTGCCCTTGCCGCCAATGGCCTTCGCGAGCGCGCGGGCCGCCATCTGGCCGCCGAGCGTGTTGTTCGAGGCGATATAGGACAGCGGGAAGTCGGCATTGCCGCTGCCGGTCTGGTATTCGCCGTTGCCGATATAGGTGTCGACGGTGATGACGGGGATGCCGGCGTTGAAGGCGGACCGCAGCGGCGCGATCAGCTGCACCTTGTCGGTCGGCGCGATGAGTAGCGCGTCCGGCTTGCGCGCGATGACGGCGTCGAGCACCGGCACCTGCTGCACGGGATTGAAGGCGGGTGCGCCCTGGAAGACGAGGTTCACGCCAAGGGCCTTGGCTGCCGCCTGCGCGCCTCGATGCATGGTGATGTAGAAGGCGTCGGTGGTGAGGCCGGGCACCAGCGCCACGGTGAAGGATTGGCCGGCGGCCCGCGCCTTGCCCGCCGCCAGCAACGAGGCTGCGCCCACGACGCCGAGCCCCACGCCACCTAAAACAGAACGCCGCTCCATCTCTCGTTTCCCCTTTTCATTTTTCTTATCGTCAGACCGGCTTCTGCCGCCCTGTCCGCGCATCAGGCCACGCTATCGCCTGCCAGCCTAGCCTTCCCGAGGTAGAAATTAATGCTGGAAAGTTATTTCTGTCAATCGCGGCGGGGGCTTTGGGGGCATTAGAGCAGGCTGCTCAGCCCGCCGTAGACGCCAAGCGCGCAGGTGATGCCGCAGACGATCAGCACGACCCAAAGGTACCAGCCCCTTAGCCGATGAGCGGCGGGCAAGGTCACCATCGCGAGCCGGATGAGGAAGCCGAGCACCAGCGGCAGCAGCAGCGCGTTCATGACCTGCACGCCGACGTTCAGCGACACGAGGTTGGGCGCGAGACCGACGATCGCCGCGCCGCCGACGACGCAGACGGCATAGACGGCATAGAACCAGCGGGCCTTCAGGGGATGATGTTCGAGCGAGCGGCGATAGCCTGCCACCTCCCCGAGACCCCAGGCGAGGGCGAGGGACGAGACGATCGCCGCAACCAGAGCGGCTCCGAGCACGCCGAGGCCGAAAACCAGCCGCCCGACCTGCTGCCCGAGGAAGGGCGTCAGCGCGCGGCTCATGTCGCCGACGGTGTTAAGGCTCGCATCCGGCGTGTGCACGGCGATGGTCGCGGCGGCGGCGATCAGTATCGCTGCCATAACGAGCTGCGTGACCACGGCGCCGATCGCCGTGTCCCAGCGAGCGGCGCGGTAATGCCCCTCGGTCAGCTTTTTATCGGCGATCGCCGACTGCTGGTAGAAGATCATCCAAGGCATGATGACCGCGCCGATATTGGCGGCGACCAGGTAGAGGTAGCGGGTGTTCGCGATGGGGATGGAGAGGCTGTCCCGCACGAGCGCGCCGAGATCGGGCCGGGCGGCCCAGGCCACGCCGAAGAAGGCGAACTCGAACAGGCCAATGATGATGGCGGCGCGCTCCACGCGCCGGTACGAGCCTGTGATGACGACGGCGAGAAGTGCCGCGGCGGCGAGCGGCAGGGTGACGGCGCGCGGCACGCCATAGAGTTCGCCCACTCCGGCGACGCCTGAAAACTCCGTCAGCAGCGCGCCGGCGGTGGCAACCGCTAGTCCGGCGGCGGACAGCCACGCCCAACCCGGCCCGAAGGCAGAGCGGATCAACTCGCCGTGGCCGCGCCCGGTGAAGATGCCGAGGCGCACGGTCAGCTCCTGCACGACGTACAGGATCGGCATGAGCAAGACCTGGAGCAGCAGGAGCTTGTAGCCCCACTGCACGCCGCTCTGGCCAGCGGTGATGATGCTGCCGACATCCGTATCGGCGAGCATGACGACGATGCCGGGCCCGAAAACGGCGATGAACGGGAAGCGGGCGGCAAGGCGCGGACGCTTGGGCTTGGTGGCAGAGATCTGCTCGGGCATCGGGCGACTGGTCCTGCTGACGGGTCAGATTCTGCAATTGCGACTGACTTGCAATTTCCGGTCAAGGAGCTAGCGTGGTGGCGGCTGGAATGTCAATCGGTGGCCGCGACCCTCAGCCGCGTGTGTGCAGCGGCGCCTTCAAACTGGGCCGAGCCGCAGCGCGGGCGACGGCGGCGCCGGCGGTCTGGCGCTCGCGCTCGCGAAAATCTCGATCCGGTCTCGCCCGGCCTCCTTGGCGCGGTAAAGCGCCTGATCCGCGGCCTGCAACAGCGCCGCGCCATCCGAGAGGCCACTTGCGGCACCCGCCACCGCAACGCCGAGGCTGATCGTCACGATGCCGTCCGGCCCGGCCGGATGAGGCAGCGCCATCTCCCGCACTGCAAGGCGCAGCCGCTCCGCGACCGTCCGCGCCTCCAGGTCCGCGGTACCGGCGAGGAGCACGGCGAATTCCTCGCCGCCATAGCGAGACACCTCGTCGGTCCTGCGGAGAAGGCCGCCGCGCAGGGCGTGCGCTATGGCGCGCAGGCAGGCGTCGCCTGCCGGATGGCCGTAACGGTCGTTATAGGCCTTGAAATGGTCGACATCGATCATGAGCACAGCGAGCGGTGTCCCAGTGCGTCGGGAAACGCGCCAAGCCTTCTGCAGACTGTCGTCGAGGCGGCGGCGATTGCCGAGGCCGGTCAGGGCGTCACGCTGCGCGGTCTGCATGTAGTCCCAGTCCGACTGCTCCTTCACCAAGGCGACGAAGGCGAAGCTCATCATCAGGTTGAAGCCCATGAGCGTGAAGGCCGAGAAGGGCAAGTCGATCGCATCCGTGCCGATGCCGAGGTCCCGCGCCATCGACACCCCCTGGGCGATGCCCCAGCCGAGGCAGATCGCCGTTTGGATGGAGAGGAGCGCGGAGACGAACCAGCGGCCGATCCGCCGCTCCGCCCCGGTCGGCCAAAGCGCGCCGAGGGCGAGGACGAGAAGCGGCGCCACGAGCAGACAGGGCGCGGCGAAGCGCGCTGTCGGTGGCGTGAAGAACCCGGGCAGGCAGCACAGCAGCAGCCACAGCGCGGGGGGTATCAGCAGGGCCGGCAGCCAGGGGCCCCGGCCTCCCACGGCGCGGCAGCCCATCCAGATGCAGCCGACGGCGACCAGGATGCTGACCGGCGCGATGACAACGCCGGCGGGGCCCGGCAGCGCGATGCGCAGGACGAAGCCGAGCGTGCTGAGCAGAGACGCAGCCAGCATCCACACCAAGGCGACCTGCTGGCGGTTCTGCAACCAGATGACGACGTAGTTCAGGCTCGTGAGCAGGATCACGAGCACCATCGTCAGGGCCAGGGTCCAAGGTTCGGGAAGGTAGATCCTGTCCAGCACGCGCCATACCGCCGATCGAGCAGATTTCGATGCTAGGCGAATGCACTGGCTCTTGCAACCGCAGGTTGAAGATCGGTCCTCGTGCGACCCTGGCACGGCGCTTAGGGGATTGACCCCCGGAGCGTCTTCTGACGCAGTCTGTCGCCATGACCCAAGACAATCCGCTCCTCGTGCCCTGGACCACGCCCTTCGGCGTCCCGCCCTTCGACCTCATCCGGCCCGAGCATTTCGCTCCGGCCTTCGATCAGGCGATGGCCGAGCACCTGGCCGAGATCGCGGCCATCGGCGGCAACCGCGAGCCTGCGACCTTCGCCAATACGGTGGAAGCCATGGAACGCAGCGGGCGCAGCCTGGAGCGGGTGGGCGCCGTCTTCCACAACCTGTCGAGCAGCCTGGGCGGTGAAGCCCTGGAGGAGATCGACCGCGAGATGTCGCCGCGTCTCGCGCAGCACGGCATGCGCGTGTCGCTCGACCCCGCGCTGTTCCGGCGCGTCGCCACGCTCCACCGGCAGCGCGAGACGCTGGGGCTCGCCGAGGACGAGATGCGGCTGCTCGACCGCATGCACCTCAACCTCGTCCGCAGCGGGGCCGCGCTGGGCGAGATCGAGAAGGCGCGGATGACGGAGATATCGGAGCGTCTCGCGGTGCTCCACACGGCCTTCGGGCAGAACGTGCTGCAAGACGAGAAGGCCTGGGCGCTCCCGCTCGCCGAGAGCGATCTGAACGGCTTGCCCGATTTCGTCCGCGCGGGGGCGCGTCAGGCGGCGGCGGAACGCGGCCTCGACGGCTACGCCATCACCCTCTCGCGCTCGTTGATCGAGCCGTTCCTGACCTTTTCGGCCCGGCGCGATCTGCGACAGACCGCCTACGAGGCCTGGATCGCGCGCGGGATGCACGCAGGTCCGCACGACAACCGTCCGCTGATCCCCGAGATCCTGGCGCTGCGCGCCGAGCGCGCGAAGCTGCTGGGCTATCCGAGCTTCGCGGCCTTCCGGCTCGCGGACTCCATGGCGGCCACGCCGGACGCCGCGCGCGGGCTGCTGGACGAGGTCTGGGGCCCGGCAAAGCACAAGGCGGCGGTGGAGCGGGACCGGCTGCTGGCGGTCGCACGAGCGGAGGGCTTCAACGGCGCGCTGGCTGCCTGGGACTGGCGCTACTACGCCGAGAAGGTGCGGCGGGCCGATTACGACCTCGATGAGACGGAGATGAAGCCCTACTTCGTGCTCGAGACCTTGCAGCGCGCGGTCTTTGATACTGCAACGCGGCTGTTCGGCCTCACCTTCACGCCTCGCCCGGACATTCCGGTCTATCACCCGGACGTGCGCGCCTACGAGGTGCGGGACGCCGGCGGCCATGTCGGCGTGTTCCTCGCCGATCATTATGCGCGACCCGATAAACGCTCTGGCGCCTGGATGAGCAGCTTCCGCGACCAGGAGGCGCTGGACGACGCGGTGTCCCCGATCATCGTCAACAACAACAATTTCGCGAAGTCGCAGCCGACGCTGCTGAGCTTCGACGATGCCGAGACGCTGTTTCATGAGTTCGGCCATGCGCTGCATGGGCTGCTGAGCCGGGTACGATATCCGTCCCAGTCGGGCACCTCGGTGCGCCGGGACTTCGTGGAACTGCCTTCGCAGATCTACGAACATTGGATCGCGCTGCCGGAGACGCTGCGCGCCTATGCGCGGCATCACGATACCGGCGCGCCGCTGCCGGATGCGTTGATCGATCGCCTATTGGCGGCCCAGGGCTTCAACCAGGGCTTCGGCACGGTTGAATACACGGCGGCGGCGCTGATCGACATGGCACTGCACAGCCACCCGGCGCCGCAGACGATCGACATCGTGGCTTTCGAGCGCTCGTTCCTCGAGAGCATCGGCATGCCCGCCGAGATCGGCATTCGCCACCGGCCGGCGCATTTCCAGCATCTGTTCGCGGGCGGAGGATATGCGGCCGGGTACTACTCGTATCTCTGGTCCGAAGTGCTGGATGCCGATGGCTTCGAGGCCTTCAAGGAAGCCGGCGATCCCTTCGACGCGGCGACGGCTGCTCGGCTGCGGGTGCTGCTGAGCGCGGGCGACACGCGCGATCCGATGGCGCTCTACGTAGCGTTCCGGGGCCGCCCGCCGGGCACGGCCGCCTTGCTGCGCAGCCGCGACCTCGTGACGGTCTAGGGAGGCGCGGTCAGCCGAGGCCGAGCAGCTTCCGGTTGGTTGCAAGGTCGACACCGCTCGCCGCGAAATCGTCGAAGGCGCGCCCCGCCACCTGAATGATGTGGTTGGCGATGAAGGGGGCGCCCTCGGCCGCGCCCTGTTCGCTGTCCTTGATGCAGCACTCCCATTCCAGAACGGCCCAGCCGTCGAAGCCGTATTGCGACAGCTTGGAGAAGATGGCGCCGAAATCCACCTGCCCGTCGCCGAGCGAGCGGAAGCGCCCGGCGCGGTTGGCCCAGGGCTGGAAGCCCGAATAGACGCCCTGCCGTCCGGTCGGGTTGAACTCGGCGTCCTTGGCGTGGAACATGCGGATGCGCTGGTGATAGATGTCGATGTAGTCGAGATAGTCGAGTTGCTGCAGCACGAAGTGGCTGGGATCGTAGAGCAGGTTGGCGCGCGCATGGTTGCCGACGCGCTCCAGGAACATCTCGTAGGTCACGCCGTCATGCAGATCCTCGCCCGGGTGGATCTCGTAGCAAAGATCGACGCCGGCATCGTCGAAGGCATCGAGGATCGGGCGCCAGCGGCGGGCGAGTTCGTCGAAGGCGGTCTCCACAAGTCCTGCGGGCCGCTGCGGCCAGGGATAGACGAATGGCCAGGCAAGCGCGCCCGAGAAGGTCGCATGCGCGGTGAGGCCGAGATTGCGGGAAGCGCGCGCGGCCAGCATGAGCTGGTTCACCGCCCACTCCTGCCGCGCAGCTGGGTTGCCGTGCACCGCCGGGGGCGCGAAACCATCGAAAGCGATGTCGTAGGCTGGATGCACGGCGACGAGCTGGCCCTGCAGATGGGTCGATAGCTCGGTCAACGCGACGCCCGCTTCGGCGAGTGTGCCGCGCACCTCATCGCAGTAGTCACGGCTTTCGGCGGCGCGGGCGAGGTCGAAAAGCCGGGCGTCCCAGGAGGGGATCTGCACGCCTTCGTAGCCGTGGCCCGCCGCCCAGCGCGCGATGGCGCTAAGGCTGTTGTACGGGGCTGCGTCTCCGGCGAACTGCGCCAGAAAGATCGCGGGGCCTTTGATGGTGCGCATGGCGGTGGCTCTCCCCTGGTCGCGCTTCTGCTTGTTGCTTGCGGGCACCTTATCCCTGGACCGATGAAACTCAACCCCGGACCGGAGCGTAATCGGCATCGGCGTCAGGCCGAGTTCGGGCCGGCTTCCTTCTGTGCCGGCAGCTCCGCGGCTGGCGGCACGGGGGTTTCGAGCGGCGCGAGCAGGTCAGGGTCGTTGTTCTTCGGGCTGTTGACCCGGCTGGAGACCGGCCACAGCGTCAGCGTCCCGTCCGCTGCGGGCCGCAGCAGAGGGGCGGCGTCGGCCTCTGTCTCGCCGAGCCAGGCGGCCCAATCGGCCGGTTCGACGACCAGCGGCATGCGGTCGTGCACCGCGCGCATCTCGGCATTGGCGGCGGTCGTGATGATCGCGAAGCTGCGGATGACCTCGCCCTCGGGCGACCGCCAGCCCTCCCAGATCGCGCCGAGCGCCAGCGGCGCGCCGTCCTGCAGGCCGATGGCGAAAGGTTGCTTCGCGGCTCCCGTCTTGCGCCACTCGAAGAAGCAGGCGGCGGGGACGAGGCATCGCCGCGCCGCGAACGCGCCCCGGAACAGGCCGCTGGTCGCCACCGTCTCGGCCCGTGCGTTGATCGGCTTCGGCGCACCCTGCAGCGCCTTCGTGAAGTGCGGGATGAGGCCCCAGCGCAGTGCGTCGAGATGCCGGACGCCGGTGGCGGGATGCCGCCGCACCACCAGCGCATCCTGGCTTGGCGCGATGTTCCAGGAGGGCGGCAAGTTCGGCGCGCCATCCTCCGTCTCGAAGAGGCGCCGGATGAGTTCGGCAGAGAGCGTGGAGGCGAAGCGGCCGCACATGGGTCCGACAGGGCTCGGGCGTTACGCGGGGGCGGGCGCGCAGACGGTGAGGGGGAGCGGCGCGATCGGGTTCATGGGACGGCTCCCGCCGGTTGATGGGCGAAGCCTAAGCGGGTCGTGGCGTTTTGCCCAGCATCGGCCGGCGCCGCCTGCCAGACCTGCACCGCGGCCGGGGGCACCACGATCCGCGCGGCTCCCGGACGAAGCGCCGGATCGGCCTCCTGCGCGATCCGCAGCACCGCATCTCCCAGCCGCACGGTCAGGGTCTGCCGCCCCGCGACAGTTGGCCCGACCTCCAGGATCATCCCCGCGTGGCCGCCGCTGGCGCCGACGCGCAGCCGCTCGGGCGCGACGGACCACGCCACGGCGACGGCCGGCGGCAGCGGCGGACCGGCAACGGCGATGCGGATTCCGCTGCCGATGTCGATGGCGTCCGCCGCTGCCGTGACCCCGGAAGCGATCGTCTCCGCCCCCAGGATGCGCGCGACGGTCGCATTGGCCGGACGGGCGAAGACCGCGTTCACCGGCCCCGCCTGCAGCACCAGCCCCGCCTGGAGGACGATGAGTTCGTCGGCGAGGATGAACGCCTCCTCCGGATCGTGCGTCACCAGGATCGTGGTCGCCGCCACCTCGGCCTGCAGCCGCCGCAATTCCTGCCGCAGCTGGGCGCGGAGCGGGGTGTCGAGCGCTGAGAACGGCTCGTCCAGCAGCAGCAGCCTGGATGGCCGGCAGAAGGCGCGGGCGATCGCGACCCGCTGCTGCTGGCCCAGGGAAAGTGTGGAGGGAAGGCGCCGCTCCAACCCGGCAAGGCCGAGGCGCTCGAACCAGAAGCGGGCGCGATCCGCGTCGCTGTCGGTCGCGAAACGGAGCTGCCGCTCGGCTGTCAGATGGGGAAAGAGCCCGTAGCTTTGCGGAACGTAGGCGATGCCGCGCCGTTCCGGCGGCAAGGACGAGAGGATGCGTCCGCCTATGTCGAGCCGGTCGTCACGCTGGTGGTCGAGGCCCGCGATCGCCCTGAGCGTCAGCGACTTGCCGGAGCCGGATGCGCCGAGCAGCGCGATCCGGCGCGCCGTGGTTTCGTGGTCGATGCCGAGGGTGAAGCCGTCAAGAGCACGGCGGAAGGCGAAGCGCAGCGGCGGCGGGATGCCCCTCGGCTGCGGCGGTATCCCGGCCGGATGGGGCGCGGCCTCCACCGCCGTCTCCTCCGCCGCGAGCATGGTCGCGGGCGCATCCGTCCGCCCGGCGCGCGACGGGGTGAGCCGCGTCGCCAGCAGCATGACGGCGAAGGCGGCGCCGAGGGTCGGCGCGAGTATCGGCAGCATGGCCGGCAGCCCCTCGCTGCCGAAGGCGACGAAGGTGTACACCGGCAGCGAATAGGGGTGGTAGGCAACCATTACCGTCGCGCCGAACTCGCCGAAGGCGCGCAGCCAGCACAGCAGCATGCCGGCCGCGATGCCGCGCCATGCAAGCGGCAGGCTCGCCCGGAAGAACACGCCGGAGGGGCCGTGGCCGAGGGTCGCCGCCACATCCTCCAGCACCGGATCGACGGTCCCGAAGGCCGAACGGGCGGCGATGATCAGGAAGGGCGCGGCGACGAAGGCTTCCGCCAGCACGATGCCGATGAAGGAGTCCGTGAGGGCGCCGTGGGTGAGCGCACCGAGCGGGCTCGCATAGCCCAGCAGGAACAGCAGCAGGATGCCGCTGGCGAGCGGCGGCAGTGCGAGGGGCAGTTGGACCACGAAGCCGAGCAGCGCCATCGCCCGGCCCGACCGCCGCGCCAGCAGCAGGCCGAGCGGGATGGCGCCCAGCGCCACGAGCACCGTCGCGGCCGTGGCGCTGAGCAGGGACACCGCCACGGCGGCGCCGAGACTCCCCCAGTCCGCGCTCGCCCAGCCGGCGCCGCCCGTCATGGCGAGGCCCGCGAGGAAGGGCGCGATGAGGTAGAGCGCCAGCAGGCCGCCGAGCCATGGCAGGGCGGGCCAGGACCGCTGCCTCACCGCCGATGCCGCGTCGCGTGGCGCATCAACCGTCGCATTATTTCGCAGGCTTGCTCAGAGCCAGGATCGCGGGCGGCACCTTGTGGGTGTCGCCGCTGATCGTCGGCGGCACGAGGTCGAGCCCGTGGTCGCGCATCAGCGCCGTACCCTGCGGGCCGAGCAGGAAGGCGAGGAAGCGGACCGCGCCCGTCCTGTTGGGCGCGCGGCTCAGGACCGTCGCGGTGTAATGCGCACTGAGGCTGATGTCGGCGGGCAGCGCGATCGACGGGATGTGCAGGTCGGTCGTCTCCGTCGAGTAGAAGAAGCCGACATCGATCTGGCCGGATTGCAGCCGGCCGACGAGGGTTTCCTCCGGCAGGACCTGGGCGGGATTCTCAGGCGCCCCCAGAACCTGCCGGGAAAGATCGGGCATCTTGTAGGTCTGCGCGGCTTTCTTCAGCAGATCGAGCGTGAGCCGCCCCTTGGGGTCGAGCTTCGGGTCGGTGCGGCCGATCCTGATGCCGGGCTTTTGCAGCACCTCATACCAGGGCTTGGTCTTGAGATCAGCGGCGAAGCGGCTGGACGGGTTGTAGCCGATCACGAGCGGCGACTTCGCGAAGGTCACATACCAGTCGACCCAGCCGCCGTTCGTCGCGCCCATGAGCGCGGCGTTCACCTTCGGGTTGGCGCTGATGAAGACATCCCCGGGCACGAGCTTGCCCTTGATCTCGTTCGCGAGCTTGTTCGATCCGCCCGCATAGCCGCGGAAGTCGGCGCCCTCGATCTTATCGAAGGCAGCGCCGACGCCGTGCTCCATCAGGTTCACCAGAGAGCCCGCGTAGAGCACGTTGACCGTGCCCGGAGCGGCGGCGGATCGGGCCGAGGCCATCGCCGGCGGCAATGCGAATGTCAGGCCGCCCAGAAGAACCTCGCGTCTCAGCACCGCACTCTCCTGCTCATCCATGACCCAAGCGTCGTGGTCGTTATTCCCGGCGGAAGATAGCGCTCCGGCTTGGGTGCGACTAGAGGTGGGCCGATGACGGCGGCCCGACCGGATCGGGCTTGTCGACCTCCTGCTGTAGAGCGGCCACATGTTCGCGGGCGGCCTCTGCCGCGGCCGCCTCGATGGCGCGAAACCGAGCGACGAGGGTGAGGCCGAGCGGCGTCAGGACAGCGCCGCCGCCATGCCTGCCGCCCGCCTGACGGATGGCGACGGGCTTGCCGAAGATGCGGTTGGTTTCCTCGACCAGTTCCCAGGCGCGGCGATAGGACATGCCCATCGCCCGGCCGGCGGCGGCAATCGAACCGAACTCGCCGATTTTCTCGAGGAGCGCGATCTTCCCGGGTCCGATGCGGCCCTCCGGGTCGAGATAGATGCGGAGGCTCATGGACGGCATGACGGTCTTCCCATGCTCCGGTCCAGCGTGCAGTCTACCACGCACGGCCTACAGCACCCGGCTTCGGCCGGCCAACCGATGCAGCTTGGCGGCAGCGCCGCGATGGCGGGCGGGCAGGGTCTTCTTCTTGCGGCCCTCGCGCCTCCATCGCCCGCTCGCTCCCCTGCAGCCTCAGGAAGTGCGCGACCCCGCATGTCTCCCGCCGCCCACCTCGCACTGATCAACTTCTTTACCGGCGATATCCAGGGCGGCCTCGGGCCGTTCCTGGCGACCTGGCTTGCCGCCAATGGCCATTGGAGCCCGGCGCGCGTCGGCTCGGTGATGACGGTCGTCGGCCTTTTCGCCCTCATGCTGAACGGGCCGGCGGGGGCCCTCGTCGACCATACACGCTACCCGCGCCTCCTGCTTGGCCTGGCCTGCGGCGCCATTCTCGGCGGCACGCTGCTCATCGTCCCGGCGCCGACGATGGTCTGGGTGCTGGCCTCCCAGTTCCTTACCGGCGCAGGCGGCGCGCTGCTGCTGCCGGCGCTGACCCTGCTCACGCTCGGCATCGTCGGCAAGCGGAGGTTCCCGCGCCAGCAGGGGCGGAACCAAGCCTTCAACCATGCCGGGATCGTCTTCGCGGCGGTCCTGATCGCGGCATCGGGACCGGTGTTCGGCCTCAGCGCGCCCTTCTGGATCTTTGGCTCCATGGCCTTCGCGGCCATCATCGCGGTCGCGATCACCCCGCTCCGCGCCTTCAACGGACGGCGCGCCCATGGCTGGGCGGAGAGCGAGCCTGACCATGTCGAACACCGCTCCAGCATGCGGCAGGTGGTAAGCAACCCTCGCCTGCTTCTGCTTGCCGGGGCGCTTGGGCTGTTCAATCTCGCCAATGGCTACATGCTGGCGCTCGTCGGGCAGCGTCTTGTGGCGACGGGGCACGACGCGACCGGCTGGATCGCGGTCTATGTCATCGTCGCCCAACTCACCATGATTCCGGTGGCGCTCTGGGCCGGATCGCTGGCCGATCAGGCCGGACGCCGCCGTCTCCTGCTCCTCGCCTGCGTTGTCCTGCCGGTGCGCGCGGTGTTCTCTGGCCTGGTCACGGATCCATCGGCGCTGATGCTGGCGGAGGTACTGGACGGCGTTTCCTCCGGGCTGATCGGCGTCGCCGTGCCTGTGGTGGTCGCGGACCTCACCTGGGGCAGCGGCCGCACCCAGACGGCGCTGGGCGCGCTGAATACCCTCCAGGGCATCGGTGGCGCTTTGTCCGGTCTTTTCGGCGGCATGCTCGTCAGCGTGTTCAACTGGAACGGTGCGTTCCTGGCCCTGGCCGTTCCCGCGGTTGCCGCCGCCGCGCTCGCCTTGTGGCTGCAGGAGACGCGGGATGTAGAGACGCCGTTCCCGCCCGGGTCGGCGCCTGCGGCCGGCCCGGCCGCCTCCGGCCCCCGCCGGTGAGGCTTAACGCCGGTGACGCCTACACGCCGGTGACGCTCACGCGCCGCTCGCCGCGAGCGACATACGTGCATCTTCATGCGCCGCCGTCAGCAGCAGGCGCATGCGTGCCTCAGCCTCGACAGGTGCGCGATCCGCGATCGCGCTCATCACATTCTCGTGCTGCGCGAGTGCGATCGCGGGCGCCGAATTATGCGCCCGCCAGTTGAGACGGAAGGAGGCGATCAGCGACGATCCGATCAGCGCGCCGAAGGTCGCGAGGAAATGGTTGCCCGCCGCGGTCAGGATCGCCTTGTGAAAGCGCAGGTCGGCGCCGACCGTCTTGTCGATATCCTCGGCCGTATCCTGGATCTGAGGACCGGGAGCCGCCCCTTGGCCTGCGGCCATCTCATCGAATGCGGCCCGCATCGCGGCGATCGCCTCAGGCTTCGCCCGTTGCGCGGCCATCGCGGCCGCCGCCGGTTCCACGATCAGCCGCGCCTCGAACAAGCCGTCGATGAAGGCTTGCGTCGGCTCCTGCTCCAGATGCCATGCGAGCACGGAGGCATCGAGCATATTCCAATCCGACATCGGGCGGACGATAGTTCCGACCTTGCGGCGGCCGATGATCATCCCGCGCGCGGCGAGCAGCCGGAAGCCTTCCCGAAGTGCCGCGCGCGAGACGCCGATCTCCGCGCAAAGTTGGTGCTCCGTCGGCAGCAACGCGCCCGGGGGCGGATTGCCGCCGACGATGCGGAGGCCGATCGCATGCGCGACGTGTTCGCTGCGGTCGCGCGGCACGGCCCGCCGCTCGAGGGAGCGGGGGCGGCGCGCGGAGGAAGATCCCTTATTGTCAGACATAAGCTCGATCATTAATGTGCCTGCGGCTGCATGTCACGAAGATCATTGCAAATTCAGGCCGAAATCGGCCGATCATGGGAAGGAAACGAAGGATGACCCTCGGCTCAGCAGGCTCCCGGGCGGCGGCGTTCGCCACGGCCGCATTCGGCGCGACGGCGCTCGGCGCGACGCTTCTCGCCAGCCCGGCAATGGCCCAGAGCAACGGCGGCGCGCAGGTCGTCGGCCATGTATCCTCCGCGGTCTGCACCAACCCGTCGCCGAGCCATGCCTCGCTGAAGGGCATGATCGTCGGTTTCTCGCAGTCGGAGAACGAGCAGAACCCGTTCCGCGCAGCCGAGACCAACTCGGTCAAGGCGGCGGCCAAGGACGAGGGCGTGAAGCGGTTGCTTTACACCAACGCGAATGACGACGAGGCGAAGCAGGTCGCGGATATCGAGAGCATGATCGCGCAGGGCGCGCAGGCCCTCATCGTGGCGCCGCTGAACTCGACCGGGCTGCAGCCCGCGCTCGCACAGGCAGCCGCGAAGCATATCCCGGTCGTCACCATCGACCGCGCGACCGCCGGCACGCCCTGCACGGACTTCATCACCTTCATCGGCTCGAACTTCTACGTCCAGGGGCAGCGTTCGGGTGAGGCGCTTGCCAAGGCGACGGGCGACAAGGCGAACATCGTCGAGATCCAGGGCGCCTACGGGAACTCGGTGGAGACCGAGCGTACCCAAGGCTTTGCCGACGCGATCAAGAAGTATCCGAATATGAAGTTGCTTGCGGCGCAGACCGGCAACTGGTCGGCGACCGACGCGCAGCGCGTGATGGAGCAACTGCTGCTCGCCCACCCCGACACCAACGCGCTCTACTCCCAGGCCGATGTCATGACGCTGGGCGCGATGCGCGCCATGCAGCAGAACGGCAAGACGCCGGGCAAGGATGTCGCGATCGTCAGCATCGACGGCACGAAGGATCTCGTCCAGGCGATCGCGGCGGGACGCGCCGATGCGGATATCGAAACGAATCCGCGTTTCGGGCCGCTGTCGTTCCAGGCCCTGAACGACTGGTTCGCCGGCAAGCCCGTGCCGCAGCAGCTCATCATGAAAGATTTCCTCTATGACAAGTCTAACGCGGCGTCGTCCCTGAAGAGCGGCCGGCCTTACTGACTGCTGCGAAGCGGGCTTGCAGATGCTGTTGGAAACACGCGGATTGGGCAAAAGCTTCGGCGTCGTCGCGGCGCTGAGCGACGTGTCCTTCAGCCTGCGGGCCGGCGAAGTACATGGGCTGATGGGCGAGAACGGGGCCGGAAAGTCCACGCTCATCAAGCTGCTCACCGGCTTCCACCCGCCGAGCGCGGGCGAGATCCTGCTCGACGGGACGCCGGTTTCCTTCGACAGCCCGCGTGCCGCCCAGGCCGCGGGTGTCGCCGCCGTCTATCAGGAGATCAACCTGATCCCCGAGCGGAGCGTCGCCGCCAATATCTTCCTCGCCCGCGAGCCGCGCCAGTTCGGCCTGCTCACCAACACGCGGAAGATGGAGGCGGATGCCGCGGCGATCCTCAGCCGCTACGGCCTCGCGATCGACCCGCGACAGCCCTTGCGGACGCTCGGGCTCGGGCTGCAGCAGATGGTCTCCATCGCGCGCGTCGTCTCGCTCGGGGCGCGCGTCGTCATCATGGACGAGCCGACCTCGGCGCTCGCGGGTGCCGAGGTCGACATCCTCTACGGCGTCGTCGAGCAGTTGCGGCGGGAAGGCCGCGGCATCGTCTATGTCAGCCACAGGCTGTCGGAATGCTACCGGCTCTGCGACCGGCTGACCGTGCTGCGGGATGGTCGCATGGTCGAGAGCGCGACGACCGCCGATCTCCCCCGCGCCCGTCTGGTCGCGGCGATGCTGGGCCGCGAGAGCACTGCGGGCAGCGCGCCCGGCGCACGTCCTGCCGCCGCCGCCACCGACGCTGCTGCTGCCGCGCCGATTGCCCTCTCGGTCCGTGGCCTCTCCTGGCGGACGCGGGTGCGGGACGTGTCGATCGCTGTGCGTCGCGGCGAAATCCTGGGGCTCGCGGGCCTGCTCGGCGCCGGCCGCACGGAGACCTTCAAGGCGATCTACGGCGCCGAGACGCCTGACCGCGGCGATGTCGAGATTGAAGGCCGGCGCCTGTTCCATGCAAGGCCGGCCGCGAGCATCCGGCGCGGGCTCGCCTTCCTCAGCGAGGACCGGCGTTCGGAGGGGATTTTCCCCAAGCTCTCGGTGCGCGCCAACCTCACCGCCGCCGTGTTGCCGCGCATCTCGCGCTTCGGCGTCGTCTCGCGCCGCAGACAGACCGAGCTCGTGAACCGCTATATCCGCGAACTCGGCATCAAGACGGCGGGGCCGGAGGCGCTGATCTCCGAGCTTTCGGGAGGCAACCAGCAGAAGGTCCTGATCGCCCGCGCGCTGTGTACGGAGCCCCGGGTGGTGATGCTGGACGACCCGACGCGCGGCATCGACGTGGGCGCCAAGGCCGAGGTCCATCGCACCATCCGCGATCTTGCGCGGAAGGGTCTCGGCGTCGTCGTGACATCATCGGAAGTCGAGGAAGTGCTGGAATTGTCCGATCGTCTTGTCGTCCTGAACGAGGGCGCGATCGCGGGTGAGCTGGAGACCGCCGGGCGTGAGCCGGAGGATGTGCTCGCTCTCCTCGCCGCCGCCGAGGCGCCGCGCGCGTGAGACGCCATCCATGAGCGAGCACGCCGCCGAGGCCGCCCCCTCCGCGCCGGGATCGACGCCGCGCGCAGGGCGGAGCGACGGCGCCTGGATCCGCGCGTCCAGCGTCTATATCGCCTTCGCGGCGCTGGTCATCCTCGACCTGATCGTGACGCCCGGGTTTCGCAATCCGGCCGTCATCCGTAGCCTGCTCTTCGATTCCGCCCCCGTCATCCTGATCGCGCTCGGCCAGAGCCTTGCCATCGGCACGCGCGGCATCGACCTCTCGGTGGGCTCCGTGATGGCGCTGAGTTCCTCCGTCATCGGCATCAGCCTGTCGCTGGGGCAGGGTGCATCGATCACCTTCGGGATCGGCGCGGGGCTTGCCTGCGGCATCCTGAACGGGCTGCTGATCGCGGTGCTGCGCATCGACCCGCTCATATCCAGCCTCTCGCTTCTGGTGGCGGCGCGCGGGCTCGCGCAGGCGCTGCTCGGCGGCGCGCGCATGGACCTGCCCTTCGCCGGCCCGATTCCCTGGCTCGGCGCGGCGACGATCTCCGTCATTCCCGTGACGGCGCTGATCGCGCTCGGCGCCGCGATCCTGTTCGCCTTCGTCGTGAAGCGCACCGCGCCCGGGCACTACGCCATCTATGCCGGCGCCAGCCGCACCGCGGCGTTTCTTGCCGGCCAGCCGGTGCGCGCCACGCTCGCCTTCGTCTATGGGCTGAGCGGGCTGCTCGCCGGCATCGCCGGCCTGTTCGCGACCGCGCGGCTGGGCGCCGCCGATCCCAACTACATCGGCGTGCAGTTCGAACTCGACGCCATCGCCGCCGCCGTCATCGGCGGCACGCCGCTTTCGGGCGGCCGCATCTCGGTGGTCGGGACGATCTTCGGCGTATTGCTGCTGGAAGTGCTCGATGCGAGCTTCATCATGAACGATATCAGCTCGACCTATGCGCAGATCCTGAAGGCCGCCTTCATCGTCGGCGCCCTCTATCTGCAGCGGGCCGGCGGATGAGCGCCGCTGCCGGACCTGCCCCCGTGAAGCGGCAGGCGATCGACCGCGCGCGCATCGTCGGGCTGATCCAGTCGCGGGGCGCGATCCTGGTTCTGATCCTGGCGGCGATCGTCGCGGGCTCGATCTTTCCGGACTTCCTTCACGCGGCGAATGTCGAGGACATCGTCACGGCGGGGACGTTCCTGGGACTGGTCGCGATTGGGCAGACCTTCGTCATCATCCTCGGCGGGTTCGACCTGTCGGTCGGCTCGATGGTCGGTCTCGGCACCGTCATTGCCGCCTACGCGCAGCCCTTCGGCTGGGTTCCGGCGCTGCTGCTGCCGATCCTCGCCGGCATTCTGGTGGGCCTGATCGACGGGCTGCTGATCGCGCGCACGCGCATGGCGCCCTTCATCGTGACGCTCGCGGCCCTGCTCGCGCTGAAGGGTGCGGCCATTGCGCTTGCCGGTGAGAGCATGGTGGTGGCGCGCCCGGGATTCTTCGGCCAGATCGCCAACGCGCATTGGCTGGGCGTGAGCAACCTCATCGTCATTCTCGTCGCGGCCTACGCCTTGGGAGCGCTGGTGCTGAACCGCACGCCGTTCGGCGCGGCCATCTTCGCGATCGGCGGCAACGAGGAAGCCGCCCGCATGCTCGGCATCCAGGTCGAGCGCGTGAAGGTGCTGACCTATTGCGTGAGCGGCGGCCTCGCGGGGCTTTCCGGCGCTTTGCTGGCGGCGCGGCTGAGCAGCGGGATTTCCTCGGCCGGCAACGGCTACGAGTTGCAGTCGATCGCGGCTGCCGTCATCGGCGGCGTGCTGCTGACGGGCGGGGTCGGCACGATGACGGGCGCGCTGGCGGGCGTTCTGCTGCTGGGGTTGATCAACAACGTGATCAACCAGATCGGCTCGCTGAGTGCTGCCTACCAAGGGCTGGCGAGCGGCACATTCCTGTTGCTGGCGGTGATCATCCAGGCCGGGCTCAGCCGCACCAAGCGAAGCTGAGCGAGCGGGCAACTGAGGCGGCAGCTAGTCCTCACTGCCCATCACCAGCCCTTCGATATCGTGCTTCTGGGTGATCGGCACGAGCGTCTCCACGACGCGGCTGACCAGGTGATCGCGTACCGAGGGCGGCAACCCCTCATGGAACGCTCGCCTCACCATCATGTCGTGCAGCGCCGCATGGCCCGCGCCGGGTGCGTCGACGCCGAGGACCAGGACGGGCCGCGCGATCGGCGATGGATGGGCCGTGCCGCGATGCATGGTCAGCGCCGAGCGGCAGGAGATGTCGCCCATCTCCGGATACTTCTTCACCGCCCGCTCCTCGAAGCGCGGCCACAGCGCGCGGTCGGGGAACATTTCGTGCTTCCAGCCGCGACCGTCATCCCATTGCGTGCCCGGCGCGATCTGGAACGGACCCATGTCCGGCGTCACGTCGACGCCCGTGAGGTTGAAGGCGAGCGAGGTGATGCGCCGGTCCCGGTAGGTCTCGGCCGGGGAGGGGAAGTCGCGGTGCCAGGGCTGGTTCATCGCCCCCTGAAACGGCGTGTCGAAGCCGATCTCGACGATCTGATAGTCGGGGCCCAGCACCCGCTCGCACATCCCCGTCACCCAAGGATGGGAGGCGAGTTCGGCGAAGCCGCTGATCGCCTCGGGGTGCAGCTCCACATACCAGCGGCGGGGGCCGCGCCCGACAGCGCCGCCGGGGCGCTGGATCGCCTCCCAGAAGGCCGTCATCATGTCTTCCCGCATCCGCTCGGCCCAGTCGCGGGCGAAAGCGCCCTTCCGGCCGACGATGCCGTCCCGCGTCAGGGTGTCGACATCCTGAGCCAGCGGATCGGCGGGCGAGGGGGCGAGGTTCGCGGTCATGATGGTCTCCTCGATCGGGCTGACGGCTGGCCGTTGAGGCCGGCGCCGCTCCATCGCCCGAGTTTAGCACGCCGCGCGAACGCGCATCACACCCGCGTGGGCGCCAAAGCTCCACGGCTTGCACGAATTTCGGCGGCTGGCCTAGGAACCCCCAAGGATTTATGATCTGACCATTGTGGCCCAATAGAAGCAAGAACAGGGAAAAGCCCGCTCATGTCGACCAAGAAGCCCCTGCGCAGCCAAGCCTGGTTCGGCCGTCAGGACAAGATGGGGTTCTACTACCGCTCCTTCCTCAAAAATCGAGGTTTCCCGCAGGATCAGTTCGAGGGACGGCCGGTCATCGGCATCTGCAACACGTGGTCCGAACTGAACCCCTGCAATTCGCATTTCCGCACCATCGCCGAGCATGTCCGCTACGGCGTTCTGGATGCCGGCGGGTTTCCGCTGGAATTCCCGGTTTCCTCGCTCGGCGAGGTGACGATGCGGCCGACCGCCATGCTCTACCGCAACCTCGCCTCGATGGATGTGGAGGAGGCGGTGCGCGCCCATCCGCTCGACGGCGTCGTGCTGCTCATGGGCTGCGACAAGACGACGCCCGCGCTGCTGATGGGTGCGGCGAGCGCTGACCTGCCGAGCATCGGCGTCTCGGGCGGGCCGCAGCTGCGCGGTGTCTATCAGGGCCGCACCATTGGCTCCGGCACCAACATCATCTCCATGAGCGAGCAGTTGCGCGCGGGCGAGATCACGCTCGAGGAGTTCCATGAGGCCGAGGCCGGCATGAACCGCTCCTCCGGTCATTGCATGACGATGGGCACCGCCTCGACCATGGCGTCGATGGTCGAGGCGCTGGGCGTCTCGCTGCCCGGGAACGCCGCCATCCCGGCGGTCGATGCCAGGCGGAACGAACTCGCGCGCTTCTCCGGGCGGCGGATCGTCGAGATGGTGCGCGAGGATCTCGTCCTCTCGAAGATCCTGACGCGCGAGGCGTTCGAGAACGCCATCCGCACGCTGGCGGCCATCGGCGGCTCGACCAACGCCGTCGTGCATCTGCTGGCGATCGCGCGCCGCGTCGGCGTCGATCTCACGCTCGACGACTTCGACCGGCTTGGAAAGGGCGTCCATTGCCTCGTCGATCTGATGCCATCGGGCCGGTTCCTGATGGAAGACTTCTACTATGCCGGCGGCCTGCCGGTGGTACTGCGGACGCTGGTCGAGCAGGGCTTGCTGCATGAGCAGGCGCTGACGGCCAACGGCCGCACGATGGGCGAGAACGTCAAGACGGCGCCGTGCTGGAACACGGAGGTCATCACCTCGTTCGAGGCGCCGTTCAAGCCTGAGGCCGGCATCGCGATCCTGCGGGGCAACCTCGCCCCCGACGGCGCGGTCATCAAGCCCTCCGCCGCATCGCCGGAACTCATGAACCACACCGGCCGCGCCGTCGTCTTCGAGTCGGTCGAGGACCTGCACCACGCGGTCGACGACGACAGCCTCGACATCGACGCGAGCTGCGTGATGGTCCTCAAATATTGCGGACCTAAGGGCTATCCGGGCATGGCCGAGGTCGGCAACATGCCGCTGCCTCAGAAGCTGTTGCGGGAGGGCGTGCGCGACATGATCCGCATTTCCGACGCCCGCATGTCGGGCACCGCCTATGGCACCGTCGTGCTGCATGTGGCGCCCGAGGCGGCGGCCGGCGGACCGCTCGCGCTCGTGCGGAACGGCGACCTCATCACGCTCGATGTCGCCGCGGGCCGGCTCCATCTGCATGTGTCCGACGAGGATCTCGCCGCGCGCCGAGCCGCCTGGGTGCCCCCGGCGCCGGCGGCCACGCGCGGCTATACGAAGCTTTATGTCGAGCATGTGCTGCAGGCCAACGAAGGCGCGGATCTGGACTTCCTCGTCGGCCGCAGCGGCGCGGCCGTTCCGCGCGACAATCATTGATGAGCAAGAGCAGCAGGGGAGTGAGACGCGATGGCTGAGACGAAGCGACGTTACACGGGCATCTTTCCGGTCGTGCCGACCACCTTCGCCGAGGATGGCGCGCTCGATCTGCCGAGCCAGCTTCGCGCCGTCGATTTCATGATCGACGCGGGCTCGGACGGGCTCTGCATCCTCGCCAACTTCTCCGAGCAGTTCGTCCTCTCGGACGAGGAGCGCGAGACGCTGACGAGCACCATCCTCGAGCATGTCGCCGGGCGGGTGCCGGTCATCGTGACCACCACGCACTACAGTTCGCGCATCTGCGCCGAGCGCAGCCGCCGGGCGCAGGACCAGGGTGCGGCGATGGTGATGATCATGCCGCCCTATCACGGCGCCACCTTCCGCGTGCCCGAACTCGGTATCCACGGCTTCTATCGGCAGGTTTCGGACGCGATCGATATCCCGATCATGATCCAGGACGCGCCCGCCGCCGGCACGCCGCTTTCGGCGCCCTTCCTGGCGAAGATGGCGCGGGAGATCGAGCGCGTCGCCTATTTCAAGATCGAGACCGCAGGCGCGGCGCAGAAGCTGCGCGACCTGCTCCGCCTCGGCGGGGATGCGATCGTCGGCCCCTGGGACGGCGAGGAAGCCATCACGCTGCTCGCCGACCTCGATGCCGGGGCCAACGGCTCCATGACGGGCGGTGGCTACCCGGATGGGATCAAGCCGATCGTGCACGACTATCTGGCGGGCAACCGCGAGGCGGCGATCGAGCGCTACAACCGCTGGCTGCCGCTCATCAACTACGAGAACCGGCAATGCGGGCTGCTCGCCTGCAAGGCGCTGATGAAGGAGGGTGGCGTGATCGCCTGCGAAGCACCACGTCATCCCATTATGCCGCTCTCGCCCGAGACGCGCGCCGGCCTCATGGATGTCGCGCGCCGGCTGGACCCCTTGGTCCTGCGCTGGGGCAAGTGACGGCTCCACTCAATCACGGAGACACGATCATGGAATTGACCGGTGAGATGCTGATCGGCGCGCAGGCTGTGCGCGGCGAGGACAAGGCTTTCAAAGGCCGTGACGCCGCGACCGGCGCCGAACTCGAACCGAGCTATGGCGGGGCCACCACGGCCGACGTGGACCGCGCCTGCGCGCTTGCCGCAGCCGCCTTCGGCCCGTACCGCGCGACCTCCCCCGAGGTCCGTGCCCGCTTTCTGGAACTCGTGGCCGACAAGATCGCGGCGCTGGGTGATGCGCTGACCGACCGCGCCTGCGCCGAGACCGGCCTGCCGCGCCCCCGCATCGAGGGCGAGCGCGGCCGCACCGCGGGGCAGCTCAAGCTGTTCGCGGCCGAACTGCGGGAGGGCAGCTGGCAGGACGTGCGGCTCGATCCCGCGCTGCCGGACCGCAAGCCGCTGCCACGGCCCGATCTGCGGCTGCGCATGATCCCGCTGGGGCCGGTCGCGGTCTTCGGCGCGAGCAACTTCCCGCTCGCCTTCTCGGTCGCGGGCGGCGACACCGCCTCCGCTCTTGCCGCTGGCTGCCCGGTCGTGGTGAAGGGGCATCCGGCCCATCCCGCGACCTCTGAGATGGTCGGCCGCGCCGTGCAGGCGGCGGTCGCCGAGGCAGGGCTGCCCGAAGGCGTGTTCTCGATGCTGTTCGGCATCGGCAACCGGCTGGGCGAGGAGCTTGTCGCCGATCCGCGCATCAAGGCGGTGGGTTTCACCGGCTCTCGCGCCGGCGGCTTGGCGCTCGCCAAAATCGCGGCGGCGCGGCCCGAGCCGATCCCGGTCTATGCCGAGATGAGCAGCGTCAACCCGGTGCTGCTGATGCCCGGTGCGCTCGCCGCGCGCGGGGCCGAGCTGGGGCGCGCCTTCGTCGGTTCGCTCACCATGGGCGCCGGTCAGTTCTGCACCAATCCGGGCCTGCTGTTCGCAACGCCGGGGCCTGGGCTCGACGCATTCGTCGCCGCCGCGGGCGATGCGATGGGCGATGCGGCGGCGGGCGTCATGCTCCATGCCGGGATCCTCGCCGCCTACCAGAAGGGCGTTGAGCGCCTCGCCGAAACGCGCGGGATCGAGCAGTTGGGAAAAGGTCTGACGGCCGATGGCCGTGCCGGGGCCGTACTGTTCGGCACCGATGCCGACACCTTTGGCAAGACGCCGCATCTGGCGGAGGAAGTGTTCGGCGCCGCAGGGCTGCTCGTGCGCAACGGCGACTGGGACGCGCTGATGCCCATTCTCCAGGAGCTTGAGGGCCAACTCACCATCACCATCCACATGACGGAGGCGGACGAGCCGCTCGTCGCCCGTCTGCTGCCGGTGCTGGAGACAAAGGCGGGCCGCATCCTCGTCAACGGCTGGCCGACCGGCGTCGAGGTCAGCCATGCGATGGTGCACGGCGGTCCTTTCCCGGCGACCTCGGACAGCCGCACGACCTCAGTCGGCACGCTTGCCATCCGCCGCTTCCTGCGACCGGTCTGCTACCAGAACCTGCCCGCCACGCTGCTGCCAGAGGCGGTGCAGGACGCCAATCCGCTGCGCATCTGGCGGCGCGTGGATGGGGTCGTGACCCCGCCGCCCCCGGCCTGACGGCGAGACATTCGGGCATGTCCGACACGGCATGCCCGAACCTCTCCCTGCGAAAAAAAAGATTTTGCAATCATAAACTTGTGATCGGAGTGGCGCGCCTGTGCGGGCCCATCGACGCCGGCAACCGACTAAATCTCGCGATTTGTTGATGGTGGGATCCGGCGGACGCTCATCGATCGGGAAGTGCGGGCAACGTCTCTCGGCCCCCGAGGGTCCGCACTTTACGGTCTGCAGACCATCGCCGCCGACGCCACATCGGGCCTTAGCGGATGCAACCGGCGCAGACACTCACACCGTTTAAGGTGCTGTTACACCTCGTTACATTGATCCGACGTTTTCCACCCCGAATGAGTGTAGTCGCGCCAACATGTTAGCCGGTACTAAACCCCGCTTGCGCTATCGGAGGTCGTGCTGATCATGTTTGGCTTGCCGCCAGAGTCACTTGCGCTCTCGCTGTCTCAGTTGACCGTCCTCGTTGTGGACGATGACGATCTGGTCCGGCAAGTCGTGGCCGAAATACTTGCGGAATCGGATGTGATCGTGATCGAGGCCGCCTCCGGTGCCGAGGCGTTGCAGTGCGTATCGGAGCGGCCGGACCTCGACGTGGTCATCAGCGATGTGAACATGCCGGGCATCGACGGCCTCAAGCTGATGGAGAAGGCTCAGTTTCTCCGGCCCAATCTGCCGGTCATTCTGATGAGCGGACGACCCTACATCGGCAACTGCGACCTGTTTCTGGCGAAGCCCTTCACGCGCGGCGAGTTGATCGACCGGATCAGGCTAAGCACGTCCGAGCGTGCTTTGGAGAGGCAGGGGGGCTTGTCACCGCCCCCGGTGCTGAGCGTGGAGCGGCCGGCTGGCTGATCCACCTTGAGTGCGTGAGCGGATGGACCCGATCAGAGCGTGACAGGATGAAACCGACCGAAGCGGCCGACTTTGCGATCATTGCCTATTCGACATTCGTGCAGCCTGCGCGGCCTTGCCCCAAGATCATGGCGCTGCCGAAGACGATGCCGCCGATGCAGGCGACCTTCGTCGCTTGCATCATGGAGGAACGCCCGGGGGAGTGCATACCACGTGCCGCGGTCATCTTTCGCGCCGACCTGAACCTCGACGGTCCGGAAATGCCCGAGTTCGTGCTCCGCGTGATCGATTCCGTCGCGGAGATCAGGAAGCTCTCGCGCAAATCGAATGCACGCGTCGTGGCGTCGCAGTTCATCTTGAAGAATCCCTGCGCCGAACTCGATCGGGAGAATTGCGAGGACATCTTCTACTGGCAGTATTTGGGCCATACGAGCGTCAGCGAATACCGGCTGATGTAGCGAGCGCGATGTGGCGGCAGGGCGGCCTCAGGAACCCGAAGCCATTCTGCGTCGGGTCGGGAGGGGAAGGTTTCCGGCGTAGCGGGTGGGCCAAATCTCCTGCGGCGGCAGGCCGAGCGCCGCTGCGATGACCGCCTCCATCGCCGGCCACGGTTGTTTCAGGGCTTTCCCCGCAGCCGTGGCATGATAGCCATGAGCGATGGAAATTCCGGAAAGGGACTTGCCCCGCTTCTTCAAGGCAGCCAACACATCAGCGGGATGCCAGTCGTCTTTCGCCAGAGGTTGGTCGACATCCATCGGGAAGAAAATTCGCGTTCGAGAATTGGTGGAAAGTGTGTTACATAAATTTCTAGCGGTGTCTGGAGCGCTTCGCCAGATGAAAAAGTGCGCGGGATTGATCGGAGTGTTCGATGACGAATCCGTCAGTGCCGACTAAGCGGAAGCCCCAGAGCCAAACTGCGGGGGCGGAGCAGGCCGGGTTTGTGGCCCGTCTCAAGCTCGTGGTCGCCCAATGGCCGAGCGCCGACCGCCTCGCGCGGGCCACCGGCGTTTCGCCGTCGGCTTTCCGCAAATGGCTGAAGGGCGAGGCGGAGCCAAGCCGGGACCGGCTGGTCGCGCTCGCCGGCACGGCCGGGGTGAGCGTCGCCTGGCTGGCGCAGGGAGAGGGTCCCGAGCCGGATCTCGTGAGCCTCGACGCCCGGGCGCGCAGCCCCGACATGATCGGACCGGATCGGACGCCCTTTCACCTGCTGCCGAAGGTCCCCGAGGGCGTGGCGGCCGGTTCCGGACGGCCGGTTCCAAGCCCCGCCACCGAGTTCATCGGCTTCCGGCACGACTGGCTGCGCTCGACCTTCAGCCGCGAGCCGGAGACGATCATCCTCGAAACGGCCATCGGCGATTCGATGGAGCCGCACATCGGCAACGGGGATCTCCTGCTCGTCGACACCACCGATCAATCGTTCCGCAACTTCGGGGTCTATGTCATCGAGATGCGCGCCGAGCGGCTGGTGAAGCGGGTGCAGCGAAAGTTCGACGGCAGCCTCATCCTGATCAGCGACAACAGCCGCTATCAGGCCGAAACGATCTCGGCGGATCTCGCGCGGGAGGTTCGTGTCGTGGGGCGGGTCATCTGGCGCGGCGGTTCGCTCTGACGCAGCCTGCGTGAAGCCCCCTCAGCGGGGGCGGCCGAACATCGCTGCGCCGTCCGCGGCGTGGTGACGAACGTGCTGGCCTCTGGCGTAGTTCGGCATCCAGTGCATGATCGCCGCATTCCCCAGGCGATCATGCAGCTTGGCGACAGCGAGAGGACGCGCGATGACGGCACGGCGGATGCACCTGGTGGCCTTCCTGATGACGGGGCCGACCTGCCACCATCACGGCGCCTGGCGGCATCCGGAAACCGATGTCGACGATCTGCTCGATCCGGCGCGCTACGAGCACGTCGCCCGCGTGCTGGAGGCGGGAAAGTTCGACGCCCTGTTCTTTGCCGATATCCTCGGCATCTACGACATCTACGGCAGCAACTTCGACGCCATGCTGGGCCGCGGCGGGCAGGTTTGTCTGCTCGACCCGAGCGTCATCCTCCCCATGATGGCGCGGGTGACGAGCCGTCTTGGCCTCGGGTTGACCTACTCCTCGACCTTCAACCATCCCTACCAGATCGCCCGGATGCTCGGCACGCTCGACCATCTGAGCAAGGGGCGGGTGGCCTGGAACGTCGTCGCCTCGACCTCGACGCTAGAGGCGCAGAATTTCGGCTTCGACGAAATGCCGGGCCGCGCCCAGCGTTATGACCGCGCCGACGAGGTTCTGGAGGCCTGTATGGCGCTCTGGGACAGCTGGGAGGAAGGCGCGCTGCTGCTGGACAAGAAGGCCGGTGCCTTCGCCGACCCGTCCAAGATCCACTACGCAAACTACGTCGGGAAATGGATCAGGAGCCGCGGGCCACTGACCGTGCCGCGCAGCCCGCAGGGGCATCCCGTCATCATGCAGGCCGGAAGCTCCGACCGCGGGCGGGAGTTCGGCGCGCGCTGGGGCGAGATCATCTTCACGCTCCAGCATCAGAAAGGCGACATGCAGACCTTCTACAAGGATTTCAAAGGTCGCATGGCGCGGCATGGCCGGGCAGCGGAAGACTGCGTGATCCTTCCCTCCATCGATGTGGTCATCGGCGAGACCGAGGCCATCGCGCGGGAGAGGGCGGAATACGTGAACAGCCTCGTGGATACGCAGCTCGGCATGGCCTGCGTCTCAGGCCAGATCGGGATCGACCTCTCGAAGTTCGACCCGGACCAGCCTTTGACCGATATCGCCGTCGAGCAGGGCTCGCGCGGGTCTTTCGACGTGATCCTTCAGGGCACGGCGGCAGAGGGCCTGACGCTCGGCGAGGCCGCGCGCCGCTTCGCCACCAGCGAGCTTTGCCCGCAACTCGTGGGCACGCCCGAGATGATCGCGGACCGGCTCTGCGACCTGTTCCATGACCACGCCTGTGACGGGTTCGTGCTGACGCCTACGACCTTCCCGGGCATGTACGAGCAGTTCTGCCGCAGCGTGGTCCCGGTCCTGCAGGAGCGCGGCGTTTTCCGCCGGGACTATGCGGGCGCGACACTGCGCGAGCATCTGCGCGACTAGCGCCCGCAGGCTAAGGCGCGCGATTGATCTCGCCGGCGACGTTGACCTTCACCGCGCCTTTCGGCGTCATGGCCGTCCAGGTGCCGCTCGGTCCCAGCGCGAGTTTGGACACATCCGTGTAGCCGGCATGAGCCAGATCCCGGAGCGCCTGCTTGCGCGTGAGCTGCACGGCGGTCGCCTGACCTTGCAGCGCCGTCTGGCCCGTCTGGGCAAAGGCGGCGGCGGGCACCGCCACGGCCATCACCAGAGCCGGTATCAAAAGAGCCCGCACCGCTTTTCTCCTTGCATGTCGCCTTGCATGACGGGGTAGGTCGGCGGCCGGCCGACTGCAATCAAGCCATGGGCGCAGGATCGTGGCGTCACGATCGCGATCCCGCTTGTCCGCATCATGCCGCGATCTCGATTTGGCATACGCCAAGGCGGCCAAGGCTTCGTATAGATGAGGGCAACGAGGGAGGCGTCCGATGGAAGAGACCCGGCTCGACATCCTGGCGGAGTTGCAGCGCAAGGTTCTGTGGCTCGCGACCTGGACCATCCATAACGCCAACCACCTCCGCCCCAATCCGAGCGGCCTCAAGGTCGGCGGCCATCAGGCCTCCTCGGCCTCGCTCGCGACCGTCATGACCGCGCTCTACTTCTCGGTGCTGCGGCCGGAGGACCGCGTCGCGGTGAAGCCGCATGCGAGCCCGATCTTCCACGCGATCCAGTATCTGTTCGGCCAGCAGACGCTGGAGAAGCTCCAGAGCTTCCGTGGATTCAAGGGCGCGCAATCCTATCCGTCGCGGACCAAGGACATCGACGACGTGGACTTCTCCACGGGCTCCGTGGGTCTCGGCGTGGCGCAGACGCTGTTCTCCTCCCTGGTGCAGGACTATGTCCGCGCGAAAGGCTGGGGGACCGACCGGCCCGAGGGCAGGATGGTCGCGCTCATCGGCGATGCCGAGATGGACGAGGGCAATATCTTCGAGGCCCTGGCGGAAGGGTGGAAGCACGGCCTGCGTCGCACGTGGTGGGTGGTCGACTACAACCGGCAGAGCCTGGACGCCGTGGTGCGCGAAGGGCTGTGGGCGAAGTTCGAGACGATGTTCCGCAACTTCGGCTGGGACGTGGTGGTGCTGCGCCATGGGCGGCTGCAGGAGGCGGCCTTCGCGGAGCCCGGTGGCGAGCGTCTGCGGGCGTGGATCGAGGCCTGCCCGAACCAACTCTATTCGGCTCTGACCTTCCAGGGCGGCGCCGCATGGCGAAAGCGCCTGCTCAACGATCTCGGCGACCAGGGCACGGTGTCGGCGCTGATCGAGCGGCGGTCGGACGAGGAACTGGCGGCCCTGATGGGCAATCTCGGCGGCCACGATCTGCCGTCTCTGCTGGAAGCCTTCGAGGCGGCGCGGAGCCATGACCGGCCCGTCTGCTTCATCGCCTATACGATCAAAGGCTTCGGCCTTCCGCTCGCCGGCCATAAGGACAACCATGCGGGGCTGATGACGGCGGAGCAGGTCGCGGTCATGCGGCAGGCGATGGGCGTCCGTGAGGGCCACGAATGGGACATGTTCGAGGGCGTGCGCCGGCCCGAGGCGGAGCTGCGCGCCTTCCTCGCCCGCAGCCCCTTCATCCAGCAGGGTCCGCGCCGTCTGACCGCGCCGGTCGTGCCGGTGCCGGAGACGCTCGCCGCGCCCGCGCAACCGGCGATGTCGACGCAGCACGGGTTCGGGCTGCTCATGCACGAGATCGCCAAAAGCGACACGGATCTCGCCCGGCGGATCGTGACGACCTCGCCCGACGTTACGGTCTCCACCAATCTTGGCGCCTGGGTGAACAGGCGCGGCCTTTTCGCGCGGGAGGAGATGGTCGACCTCTTCCGCAAGGAGCGTATCCCCTCGACCTTCAACTGGAGCTTTTCGCCTCAGGGCCAACATATGGAACTCGGCATTGCCGAGATGAACCTGTTCATCATGCTGTCCGCGCTCGGCCTCAGCCACGCGATCAATGGCGAGCGCCTTCTGCCCATCGGCACGCTCTACGATCCCTTCATCGAGCGTGGCCTCGATGCGCTGAATTATGCCTGTTACCAGGATGCGCGGTTCATCGTGGTGGCGACGCCTTCGGGCATCACGCTGGCGGGCGAGGGCGGGGCGCATCAGTCGATCGCGACGCCGCTGATCGGCATGGCGCAGGACCGGCTCGCGAGCTTCGAGCCCGCCTTCGTCGACGAGCTTGCCGTCATCCTGCGCTGGTCCCTCGAACACATGCAGCGGGAGGGGGGCGACGGGCCCGACCGCACGACATGGCTGCGTGACGCGGCGGGGGGCGCGGTCTATCTGCGGCTGTCGACACGGTCGATCCAGCAGCCGCAGCGCATGATGACGCCGGACCTCGGCGAGGATGTCACCCGGGGCGCCTACTGGCTGCGGCGGCCGGGGCCGAATGCCGAGATCGTCGTCGCCTATACGGGCGCGGTCGCGCCGGAGGCGATGGAGGCGGTCGGGCTGATGGCCGAGGACCGCCGCGACGTGGGGCTGCTCGCGATCACCTCGGCCGACCGGCTCTATGCCGGCTGGACCGGCGCGCAGCGCGCGCGGGAGGACGGCCATGCGGCGGCCTGCAGCCATGCCGAGCGGCTGCTCGCAGCGGTGCCGAGCCACTGCGGGTTGGTGACGGTGGTGGACGGCCATCCGGCGACGCTCGGCTGGCTCGGATCGGTCCGGGGGCACCGGACAAGGTCGCTCGGTGTCGAGCAGTTCGGCCAGACGGGCAGCATCGCCGACCTCTATCGCGAGGCGGGTATCGATGCGGACGCGATCATGCGGGCGGCGCAGGCGATCGCGCCGGGCCGGCCGATCCGCTACGCCGTCGCGTCCTGACCGGTCGGATCTGACCGGGCGGCGAGAATGGCCTCTCGCATCTGGGGGAAGGTCGTGAACCCTGTCTCGCTGTTGAGATGGCCTGCGCCCGCCAGGATCTCGAGCGGCGCGCCGAGGCGGGTTGCCACGGCCTGCGAGCGCGACACCGGAACATAGGGATCATTGGCGCCTGCCCAGCAACGGCAAGCGCCACCTTTCCGCGCTCGGATGGCCGGCCAATCGAAGGGCGCGGCGAAGAACGACTGGTTGATCGTGTCATAAGCGGGGAGACCGAGCGCGCCGACGAAGCCTGCTGCGAGAAACAGGCCGACCAGCGGTTCGACGGCCCGCTCGACCAGGCGCAGCGCGAACGCGGCGTCCAGGCTGTGACCAACGAGAAGTGTGGGGGCGGCGGGCAAGGAACCAACCGCCCGGTCATAAACGTGGAGCCAAGCCGTCAGGGATTGCCCGTCCGGCGTCGGGAAGCGCGGGCGTATGGTGTCGATGCCCTCGGCTTCGAGCGCCGCATGAAGCCACGGAAACCAGTTGCTCTCGGGCCCGCCATGCGCGCCGTGGAGTATCACGACCCTCAACGGCCCTCGTCCCCCGCTCATAGCCCCTTCACGCGCGAGAGCTGGAACCGCCAGCGGGCGTGAAAGCGTCGAAGACCATGATGGTGTAGGTATCCTTGACCCCTGCAACCTTGTGCAGCCGGTCGTTCACGAACAGCCCGGGGTCCTGCCCGTCCTCCAGGCGAAACTGCACCAGCAGGTCGTAATGTCCGGAGGTCGAGTAGATCTGGGACGCGTTTTCGAACTCGTCCGCGAGGAAAGCCGCGACGGCATAGGCTTGCCCAAGATCGCACTTGATCTGCACAAAGATCGACTTCATCGGCCCGCCTCCAATCTTTTGGCTTTGCGCCGTGACGACAGGCCGATCTGGGACAGCAATCCGCCCATGACGATCATCGCGGCACCCGCCAGCGCCACCGCACCCGGCGCATGTCCGAACATCACGAGGTCGAGCGCCATCGCCCAGATCATCCCGCCATACTGCCAGGGTGCCAGCTGCGAAATCTGCCCCTGACGGATTGCCGCGGCGATCGTGAGCAGCCCGCCAGTCTGGGCGGCCGTCGCCGCCACGACGAGCAGCATGGCACCCGGAGGCACGGAGCGCCAGACGAAGGGCATCGCGCCGCCGAGCAGCACAAGCCCTACGATCGCCGCCTGTCCGATGGCATCCGCCGTGCCCGCCGCTTCCCGCATCCGCCGGATGAGCAGCTGATAGACGGCGTAGAGGATGGCGGAGCCGAGCGCCGCTCCGGTGCCGATGAGATGCCCGGCGCCCTGCGAGCCGCTCCCGCCCGGATGCACGATGACCAGCACGCCCGCGAAGCCGAGCGCGACGGCCACCCAGCGTTGCATGGGGATTGCCTCGTGCAGCAGCAACGCCGCGAGCAGCGTCACGAGCAGCGGCGTCGTGTAGCTGAAGGCGGTCGCGGTCGTCACCGGCAGGCGGCCGTAGCCGATCATGGCGAGCACGGCGGAGACCACCAGCGCCGCCGCCGCCAGCCGTTGCGCCCAGGGGTCGGGTGGCGATAGCAGCCTCGCCAGGGACAGCCTGCCCCGCCCGGCGAGGCGCCACACCGCGAGGCCCGCCAGCGCGAGGAGCGAGCGCAGCACGAAGAGCTGCATGGGGTCGAAGTGCCAAGCCTCGATCAGCCGCTTCGACAGCGCGTATCCGAGCGAATAGAGCAGCGACGACAGCAGCACGAGGCCGATGGCAAGTGTCGGGCCGGAGGCTACCCTGTCCCGCAGGCGGTCTAGGCGCATGGGAGCGATCAGGCCGCGGCGGCGGCGCCTTCCGTCTCGTCCTTCGGCGCCGGCCGCCGCACCCGGACCTTCAGAATGTGGCGCGGATCGGCGTCCAGCACCTGGAACTCCGCCCCCGAGTTCGGATGGGTGATGATCTCGTTCTGCGCCGGCACGCGGCCCGCGAGCGTGAAGATCAGCCCGCCCACCGTGTCGATGGAGGAGGCGCGCTCCTCCGCCGTCAGCACAGGCCCCATCCGCTCCTCGAAATCCTCGATGGACAGCCGGGCCGCGATATCGAGCGTCCCGTCCGGCCGCTCCGTCACCAGCGGCACCTCGTCGTCGTGCTCGTCGGCGATGTCGCCCACGATCGTCTCGACCAGATCCTCGATTGTGATGAGGCCGTCGACGCCGCCATATTCGTCGATGACCAGCGCCAGATGCACGCGCGCCTGCCGCATCTGAACCAGCAGCTCCAGCACCGGGGCCTGGGGTGCGACCATCAGCGGGCGGCGGAGCATCTTCTCGAGCGAGAATTCCTCCGGACGGCCGATATAGGCGAAGACGTCCTTGATGTGGACCATGCCGATGATGTCGTCGAGCTGATCGCGGTAGATGGGTAGGCGCGAATGCTGCTCCTCGCGCAGCTTTTGCAGCGTCTCGTCGAGCGTGAGATCGGCCCGCAGCGCCACGATGTCGGCGCGCGGGATCATCACGTCGTTCGCCATGGTACCCCGCAGCCGCAGGATGTTGGCGATCAGCGCGCGTTCCTGCCGGTCGAGTTCCGGCAGTTCCTCGCCCGGGTTCTGCGGCGCGGCGCCGGCTTCCTCGACCAGTTCGGCGATCGACTGGCGCAGCGTCTGCTCGGTTCCGCGCCGCCCCAGAACATGCAGGATGCGCGAGAAGAAGGAGGGTTCGTGGCTGCTCATCGTGATTTCCAGGGGTTCGGAACCCCCAGCCTGCTCAGGATTCGCGCCTCCGCGAGTTCCATGCGCCGGGCGTCGCCCGGGTGATCATGCTCCGCGCCGTCCAGATGCAGCACGCCATGGACCAGAAGATGGGCGAGGTGATGCGCGAGGCGCTTGCCCTCAGCCGCCGATTCCCGCCGCATGACGCCGAGGGCGAGGACGATCTCGCCCCCCGCGCCCACGCCCGCAGGCTCGAAGGTCAGGACGTTGGTCGGCTTGTTCCGCCCGCGATGGCGCGCGTTGAGGCTCCGCACCGTGCGGTCGTCCGCCAGAACGACGGCGTCGACCAGAACGCCGGGCACCGCGAGCAGCGCCGCCTGGATGGAGCGGGAGACCCATTCCTCCAGGCGTGGCACCAGCCGTCGCCAGCCATGATCCTCGACGATGATGGCGGGCGTGGGTGCCGAAGGACTACTTGGAGGTTCCACTGTCACTCTCGCGAGGCCTGTGGCGCCGCGCATCCCGCGCGACATCCCGTTCGGCCGTTGCACGCTGGTCATAGGCTTCCACGATACGGCCCACCAGCGGATGGCGCACCACGTCCTGCCGCCCGAAGCGGGTGACGCCGATGCCCTGCACGCCCTCGAGCGTGGCCAGGGCGTCAGCGAGGCCCGAGGTCATGCCGGAGGGCAGATCCACCTGGGTCAGATCGCCGGTGATGACCATGCGTGTGCCTTCGCCCATGCGGGTCAGGAACATCTTCATCTGCATCGGCGTGGTGTTCTGGGCCTCGTCGAGGATGGCGAAGGCGTGGCTGAGCGTACGGCCGCGCATGAAGGCGAGCGGCGCCACTTCGATCTCACCCGCGCCCATACGGCGTACCACCTGCTCTCCCGGCATCATGTCGTTCAGCGCGTCATAGAGCGGACGGAGGTAGGGGTCGACCTTCTCTTTCATGTCGCCGGGGAGAAAGCCGAGCCTCTCCCCTGCTTCCACCGCAGGGCGGGACAGGATGATGCGGTCGACCTGCCCGGTCTGCAGCATCGCGACCGCCTGGGCCACGGCCAGATAGGTCTTGCCGGTGCCGGCGGGACCGACGCCGAAGACCATCTCGTGGCGCGCCAGCATCTCCATATAGCCGGTCTGCCCGGGGCTGCGCGGCTGGATCGCGCCGCGCCGCGTGCGGATGGCGGGAAGATCGGCGAGCGGCAGGCGCGGGTCGGGCCCGCGCGCGTTCAGCTTGATTGCGGCGTCGACATCACCGCTGGAGAGCGACTGGCCACGCTCCAGCCTGCCATAGAGCCCGTTGAGCGTGAGCTGCGCGGTCTCGATCCCGGCGGGATCGCCGGTGATGGCGATGCGGTTGCCACGGCAGGCCAGCCTGACGCCCAGGGCCTGCTCCAGACGTATGAGGTGCCGGTCATGATCGCCCAGCAACTGCGATAACAAGGCATTGTTCCCAAACTGCAAGGTCACCGCTCGTCCTGTGCCGGGGTTGGGGCCCGTGTTCTCCAAGGATGCGGTGTTCGACCGGTCGGCAGCCGAGATCTGGTTCAAGCGCTGGCTCGCTCCTGTGCATAAGCCGGGTTGTTGAGGGTAGCGGACAAGGAATTGGTCAGGCACTGCCGGATTGTCACCGGGACGATCTGGCCGACCAGGTTTGCTGGGCCGTCCATGTGAACGGCCTGCAGGTAGGGGGATCGCCCGGCGATCTGACCCGGGCGGCGGCCAGGACCCGTGACGAGGACGTCGAGGTCGAGGCCCACGCTGCGCATGTTGAAATGATCCTGCTGCGCGCGGATCAGCGCCTGCAATTCGGCGAGGCGCCGGTCCTTCTCGGTTTCAGGCACGTGTCCCGTGGCCGCCGCCGCCGGGGTTCCCGGGCGGGGCGAATACTTGAAGCTGAAGGCCTGGGCGAAGCCGATGTCGCGGATCAGCGCCATCGTCGCCTCGAAATCGGCGGCGGTTTCGCCGGGGTGGCCGACGATGAAATCCGACGAGAGCGCCAGATCGGGCCGCGCTTGGCGCAGTCGGTCGACCAGCCGACGGTAGTCGTCCGCCGTATGGCGGCGGTTCATCGCCGCCAGCACGCGATCGGAGCCCGACTGTACCGGCAGATGCAGGAACGGCATCAGTGCCGGCACCTCCGCGTGGGCGGCGATCAGGTCGTCGTGCATGTCTCTCGGATGGGAGGTCATGTAGCGGATGCGGAGCAGGCCGGGAATTTCGGCGAGCGTCCGGATCAGCCGTCCAAGGCCCCAGTCGCCGCCATTTGGTCCCGCGCCGTGATAGGCATTCACATTCTGGCCGAGCAGCGTGACCTCGCGCGCGCCACGCGCGACAAGGCGCTGCGCCTCCTCGACGATGCCGGCGACCGGACGGCTCGCTTCCGCCCCCCGCGTGTAGGGCACGACGCAGAAGGAGCAGAACTTGTCGCAGCCCTCCTGCACGGTCAGGAAGGCAGTCACCGCCTGATCCTGCTCGGCAGGGGCGCCGGGCAGGAAGTCGAACTTCTGCTCCACCGGAAAATCCGTCTCGATCACCGGCCCTGCTGCGCGATGCGCGCGCGCGACCATTTCCGGCAGGCGGTGATAGGTCTGCGGCCCGAGCACGATGTCGACGAAGGGCGCGCGAGCGGTGATCTCGGCGCCCTCGGCCTGAGCAACGCAGCCGGCGACGGCGAGGATCGTCTCCCGGCCTTCGGCGGCGCGCTGTTCCTTGATGACGCGCAGCCGGCCGAGTTCGGAGAACACCTTCTCGGTGGCGCGCTCGCGGATATGGCAGGTGTTGAGGATCACCATGTCGGCGTCCGCCGCGCTGTCGGCCGGCCGGTAGCCCAGTGGCGCCAGGACATCCGCCATCCGCCCGCTGTCATAGACATTCATCTGGCAGCCCCAGGTGATCACATGGAGACGGCGCAGCGGGCGGCTTTCGGCGGGGGGCGGGCTGGTGGCGGATGTCGGCCGGAGAGATAGGTGCGGGAGGCTCATGGTTCGAGGGGTCCTGTCCAGCCCCGAGCGGCTGCCCTGGGCGTCGGACCAATCGCGTTCCCGTCTTCAAGGGTCAAGCGCAATGACGTCGACCGGCTCCTTCATCTCCCATGCAGTCTCGCAGACCGCGGGGGGAGGGTGTCAAGCATTGCATGATGACAAGATGGGGTGCAACCGCCGCTGTCGACAGGGCGCGTGAGCGGATGGATCATCGCCCCATGGTCCATCTTCTGAAGCTTGCCGTCGGCATCCGCGATGTCGCGCATCTTCGCGCGGTCCAGCGCGAGCGGGCGGCGGTCGACCCCCCGTTGCGCCATCGCACGCGGCAGAGCCCCCGCCGTGCCGCTGAGATCGTGGAAGGTGGCTCGATCTTCTGGGTCATCGCCGGGATCATGCAGTGCCGCCAGCCCATCCTCGGCATCCGGCCCGATACCCGGACCGACGGCACCCCCTGCGCGGCGCTGCTTCTTGATCCTGCGGTGGTCCTGGTGGAAGGACGGCCGGTGAAGGCGTTCCAGGGATGGCGATACCTCAACCGGAACGAGGCGCCGCCTGATGTCGTGGAGGGCGAGGGCGCGGCCCACGATCTGCCTTTGGCGTTGCGGCTGGCGCTCCTGGAACTCGGTCTGCTGTAAGATCATGATTTAAGAGGACAACTGTCTCGGAAAATCCCTTGAGTTGTTGCGCGTTTGAAGGCCTTATGCGCTCACCTGGGAGCGTTCCCCCCGGTCGAGCCAAAACCAGATCGCCTGTCCCACACTTAAACAGGAATGTTATTGATGCGTACCCTCCCTCTCTCCCTCGCCCTCGTTCTGGGTCTAGCCTTGGCTCCCGCGGCTGCGATGGCCCAGGCTTCTTCGGTTCCCCCGCCGAACCCGAAGGCCTCCGTGACCACCACCAATCCGGTCATGTCCACGGGCGGCGGCGTCAACAGGTCGAAGCCGGTTGGTGGCCCGGGCGTCAACAAGCACCCGCACCCCAAGACCCACAAGCGCGCGCACCACAAGATGAACGGCAGACACCATGACTATGTGCGCGGCGGCACCAAGAAAGGCCCAGCCGCGCCGCACTACAAGACAACCGGCACCGAGTGACGATCCTCGCCGGGTGATAATCCTGGCCTGACGAGGCGGCCTGCGGCAGCACGTGTCCGCTGCAGGCCCGATCGCAGGCGGATTGAGCTCGTGCCGGTTCCGATACGGCAAAAACACCCCCGGGAGTGTCTCTCGGGGGTGTTTTTGTTGCGGTTTCTTCAAGCACGTGGTGCTGGCGCAAAGTCCAGTGTGGCGGAATGATGGTGTCGCCAACGGAAATTTGACTGTGAGCGTGCTTTGTCGAGTCGGGACCGAACCCACCTTTCGAAAGCCGCGGGATCTTCCCGGCCTTATTCGAACAGGACCCTATGATGCGTTACATCAGCAGATTCGCGATCGCTGCCTCCATGCTTCTCGCGCCGCCACTCATGTCCGCGAGCTTTGCCCAAAGCGGCGGCAGCGGCGGCGGCTCGGATGTTCCGCCCGCGACGGCGCACGCGGCTGTGGCGGGCCCCGTCACCCACGGCGGGATGGGCACCAATAACAACCTTTCGACGCGGCCGATGAACGGCGTCGGCGCCGGTGGTGGCATGTCGACGAACAGCGGCATGAAGGTTGGCGGCAACAACCGCAACGCCGCCAAGAAGGGCAAGACGGGCGTCGTCGGCGCCCCGTAAGCCTCGCGTCCTCTAGCGCTTGCCGCCGGGCGCTGTTCCAGACGGAAGGCGACCCGGCCCGGCCTGCTCAGTAGTTGAATTGATACGTCACGCCCACGCCGTTGCTTTCTCCCCCGACCTGCGTCTCCAGCTTCAGCCCCTTGGCGATGTTGATCTGAACCTGCGCCGCCGTGCTGTTGCTTCCCCCCGAGGTTCCCTGGGCCGCGCCCACGTAGATGCCAGGGGCGACGTAGCGCCCCGCTTGCAAGGTCGGCGCGCTTTCCGATTTGGAGGTGGCCGAGGTGGCGCCCGTCGGATTTCCCAGTCCGCTGCCGATCGAAAGCTGATCGAGCCCCAGCCCTTGCCGTACCGTTCCGAGTAGCCCGCCCACGCCGCCGCCGGTGTCGACGCCGGCGATGGAGGCGAGCGCGGTCGCGATCGACGCCATCTGAAACGGACTGAGCTGCGTCGTGCTCTTCTGGAACAGAAGGTGCGCCAGGACCTCGTCCTGCGGCAGCGTCGGGTTCGAACTCAGAGTGATCTTCGGATCGCTGGCATAGCCCGTGACCTCCAGGGTCGCCGTCACGCCTGCCGAGACGCTCGTGGCGACGAAGTCGATCGAGGGGTCGGTGATCCTGCCGCCATCGAAACCGACCTTGCCGGTCGTGAAGGTGAGCGTCGTCGCCACCAGTGAGAACTGCCCGCGGATCATGTCGAAGTGGCCGCTTGGCTTCAGCGCGGCCAAGGTGCCGCCGAGGTGCAGGCGCCCGCCAAGCTCCGCGCTCAGGCCGTGGCCTCGCACGAAGATGGCCCGTGGCGCATCAAGCGTGATGTCCAGGCTGATGGGCAGCGGCGGGCTCGGCGGCGGCGGCGGCTTCTGCCCAGGGCGGCGGACGTTCAGCACCGCGACGCTCGGCGGCAGGCTGTCCGGCAGGTTGATCTCAGCATGAAGAATATGCAGCGCGCCGCTTGCCAGGATGCCGGTGGTGACTGCGCCCGAGATATGGATGTCGGTGTCGAAACGTGCCGTCAGCAGGTCGCTCTGCACCGGCTCGGCGTTATGCGCTGTCACCGTGAGGTTGATCGGGATCGTGGGTGCCAACGCGCCAACCCTCCCGCTGGCGGCGATGGTGCCGGTGCCGGCGGTCGCGTGGAAGCTCTCGATGACGAGGTCTTGGCCGACCGCGCGGATGGTCGCCGTCATCTTCGACAGGTCGAGGCCCTGCGCGTAGTCCTGGAAGGCGCCGCCGTTGAGCGCGACGCTGCCGCTGATCCGGGGCGCCTTCTCGGTGCCGGCCGCGTGGAGGTCCAGGTCCACGACGCCCGCCACGCGGCGCCCCGCCGCCTCCATGATCGGATCGATGAGCGCGAGGTTAAGCCTCCCGCCGATCGCGAGTGCCAGAGCGCCCGTGCGCGAAATCGGCGCCGTGCCGGTGACTGTGACGTGGCTGGCGGACCCCGCGTCGAGCCGCATATCGACATTGGCGGTCCTGCCATGGAGCGCAAGGTGCGCGGCGAGGGTCGCGGCGGGCAGGGAGGCCGCGGGCCCGGTCGTCTCCCGCAGGCCTGCCCCGCGCAGGGTCACGGTACCGCCCGGCGCGGCCATGCTGCCGGTGAGGTTGGCCTCCGCGTCGATGCGGCCTGCCGCATGCATCGTGGGAGCCAGTGGCTGGATCAGTGCCGGCGTCACGTTGGCGAGCGCCACATGCAGCTGGAGACGCGGGCTCACCTCGCCACTGGCATCCACCGTGGCGGCGCCGAGCGTCAGACGGAGATGGTCGACCGCCTTGCGTGCGCCGAAGTCGATCTTCGCAGGTCCGAGCAGGCGCAGCACCTCGCCATGCCAGGAGGCCTGGAGAGAGGCGAGGGCGATGCGCTTTGCCTTCGCGTCGACCGTTGCCCGCATCTGGGCGCTGGCCGGCGCGCCCTTGAGGGCCGGCAAGCGGGCGTCGAGCGTCAGCACCAGGGCCGTCAGCGGCCCGTTGGCGGTGACCGTGGCGCCGCCCGCGATCCCGGCCGCCGCGATCCCCCGCAGCACGATCCGCGCGGCGATATCGGGCGTCGTGTCGGGGTGGCCGACCGTCCCCGTCACATCGACGCCGGCAAGCCGGTCGGCGCCGAAGGCGAGGTCGTGTCCCTGTAGCGTCACTGCCGCCGGCCGTCCGGGCGGTGCCTTGAGGTCGAGTGCGACGTTGCCCGCGAGCGGCTTGCCGATCAGGAAGCGGAAGTCGGCGAGACGCTTGACGGTGACCGAGATAGCGCCGGTCGGCAGGGTCGCATGCGGCGGGAGCACGATCTGCCCCTGTCCGCTCATGCTTTTCCAAGTCAGTTGTTTGATGGTGGCGCTGATCGCTCCATCGGCGGTGCGAGCGGCATCTACCAGAATGTCGGCGGTCGACCCGGCGGGCCGGCCGGTGAGCGCAATCTGGGCTTTCGGCGCCGAGGGTAGTCCGGTCGCCGCCACATGCAGGTCGATGGGGCCGGTGAACTGCGCGCCGGTGCGGCCACCCTCGGTCGTGCCGACAGTGCCGGTGACATGCGTGTTCAGGGCAAGATCGGTCTGCGTCCCCTGGGCGTGGCCGGTCATGGTGATCGCGCCGGTCGCCTGCGGCACCACATCGGAGAGCTTCTGCAGCACCAGGGTCCAGTCGACCGCAAGCTGCTGCGTGGCGGCCTCGCGGCTGCCTTTGGCGGTGAGGTCGACATCCTGGCCCTTCATGGTCAGGTTGGAGATCGTCAGCGCCTCGGGCGTCATCGTCGCATCCGCCCGCAGGGCCACTCGGCCTCCGGTAAGCGCCATCGCCTGCGGCATCGCCTGGGTGAGGTGGATGTCGGCCGCCAGTTGCGCGGCGGTCGACTTGCCGTCGGCCGTCCGGGTCGCATGGCCAGTGATATGGGCGCTGCCGGCAAGGTTCTGATGCGCGATCGCGGCGAGCGGCGCCAGTTTCGGCAGGTCGAGCGACACATCCGCGACCACATCGGGTTTGGTCGTTGCATTGACATGCAGCGTCAGCAGCGGGTGCGTCACCGTCAGGTGGAGCGGGCGGTCGGGCGCCTGCAATCCGATGTCGGCCGTGACATCGATGGGCGTGTCGCCGAGCAGCCCGGGCGGCAAGCCTGGGGCCGCGAGTCCCGCGAGGCTCGCATGCAGCGAGACGGCGCCCATGCTGCCCTGGATATCGGCGGTCAGCTGGCGGAGCGCCACGCCCTTCGCCGAGAGGCCGGTGAGAATGACATGCCCATTCGCCGTCGGCTTGGAGAAGGGACCAGCCGTATGCAACGCCACATCGACGTTCTGCCAGCCGATGCCCGGTGCCGGCTGCATCGCCGGGGCATGCGCCTTGATGGCGAGATCGGCGGCCTCCCCCGGAATGTCGATCGTGCCGTGGGCGCCCGCCGTCAGCGCGCCGGCGGCGACCGCGAGGTCGAGCGCGGCGTTTTCCTGCGGCCCCTGCAGCGCAAGCGCCACATGCAGCGGCCCGAGATCGGGCAGGCCCGCGACCTTAGCCAGCATGCCATGCGCCGGCTCATCGAGGGCGACATGGGCGGAAAGCGTGTCGCCGTGGAGCGCGGCCTTCGCCGTGTAGTGACCGGTGCCGTCGAGATCGGCGAGCGCCAGCCGAAGCTGTCCCTCGTTTGCGCCGGTGACCCGAGCCTGTCCGGCGAGGCTGAGGTCGATGGGCGCCGTACCCGTCACGGCCTGGGCGACCGCCAGCCGGCCGACGGTCAGCGAGTTGAGATAGACCTTCACCGGCAGCGACGGGATAGACGCCGTTATCGGGCCCTGCGACGGCTTGGTCTTCGCTGTCGGAGAGGATGGCGGCAGCTTCGACACCGTGACGGTGTCGGCGTGCAGGCTGTTGATGACGAGGCTGCGATGCAGCAGCGGCAGCACCTCCAGCCGCAGGTTGAGCCCGGCCAGCACAAGCCACGGCGCGCCCTGCTCCAGGAGCGCCACGCGCTTCAGATGGAGGTCGGTGGGCACGGTGCCCGAAAGGCCCTCGATCCGGATGGCTCCGCCGCTATGGGCATTCACGAGCGAGACGATCTCGCGCTGCCCCGCGGAGGTGTTGATGGCGGCGATCACCCCGCCGACCAGCAGGATGACCAGCAGCAGGATAACGCCGATGGCGATGCCGAGCCATTTGGCGACCTTACGCAGAACAGCCATCAGAAAGCCTGGCCGATGCCGATATAGATCTGGAAGTTGCCGCTATTCGGCTGCCGCACGACCGGGATCGCGAAATCGAGCCGGATCGGACCGATCGGGGTGTAGTAGCGGACGCCGGCGCCGACGCCCACCTTCACAGAGCCCTGGAACGGCGCGGAGGTGCTGCCGACCTGCCCGAAATCCGAGAAGGCCACGGCGCCGAAGCTTCCGCCGATGCGCTGGCGGAACTCGACCGTCCCGGTATCGATCGAGGTGCCGCCCTCGGGGTTGCCGTCGGGAAACTGCGGGCCGACCGACTGATAGGCATAGCCGCGGATGGTTCCGGTGCCGCCGGCGTAGAAACGCTGCTCGGGCGGCAGCTGGAAGGTGCTTGCACCCTGGACCGAGCCGATCAGCGCCCTGAGCGCCAGGATGCTGCGGCCTCGGCCGGTGAGGTCGATGTAGGTCGACCCCGAAAGCTGCAGGATAGTGAAGGTGGCGCTCGGCGATAGGAAGGATTCGGTCGGCGTCACCGTCGCCTGAGCCCGGATGCCGCGCGTCGGATCGAATAGCGAGTTGGTGCTGTCGTACTTGATGCCGATCGGCAGCTGAACCAGGTCGTAATCGCGGGTGATGCCTTCTTGCTCGTCCTGCTCGATGGTGCCGGCGAGACCGATGTTCACGCTCCAATGCTTGCCGATCTTGCGGGTCAGCGTGCTGCTCGCCTGCAGCGCCGTCTGTTTGTAGGCGGTGAAGTCCTGTTTCAGCGCGGCGATGTGGTAGCTCAGGCTCTGGTTGCGCTGCAGGAAGGCCGGGATCGTGTAGGTGGCGCCGATATTGTAGCCGAGGCCGGTGGAGCGTGACCCGCCGAGCCCGGTCGCCGTCGCATTGAGAGTGAGCGCCTCGGCGTTGCCGAACAGGTTGTGATGCGTCCAGGTGGCCCCGAGCAGCCCGCCGGTGTCGGTGGCGTAGCCCGCGGTCAGGCTGACCGTGCGTGGCGGCGCCTCGTTGACGCGGAAGGTGATCGGCAGCCGGCCGTCGGGCGAGAGCTGGCTCGCCGGGATCGCCTGGACCGAAGAGAAAACGCCGAGACTGGCGAGATTCTCGCGCGCCTTCCGGATGGTGTTCGGGTTGAACTGCTCGCCGGGCTTGAGGGTGAGTTCGCGGCGAACGAAACGCTCGTGCACGTTGTGCAGGCCGGCGATGGTGATGGCGCCGATATCGACGCGCGGCCCGGGCTTGGCGTCGAAGGTCACGTCGATCGTATGCGCGGCGGGGTTCTCGAACGCCGTGGGCACCGAGACCTTCGCGAAGGGATAGCCACGGTCGAGCATGGCGGTCTGCAGTCGCGCGCCGGCCGCGAGCACCGCGTCGGCTTTCGCCGGCTCGCCGCTATGGAGGTTGAAGGCGGCGCGCGCCGCTTCCGGCACCGAGCCCTTGATCGCGACATGCCCGAGGTGGAACAGCGGGCCGAGCTTCATCGTGACGACGACGGGGATGGGTGCGGGCGCGGAGTAGGCGGCGATGCGCCGCGGCAGGGTCGGATCGGCCACCGGCTCACCATCGATGGTGATGGAGACCTTGCCGTCATAGTAGCCGGAACTGTCGAGCACGGTCTGGAGCCGGCTCTCGTCGGCGCGCGCACGGAGCACGAGGGCGAAGGGACCAGCCGGCGCCTTCAGCCGCAGCGTTTCAAGATTGGATGTGGCTTTCGCCACCTTGTCGATCGACTTGTCGCCGGTCTTGACGAAGGTGACTGTGTAGGGCTGCGGGTCGGAGGCGCGGGTGGGCGTCGCGAGACTCAGCACCACAACCGTGCTCGTCGCCCGCACCGCATAGACCATACATCGACTGCGGAGCGAGCGCGGTGTCGGCGGCAGCTTGTGATCCTCCCGTTGAGTTCTTGGCCCATCCTTAACGCCCCCGGCGCAGCGGGGTCGATGGGCAAGGCGGCGGGAGACAGGACACGAGATTGCCGCTGACGGTCAACCTCACGTGAGGCTGCCCGCCCCGCAGCAGTGAGGCTGCCCGCCTTGGAGCACGCATACAGCAGAAAGGGCCGGTCGCCCGGCCCCTTCCTTAGTCATGCAGTTTGTTTGCGGCTACGGCAGCGGTTCAGGCGGCTTGAGCCGTAGGCTCCGCTTCGGACGTGATCACCTTCTGCGTGTCATGGCCGACCTCGATGGCGATCTTCCGGGGCTTTAGCGCCTCGGGAACGACGCGCTTGAGGCCGACATGCAGAAGCCCGTTATCGAGACTCGCGTTCTCGACGACGATGTGGTCGGCGAGAGCGAAACGCCGCTCGAAGGAGCGTCCTGCGATGCCGCGATAGAGTGTCGCCACTTTCTCGCTGCTCGGCTGCCTAATCCGCCCGGAGACGACCAGCGTGTTGTCACGCACAGTCACGTCGAGGTCATCGGGACCGAACCCAGCAGCAGCGACGGTCACGCGATACGTATCGTCGCCGGTCTTCTCGATATTATAGGGCGGGAAGGTGCTCGCAGCCGCCTCTTGCAACCCGTCCACGACCTGGGCGAGGCGATCGAAGCCGACAGCAGTACGGAAAAGGGGTGTAAAGTCGCGAATCATAAAAACCTCCTGTGAAAGCAAGGTCATCGGTCTGAACCGCCCAGACGGGCCGGTCCTGTCAGTCTCTGCCGAGGCCCCAATGGGCGCCTCGACGAAACCAATATGGAAAAGGCCGCCTCTCGTTTCAAGAAGCGGCCTTTTGGCAGCAGGTGAAAATTTCGTAAGGCCGATTAGCCTTTCCGGACGCCGATGCTGGCGAACTTCTTGTTGAACTTCGCGATCTGGCCGCCCGTGTCGATGATACGCTGCTGGCCCGTCCAGGCCGGGTGCGACTTCGGATCGATATCGAGGCGCAGGGTATCACCGGCCTTTCCCATGCAGGAACGAGTTTTGAACTCGGTCCCGTCGGTCATGACGATGTTGATCTCGTGGTAGTCGGGGTGAATGTTGGCCTTCATGGGTTCCGTTCCTGTCGGCGCCGCCGATGCGACCGGAAGCGCGGAAAGCGGGCCCTATAGACGGGCCAGCCCCCAGGCGCAACAGCTGGGCAGCCCCGCGCCCTTTGCGCCACCCCGGAACGCGCCTCAGGGCTTGGCGGCTTTGTTTTTCCGCGGGTGCGGGCCGCCCGGCATGTCGCTCAGGAACAGCTTGTCAGCGAGCTTCTGCTGGTCGGACGGCATGGTCTCATAGAGCGCGGTGAAGGCCGTCGAACTTTTCTTCAGCCCGTCCAGCCGCAACTGCTCCAGGTTGATGAACGAGGTCATGTCGGCGACCGCGTTCATCGAGGGGAGTTGCGACCGGCGCTGGCGGTAGGCTTCGCCCAGCGCGCGCGCGTTCTCCTGCATCGTGTTGGCGAAGGTGGTCCAGAGCGGCTCCTCTGCAGGGGTGATCTTCAGCTGCTCATGCAGGCTGGCGAGGTAGCCCGCCATGCCATGACCCTTGCGGGAATAGGCGTGCTTTGGGGCCGCCGTCCCCGGGGCTGTCGTTCCCGGGGCTGTCGTTCCGGAGGCCGGCACTTCCGGCGGCGTCGTGGTGCTGGCGGCGGACGGGATCGTGGGCGTGGCCGCTGGCGGCACCGTAGTGGCCGCGGGCGCGGTCGGGGTCGCGGTCTGGGCCAGGGCGCCCCCGCTCATACCCGCGAGCCCCAAGGCCGTCGTCAGGCCGAGCATCAGCGCGAGGCGCGGGGAGACGGGACTTAACACGGTCATCGGCATGATCCTCATTGTGAGCAGAGCGGCGCCCCGGTCTAGAATTTATTGCACATCAACAACGAAATGTCACCGGGGGCGGTTACTCGTGCAGGATGGCGCGTCCGTAGGGGTTGGGCAGCTCCGGCGTCACGCCCAGCCGCCGTGCCGCCCTCAGCGGCCATCCCGGATCGGCCAGCACCGCGCGAGCCAGCAGCACGATGTCGGCCCGGCCATTGGCGACGATCTCAGCCGCGAGAGTCGGCTGGTCGATCAGACCGACGGCGCCGGTCGCGATGCCCGCCTCGCGCCGCAGCAGATCGGCGAAGGGCACCTGATATCCCGGATGCAGCGATGGAATGTGCTGGTCCGCGGAAATGCCCCCCGCCGAGCAGTCGATGAGATCGACATCGCCGCGCTTCGCCAGCATGCGGGCGACCGCTAGGATGTCGCCCTCCGGCGTCAGTCCCCCGGGCATGAAGTCCGAGCAGGAAAGCCGCACGAACAACGGCAGTTCGTGCGGCCAGACGGCGCGGACGGCGTCCAGCACCTCCATGAGGAAGCGCGCGCGCCCCGCCAGATCGCCGCCATAGCCGTCATTGCGGGTGTTGGAGATCGGCGAAAGGAAGGAGTGGATCAGGTAGCCGTGCGCGCCATGGATCTCGGCGATCTTGAAGCCCGCCGCCAGCGCCCGCCGCGCGGTGGCCGCGAAGGCTTCGATCAGCTCGGCGATCTCGCCGGTCGTCAGCGCGTGCGGCTCCGGGTCCTTGTTGGGAAAGGCGATGGCGCTGGGCGCGACGCTGCGCCAGCCACCATCTTCCGGCGGGATGAACCGGTCGCCCTCCCAAGGCGGGGTGCAACTCGCCTTGCGGCCCGCATGAGCGATCTGGATGCCGGGAACCGCGCCGCCGAGCGTGATGATGCTCGCCAGCCGCGCATACCCCGCCTGCTGCTCGTCGTTATAGAGCCCGAGGTCGCCCGGCGTGATGCGGCCGACTGGGGTGACGGCGCTCGCTTCGGTGAAGACGATGCCGGCGCCGCCCATGGCGCGGGCGCCGAGATGCTGCAGGTGCCAGTCCCAGGGCACGCCATGCTTCGCCGAATACTGGCACATCGGTGCGACAGCCAGCCGGTTGCGGGCGGTAACGGAGCGGAAGGAGATCGGCTGGAACAGAAGGGGCGTGGGCGCCATGAGTATTCCTCGGTCAGGTATGTCGTCCGGTTGTGCTGGGCGCGCTCGCCGTCCGGGCGGTCTCTGCCTCGCCACGTTCCGGCGAGCCTGAAGGGATATGGGCGGCCCGGCAGTCCTTGCCACTCCCGCCCCGCCTTGGCGAGGCGCAGGCGCATGACACGCAGCCATGCCCACATGCTAGGAGGCCTCATGAACATTCTCTCGATGCAATCCTGGGTGTCCTACGGCCACGTCGGCAATGCCGCGGCGGTCTTCCCGATGCAGCGCCTGGGCGCCGAGGTCTGGGCCGTCAATACCGTCCAGTTCTCGAACCACACCGGGTACGGCGCGTGGCGTGGCATGGTCCTGCCGCCCGCCCATATCCGCGACCTCATCGACGGCATGGAGGCGCGGGGCGTCCTGCCGCGCTGCGACGCGCTGCTCTCGGGCTATGTCGGCGATCCGGAGGTGGCCGAGGCCGTGCTCGATGCCCGCGCGCGGGTGCTGGCCGCCAATCCCGCCGCGCTCTACTGCGCCGATCCGGTCATCGGCGACGAGGATACCGGAATCTATGTCCGGCCGGGTGTCGCTGAGATGATGCGGGACCGCGTCCTGCCGGCAGCCGACATCCTCACGCCCAACCTTTTCGAGCTGCGCTACCTGACCGGCAACCCCTGCGGCTCCCTCGACGATGTGAAAATCGCGGTGGCCGCGATCCAGGCGCGCGGACCGCGCCGCGTGCTGGTGACCAGCCTGCGCACCGATGCGACGCCCGCCGACCACATCGACATGCTCGCAGCCGAGGATGACCGCTTCCACCTGTTGCGGATGCCGCTGCTGCCGCTCGCGGTGAATGGCGCGGGCGATGCCGTCGCGGCGATCTTCCTCGTCCATTGCCTGCGTAGCGGGTCGGCACCGGAGGCCCTCGGCGCCGCGGGCTCCGCGATCTTCGGCATCCTCCGCCGGACGGCGGAGCGCGGCGAGCGGGAGATCGCGCTCATCGCGGCGCAGGAGGAGCTCGTCTCGCCGAGCCGCCTCTTCGTGCCTGTGCCGGTGTGACCGCCTGCGTTCCGGGCGTGGGGGCGCCAACGCGCGGCGGATGCTATAGAGCGCCTCGGCCGCCTGTTCGCTGGCGCCTTCCGTTCTCACTCTCAAGGACCTTCCCATGAGCAAGATCATCCGCACCAACCCCGGCCCTGTCCTGGCGCAGGCCGTCGAATATCATGGCTTCGTCTATCTCCAGGGCTGCACGGCTCAGGATCTGACCAAGGATATCACCGGCCAGACCGAGGAAGTGCTGGCGCAGATCGACGACCTTCTGGAGCAGCATGGCACGGACAAGACCCGCCTGCTGCAGGCCCAGATCTGGGTGAAGCACATCACGGACCGCCCGGCGATGAACGAGGTCTGGTCGGCCTGGCTGCCGGAAGGGATGTCGCCCGCCCGCGCCTGCGTGGAGGCCAACATGGCCGATGAGAAGCATCTCGTGGAGATCATGATCACCGCCTGCAAGTGACGCGTCGCCGGCGGTGGCGGGCCGCCGCCGGCGCTCCAAGCCGTCTGCCGCCCGGCCGCGCGCCACGCCTTGTATCGGTGCGCTTGCCCGCCATGCGGCTGGTTCCGGGGCCTGCCGCAATGGTGTCCGATGTCCAATTCTAGGATTTCAATCCTAAAAACGGCTCACGTTCTGTAGCGGAATTCGACAAAAAGCGGGGTTGACATGCATTTTCGTCGTTAGATGGTTGTCTTGGGCACAGGCCTCCGTTACCCCGGCTGTCACGAACTGCTGAACTCCTGGCTGGGATGATACGGATGCCGCTGCAGAACTTTGCCCGGAAAGCTTTTGTATTTGCATCATTCTTGGTTGCCGGGTCATCGTTGACGGCGGTTTCGGCCGAAGCCCACTCTCGGAGAATTGATCATAACCTCCATGCGAGCGCCGCGCACCGGCACGAATCGCATCGACTTGCCTCGGCTTCGCGGCATGAGCGCGTTGCCGCGCGAGGCGCCCGGCATCACGGCGCCCGCCTAGCCTTAACCTCCGGGCGCGTCGACCATGCGGATATGGAGCGCGTGACTTACACGGTTCGTCGCCACGGCCACACCTACGTCCACGCGATTTGGCGCCAGCGCAATGCCGGGCCGGAAGCCGCTGCCCTCTACGGCGACGGCGTGTACCACGGCGGCCGGATGGAGTGCGTGCCCTACGCCCGCCGCGTCTCGGGGATCGACCTGACCGGCGACGCCTATCTCTGGTGGGGCGAGGCTGCCGGCCGCTACGAACGCGGGCAGATACCGGCCCCCGGCAGCGTCTTGAGCTTCACGAGTAACCGGCGCATGCGCCTGGGCCACGTCGCCGTCGTCACCGAGGTCGTCAACCGGCGCGAGATTCTCGTGACCCAGGCGAACTGGGCCGGACCGGGCTTCTACCGCGGCGGGATTTCCTCCAACATCGCCGTGATCGACGTCTCGCCGGACAACGACTGGACGGCGGTTCGCGTGGCCCTCGGCCACTCGTCGAATTACGGCTCCGTCTATCCGACCCACGGCTTCATCTACGGCCACGATGTCCCGACGACGCTCATGGCAGAGGCGGCTCCCCCTGCGCCGCAGATCCTCGACGGTCCAGCGCCCTCCGATCTCCGCACGGCGCGCGAGCGGGCAGAGGACAGGCAGCCGATGTTCCGCCAGACGATCCAGTTCGCGGACGCCCCGTCCCTCGACGGTCCGGCAATCGCGGCCAGCGCCCCCGATCGCGCCATCCGCTAATCCTGAGCGATTTCCGCGCTTTCGATGCCCCAGCGTCGAAGCGTGATGGGTGCCGCCGAAGCGGAGCAGCATCAACCCGTCCCAAGCGGCTTCAATTGACGGCCATCGCGTTCTAGTCTCCATCCGCGCCGTTGTGGCGCGTTTGGAAAGGGGGCGTGTCTTCCAGGACCTTCGCGATCACGGTGGCGGTCATGACCGCGGCGCGCAGGCCTTCGCGCTGATCGGCTTCGTCGGCCTCAGCCTGCTTGTGCAGTTCGCGGCTCTCAGCGCGGCGGGCAACGGCATCGCGCACTGGTATCTCTCGCTCCGCCGGCCCCCGCTCACAATGCCGACGCGCAGCTTTGCCGCGATCTGGGCCGCGACCGACGTGCTGCTTGGTGTCGCCGCCTGGTTCCTCTGGCGGCGGATCGACCCCTGGCGGCCGAGCGTGCGGCCCGCCCTTCGGCTCTGGGGTTGGCAGATCGCGCTGATCGCCGCCTGGGCCCCAACGTTCTTCGGCCTTCGGGCTCCTGCCGCCGCGCTGCTCGTCATGACGGCTTTACTGGGTGTTTCGGCGGCAACCTTGGTCGCCTTCTGCCGGCGCGACCGGATGGCCGGCGCTTTATTGCTGCCGTCCTTGGTCTGGCTCTGCTATGCAGGGTATCTTAATATCGGGTTCTGGTGGTTGAACGCCGGTATCGGATGAACGGCGCCCGGCAGCGACGACGAAAATGCGAAGAAACGTCGGGCGAGACGGCCGCGCGCCGGCCATGGACGGAGCACTGAGACATGAATGATCGGAAGATGGTGACGCGGGTCGCGCCCGTGCTGGTCGCTGGCGTGATGGCGGCCTTTGCTTGGCCAGCTGCCAGGGCGGATGCCCAGCAGGCGCTGCCCAGCCCGACCTCGGTCGGTCCGGTGGTGAAGGGCGGCAGCGGCATCGGCGCGCCGCAGCCCTCGGCTCCCGGCCTGCCGGGCGCGCGCCCCAGTGCGGTCATCAACAAGGGATCGATCAGCGCCGATCTCATGTCGCCCAATGACGAGCTTTTCGACGCCATCGACCGCGGCGACGTGACCGCGGCGCGCGACGCGATCGCCCGCGGCGCCGAACTGAACGCCACGAATGCTGTGGGGCAGACGCCCATCGACGCTTCGGTGGCGCTGGGCCGCAACAGCATCACCTTTCTGCTGGTCACCCTGCTGCATGCGAGTGGCAGCCAGATCACCGATGCGCAGGGCCCCATGAACATGCCGCCGCCCAACACGCTGGGGCTGAGCAGCAAGGACGTGAAGTCCGCCGCGGTACCTGTGTCCTTCTTCAGCGGTCCGGCCCCGGGGTCTGCTCCGGCGTCCGCTGGGGCATCGGGCGCTGGGCATCACCGCCGCCAGTACGCGAGCGTCGGGTCGTCTGCCGATGCCGCCCAGGCGCCGGCGAGCCCTGACGCATACGCGACGACTGGGTCGCCGGTTCCCTCTGCAGGCTTCGTCGGTTTCGGCGCGTCCGGCCAGTAGGCGTCCATCAGCCGCCAGCCGCCAGCCGCCGTCCATCAGCCGTCAGCCCGGCCCGGGTACCGGGCTGGGACCTGACAGCGGCGTCGCCGCGTCGGCCGGTTCCGGCAGTGGCGGACGGCTCTCGGCCAGCAGATCCCTGATCTCGGCGAGCAGCACCTCCGTGGCCGAAGGCGCCACGTCGGTCGGCGCCACTTCAGGCTTGCGGTAGAGGCGCGAGATGAACTTCACGAGCCAGAAGATCGCGAAGCTGACGATCAGGAAGTTGATCACGGCATTGAGGAAGACGCCGACGTTGAGCGTAACGGCGCCGGCCTTCTGAGCGGCTGCCAGCGTCGGCTCGTGCTGGCCCTTCAGCGTGATGAAGATGTTGCTGAAGTCTATGCCGCCCGCGACGAGGCCGAGGATCGGGGTCAGGATGTCCTTCACCAGGCTGCTGACGATCGTCGTGAAGGCCGCGCCGATGATGATGCCGACCGCAAGGTCGATGACGTTGCCGCGCATGATGAAGGCCTGGAATTCCTGCAGCCAGGCAGGGCGCTGCGGCAGCGCCTTCAATTCGAACTGAGCCATGCGATCCTCCGGTCGATAAATGGGCCGCCCTCGTTACGGCGGTCGATGTAGCCAGGATGCGGCACCCCCGCTGCTCTTCGGCAAAACAACTCGTCTGGCCGACGGCTCTCCTGGACAACGGGTTGCGAATCACCCATGGGAGGACAGCGTCAACCGTCGGGAGATGACGATGCGCCGACACTTACCCATCTTTTTCGTTCTGGCCATTGGTCTTTCCGGCTGCGGCAGCAGTGAGCCGGGCCGCACCTCCGGCGGCATGGCGACGGGCGCCGGGACCGGTGCCGTCATCGGCCTCATCGGCGGCCCGATCGGCGTCGTCGTCGGCGCGGCGGTGGGCGCGGGGGCAGGGGCGCTGACCGCGACCAATACTTCGCCGAGCGCGGTCAACCTGGGCGAGCCGATCTGGTCGCATCCTCCTGGGGTCGCCGTGCCCCCGGGCGGTGGCGGTCCGGCTCAGCAGACAACGGCCGACGGAGGGCTGCCACCGCCGCAGCCGCTGCAGAGCGCCGCCGCCTATGGCGCGCCCCAGTCGCGGACGGCGCCGGCGGAGCCTTCGCCGGGCGCTTCCCCGATGCCGCTCAACGCGCCGATCCAGAGCCAGGCGCTGCCGCCCGCGCAATAGCTCCGGCCGTTGGCCATTATTGCGGCGGTGGCAGGATCGGCGGCTTGGTCAGGTCGTTGCCCGTCGGCCCGGCGAGATTGGACGGCGGCGCGGTGATCGGCGCTTGGACCCTGGCCGCGGACGGGGTTGCCGTCACGTCGCCCACATTAGGCGCGCTCGAGTCGAGGTGGTGCAGGCAGTCGTTCATCACCTGCTCGCGCTGGTGCTCGATGGACAGGTTGGTGGTCGAACTCGGCAGGATCGACGCGGCAGCGTAGGGCGAGCTGATCGGATCCTGCTGGTTCAGGAGGTTGACGTTGGCTCGTTCGACGATCTGGTCGGCCTGGCGGTGACAGGCTTCATACTGCGCCTGTTCGCTTCGCGTCTGCTGGGGCGCTTCGGCGCAGGCGGCCAGCAGCGCGAGCGGCAGAGCGAGCACCGCCCAGCCGGGAATGAGCGATCTGGCCGGCGAGGACGGGCTGGTCATGCGGAGACTCCGGTAAAAGGCTGCTGAAAGGCCGTGGAAGACAGCCGCTCTGGCAAGTTGCGGCGGAGGGAGGCTTCGTCGAAGCGGGCCTCCTCCGTCAGTTCGGCACGGGCGGCCGCGCGGAACAGAGCGCGATCCAGCCGCGCGCCATCCCGCTTCGGTGTCATGAAGCCGAAGGCCCAGGGCGAGGTCGCCATCAGATCGACCAAAGCCAGCAGCCGCAGGCAGAGCGATATGCCGCCGAGCGTCGCCAGTCCTGCGACCCGGTCCACGGCGCCGGCCCAGTGCCGGGCGTCGCGGTCGTCGAGATCGAAATCGGCGATCCGTCCGTCGGTGCCGAGAAAGCTGAAGCGACGGTGCGCGGCTGCGGAGGAGGCGGCGGCTTCGTGCGCGGCGTCCCAGGCCTGCTCCAGCGCGCGGATCGGCACCGGCGGCATGGCCTCGGGCGGAAGCGTGACGCGGTAGACCAGCCGGTCCTGTCCGCAATCCTGGACGTCGACGCATGACGCGGGTCGTTCGGAAGTCATGCGCCAGAATGACGCGCCGCGCGGCCTCGCGCCAGCCTCACCTTCTGCCTGGGTCGGGCACGGGCTGCACGAAATGTCGCGGTCACTCGCCGAGCGGCTCCAGATCGACCGAAACGGAGGGGGTGTGGTCACCGCCGCCGAGGATGATGCCGCGGAGCGGCGAGACATCGCCGAACTCCCGGCCCCAGCCGAGTACCACATGCTCCTCCCGGACGAGGAGGTTGTTGGTGGGATCGAGATCGACCCAGCCATGAGCTTCGCCGAGCCAGGCCCCCACCCAGGCGTGGGACACGTCCGCGCCGACGCGGCGGGGGCGGCCGGGTGCCGGGTAGGTGCGGATATAGCCGGAGGTGTAGCGCGCCGGCAGGCCGAGGCTGCGCAGGCCCGCGATCATCAGATGGGCGAAATCTTGGCAGACGCCGGCCTTCTGCGCCATCACGCGCGCGACCGAGGTGGTGATCGTCGTGCTGAGGGGGCGGAAGGCGAAATCGCGCTTGATGCGGGCGTTCACGTCGAGCAAGGCGGCGAGGATCGGCCGTCCCGGCGGAAAGGACTCCGCGACATAGGGGCCGGCGCCCTGGTCGTTTGGAACCATCGGGCCCGCGAAGGTGAACTCGGCCGCCTGCCATGCGTCGGGCCCGGCGACGCGCGCCTGCTCGACCACGCGTTCCCAGGGCTGCGTCTCCTCGGGCGCGGGCGCCGGCGGGAAAGCGACCTCGACCTCCGATTCGGCGGTCACGCGCAGATGCTCGTGCGGCCGGTCGATGAACAGCCAGTTCACCGAATTGCCGAAATGGTCGATCGCGTGGCTGGTGCGGGCAGGAGCCGGATCGCAGTGGATGCGCACGCCGCGCACGCTCTGCCAGGGCAGCGGACGGGGCGTGAGATGCAGCATGTGGCTCGCGAGGTCGACCTGATCGGAATAGGCGTAGGAGGTGATGTGGCGGAGCTTGAAGCGCATGGTGACGGACCGCTTCAGGCCGCGCCGCGGAGCGCGGGCTGGCGCCCCACGCCCTGACCGAGCCCAGGTGTTTCGTCTTCCTGTTCCACGCCGACCGCGCGGGGCATCGGAAGCAGGGCGAAGTAGCGCCGGAACAGCAGGTCGGACAGAGCGCGCACACCTTCCGCCAGCGCCGCAAGCCGGGGCGGCACCGCCTGCAGCGACTCGGCGTGCTCTTCCTCCGCGAGCAGATCGCTCACGATCGCCTGTGCCATGCGCAGCAGCGACTCGGCCTGCAGCTTCAGCCGGTCATCTCCGCCGTCGCCGATATGGCCGAGGAGCCCGCCGAGCGTGGTGAGCTGGAACGCGACGGCGCGGGGATTGCTGTCGTCGGCGATGACGAGGTCGAGCACGGGTCCCGGCTGCAGCGTGGTGAAATAGCGGCTGCGGTAGGTGATGGCCGAATCGCAGATTTCGAGCGCGAGGCGAAGCCCGAGTTCCCACCGCGCCTCCGGCTGGTCCAGCACGACGCCGAGGTGGTCGCAGGTGAGCGCCGCACGCTCGACCCTGCGGCCCATGTCGAGAAACAGCCAGCTGCCGCCGCGCACCATGTTCTCGGCGGCGAGACCCGCGACGACCGTCGAGAAGCGCTGGATGCTCGCCATGGTGTGGGCGAGCGCGTCCAGATTGCCGCCGCTGTTTGTCGCCTCGTCCGCAGCCGCGCGCAGCATGTGGGTGAAGGATGCATACATCTCGCCGGTCAGCCGGTCGCGGACCAGCTCGGTGAGCCGTCCGACATGCCCCAGCAGCCGCGCGATGGTGCCGCCCTCGCGGATGGAGGCGGCGATCGCGACGGCCAGCGGCGCGCCCGCCTCCTGCCTTTCGGGGGCGTTGAGGTGGGAGGCGGCGAGGCAGGCTTCCAGCAGCTGCAGTTCCATGTGCTCGCGCGGCATCGGGATGTTGCGGCCGAGGCGCAGGATGATGGCGCGGGTCAGGCGTGCGGCGGATTCCAGCCGTTCGATGTAGCGGCCGAGCCAGAACATGTTGTCGGCGGTGCGGCTCGGCAATTCGCCGAAGGTACGGCGGATCGGCAGCCTCGTCTGCGGCTGTGGGGCGGGGCCGACGATGTGCTCGCTGCCTTCCGCCAGCACCCAGACGTCCTTGGAGATCCCGCGCGCCGGGAGCTGTCCGGTGAGCTGCCCGGGCTCGAGATGCCGCGCGAGGCCGCCCGGCATCGCCTGCCAGACGCCCGCGTTGCGCACCAGGAACATGCGCAGCACGATTGCCTGCGGCACGAGTTCCGCGCCCTTGGCACAGGGCGCGAGCGAGGGCGAGACCGCCGCCATCGCAGCGTAGTCCACGGGCCGTCTGGCGATATCCTCCAGCAGCCGGGCGCGGGCGTCAGGGTCGAGGTCGCTGACCGGCTTCGGCTGCCCCAGGCCGTCGGTCGCCGACCGGATCAGCCAGCGGGCGGTGTCGCCAAGGACGCGCGCGCGCGCCTCCGGGTCGCCCAGCCAGACCGTCTCGACGCTCGGCAGGCGCAGCCGCTCGCCCAGAAGCTCGTCGCAGAGCGCGGGCAGGAAGGCCGCGAGCGCGGGCGCTTCGGCGAGGCCGGAGCCGGGGTCGTTGACGACGCGGACCGTGCCCGCGCGGATCGCGTCCATGAGGCCGGGGACGCCGAGCAGGCTGCCGGAGCTGAGTTCCAGCGGGTCGATCATCCGGCCTTCCAGCCGGCGGAGGATCACGTCGATACGGTGCAGGCCGGTGAGCATCTTGAGATAGACGACGCCGCCGCGAACGGTGAGGTCGCCGCCCTCCACCAGATGGCAGGAGAGTTCGCGCGACAGGAACATGTGCTCGAGCCATTGCGGGCTGCCGGGGCCGGGCGTCAGCAGCGCGACCGTCGGATGCGGCCGGTCGAGCGGTGCGGCCTGCGTCAGCGAATCCTGCCACAGGTCGAAGAACGGCCTGAGCGGCCGTATCTGCACCGCGCGGAACATCTCGGGCAGGACGCGGGCGAGGATGCGCCGGTTTTCGCGCGCGAGGCCCGCGCCCGCGGCACCCGATGTGCGGTCGCTCAGCACATGCCAGCGCCCGTCGCCGGTGCGGATGAGATCGGCGGCGTAGAAGTTCAGCCGGGGATGGAAGGTCGGCGACGAGAGGTGGCAGGCGCGGAGGAAGCCCGGATTGTTGAATACCAGGGCGGGCGGCAGCAGACCCCGGGCCAGCACGTCCTGCCGTCCGTAGAGGTCGTCGAGCAGGGCGCCCATGAGCGTCGCGCGCTGGGCGAGCCCGGCTTCGAGTTCGGCGAACTCCATCGCCGAGATGGGCAGCGGGATGGGATCGCATCGCCAAACCCCGTCGGCCTCGTCGTCGATATGGGTGCCGGGCAGGATGCTGCGGACACCCTCGTCGTCGAAGGCCTGATCGAGCCGCCGCTGCCGCGCGGCCAGACTGTCCGAGAGCATCGAGAGGCCGCCCAGCACGCCGCGCCAATGCGGGCGGATGTGGCGCGCGCCATCCACCATCTCATCGACGCCCTCGCTCGCCAGCAGATTCATAACGCTCCAGTCACGATCGGATCGGCATCATGATGCGATCAGCTATAGCGGCGCAAATCGAGACTGCGCGGATGCTCGGGGCCCGCCGCGCCGCGTGGCTCCGGCATCGGGCCCGCCGAATGCTGGTTGACCGAGAAGCGGGACCGGCGGCGGGCCTCCGCCTCGTTGGCGTTGACCGGGAAGCGGTCGTAGCTGAGGCCGCCGGGATGGGAGACGTGGTGGGTGATGCCGCCAAGCGAGCGGCCGCTCCAGCGGTCGTAGATGTCGAAGACGAGCGGCGACTGGGCGCGGATCGTCGGGTGCAGCGCGCTCGGCGGGTTCCAGGCCTTGTAGCGGATGCCGCCGACATAGTCCCCCAGCGTATCGGTCGGCTGCAGAGGCACGGCGACCCCGTTGCAGGCGAGGATGAACCGCTCCGCGACCCAGCCCCGGACCTTGGCCTGCAGCCGCTCGGTTGAGCTATCGACGTAGCGGACCGTGCCCCCTGCCGCCGGATCCTCGCCCAGCACATGCCACGGTTCGAGCGCGTGGCTCAGTTCGAGCTGCGCGCCGTGCGCGGCGACGGTGCCGATGGCGGGGAAGCGGAATTCGAGATGCGGGGCGAACCATTCGGCCGCAACAGGGAATCCGAACTCCCCGAGATCGGCGAGGGCGTCCCGGAGGTCCTGTTCGACATAGTGGCGCAGCATGAACTCGTCATGCAGCCGCGCGCCCCAGCGGACGATGCGGCGCTCATAGGGCTTCTGCCAGAAGGCCGCGAGGGCGCTCCGCATCAGCAGCATCTGGGCGAGCGCCATCTGCGGATGCGGCGGCATCTCGAAGGCGCGAAACTCGACGAGGCCGCGCCGCCCGCCGATCGCCTCCGGCGCATACATCTTGTCGATCGAGAACTCGGTCCGGTGGGTGTTGCCGGTCATGTCCGCGAGGATGTTGCGGAACAGGCGGTCGGTCAGCCAGGGCGGCGTCTCGCGGAAGGGGCTGATCTGGCTGAAGGCGATGTCGAGTTCGTTCAGGCTGTCCTGGCGGGCTTCGTCGATGCGCGGATGCTGCGACGACGGCCCTATGAACAAGCCGCTGAAGAGGTAGGAGAGGCTCGGGTGGTTCTGCCAGAAGCCGAGCAGCGACTTGAGCAGGTCGGGGCGGCGCAGGAACGGGCTGTCCGGCACCTCGATGCCGCCCATGACCACGTGGTTGCCGCCGCCGGTGCCGATGTGCCGGCCGTCGAGCATGAACTTCTCGGTCGCCAGACCTTCCTCGCGCGCGATCTCGTAGAGCTGCTGCGTGCGCTCGACCTGCTGCGACCAGTTCGTCGCCGGATGGACATTGACCTCGATGACGCCGGGGTCGGGCGTGACCGAAAAGCTCAGCAGCCGCTCGTCGGAGGGCGGCGGATAGCCTTCGATAAAGACTTTGCGGCCCAGTTCGGCGGCGGTCGCCTCCACGGCGGCGGCGAGGTCGAGCCAGTCCTCGGCCTCGTACAGCGGCGGGAAGAAGACATGGATCATGCCGTTGCGGGCTTCGACCGCCATGGCAGTGCGGACGAGTTCGGGCTCCGCCTCGCCGGGTTTCGGCGTCTTGCGGTCCGACCCTTGATCTTGGGTCACTGGCCCGCGCAGGACAGGAGGCCGGCCGACGCGCAGCCGATCCTGCGAGGGGTGCGATGGCAGAGCGGGTCGCGTCGAGAAGGGGTCGCGCTCGGTCTGGTAGGGGATGTGGTCGGGATCGGCCCAGGGCAGGCTCTCCAGCGGCAGGCGGAACCCGACGGGACTGTCCCCCGGGACCAGAAACATCGGCCCCTCGCGAAAGAACCAGCGGCCGCTCTGCCAGCGGCGGCCATCGCCGTCGCTCACGCGCCGCAGCGGCAGCACGCTGCCGACCGGCGAGCCCAGCCCCTGGCCGAAGACCCGCGCCAGACGGGCGCGCTCGAGCGGATCGCGGAGCTTCGCATCCTCGGTCAGGACGTTCGCCGGCAGCCGGCTTTCCCGCCAGAGGAAATAGTGGATGTCCTCATAAGCGGGGATGACCAACTCGGGGTCGATCTGCAGGCGCTCGGCGAGGATGCCGGCGAAGCGGGCGGCGTCGGCGACTGTCGCGGTGTCGCGGTCCTCGTCGGAGGCGAGAAGCCCGGGATCGGTCCAGACCGGCTCGCCGTCGCGCCGCCAATGGGCATGCAGCGCCCAGCGCGGCAGCTGCTCACCAGGGTAATGCTTGCCGACGCCGTATTGCAGCGCGGCCCCGGGCGACCACAGCGGCGCGAGGCGGCGCAGCAGGCGCCCGGCCATGCGGCGCTTGGTGGGGCCGAGCGCCTCCGTCGTCCATTCCGGCGCCTCCATGTCCGATGCCGAGACGAAGGTCGGCTCGCCGCCCATGGAGAGCCTCACGTCGCCCGCCGCGAGGGCACGGTCGACGCGCGCGCCGGCATGCAGGATGTCCTGCCACGTCGCGTCGTCGTAGGGCTTGGTCGTGCGCGGTGTCTCGCTGATCCGCGTCACGCCCATGGCGAAGTCGAAGGTCGTCTCGCACTTCTCGACGAGGCCGGAGATCGGCGCGGCCGAGATCGGATCCGGGCTGGCCGCGAGCGGGATGTGGCCTTCGCCCGCCATGAGGCCGGAGGTCGCGTCGAAGCCGATCCAGCCGGCGCCAGGAAGGTAGACCTCGGCCCAGGCATGCAGGTCGGTGAAATCGCTGGCGGGACCGGCGGGACCCTCGACCGGCTTCTGGTCGGCGACGAGCTGGATGAGATAGCCGGAGACGAAGCGCGCGGCGAAGCCCAGGTGGCGCAGAAGGTTCACCAGCACCCAGGCGGAATCGCGGCAGGAGCCGGTGGCTTGGCCCAGGGTTTCCTCGGGCGTCCACACGCCGGGTTCGAGCCGCACGATATAGGCGATGCGGCTGGCCAGCATGCGGTTGATCTCGACCAGCAGGTCGACGGTCTTCTCGGCCTTGGGCGGAACGGCGGCGAGCAGGGCCAGAAGCTCCGGTCCCGGCGGCGTCACCTTCCGGAAGGGCGCCAGTTCCTCGTTCAGGATCGGGTCGTAGGTGAAGGGAAATGCCTCGGCCTCGGGCTCCAGAAAGAAGTCGAACGGATTGATCGTCGCCATGTCGGCCACGAGATCGACCGTGACGTTGAACTCCGTGACCTTCTCCGGGAAGACCACGCGGGCCTGGAAGTTGCCTTGCGGATCCTGCTGCCAGTTGAGGAAGTGCGGCTCCGGCGTGACCTTGAGCGAATAGGACAGGATCGGGGTGCGGGCATGCGGCGCCGGACGCAGCCGGATGGTCTGGGGGCCAAGCGTCACCGGCCGGTCGTAGCGGTAGCTGGTGCGATGCGTCAGGGCGGCATGGATCGACATGGGCGGGCTCTTCCTCGCAAGCCGGGGGACGGGCTCTCGGTCAGTCAGGCGGATTTCGTGAAAGACCCTGCCTGACAACGCGATCCGGGTCGATGGCCGGAATGATTGCAGCAGGCGGAGACGCCGGGATGGTCGAGGCCACCCGGGCTCGCGCGGCCCGGCGTCAGGCTGGCTTGGGGTGCTTCTGGATGGCGCCCGTCATCGGGATGAAGAACACGCCCACGTCGCGGCGCGAATGGATCTTGCCGTGTTCGTCCTTGGTATAGACGTAGAGCACCTGCCCGCGCTTGAACGGCTGGCCGATGGGAATGATCATCCGGCCGCCAGGCTTGAGCTGTTTGAAGAGGTCGGGCGGCGCGTATTCGGCGGCGCAGGTGACGATGATGACATCGAAGCCGCCGCTCACTTCTGGCCAGCCGTAGTAGCCGTCGCCGACCCGCGTCTCGACGTTGTCGTAGCCGAGCGGGCGGAAGATGTGGGAGACGGCGTGGCCCAGCGGCTCGATGATCTCGATGGAATAGGCCTTCGAGACGATTCGCGACAGGAGCGAGCTCTGGAAGCCGCTGCCGGTGCCGATCTCGAGGGAGACCATGCCGGGCTTCGCGTGCAGGAGCTGCGTCATGTAGGCCTGCCCGAGATAGTCGGACAACGCCGAGCCGTAGCCGATCGCCCAGGGTTTCGGATTGACCTCGTACGCCTCGGACGGGGCGGCCAGATGCTCCGGGTAGACGTAGTGGAAGTACTCGCGCGGCACCTTCCCGAACGCCGCCAGGACCGCCGGGTCGGCCGAGCCGAAATGGCTGGTCAGATAGCTCCGGATCAGCGCCATCGCTGCGGGCTTGCGCGCCTGGATGGCATCGAACTCCGACTGCGAGATAACCGTCGGGCGGCCCGAGGCCGCCATGGCCTGGATGTAGCGGTCGAGCGTCCAGGGCTCGCCTTCCGTTTCGGTGCCGGGCCCAGCCGGCGCGTCGGCCGCGAAGGCGGGCAGGGCGGGCAGCGCCAGGGAAAGGCCAGCCGCGGCAAGCAGGCGGCGGCGGCCAAGACCCGCGGCGTTAGTGGTGTCGTTCATGGGCGAGAATACCTCCCTGACGGTGCAGGGCGTCCATGATGGAAAGCCCGGCCCGGGTCAACGCCGCGGCGGACCGGCATTGTGGTTCGTTCCGGCCCAGCGGGGCGCTTGGCGAGCCCGTTCAGGCCGGGGGCTGCAGGACGGCCATCATCTCGCGCCATTCACGCGGAGCGAGACCGCTTTCGGGCTGCGCCACCGTCTCGCCCGCCAGCATTCGGCGGAGCACGGCGAGCATCGGCGCCGAGAAGCTTGCCGCCCCCAGCCGGTAGTCGCGGAAGGCGCGGGCGGCAACTGGGACCCAGGCTTCGACGATCTCCATCATCGCGTCCGCATAGACGCGGATTTCGTATTGCGCGTGCGGGTCGGCGCGGAGCGAGAGGAAGTGGAAGAGGTTATGGAGGTCGATCTTCCAGTACCACTGGGTGTAGGTGTTGAGCGTCAGGTTCATCCGCGCGAGTTCGCGGGCGAGCCCCTGCCGCGCGGGGTCGGCGGGACTGTCCCCGATTCCTTCGTTGAGCATCCAGGCATAGTGGTCGTGCGCCCGCTCGGCGTCGGCGCGTAGCAGGCGCAGAACCTCGACGGCCTCATCGCCCTCCAGAACCGCGTCCCGCCCCTGGCGGTTGCTCGTCGATTGGGCGGCGAGATTGGCCGGACTCGGGATGTAGAACTCCCGGTCCATCACCGAATAGCGCGCGGAGTATTCGTTCACGCTGGCCATGCGATGCCGGATCCATTGGCGGGCGATGAAGATCGGCAGCTTCACGTGGAACTTGATCTCGCACATCTCGAAGGGTGTCGTGTGCCGGTGGCGCATGAGGTAGCGGATGAGCCCCTCGTCCTCGCTCACCTTCCGCGTGCCGCGTCCGTAGGAGACGCGCGCCGCCTGCACGATGGCGCCGTCATCGCCCATGTAGTCGATGACGCGGATGAAGCCATGGTCGAGCAGCGGGATCGGCTGGTGGAGCCGTTGTTCCAGCGCCGGGACGGTGGCGCGGAAGGTGCTGGACGCACTTTCAGGAGCTCGGGGGATCGCGATGGTCTGGTCTTCGCTCAGGCTCACGCCGTGCCTCTTCTCTTACCGGGAACAGCGGCCTATATTCGATCCGCTGGCTTGCCGGCTATGGCGATAAACGGTGCTCGGAATAATCGTAGTGGACCCGGGGGCAGTACCCGGCGCCTCCACCATCAACCCCCAAGGCTCAGGCCCGGGGGCGCATGGGGGCGAAACAGGCTCGACACGCGTGGTAAAGGTACATCTTTCGCTCGGCATGATTCCGCCGTTATCGGGTCATTTTACAAATGCCAATGACAATCATGAGGCATTCGCTGTCGCTGCGTAAGCAGTGACAAGCGCGGTTCGGGGGGCACCGGGCAACAGAAGCCCCCTATTTCATCGCGACGATGATTGTTAGAGTTGAGGCCACCCCTGGCGGGCCGATGTCGCCTCGGGTGGTGCCTTGCGTCATGCCGCGCCCGCCCCGGCGCCTCGTCCGGACAAACCGGCGACTCGGAGGCCGGATATAGCGGCGGAATGGGAGACTGCGTCAGTGACAGAAGACCCCACCGACCCTCCGGAAAGCCTCCTGCCCTATGAAGGCTGGCTTGAAGAGGCCCAGCGACAGGTCGTTCTGCGCGCTCTCGCCTATGCCTCCGAGCATGGCCTTCCCGGCAACCACCATTTCTACCTGACCTTCCGGACGGATTATGCGGGCGTGCATATCCCAGCCCGGCTTCTGGCGCAGTATCCGGAGGAGATGACGATCGTCCTTCAGCACCAGTTCTGGGACCTGAAGGTCGATGAGGATCAGGTGCTCACAGTCGGCCTCTCGTTCTCGGGCATCCCCTCGACCCTGGTGATCCCGGCGGGCGCGATTGTGGGTTTCGCCGACCCTTACGTTCATTTCGGGCTGCGCCTGCAGCCGCAGACCATTGAGGATGACGTGGCCGAGGATGAGGGCGCGACCGAGCCGGCGGCCGAGACCGAGGCTGCCGAAACGCCGGAAGTCCCGCAGGTCGTGAGCCTCGACGCCTTCCGCCGCCGCTCGCCGCCGAAGGATTAGGCGGGGGAGGGCGCGCGCCCCATGCCCGAGGATGGCGCGTGCTCCGGCATTTCCCGAAAGCCCCGATTCGGGTATGGCGCAGAGCTTGCCGCCTCAACGGCACCCGCATCAAAGGGCTGAGACATGCGATTCACCGTCGACCGGATCGACCACATCTCCCTCACCTGTGGCGATATCGAGACCACGGCGTCCTGGTTCCAGCGCGTGCTCGGCATGGATCGGGAGGAGTTCGGGGTCGACGGGCGCACCGCGCTGAAGTTCGGCGGTCAGAAGCTCAACCTCTATACCGCCGATGAGGACCTCACCCTGACGGGGGCCTCCGCCGGCCCAGGCACCGCCACCATCTGCTTCGTCACCGCCGTCGGGACCGAGGATATCGTCCGCCATCTTACCGCCTGCGGCGTCATGGTCGAGAAGGGGCCCGTGAGCCGCCTCGGCGCGCTCGGCCCCATGAGTTCGGTCTATTGCCGGGACCCGGACGGCAACCTCATCGAGCTTTCGTCCTATCTCGAAGACTAGCCGCGCCACCATGCGCCTCTCAGACTTCGACTTCGCGCTGCCGCCCGAGGCCATCGCCCAGCATCCGGCCCGCCCGCGCGACAACGCGCGGCTGCTGCATGTGACGCCGGATCGGCTGGATGACCGCATCGTCCGCGATCTGCCGGAGCTTCTGGCACCGGGCGACATCCTCGTCTCCAACGACACCCGTGTGATCCCGGCCCAGCTTGAGGCGCGGCGTGGGGACGCCCGCATCGGCATCACGCTCGACCGCCCGCTCGCGGACGGCACCTGGCAGGCGCTCGCCCGCAACGCCAAGCGCCTGCATGTCGATGACGTGCTCCAATTCGACGGCGCCGACCTTTCCGCGACCGTCGCCCATCGCCGCCCGGATGGCAGCATCGCACTCCGCTTCGACCGCGAGGGCGAGGCTTTCGCCGACGCTCTTGCGCAGGCGGGCGCGCTCGCTTTGCCGCCCTACATCGAGCGGCCCGGTGGGCCTACGCCAGACGACGCAGCCGACTACCAGACCATCTTCGCGGAAGCCGAGGGCGCCGTGGCCGCCCCAACGGCCGGGTTGCATTTCACGCCCGATCTGCTCGCGGCACTCGACTCGCGGGGCGTCCGGCGCGCCACGGTCACGCTGCATGTCGGCGTCGGGACCTTTCTACCGGTGCGCGTCGAGGATGTCTCCGAGCACCGGATGCATGCGGAACGCGGCATCGTCACGAGCGATGCGGCGGCGGCCATCAACGCGGCCCGCGCGGCGGGCGGGCGCGTGATCGCCGTCGGTACCACGAGCCTTCGCCTGCTGGAAACGGCGGCCGACGACGCCGGGCGGCTGCATCCCTTCGCGGGCGACACGGCCATCTTCATCCTGCCCGGCTACCGGTTCCGCATCACCGACCGGCTGATGACCAACTTCCACCTGCCGCGCTCGACGCTGTTCATGCTGGTGTCCGCCTTCTCCGGCCTTGAGCGCATGCGCGCCGCCTATGCCCATGCCATCGCCGGCGGCTACCGGTTCTTCTCCTACGGCGACGCGTCGCTGCTCGAGCGCGCGCCGTGAGCCTCACCTGGAGTCTGGCCGCGACCGATGGGCCCGCGCGCGCCGGCACGCTGCACACGGCGCATGGCGCGGTGCCGACACCGACCTTCATGCCGGTCGGCACGGCGGCGACGGTCAAGGCCATGACCGCCGATGCGGTGCGGGAGACGGGGGCCGGCATCGTCCTCGGCAACACCTATCATCTCATGCTCCGGCCCGGCGCGGATCGCGTGGCCTCCTTCGGCGGCCTGCACAAGCTCATGGATTGGCCGGGCCCGATCCTCACCGACAGCGGCGGCTTCCAGGTCATGTCGCTGGCCGGGCTGCGGAAGCTCGACGCCGACGGCGTGACCTTCCAGTCCCATCTCGACGGCAGCCGCCACCGGCTGACGCCCGCGATCTCGGTCGGCATCCAGCACAAGCTCGACGCCACGATCACCATGGTGCTCGACGAATGCCCGCCCTTTCCGGTGACGGAGGAGCAGGCGCGGCTGTCGATGGAAATGTCGATGCGCTGGGCGGCGCTATCCCGCGAGGCGTTTGTGCCGCGCGCGGGCTATGGGTTGTTCGGGATCGTGCAGGGCAGCGTCTTCCCCGATCTCCGCCGACGCTCGATCGATACGCTGATGGCGATCGGCTTCGAGGGCTATGCGCTCGGCGGCCTCGCGGTCGGCGAGGGGCAGGCGATGATGTATGCCATGATCGAAGCGACGGGCGACCTGATGCCCGCCGACCGTCCGCGCTACCTCATGGGCGTCGGCACGCCGGACGATCTGCTGGGCTCCATCGCGCGCGGCATCGACATGTTCGACTGCGTCATGCCGACGCGCGCCGGCCGCACGGGCCGCGCCTACACCTCGCGCGGGGTGTTGAACCTGCGCAACGCCCGCTTCGCGAAGGAGGACGGGCCGCTCGATCCCGGCTGCGGCTGTCTCGGCTGCCGCCGCCACGTGCGCGGCTATCTGCACCATCTTTTCCGCGCGGAAGAGATGCTCGGCCCGATGCTGCTGACGTGGCACAATCTGACCTATTACCAGTCGGTGGTGGCCGGCGCCCGCGCCGCCATCCTGGAGGGGCGGCTTGCTTCCCATAGCGCCGCCATCCGTGCCGGCTGGGCCGAAGGAGACAACCGCGATGAGTGATTTGCCCTATGCCGGGCTGACGCAGCTGGGCCACGCCGCGCGCCCCGCCGACCGGCCGGAGGATGCGGTGCTGGAGCGGGTGTCCGCCCCGGCGCAGGGCCGCGATTATGTCGTGCGCTTCACCGCGCCGGAATTCACCTCGCTCTGCCCGATGACCGGGCAACCCGATTTCGCCCACATCGTCATCGACTACATCCCCGGCGAGTGGCTGGTGGAGAGCAAGTCGCTCAAGCTCTTCCTCACCAGCTTCCGCAACCACGGCGCCTTCCATGAGGGCTGCACCATGATGATCGCCGAGCGGCTGATTGAGTTGCTCGCCCCGCGCTGGCTGCGTATCGGCGCCTATTGGTATCCGCGCGGCGGCATTCCGATCGACGTCTTCTGGCAGACCGGCGCCCCGCCCGCCGGCGTCTTCCTGCCCGACCAGGGCGTGCCGCCCTATCGCGGCCGGGGATGAGCCGGGCCACCGACATCGGCGCCGAGATCCGCGCGAAGGCGCAGGCGCTCGGCTTCGATGCGGTGGGCTTCGCCGCGGCGCGGCTTGGCCCGGAGAGCGGCGAGCGGCTGCGGCAGTTCCTCGCTCAAGGCCATCACGGCGAGATGGATTGGCTGGAAGCGCGCGCCGAGCAGCGCGCCGATCCCCGCGCGCTCTGGCCCGAAGTCCGCAGCGCCATCGCGCTCGGCATGAGCTACGCGCCCGCGGGCGATCCCCTCGCGACGCTCGCGCGGCCCGATCGCGGCAACATCTCGGCCTATGCCCGCAACCGCGACTATCACGACGTGATCAAGGGCCGTCTCAAGCACCTCGCGCAGTTCATCGTCTCCCGCGCCGGGGTCAGCACTGAGGTCAAGGTCTTCGTCGATACGGCGCCGGTGATGGAAAAGCCGCTGGCCGAGCGCGCGGGCCTCGGCTGGCAGGGCAAGCACACCAACCTCGTCTCCCGCGCCCATGGCTCCTGGCTCTTTCTCGGCGAGATTTTCACGACGCTCGACCTGCCGCCGGACGGCGCCCACGCCGACCACTGCGGCAGCTGCACCCGCTGCATGGCGGCCTGCCCGACGGCGGCGATCCCCGCGCCCTATCGGCTGGAGGCGACGCGCTGCATCAGCTACCTCACGATCGAGCATGCGGGCCCGATCCCGGAGGCGCTGCGGCCGGCCATCGGCAACCGCATCTACGGCTGCGACGACTGCCTTGCCGTCTGTCCCTGGAACCGCTTCGCGGTTGCGGGCCGGGAGGCGAAGCTCGCGGCGCGGGCTGATCTGGAGGCGCCGTCGCTGGCGGAGCTGTCGCGCCTGGATGACGCGGGTTTCCGCGCCCTGTTCGCCGGATCGCCTATCAAGCGCATCGGCCGCGTCCGGTTCCTCCGTAATGTCGCCATCGCTATCGGCAACAGCGGTGATCCCGCGTTGCTGCCCGACGCCCGTCGGCTGGCAGGCGAGCCCGACCCGGTTTTGGCCGAGGCCGCTGGCTGGGCCGTGGCGCGGCTTCAGCCGATCGCGGGCTGAGGCAGGCGGCTGGGCAAATCCTCGGGCGCGCCGCGCTCGGTCAGTAGCGCGCGGAGATTGCGGATGACCGGGAAGACCTCCTGGTTCCAATCCGCACCCTGCGCATCATGCGCCGCCTGCTCCATTTCCACGATCTCGCGGTCTTCCTTGAAGATCCGCTCGGTGAATATCACCAGCAGCGGCCAGGCGGCATCGAGCAGGAAGGGGATCTTAGGCTTGTGGACGGAGAGCAGGCCGAAGGTGCGGTTGGTCCGCTGCTCGCGGTCCTGCGGCACGTAGACGATCCAGAGATCCATCACCGGCGTCTCGTCCTTCATGCGGATGCGGAGCGTCTGGTAGGGATATTCGGTGCGGATCGTCATCACGTCGCTATGATCGTGATCCTGGCCGCTAGCGCGCTTCTGGCCGAAGATCGCGGCCTCGCCCCAGGGCTGCTTGCCGCCCGTGCGGGCGAAGCTGTAGCGCGCCTCAACCCAGTCGTCGCCGCGCGCCTGGCCCAGGAAGCGCGGCCGCATCTGCCCCATCTGCTTGCGGTGCAGGAACTGGTGGTTCATGTCCATCAGGTTCTCATGCATGAAGCTGTAATGGCAGCCGACGACACGGCCGAAGCGGCGCGTCTTGTAGGCGGGGTCCGCGACCGATCCGAGCGCCGGCAGCGGCACGGTATCAGCCAGCGCGGGATCGCCCGGGAAGACCAGGATGAGCCCCTGCACCTCGCGGCAGGGATAGGCGCGCACGCCGTTTGGCAGCTTGTCGCGGCCGAGATACGGCACGTCGGTGCAGCGACCCTCCTCGTTGTAGGCCCATCCGTGATAGCCGCAGCGGATCGCGCAGCCCTCCACGGTGCCCTGGCTCAGCGGCACCTGCCGGTGGGCGCAGCGGTCGGCGAGGGCGAAAACAGGCGCCGCCGGGTCCTTCGGCCGCACCAGCACGATGGGTTCCCCGGCGAAGCGGGCGGCGAGCGTCCGCCCGGGCTTCAACTCCCGCGACCAGGCGAGCGGATACCAGTGGTCCGGGTGCGCGCCGACGCGCCGCAGGTCGCGATTGTTCATCGGCGCAGGCAGGGTCTCATCAGGCGGCAGAAAACCTTGGTCCATGACATGCGAGCCTTCGGAATGCGGACTGACTATAGCGGAGGGCCGCGAGCGAGCTAACCCACTTATGCTAGACCCAAGCTTGATCCGTAAAGTGCGGTCCCATTGCTTCAATCCGGTAGGGTGAGCGGCGCTATAGTGTCGAACAGATCGCCCGGTCCCGGATTTTCGGGCAGTGTCTCGCCACCAAGCTGGTGCATCACGCCCCAGACGGCATTAAGCGCCGTTTGCACAGCGCCCTCGGCCCAGGCGGGCGTGAAGGAAATGCCGTCTCCGGCCAGGAAAAGCCCGCGTTGCTCCGGCGGCACGCCATCCTGCATGAACTGGCAGAACATGCGCCGGTTGTATCGGTAGTGCCCGGGCAGCGCGCCCTTGAAGGCGCCGAGGAAATTTGGATCGCTCTCCCAGGACACGGTGATGGGATCGCCGATGATATGGGCTGCGATGTCGACCCCCGGGTAGATCTTCCCCAATGCGTTCAGCATCAGCCGCACCCGCCTGCCGGCGTCGAGCGGCAGCACCTTCATCGCATCCGTCATCCATGAATAGGAGAGGCAGATGACGGAGGGGCGGTCCGGCCCGTTGTCGAACAGATAGGTGCCGCGGGTGATCCGGTCGGAGAGGGTCATGCTCATCCGGTACCGCCCGGTCGAGGCGTCCCGCTCGGTCCAAAAGGCGCGGTCGACCATGACGAAGGTCTTGGAAGACTGCATGTAGCGGGTCCGGTCCAGCGCCATCCAGAGCTTCTGCGAGAACAGGCTCTCGTCGCAGTCGATCTGGGTCGTCAGCAGCCAGGAATGGCAGGTGGCGACCACGGCGTCGTAACTCCGCATGTCGCCCCAGCGGTCGGTGACGGCGAGCCGCCCCTCGGCATCGCGCGCGATCCGCGCAACGCCCGGACGCGGCGCGCCGCCGTGCATGGAGGCGAGCGAGGTGCCTGCCGGCCAATGGGCAAGCGCGGTCGGCGCGAGGCGCCACAGCCGGCGCGGCAACTGCTCGGCGCCGCCCACCATCATGCGCTGATGGTCGTCCTGGGCGGTCACGACGACGCGCAGGATCTCCAGCATCGAATTGGGGAAATCGCTGTCCCAGCCGCCGGTCCCGAAACCGACCTGCCCGAAGACCTCTCGGTGGCGGAAGGATTTCTGCGCGAAGGACGGCGAGGAGGCGATGAAGTCGTAGAAGGTCCGCTCGTCCCACAAGGGCACCAGCCGGTTCCAGATCGCCTTGAGCGCCGGCACGTCCCGGCTCCGCACGGCTGCCTGCAGCGCCGTGAAGTCCGCCCCGCTTTCCAGCGCTTCGCGCCAGGCCTCCGACACCTCCCGCAGCAACGGCGGCAGCGTGCCGTCGCCGGAGCCCTCGACATAGATTTGCTCGCCCTCGAGATCGACGATGGTGGAGGGGGTCGCGGCGTCGAGCGGGTTGGGGAAGGGCCGCGTCTCGATGCCGGCCTGTGCGATGTAGTGATAGAGACCCGTCGAGGAGACCGGGAAGCGCATGCCGCCCAACTCGGCGATCACGCCCTCGGCGCCGTGGAAGGGCTCCGAGCGCAGGCGCCCACCCATCCGGTCGGATTCGTAGACCACGGGACGAAGCCCGAGCTTCATCAGTTCGTGGGCGGCGACGATGCCGGAGAGGCCGGCGCCGATGACGGCGACCTCGGTTCCGTGGCGCGGGGCGGGTATCCGGCCGAGGCCCGCGGGATGGGTGATCCAGCTGTCGTAGGCGAAGGGAAAGTCGGGTCCGAAGGTTGTGATGGGCGGCGGCGATCCTGCATCAGTCTCGTGCAGAACGCTCATGCGAACAGGCCTCCGGGATGGCCGCCGATCAGGAAGCGCGCGCGGCGGCCCGACGTATCTCCGCCTGTTTCTCAACCGCGCCGGGCGGAATCTCAACTCCGATCTCCAGAGTCGAGAACGAATCGCCGCGATCGAGCTTCACCTGCACCTTGTCCCGTTCCACCGTCACATGCTTGCGGATGACGGCGAGGATCTCCTCCTGCAGCAGCGCGATGAGGTCGCTGTTGCTGCCGAAGGATGCGCGCTCATGGGCGAGCAGGATCTGCAGCCGGTCCCGCGCTATGGGCGCGGTCGGCTTGCGCGCGAAGAAATTGAAGAAGCTCATGCCACCCTCCGGCCGAACAGCCGCGTCATGAAGCTCCTTTTCTCGCCAGGGACGACCATGGGCACCACCTGACCCTCCAGGCGCCGCGCCGCGTCGAAATAGGCGCGGGCCGGCGCGGAATCGGGGTTGCTCAGCACAACCGGCGTGCCGAGGTTGGAGGCGCGAAGCACCTCCGTGCTCTCCGGAATGATGCCGAGCAGCGGGATCGACAGGATCTCGAGCACATCCTCGGTCTTGAGCATGTCGCCGCGCGCCGCGCGCACGGTGTCGAAGCGGGTCAGCAGCAGGTGCTTTTCGATCCGGCCGCCCTTGGCCGCCATCTCCGTCTTGCTGTCGAGCAGGCCGATGATGCGGTCGCTATCTCTCACCGACGAGACTTCGGGGTTGGTCACGATGACCGCGACATCGGCGTGATGCATCGCGAGGGAGGCTCCGCGCTCGATCCCCGCGGGGCTGTCGCAGATCACCCAGTCGAACTTCTCGCGCAGCTCGGCGATCACCTTGGCGACCCCCTCGCTTGTCAGCGCATCCTTGTCACGCGTCTGCGATGCAGGAAGGATCGAAAGCGTCTCGACGCGCTTATCGCGGATGAGCGCCTGCCCAAGATTGGCCTCGCCCTGGATGACGTTGATCATGTCGAAGACGACCCGGCGTTCCGCGCCCATCACGATGTCGAGGTTCCGCAGGCCGACATCGAAGTCCACGACGACGACTTTCTTGCCGGACTTCGCCAGGGCCGCACCCAGCGCCGCGGTGGATGTCGTCTTGCCGACACCGCCCTTGCCGGAAGTCACCACCAGAACCTTGGCCATTCCTGAACCCCTATTGGCGTCGCGCAGCACGACGCAGCCTGAAGACTACTTGATCTCGTTGATGATGATCGACGAGCCGTCGAGGCGCGCGTGGATCGACTTGCCGCGGAAGCCGTCCATGTCCTCGGCCGTCATATAGAGCCCGTCGATCGAGATGAGTTCCGCCTCGAGCTTGCGGCAGAAGATCCGCGCCTGACTGTTGCCCGTGACGCCGGCGATCGCGCGCCCGCGCAGCGTCCCATACACGTGAAGCGATCCGCCGGCGATGATCTCGGCCCCCGAGGCGACCGAGCCATAGATCGTGAGGTCGCCTTGCGGAAAAAGAATCGTCTGGCCGGACCGCACCGGCTCGTCGAGCACCATCGAGGTGGGTTCGGGCGGAGGCGGCGCCTCCGGCGGATCGTCGGGAACCTCGTAGAGCCCCAAAGGCTTTCCGCCGATCAGCGGTCCGCCGACACTCTGAATGGCGGGCGTGAGCCCATCCGCGCCCTCCGCCCCGATGACGCGGATGCCCCGCGCGCGCAGCTCGTCGAACAAGGTCTCAAGATCGGGGTCGCTCTGCGGGATTGATGTCAGGTCAACAACGATCGGCCGGCCCGCGAAAAAGGTCGAGGAACGCTCGATCTGGGCATCGAGCTCAGCGAGCCATGACCGGATCGGCGCATCGGGCGACAGCACGAAGGCCATGAACGACCGGCCACGAACGCGCAGATTGGGACGGGTGCGAGAAAGCGTTGTCACAATCGACGGGTACCGCCCGGCCAAGCAAACGTCAACGTCTTTTCGAAACCTTTACCAGATGATGGGCAAAATCGGCAGGTCGCGACCCACATCTAGCGGGCATCTAGCGCACCCGGGGCCGAGTCGCGGTCAGCTCTTGCGTCTCACGCCATTCACGCCAAGTGCCGGAGGAGGGGCGGGCCATGCCGGGCCGCCGTGCGAAGCCCGGAGTCCCCGCCCATGACGGCCGTGCCGCCGCCCGAACCCGCTGGACATGCTATGAGGCGCCGCGACTCGACGGTCGCGGGCGTGGAGCCACCGCAAAGCGGTATCGTCTTCGCCTGCGTGCTCGGCAACGCGCTCGAGTTCTACGACTTCACCACCTACACGTTCTTCGCCGTCGAGATCGGCAAGAGCTTCTTTCCCAATCACGATCCCGTCGTCAGCCTGCTGATTTCCGTCGCGACATTCGGCGTCGGTTTCGTGACGCGCCCGTTGGGGGGTCTCGTCATCGGCGCCTACGCCGATCATGCCGGCCGCAAACCCGCCATGCTGCTGACGATCGCGCTGATGGCCCTCGGCATGCTGTTGCTGGCGCTGACGCCGCCCTTCGCCATCATTGGCTACGCGGCGCCCGCCATCGTCGTGGCCGCACGGCTGCTGCAGGGCTTCGCGCTTGGCGGGGAGGTCGGACCCGCGACCTCCTACCTCGTGGAGATCGCGCCGGACGACCGACGCGGCCGGCTCGCCAGCTGGCAGATCGCGAGCCAGGGCACGGCGCTGCTGGCGGCGGGCGTGATCGGCTTCGTCGTCGCCCATCTGCTGCCGCCGCAAGCGCTGACGCTCTGGGGCTGGCGGATCGCCTTCCTGCTGGGCCTCACCATCGTCCCCGGCGGCCTCTATATCCGGAGCCGGCTGCCGGAGACCGCGCATCTCACCCCCGAGCGCCGGCGGGAGAGCGCGGCGCGCGTCCTCCGCAACCTGCTGGCCGGTCATTCCCGGCCCCTGCTGCTCGGGCTGATCGCCATCATGGCGAGCACGATCTCGACCTATGTCGGCCTCTACATGACGACCTATGCGGAGACGGCGCTGCACCTCCATGCGCCGACCGCGATCACGGCACCGCTCATCGGCGGCACCACGACCATCGTCTTCGCGCTTGCCGGCGGCTGGCTCGCGGACCGCTACGGGCGGCGCGTCGTCATGCTGGTGCCACGCATTCTGCTCGTGCTGCTGATCTATCCGGCCTTCCTGTTCCTCAACGCCCACGCCTCGCTCGCGACACTGCTGATGACGACCGGGCTGATGTCCGTGCTGGGGTCGCTGAGTTCGGCCGCCATCATCGTCGCGGTGCCGGAATCGCTGCCCGAGGGCGTCCGCGCCTCGGGACTGTCGACTGCCTATGCCTTCGCGGTGACGGTCTTCGGCGGCACGACGCAGTTCGTGCTGACATGGCTGATCGGGATCAGCCACGATCCCCTGGCCCCGGCCTGGTACATGATCGGCTCCGGCATCCTCGGCATCGTCGCGATGGCGCTGATGCCCGAAACGAAGGGACGTCCGTTGCCCTCCGGCGACTGATCACGGCCGGGCTAGACCGGAGAGGCCTTGCCGTCGGTCTTGCGGCGGCGTGCGGCGGCAGCACCGGCCAGCACCCGGACCGAGGCGAAGGCCGGGTAACTCAGCCATGCCATCCCGTAGAAGACGGCGGCGGCCCCCAGCAGATAGCGGAAGCCGAACTCGGTCGCGCCGAGATTGGCGAGCGGCGTCGCGATCACGGAGAAGGCGCCGTTCAACGCCCAGGCCCAGGGCAGGAAGCCCTGGCCGCGCTTGCTGGCCTCGGCCAGACCCATCGGGAACGGCATGCCGAGCGCGAAGCCGAGCGGCCCGATCAGCGTCAGCAGCAGGATGACCCGCAGCGGCAGCGGCCAGCCGATCGTCGCCAGAATGACGGCCGGCAACGCGGCCATGCAGAGGCCCAGGATGACCAGGATCGCACACCACGCCACGCGCAGCCGGAAGCGGCTCGCCGCCATGCTGCCGAGACCCGAGAAGATGAGCATGCCGGAGAGGACGATCGCGAAGGCGGTCGTGGCGTCGTCGAGGTAGAGGCTCGCCTCTCCGATGAGGGCGATTTCGATGAAGAGATAGCCGAGGCCGAGCGCCGGGAAATAGATGATCGCGTGGCCCAGGGGCGCGCCCTTGGTTCCGATCCGCCGGGGGGCGGCGAGCGGCAGCAGCAGCACGACGAGGGCGATCACCAGCGCCTGCGCCAGTACGGCGAGGTTGATGAGCGGCCCCAATTCCTGCTGCGGCAGGATTTCGAGGCGCTTCAGGATGGTGCCGAGATGATCGAGGCGGAGAATGTCGAAGAACATGGGCCGGTCGAGCGTCGCCGGCCTCAGATCGAACTGCCGGGCGGAATCCGTGGGCTGGCCGTGCATCACGGCGACGGCCTCGTCGGCGATCGAATCATCCGCGTTGTCGCTCGATTCCACCTCGCCGCGAGCGAAGGAGATCGCCGGCAGGTCGTTGTAGATGTTCGCCTTCAGCGCCATCACGTCGATGCCGGGGTAGTAGGAGACATCGAAGGAGCGGTCGTCGCAGAACTTCCGGATCGCCTTGATGCGGGACGCGTCCCAGGGCTGCGGCGAGACCAGCAGCCGCACGTTCCAGGCCGAACGGTAGGCGACCACGTGCAGCGCGGGCTGGGCGACACCCGCCTGCATCAGCCCGGCGCGGATCGTCGCCATCATGCGGAGCGCATAGACCGGGAAGTCGCGGATCGAAACCGGGATCGAAAGTATGCCCTGCGGGCTTAACGCATGGAGATCGGCGGCGATGGCGCCCGCCGTGAAGGCCGTGTCGTTCGCGGGGTCGGCGGCGAGGAAGCCGTCCGACAGTTCGATGAGGTCGTAGCTGCCGGCCCGCGCCGTCTCGGCGAGCGCCAGCGGGCTTTGGCCACGAACCGCGACACCCGGTTGCGGGAACAAGCGGCGGCGGAGTTCCGGCTCCGGCTCGTCGGCGGTGATGGCGCCGGCGCCGAGCACGCGGGCCTGGGCCGCGGCCCAGCCGCCGGCATCGCCGATCAGCAGCACGCGCGGCTTGTGCAACAGCAGATACGGCGCGGCGGCAAGCGTGCCGGGGGCGTAGCGGGCATCCAGCGCCGGCCCCTTGGGGATGGCCGCGATGCGCGTGCCGTCCCGGTAGAGGCCGAGCGTGCGCGGCGGACCCGGCAGGTTCATCATCGCGCTGTCGTTGGAGAGGTCGGTGTCCACCCGCTCGGTGAAATCGTCGAGCAGCGTGAAGACCCCGCGGGGCGACAGGGACTGCCGCTCCACCACCGCACCCGGCGTGTGCAGCGGCGCGTAGATCGGCTTGAACTGGTTATAGTCGGCGACGTCGCCGAAGGTCAGAAGCGCCTCGCCGCCGACGAGGCAGAGGGCGGCGGCCAGGATGGCGCCCGTCCGTCGCGGGCCGCGCGGGGTGAGTAGCGCCATCGCGGCCAGCGGCAGCAGTAGGGCGGGCAGCAGCCGGAAGGGATGCAGCACCGTCATCAGCGCCAGCACGAGGAGCGCGCCGAGGCCCGCGCCGCCGAGATCGAAGGCATAGACGCGCGTGGTGCTGGCGGGGCGCGTCACGAAGCAGAGGCTGATGAAGATGCCCGTGAGGAAGAAGAAGGGCAGCAGTTCCAGGTAGTAGAGCCCGATGAACAGGATCTGCGGCGCGATCGTGACCGGGTTCTGCAGCTGCAGCGGGTTGAACGGGTTGCGGATGGCGAGCGCATAGCCGCCTGCCGCCGTCACGATCAGCGCCGCCGGCAGGAAGGCGAACAGCCGCGCGCTCTGCCGCTCCAGCCAGTTGCGGGCGAGAGCGACGACGACGCCGCTCACCGCGAAGCCGGCCATGACGATCGAGATGACCCAGTAGCCATACTCGGACCAGGAGGCGACGGCGAAATAGCGCGTCAGCGCTATTTCGATCCCGGTCGAGGCGAGCGAGACGAGAAGCAGGGGCAGCAGAGTATTCAAGACCAGACCCTCTCGCGGAGGAAATTCGCCAGCACGGCATTGAAGCGCTGCGCGTCATCGACGAACAGCGCATGGCCGGCGTGGCGGAAGATGACGACCTCCGCCTCCGTGTCGCGGCGGGCGAGGTTCTCCGCCTGACCGACGAGGTGGGGACGCACGCAATAGAGGATGGGCACGCCCGCCGCATAGACGGCGTCGCGCCAGACCGTGCGGGGCACCCGGTAGTCCAGCAAGGCGCGCGCCGCCGGTTCGGGCGTGATCAGGCAGGTCGCGGTCAGCCGGTCGAGATAGCTCCGCGGCTGCGGGGTATGGAACATGCCACGCACGAAGTCGCCCATCTCGGCGGCATATGAGAGAGGGCGACGGTGGCGTGGCGCGGGCCCGGGGCGCGGCGGGGGATTCTCCCCGATCGAGTTGTCGATCAGCACGAGGGCAGAAAGATGGCCCGAACCGTCACGCGAGACATAGGCGAGGCTGTCGAGAACGCCGAGCGACCAGCCGAGCAGCACGACCTTGCGGGCGCGGATCGCGCCTAGCAGTTCGGCGATGTCCTGTCCCCGGCGCTCGGCGGTGTAGCCGGAGGCGGGCACCTCGGAGTCGCCCTGGCCGCGCGGGTCGAAGGCGATGACGCGGCAATAGCGGGCGAAGTCGGCAATCTGCGGCGCGAAGATCCAGGCGGGCATGGTCCAGCCGGGAATGAGAACCAGGGTGTGGTTCATTCCGCCGCCCTCGGCGGGCAGCGCCTCGATGTAATGCAGGCGGACGCCGTCGCTGGTGGTGAAGAAGCGGCTGGCGGCGGCATAGCCGGGATCCTTCGGCTGCGCCTCGGCGGCGGCCGGAACAGCCGCGAGCGCCGCCGCCGCCAGAAGCCTCCGGCGACGGATGCCTGGCGCGCTCATCGCCCGACCGCGGCGAGGGCGACGCGATGGAACAGTTGCGCCGGCAGCGTGCCGCCCGCCGTTGCCTTCGACATCGGGCTGTCGTCGTCGTTGCCGATCCAGATACCGATGACATAGCCGTCGATGCCGCCGATGAACCAGGCGTCGCGGCTATCCTGCGTCGTCCCCGTCTTGCCGCCGACGAAGTAGCCGGGAACGGCGGCGGCCGTCGCCGTCCCGTGGGACACGACGGCGCCCAGCATCTGCCGCATCTCGCCCGCGAGCGCTGGGCTGATGACCGGGCGCGCGGCGGCGGGCGGCGCCACCAGATCATGCCCGTCCGCATAGAGCGCGGTGATGCCGTGCGGCACCACACGGCGGCCGCCGTTGAAGAATGTCGCGTAGGCGCCGGTCATCTCCAGCAGCTCCGCATTGGCTGAACCGAGGGCGATCGTGTCATTGTCGGGCATCGGGTCGGTGACGCCGAGACGGTGCGCGACGGCGGTGACGGCGCGGGGGCCGCCCGCGTGGATCAGCAGCCGGACCGCGACGGTGTTGAGCGACTGCGCCAGCCCCTCGGTCATCGTCACCGGCCCGCGGAAACGGCGCTCATAATCCGCCGGGTGCCACTTGCCGATGGCGATGGGCGCGTCGAGCACCATATCGTCCGGCCGCATGCCCTGCATGAGGGCTGCGAGCCAGACGAAGGGCTTGAAGCACGATCCGGCAGGCCGGTGCGCCAGCACGGCGCGGTTGAAGAAGCTGTGCCCGGTCTGGGACCCGCCGACCAAGGCGCGGACGGCGCCGGTCGCGGCGTCCATCACCACGACGGCGCCCTGATGGGCATTGGCGGCGGCACCCGGCCCCGCCAGGATCTGGGCGAGGTCCGACTGTGCTGCGGCCTGCAGCCGGGGGTCGAGGGTGGTGGCAAGACGTGAATCCGTATTCTCCGGGATGAGCGGGCCAGCCTGCTGCGCCGCCCAGGAGGAGAACCAGTATTCGCCGCCCACCGCGCGGGGCGGGAAGCTGATCGCCGCCGCGGCGGCAGCGGACTGCGCCTCGGTGATATAGCCCGACCGCACCATGGCGGCGAGCACCTCCTTCGTCCGCGCGGTCGCGGCCTCGGCGTTGGCCAGGGGATTGAAGCGCGAGGGCGCGCGCGGCAGCCCGGCAAGCATCGCCGACTGCCAGAGGTTCAGGTCCCGCGCGGGGATGCCGAAATAGGTCTCGGCGGCGGCATCCATGCCCCAGGCACCGGCGCCTAGGTACACGCGGTTAAGGTAGATCTCGAGAATTTCGGCGGGTGTGAAGTGGTGCGTCAGCCACAGCGTCAGCAGCAGTTCCTGGATCTTGCGGCGGAAGGTGCGGGCGTCGCTGAGAAACAGCGTCTTGGCGACCTGCTGGGTCAGGGTCGAGCCGCCCTGGACGATCCTGCCCGACACGAGATCGATGGCGGCGGCGCGCGCCATGCCGATGAAGTCGAGCCCGCCATGCTGCCAGAAGCGTCGGTCCTCGACCGCGACCACGGCTTCGGGAAGCGTCGCCGGGACGGTCTTGAGGGTCAGGATCGCGCCCGAAAGATCGCCGAAATGGGTGAAGCTGCGGCCATGCGCGTCGGTCAGCACGAGGGACGGGCGACGGAGGGTCGCGACGGCGGCCGAGGGCCGTGGCATGTCCCAGGTGAACCACAGCAGCAGCAGCGCCGCCGCGAGCCCGCCCCAGACGGTGATCATCAGGGCCCATTTGGCGATGCGGAGGACGAGGCGGAGCGACAGACGGCGGCGCGGCTCCCACTGCGTTTCCGGCGGCAGGTCTTCCTCGCGCTCGATGAAGCGGGGTGGGACATAGGGCGCATGGGCATAAGGCGCGGATGCATGATCGGGCTCGCCCGGCACGGCCGAAGCGGGGGGGCGGATGGCTCCCGTGTTGATGTTATACATGAAGGAAGCGCGCTATCGCCCAGTGCCTTGTGGCGAGCATTGGGGCAAGGCATCGGCAGGGTCAAGAAAAAGCACAAATGGCGTGGGCGAACTTCCGATCAGCCGACAGGAACTCTTGCCGAAACCCCGGCCGCACCGCAGCCTGCGCTCCGAACGCAATTGGGAGACAGGTATGAAGGGCATCTACGCAGATGCGAGCGGCGGTCTGGCGGAGGTCTTTGCCCGGGTCTATCGCCCAGGAGAGGATCCGTCCGTCACGGTGCATGAGCACGAGACCATCCTGCCCGAGCAATTCGCCGGCCTGTATTCGGGCCATGACTTCATGCTGAACGACCATACCTTCCTGCAGACCGAGGCCATGGCCCAGGTTCGGGGCCTTCGCCACGTCATTTTCCTCGGCACCGGCGCGCGGTCCTATATGGACGTGGAGGCGATCGAGGCGCTCGGCATCACCGTCCACACCATTCGCGGCTATGGCGATACCGCCGTCGGCGAGCATGCCATCGCGCTGATGTGGGCGGCGGCTCGCAATATCGCCTGGCTCGACCGCAGTGTGCGCGCGGGCGACTGGCCGCGCGGCAATGCGATGCAGCTTACCGGCAAGACGCTCGGCCTGTTCGGTTTCGGCGGCATTGCGGCCGAGGTCGCACGCATCGCGGTCGGCAGCGGCATGCGGGTCATCGCCTGGAATCGAACCCCGCGGAGCTTCCCGGGCGTGGAGTTCGTGGGCATTCCCGAGCTTCTGGCCGAGAGCGACGTGCTCTCTCTCCATCTGCTCCTCACGGACGAGACGCGGCACATCATCGACGCCAGCCACATCGCGGCGATGAAGCCGGGCGTGATCCTGGTGAACACGGCCCGCGCCGGGCTGATCGACACGGCGGCCGTGGTCGCGGCTTTACGCGACGGCCACATCCGGCACGCCGCGATCGACGTCTTCGACCAGGAGCCGCTGCCGGCGGGCGATGTGCTAGCGAGCCTCCCCAACGTCACGCTGACCTCCCACGACGCCTTCAATACGCCGGAGGCGGCCGAGAGCCTGATCCGCAAGGGGCTGGACATCGCCAAACGGCTTGCCGCCGGTTAAGGTGATCGTGATGCGGGCGTGGCGGAACCGGTAGACGCAGCAGACTTAAAATCTGCCTCCCGGACGGGAGTGCGGGTTCGATCCCCGCCGTCCGCACCATTCTTGGCTGTCATCGTCATTCCCGGGCTCCACCCGCCTCGGCGCCGGGTCTAGGACGGCCTCCCGGGCGCTGCGTGACCAGAATTGCTCGGTGACGCGGCCGGAGATGCGATCCTCCCTGTGACGGATCGGGCCCCAGCAAAATATGACAATTTAGCAACGAGCCGTAACCCTCCTGCCGAGGCGCGCGAAGTCCGGATGCTACCGCGCGAAACAATCCAAGGAGAAGATATGTCAACCAAGCTGTTGGCGGTGACGTCGCTTGTCGTCATGTCGAGCTTCGGCATCGGGCTTGCCCATGCCCAATGCACGCAGAACGATATCAAGCTGAAATACACGGAGATCGGCAAGCTGATCGAAGCGGAGCGCGCCGGGAATCCGAACGGAGCGGACGAGATGATGGCCAAGATGCACGAGGCCCAGGACCAGATGACGGCCGGCCAGATCAACTCGGAACAGTTCTGCCGCGCCTATGACGCGCTGATCCAGGAAATGAAAACCCGGGGCTGAAGCGGCGGGTTGCGATCGGCTGCAGACGTTTCCGCCTGCAGCCGATCGCGCCAATTCGATCAGGCTAGAGCAACCGCCTGAGCGTCGCCAACGTCCCTCGTTCGGCGATCGAGCGGCGGCTCGCCTCGAAAGCCTCGACGAAGTCGGGCGTGCTCTCCATGCCGAGCCCCGCGAAGACCGGCAGCGACAGGAACACACGCGGATCGGGGTCGGTGGCCGTCGCGCGCTCGGCATCGGTCAGGCGCGGCTCCGTCGACGTGAACGGCACACCCTGGTCGTCCACCCCCCCGAGGCAGCGGGCGAAGGCCGCGAGCAGGAAGGCGAGGCGGCGGATGTCGCCGCCTTTGGCGATCACCGCCTTGATCGTGTCGCCGACAAAGATGGGAATGCGCGAGGCGCCGTCGGTCGCGATGCGCACCGTCTGGTCCCGCGTCGCGGGGTTGAGGTAGCGCTCCATCAGCTTGTCCCGGTAGCCGGTCAGCGACATGCCGGGCGGCGCCGACAGCAGCGGGATCACGTCGCGGTCCCAGAACTGCATCAGCAACTCCCGGATCTGCGGGTCGGCCACGGTCTCGTGCACCAGCCGGTAGCCCGCAACCGTGCCCGGAAAGGCGAGCATGCTGTGCGAGGCGTTGAGCATCCTGAGCTTGATCTGCTCATAGGCCCAGACATCGTCCGTGATCTGCACGCCGGCATCCTCGAAGCGCGGGCGCCCGTAGCGGAAGCGGTCCTGCATCACCCACTGGATGAAATCCTCGGCGAAGACCGGGATCTCGTCCTCAATCCCGCTGGCGGCGTTGAGGCGTGTGCGGTCGGCATCGGTCGTGGCGGGCGTGATGCGGTCCACCATGCTGTTGGGGAAGTCGATCTCCGCCTCCATCCAGTCGGCGAGGCCAGGGTCGCGAGCGCGGGCGAAGCTCGTGAAGGCGATCTTGGCCACGTCGCCGTTGTGGCGGAGGTTGTCGCAGGAGAGGATGGTGAAGGGCTTCATGCCCTGCGCGCGGCGGCGGCTCAGCGCCTCGGCGACATAGCCGAAGGCGGTGCGCGGCGAGCCCGGGTGGGCCAGATCGTGCACGATGTCCGGGGCCCCTAGCTTGAAGGCGTGGGTCTCGTCGTCGATGTTGTAGCCGCCCTCGGTGAGCGTCATGGAGACGATGCGGATCGCCGGGTCGCAGAGCTTCGCCAGCACCGCCTCGGGGTCATCGGGCGCGAACATGTATTGGACGATCGAGCCGATCACGCGGACCGCCGGAGCGCCCGAGGGCGGGCATTCCGTCAATGAGTAGAGGCAATCCTGGCGGGGGAAGGACGCGGCCTTCGCGCGCTCGCGCGGGTCGTCCATCAGCCCGACGCCGCAGAAGCCCCAATCGTCGTGGCCGCCTTCCGCGATCAGGCGGTCGAGGTAATTCGCCTGATGCGCGCGGTGGAAATTCCCGACGCTGAAGTGGACGATGCCGGGCTTCACCCGCGCGCGGTCGTAGCCGGCCCAAGCGACGCCTGCCGGCAATGCCCCGAGCGTGCCGTTGCTGAGTGTGACCATGACCTTCCTCCCCTGCCGCTTGATGGGGGGGCGCTGGGACGCCGTTGACACTCCGCCCGCACCCTCCGATGTCCTAGCTTTACCGCCAGTCGGGCATCAGGAGAAGGACACCCCATGGATTTAGGGCTTCAAGGCCGCCGAGCCATTGTTTGCGCGGCGAGCAAAGGCCTGGGGGCCGCGTGTGCGACCGCCCTCGCCCGCGAAGGCGTCCTCGTCACCATCACCGGCCGCACCATCGAGACACTGGAAGCCACGGCTCGGGCAATTGCCCAGGAGACGGGCATCGACGTAGGCATCGCCGCCGGGGATATCGCGACCGAGGCAGGCCGCGTCGCGGCGTTCGCCGCCTGTCCCGAACCCGACATCCTCGTCAACAACGCGGGCGGGCCGCCGCCGGGCGATTTCAGAGACTGGGAGCGCGCGGACTGGCTGCGCGCGCTCGACGCCAACATGCTGGCGCCCATTGCCATGATCAAAGGCGCGGTGGACGGCATGATCGGCCGCCGGTTCGGGCGCATCGTCAACATCACCTCGGCCTCCGTGAAGTCGCCTATCCCTCAACTCGGGATGAGCAATGGCGCGCGCGCCGGCCTGACGGGTTTCGTGGGCGGCCTCGCGCGGCAGGTTGCGCGCCACAACGTCACCATAAACAATCTGCTGCCGGGGCCATTCGTGACGGATCGGCTGAGAACCACGATGGCGGCATCCGCCAATCAAGCCGGGCGCAGCATCGAGGCCGAGATCGCAGCCCGGGCCGAGCAGAACCCGACCGGCCGCTTCGGCGACCCGGAGGAATTCGGCCGGGCCTGCGCGTTCCTATGTTCGGCGTCGGCGGGCTACATCGTCGGGCAGAACATTCTGCTCGACGGGGGCGCCTTCAACGCCACGATGGGCTAGAGGATGGAGCCCGGGCTGCCACTGGCAACCCGGGCTCCCGTAAAGGACTCAGGCCGCCTTGCCGTTGGTGCCGCCCGCCTTGGACGGGGTGAAAGACGGCGGGTCACTCGCCGGAAAGCTGTTTTCGCTGTCCTCGTCCACCTTGCGCTCTTGAGCCGAGCTGAAAGCCTCGGCGGGTGTGTGATGCGAGGTCTCGGCATCCGCCAGCGACTCGGCGCGAAGCCAGAATTCATGATCCCGGCCCTCTGGATTGCCTTCTTTCTCCCAGAGGTCGTAGGCGATCTCGCGGACACGTTGCAACCGGTCTTCGTGATGACTGTCGGACACGATCGTTCCCCTTTTCCCCTGATGCTTTCAGGATGACCAGGAGATCGCGCTACTCCCGGAACGCTTCAAGGGATCCGGTGTGCAGGTGGCGCGGTTTTCACGAAAACAACCCATGTGCCAAACGAACAGCAGGCGACGAGGGCGGTGAAGCCCACCATCGGCCGCGCGGTGCCGTCCGCCGTCAGGCCGATCAGCGCCGTCGTCACGGAACTGATCGTGAACTCCAACCCGACGCCCAAGGCCGCGGCCGCCCCGGCGGTCGCGCCGAAGGGCTCCATCGCCGTCAGGAAAGCAGGTGCCAGGATCAGCCCGAGGCAGAAGAACAGCGTGATCGTGAGCAGCACGAACGGCCACAGCGCCGTCATGCCGCCGAAGACGAGCCCTGCCAGCAGCAGCGCAGCCGTGGCCAACGCGGCGCTCGCGCAGCCGATCAGGCGGCGAGTGCCGACATAGCGCATCATCGGCGCGTTGAACTGGCTGATGCCGATCAGCGCGATGGCATGGCAGGCGAAGAGGATGCCGTAGATCGTCGGGGTGACGTGGTGGAGGGTGACGAAGACGAAGGGTGAGCCGGAGATGAAGGAGAACAGCACCGCCTGCCCGAAGCCCGCGATGAACACCGGCAGGATGAAGACCCGGTTGCGCAGCAGCCGTCCATAAGTGGTGAGGATCGCGAGCGGCCGTCCGCTCACCCGCTGCGCTTTCGGCAAGGTTTCCGGCAGCATCTTCCAGACCATCAGCACGACGGTCAGCGTGATCACGATGAGCACGACGAAGATCAGCCGCCAGGAGGTGTACTGCACCAGCAGTCCGCCGAAAACCGGCGCGAGGATGGGCGACACGCTGAGCGCCAGCATGGCGAGCGACAGCAGCCGCGCGGCATCGGGCCCGGTGTATTCGTCGCGGATGACGGCCATGGGGATGACCGCCGTCGCGGCGGCGCCCAGCCCCTGGAAGAAGCGGGCCGCGATCAGCACGCCGATGCTGGGCGCGAAAGCGGCGGCGACCGAGGCGATGACGAAGATGCCGAGCCCGACATAGGTCGGCCCCTTGCGGCCGAGCGTGTCCGAGACAGGGCCGTAGATCACCTGCCCGATCGCGAGGGCCACGAAGAAGCTCGTCATGCTGAGCTCGACGGTGCCTGGATCGGTTTTCAGGTCGCGCGCGATGGCGGCGAAGCCCGGGATATACATATCGATGGCGAAGGCGCCGACGGCGATGATGAGCCCCAGCACGATGGCCCGGCGAAAGATGGAGTGGCCGGACATCCGGTGACCTCGTGAAGAAGCGCGCTGCTGCGACATGCCGCAGTGCAGCAATAAGCCGCGACGGTCGGGACGCCAAGCCGTCGCACGCCGGCAACAGCGACGACGAAAGGGTGGTGCTATCGATGACGATCTTCCTGTGCCCGGCTTGCGGCGCGTCCTACGACGGCGTCGCGGCGCCCGATCGCTGTCCGATCTGCGAGGACGAACGGCAGTATGTTCCGGCCGCGGGCCAGCGCTGGACGACGCCCGCAGAACTCGCGGCGGATCACCGCAACGCCTGGCAGTGGCATGAGCCGGGGCTGCTCAGCCTGCAGACCGTGCCGGCCTTCGCGATCAATCAGCGCGCCTTCCTGCTCATCACGCCCGGGGGCAATATCCTCTGGGACTGTCTTGCTCTGCTCGACGAGGCGACTGAGGCGCTGGTGCGGGGGCTCGGCGGCCTCGCCGGGATCGCGATCTCCCACCCGCACTTCTATGCGAGGATGCAGGACTGGGCGGCGGCCTTCGACGCGCCGATCCACCTGCACGCGGCCGACCGCGCCTGGATCACGCGCTCCTCGCCCGCGATACGCTTCTGGGAGGGCGACCGGCAGGAGATTGCTGCCGGGCTGACGCTGCTTCGGCTCGGCGGGCATTTCCCTGGCTCGACCGTGCTGCACTGGCCGGCCACAGCGGACGGCGCGGGCGCGTTGCTGGCGGGGGACACGGTGCAGATAACGCCCGGCGCACGGCGGGTAACCTTCATGTACAGCTATCCGAACTATCTTCCGCTGCCGGCGGCGACGGTGCGCCGGATGGCGGCCACGCTGGCGCCTTGGCGCTACGAGCGCATCTACGGCGCCTTCGCGGGTCAGGATGTGATGCGCGGCGGCGCGGCCATGGTGGCGGCCTCCGCCGCCGCGTACATCCGGTGCCTGGAAGCGCCACCCGTGGCGCCGCCTGTTTCGTGACCGGGGCCGGACGGATATAGCAGTCGCACACCCCGGGGCGCGCCACGCCCGCTCTCTTTCCGGAGAATGCCATGCCGCCGCGCCCCTCCGCGTTGTTCGATACCGCCGAGGGCCAGAGGCTCGTCGCCGCGCGCGCCTCGCCCGCATGGCGTGACTGGGGTCCTTATCTCAGCGAGCGGCAATGGGGCACGGTTCGCGAGGACTACAGCCCGAACGGCGACTCGTGGGACTACGTCACCCACGATCAGGCGCGCAGCCGCGCCTATCGCTGGGGCGAGGACGGCCTCGCCGGGTTTGGAGACCGCTCGCTGCGCTGGTGCCTCGGCCTCGCGCTCTGGAACGGTCAGGACCCGATCCTGAAGGAGCGGCTCTTCGGGCTCGCCAACGAGGAAGGAAACCACGGCGAGGATGTGAAGGAACTCTACTACTACCTCGACGCGACGCCGACACATTCATACATGCGGATGCTCTACAAATACCCGCAGGCGGCCTTCCCATACGATCATCTGGTCGCCGAGAACCACCGGCGGGGCTACGACGACCCGGAATACGAGCTGATCGACACCGGAATCTTCGACGAGGCCCGCTACTTCGATGTCTTCGTCGAATACGCGAAGGGGGCGCCCGACGACATCCTGATGCGGGTCACCATCGCGAACAGGGGCCCGGACGCCGCGCGGCTGCATGTCCTGCCCCAGCTCTGGGCGCGCAACATCTGGGACTGGACGGGCCGCACCGACCTGCCGGAGATCGCCGCGATGGCGGAGGGGCAAGCCTCCGCCCGGCACCCGGAGCTGCCGGAGATGCGGTTCGCCGTCGGGCAGGAGGCGACGTTCCTGTTTTGCGACAACGAGACCAACCGGCGGCGGATCTACGCCGAGCACGCGGCGCCCGGCCCCTTCAAGGACGGCATCAACGACTATCTCGTGGGCGGCGACGCGGACGCCATCCGTGCCGAGAAGCGCGGCACCAAATGCGCGGCGCATCACGTGATCGACATCCCGGGCGGCGGCGAGACAGTACTGAAGCTGCGGTTCCGCCCCACGGACAAGGCCGCTCCGGATTTCGACGATTTCGACGCGGTCTTCGCCGCGCGCCAGTCGGAGGCGGACGCCTTCTACGAAGCCGTGCATGGCAAGGTGACGGATGCCGACGCCCGTCTGGTGCAGCGTCAGGCCTTCGCCGGGATGCTCTGGTCGAAGCAGCTCTACAACTACGCGGTGCGGGACTGGCTGATCGGCGACCCGGCCGAGCCGCCGCCGCCCGAAAGCCGCTGGAAGGGCCGCAACGCCGACTGGCTGCACCTCCGCAACGACGACATCATCTCGATGCCCGACAAGTGGGAATATCCCTGGTACGCGTCATGGGATCTTGGATTTCAGACGCTCGCCCTCGCCGCAATCGACCCGGACTTCGCCAAGGGCCAGCTGCTGCTGCTGGTGGGCGACGACTACATGCACCCGAACGCGCAGTTGCCCGCCTATGAATACGGCTTCGGTGACGCCAATCCGCCTGTTCATGCCTGGGCGGCTTGGCGCGTCTTCATGCGGGACCGGGACCTGACCGGCGAGCCGGACTACGTCTTCCTCAAGCGCATCCTCAACAAGCTCGCGCTCAACTTCACCTGGTGGGTCAACCGCCGCGATGCGGGAGGCCGCAACATTTTCCAGGGCGGCTTCCTCGGCCTCGACAATATCGGCATCTTCGACCGCTCCTCACCGGTGCCGAACGGCGGCACGCTCAGCCAGTCGGACGCGACGGCCTGGATGGCGATGTATGCGCTCAACCTCATGCGCATCTCGATCGAGCTGGCGTTGATCGACGGCGCCTATCAGGACATGGCGATCAAGTTCTTCGAGCATTTCCTCTACATCGCCGAGGCCGCCGCTAAGCATGGCGGACTGTGGGACGAGGAGGACGAGTTCTTCTACGACCGGTTGGAATACCCGGATGGCCGCGAGGTTCCGATCCGCACGCGCACCATGGTCGGCCTCATCCCGCTCTTCGCGGTCGAGGTGCTGCGGGTCGCCGAACAGCCGCGCCTGCCGGACATGATCAAGCGCATGCGCTGGTTCCTCGACCACCGGCCCGATCTGGAGGCGCTCGTCTCCCACTGGGACCAGCCGGGGCAGCAGCATCTGTCGCTCATGTCGATGCTGCGCGGTCACCGGATGAAGTGCCTGCTGCGGCGGATGCTGGACGAGACCGAGTTTCTGTCCCCGCACGGCATCCGCGCGGTGTCGAAGGTCCACGAGGCGCAGCCCTACGTTTTTTCTCTGGGCGACGAGAAGTTCACGCTGCCCTACTGGCCGGCAGAATCCCATTCAGGTCTGTTCGGCGGCAATTCGAACTGGCGCGGTCCGGTCTGGATGCCGGTGAACTATCTCATCATCGACAGCCTGCGGCAGTTCCATTCCTATTACGGGGAAGACTTCCGCGTGGAATGCCCGACCAACTCCGGGACCATGCTCAACCTGAACGAAATCGCCGACGAGCTTTCGCGGCGGCTCACCCGGCTGTTTCTCAAGGACAAGGAGGGACGCCGCGCCGTGCATGGTGACCATCCGCTGCTGCAGACGGACCCGCATTTCCGCGATCTGCCGCTGTTCTACGAATATTTCGATGGCGACAACGGCCGTGGCGTCGGCGCGTCGCATCAGACAGGCTGGACGGGGCTCGTGGCCCTCCTGATCGCCGAGGTGGCCGGATGACGCCGCCGCCGCGCGCCATAGCCTTCTCGCCCGCCGAGCGCAGCTTCATCCGGGGCGAACTCGCCGCCGCCTTCGGCATGTTCCCCTCGCTCTCAGCGGGCATCCGCCTTAACGTCTGGACCAGCGGGCCACGTCGCGGCGAGCCGAAGGTGCCGCCCGTCCTCGCGGGCCTCATCGAGCGCGGCCTGATGGAGATGCCGGCCGAGCATCTTGGGCGGCGCGCATATTTTACCGAGACCGGGCTGCTGGCGCTGCGGCTTCTCTATGAGGATGGCCGCTACTTGGACCCCGATCGTTTTGGCCATCTACGCGAGGAACTCGGCATCCCGCCGCCGCCCCCGGGGCAAAGCGATTAAAGCGCTCCCCGGTCCAGGGCGCGCTTCGCAAGACTTCGTGATGTAACGCGCGGGGTTGCTGCCCCAAGCCGATCCCGATGCGGCCCGGACCCTCGGAAACGCCGCACTGGCCGTACTCCTTTCGCACAATGACCGGGCGGGCGCATGGATGTTATTCGCGGCGCCTGCTTGCTCTCGCCCGAGCCGCGCCACAGGTTGAGGCAACTCTCGGGAGAGGCCATTCCTCCACGTTGGGCAGGGCGGCCCAACACAAGGCGATCCTCCCTAACCGCGGCGTTCCGAAGAGCTTACGCGCGCAGCGGCATGGGCAAAGGCAGGCCTCCGAAGATAAAGTGCCTAAGGATCGCCGCCGCCCGAACCGCTTCCGGCCGCCACCGCTCCCTGATGCCGCTCAGCGCCCCGCGCCGCCGGCCGCGCTGTAGATTGTTGCATTTGGACACTGAACCCCCCGCCGGGGTCGTCGCCGACGTTTCGGGCGGCTCCGCTGCCGCCGTTGGTGGCCGCCTTCGCTGCCTGTGGCTCGGGAACGCATGGGGATGATGGTGCTGCGGCGCGACGCCGAGGGGATGCTGGTGCGGCAAGGCGACCCGGCATCGCCTTGCATCTGGAAGCCGCTCCGGCTGAGTGGACGCAGTCGCCGGCGTTAACGGAATCGAAATCAAGGCCAGCCGACAAGATTCCGACGACAAGCCTACATGCAGCTTTTGCAGGTTACCCCGCGCCGCCACCACCTAGATCATGGGTCGGTGGGTTGCACCATCGCCTTTCGCCTTACCAAGCGGCGCTACCAACGGAGGTCCAGACCATGGACGTGAGGACAATTATCATGCTGACGCCGCCCGCGATCTTCGTCGTGGCGGGCCTCATCTGGTTCTGGACCAACGAACTCTGACGCCGCTCGTTTCTTCACCCGCTTTCGCTTCACTCAAGGTCTGACGCAGGATGTACTCCTTCAAGAACTGGGCCTATGTCGCGTCCATCGCGGGCGTCCTGGCCTTCGGGCTGTTTCTGTTCGTCCGCATGCAGGGCTGAGACCGCCGCTTTCAGTGGCGGCGTTCGACCCGTTCGGAGCGGCTGGCCAAGAAGCAGATCGAGATCGGCTCGCGGCAGCCGCTCCATTCATTGACCGCCGGAACAAGGTCGAGGATCCGGTCGCGCACATCCTCGACCAGGGTTTCCATTGTGGTTGCATGGACAGCGAGGCCCGGCACATCCGGGCTTTCACCGCGCCATAGTCGGGCGTCGGGATCCCAATACGCCTTGATCTGATACATTTTCATCCAACCTCCCCCGCTGCCTCGGCCATTGGCCAAGCGTGCTGCCGAGCGTGGCCGTCAACCTGTAAATCGTGCCACTCGCGCGGGCGCCGGGCAAGTTAACTCGATAACGAGACGATCGCTGCGAACGTCACGTGTTGCTGAGCCCAGTGGGGGAGGAGACCGCTTCCCCGTCCGACGCCGTCAGCCCGATCCGCCTCCCCAAAAGGCCGACTGGGACCTTCCCGGCAGCCCGGCTAGCTTGGGGGCTCTCGCACGGTCGGAGATGTCTCCTGCATGGGGTCTGATCGACGCACGACGAATTTCGTCACCTTCGCCTTCGCGGCGGCTGTGGCTCTCACCGCTGTGGTGTTTCTGGCGTACGGAGTGGGGCACGACGGCGTTGACGCAGCGCTGAGGGCGACGGCCAGGCTCGCCTTCCTATACTTCCTCCCAGCCTATGCCGCGGGCGCGCTGGTCGCCCTTTTCGGATCCCCCTTCCAGCCGCTGGCGAAGCGGGGGCGTGATCTCGGCCTCGCCTTTGCGGCCGTCGAGGTGGTGCATCTCTCCGTCGTGGCGCTCCTCTGCGCTATCGGCTTTGCCCCCGGCCGCCCGGTCTTCATCTTCTTCGGCACAGCCGCGGGTTTCGTCTTTCTGCTCGCGCTGTTTTCCTTCGCGCGGCCGCGCCGGCTGCTTCATCCCGCGGTCTGGAACGCGCTCCGCTTCGTCGGCATGAACTTCATCGCCTATGCCTTCTTCGTTGATTTCAAGGGTGGGTCCTTCGACGGCGGCTTCCTGAACCGGCTCTATTACCTGCCGTTTCTGGCCGCACTCGTCCTCGCCGTGATGGCGCGCGTCGCGGCACGGGCTCTGCAGGCCTGGGGCCGGTGGGCCGCGCCACGGCTGCAGCAGAAGGCTTGAGGCTCCACAGCCGGGCCTTGGAGCGCCTGCCACGGAGCACCGCACCGTACAGGTACCATCCTTGCAAACTCGCCATTCTGCCCGATTGTCCGCGTAGTTTCGAACACGCAACGCAGGAGGAGGCCGCTATGGCACCCGAACGGCTGGTTGATGTCCTGAACGACAAGCACACCGTGCTGCATACGTTTCCGGTTGAAACGCCCGAGCCCGAGCCGTCCGACGAGAAGCTTCACGACAAGGCGCTTGCCGCCGCCACTCATGCCGAGCTTGTGCCGGCCGAGGAACTGGGCTCGCTGACGACAAGAACCCATGTCAGCCGCGGCGGGCCGCTCACGCCCTATGGCGATGGCCGGGACGTCCTGACGGAGACCAAGGCCGCGCTCCGCCAGAGCGTCAGCGAGCGTGCCTATTTCCTTTGGGAGCGGGCGGGCCGCCCCGAAGGGCAGGCCGATGTCTTCTGGCACGAGGCGCGCGAGACGCATGTCCGGGAGCGTGCACATCGGCTCTGGGCATTCGAGGGGAGGCCGGAAGGACAGGCCGAGCGGCATTGGCGCTGGACCTGCGACTTCGAGGACAAGTGAGCCCCGCTGTGATCACGCGGAAGCCGCCTGAGTAGGAGGGTGGCGCACCCGAAGAGACTCGAACTCCTAACCCCCAGATTCGTAGTCTGGTGCT
>JABBOH010000125.1 GCA_019351895.1 Pseudomonadota bacterium
GGTCTTGGCCAGGATGGGATGGGTCTCGACGGTTTCGGTAAAGGCGGCAGGGGCGTGCGATGGCTGGGGACGAGGGCCTCGTTGAAGATGAGGATGGTCGCCTCCGGCGCGAAGAGGTTGTCAGTCTCGACATCGCGGAGATAGGCAAGGTCATCGGTGTCGGGGCCGAGAAGATGGACGGCGATGGGCCGGATGCCGTGCTGGCCGAGGAAATCGACGAGGCTCATCTCGCGGGCGATGCGCTTGAGAATAAGATCACCGCCGCCGAGATCGAGAAGGGCGGTGAAGCGTTGCTCGATCTGGGCCTCGACGAAAGCGGCCAGCCATTCGCGGACATCGCGGTCATCGGCGGAGGGGGGTGCCGTGACCCCTTCGAAATAGCTGGAGAGGGTGGGGTTGGTGCGGTCGGCGTCGGCGACCACGACCTCGCGGCCCTGGCTTTGCGCACGTTCGACCGCCCATCTTGCCCACCAGGATTTGCCGCGAGAGCCGCGGCCGAGGGGCACGATGAATTTAGGTTCGGTGATTGCAGCCTGCGCCGGCGGCAGGGCGGTGATGTCGGTGGCGGGACGGGCCATGAGGAACACTCCGTGTTGTTCGGATCACCATTCTCCGTGCGCCGGTTGCGAATGGGGATCAGAATAGGCGCACTCGGTCAGGATTTTTCCTCTGGCGGCACGATGCGGGGCATGGGGGTGGCCCCGGAGGCCATGGCATCGAGAACCCGGCGCAATTGGGCCTCAGCGGGTTCGCCGCTCCCTTTTGGCGCTGCTGTGGATGCTGGGGCCGATACGCCGGGCTGGGGCGCCGGAACCTCGCCACGTGGCCGGGCGGGACGGATATCGAGCTTGGGCCGGGAGGGTTGCGGCGCGGGCGTGTCCTGGCTGGCTGATCCCGCGAGGGAGACCGCAGCGGGCGGGTGTGCCGAAGCGGGTGCCGATCCAGCGGCCACGACGCCGGGTGCGATCTCGTGGGGATGCAGCGGCACGGCGGTCTCCTGGCGCTTGGTCTGACGGGCATGCATCGCCGCGAGGTCTCGGCGGACCCGGTACCAGGTGCCGCGTGTCCCCTGAGGGGTGGGCGCTTTGCCGGTGCCGTCGCGGATGTCCATCTCGCCGAGACGGATCGCGAGCGCCCGCCAGTTCGGCCGCAGGCCGATCAGGCCCTCGGCAATGCGATCGTGATTCCGGCGCATCCAGAGATAGAGCTGGCTGTGACCCGGCGCCCGGATCTCATGGAGCGCCGCAAGGAGATGGGTGACCTGGTCAGAGCGTTTTGCCTTGCCGGTCATGGGGCTGAATCCCGTGCTGGGACGGGGGTCGCGGTCAGCAAGATGCCGCGCCTGACGTATTGCTCCCGCATCATTGCCGTGGGGCTAACGCTGATAAACCGCAGTGAAAGCGTGTAACATATTGACATATAAATCTCCTACAGACCAAGGCACCTTTGGTGCTGAGGATTCTCACATAGCGGAGTAGACTGTGCCCCAGTTGGGATGAGGGGGCAACCGTCATGAGCGGATCGACTGGGGATAAAGTGGGGAATAAGGCTGAGGATAAGATCGAGGCGCTGCAGCTGGCGGTCGAGCGCCTCACCCAAGGGCTGACGCTGATGGCGGAAACCCAAGAGACCCATACGGCGATGCTGCTGCAGCTTCTGCAGGCCGCCGCGGCGCCTATGCCGGAGGCGAGCCCAGTGGCGGACGCTTTGAGCAAGCTGGCGGCGTCCATCGCTCTCCAGACCTCGTTGCTGAATGAGGTCGGGCGCGAGCTGGAGCGGCTGCCGGCAGAGATGGGCCGGGAGGTGGCGGAGGGCTTGCGCACGGCTCTAGGTGCCGCTCTGGGCGGGGTGCCTTAGCCTGTGCTGACCTATCGCACGGGGGCCGCGGGCGCGCCTTCGGCCGCAGCCGGGATGGCTGACCATCTGCTGGAGCAGACGCTAACCCCCGAGCAGGCCGCACTTGCCCAGTATTACCAGCAGGGCCTGGAAGCGGCGTCGCCCGGCGTCACGGTGGCGGAGCCGCGGCGGGATCTCGATCCGCGCCTGGCCGCGTTGCTGGGGCTCGATCCCAACCGGGCGCCGACACGGGACGAGATCGCGCATCTGCTCAATGGCAGCCGGACGGACGGCGCCGCGATCCCCGGCAAACAGATCCAGAAGGGCACCGAGAGCCTCGCCGAGATCCTCGGCCTCGATGCCGCACGTGTGCCGAGCCCAGCGCAGATCGCCGCCATCCTGGCGGGCAAGCGGGCCGATGGCGAGGCCTTGGCCGAGAAGGCTGCCGGCACGGCGCGGGGCCGGTTCCTGGAGCTTTATGGCGTGCCACGGGAGCGGGAGGCTTCAGCCGAGGAACTGGACGAGATCCGGGCAGGACAGCGCGCGGACGGGACAGAACAGCGGCTGGGTCCGCTGAGCCAGGGTCTGGCGGCGTCACGGGCGCGGATTGGCTATGTCGATCTGTGCTGGTCAGCGGACAAATCGGTCTCGCTGGCCTGGGCTTTTGCGCCGACGGAGGCCGAACGGAATATCATCGCCCAGGCGCATCGGGATGCCGTCTCCTCCGCCCTCCTCTATGTCGAAGCGGAAATCGGCCAGGCTAGGCGCGGCAAGGCAGGCCAGGACGGGGCCGAGCCGGGACAGATCGGCTGGGTACGGTTCGATCATTATGCGAGCCGGCCGACGGTCGAGGTGCCGCGCGTCGATCGGGCAAGCGGCGAGGCCTATACCGAGCTGGTGACGCTGAAAGTCGCGGGCGACCCGCAGCTCCATACGCATGTGGCGATCCCGAATGTGGTGCTGACGGAGGGCGGCCGGGTGGGCGGGCTCGACCTGCAACGGCTTGAAGGGCGGATCAAGGAATTCGGCGCCTATTACCAGGCGCATCTGGCGACCAATCTGCGCTGTCATGGGGTGGAGGTCGCGCTCGATCCGGCGACCGGGGCAGCGCGGGTGACCGCGATCCCGGAACCGGTGCGGGCTGCCTTCTCCAAGCGCACGCAGCAAGGGACGGAGGCGGCGCGTGCCTATGCGCGGTCGCTCGGGCTGGACTGGGACAGTCTCGATGCCGAGCGCAAGATCGGCCTCGCCAAACAGGGCGTGCAGGGTGACCCCCGCCAGGTGAAGCAGGACGATCTGAGCGACTGGGCGTCATGGCGCCGCCAGGCCGACAGTCTCGACTGGCAGCCCGCGAGCGTGTTGCAGCCGGATCATGTCCAGGCGCTCGCCAGCCGGGAGGTGCGGCTCGAACAGGCCTATACGGTCGGGCGGGACCTGCTCGACCGGGAGCTGCAACGACGGGCGGTGCTCGACGGCGCGGATGCGCGGGTCGCGGCGGCGCGGGGCCTGATCGCGAGCGGTGTGGAGAGCGCCGATGAGATCGGCGCGGTGACGCGGGCCTTCGCGCAGCGCGGTGTGCGGCATGACGGGCAGGATGTCGGTCTGGTCTGGGGCATGGCGACCGATGCCCGCGGCCAAGAGATGGTCAAACTCACGACCACGCTGCATGCCGATCGCGAGACGGAGCTGGTGCAACTGGCGCAGGCGGCGGCATCGGACCGGAGTGCGGCTTTGTTGCCCGAGGCGATCACGACGGCAGTCGCGCACAGC
>JABBOH010000126.1 GCA_019351895.1 Pseudomonadota bacterium
CAGATGCAGAGGTTCAAATCGGCGCCGCAGGCGCAGCGCTTCCTGTCGGCCCACGTGTTGCGCGACACCACTGATGGCCGGTCGCGGCCATCAATCCTTATGTGGACGGCCCATGGGCGGCAAGGTCTTTTTTGACCCCGGACCAGCAAAAACCTCCGGCGACGGTCCGTCGCGGATCGGCGTGTGTGGCACGGTCTCACTCTTAATCGTTACGTCACCAAATAATCTTGGCGCGGGGGTTAAGGCATGCGTTCTGAAGCGCAAGCATCAGCAGTCTTGGCCGATCTCACCGCTGCAGCAATGCTGCGTCAGTCGGTCAAGCTTCGCCGTCATCATCTGTCATCTCTCGGTTTTTGCAATTGCCATCGACGTGAGTGAAAGATCCGGTCAGTTGCGCCCTTATGTCCGGCCTGTTGCGTGGCGCTCGCCACTGGCCATCATGGGGGTGCGCTTGCGTGTCAGGCACCAATCTGTCGAGCGTGCTCGGGGCACATAGGATTGATACGGTATTGCCTGAACTGCCTTGACCACAGCCTTTCCCATCACGCTGTTCAGCGCTTACTGCCGGATCAGTTGGGCTTACGCCCGTCGCCTACCGCATTGCGCCGGAATGTCACGCCGCAGCTTCCGCGGCCGCAGCGACACGCCCTTTCGCGCGGTAGACCTCTTTGCGCGTCATCAACGCCCAGGCGATGCGCGCTATCTTGTTTGCCAAAGCAACGGTTGCCAGCCTGACCGGCCGTCGTTCCAGGACACCTCGGACCCATATCCCGGCTGCGCTATTCCATTGCGCCGCCCGCTGCACCATCGACGTGGCCCCAAGGACAAGAAGCCTGCGAATTTCCTTGTTGCCTGCCTTGGTGATCCGTCCGAGGCGGGTCTTTCCACCGGTGGAGTGCTGGCGCGGCACCAGACCGAGCCAGGCCGCGAAATGCCGCGCGATCTTGAAGGCGCCGATGTTGTCGCCGACTGTCGCAGAGATCAGTGACGCGGTGATCGGTCCGATGCCGGGGATCGTGGCAAGGCGCCGCGCCGTTTCATCGTGCCGCGCGTGATCGACTATCCGCGCTTCGAGCGTGATGATGCGCGTGGCCACCACGCCACAATGGCTGTGCAACTCCCCGAATGCCCGCGTGGCGCTTTCTGGAATGGTCTTATCCGCACCCACCAGCACTACCAGATCGTTAAGCTTCTCGATGCCCTTCGGAACGGTGAGGCCGAACTCTGTCGCCAGGCCACGCATGGCATTCGCAAGCATCGTCTGCTGCTTGACGAGCAATGACCTGACAGAATGCAAGGCGATGACACCCTGCTGTTCCAAAGTCTTGATAGGCACAAATTTTATATCAGGGCGACGCCCTGCCTCGCAAAGTGCGGCTGCATCGGCAGGGTCGTTTTTCTTGCCTTTCTTGACGAACGGCCTGGCCGCTTCGGGAGCAATCAACCTCACTTCGTGTCCAAGGCCCGTCAGTAGACGTGCCCAGTGATGTCCTGCGCCGCACGCTTCAATGACGACAGCGCATTTTTCCTGCTTCTCGAAGAAGGGCAGTAACTCTTCCCTTCGTAGCTTGCGCTTCAACTGCACCTTCCCGGCGCTGTCGACGCCGTGAACCTGGAAAACGGACTTTGCGGTATCCAAGCCGATCATGGAAATTGCCATCGCGGACGGCTCCTCTCTGTTGGTCCTCGCACGACCCAGATTTTGGCACGCTGATGCCTGGGGCCGTCCACCCCATCTGTCGCGCTACAGGCGCTGGGTCGCCTGAAGCTCCTCCGCGATCTGATGAAGCTCTGAATCCGTGGGAGCGTATTCGCGGATTCGACGTACGGCGTCCCTCGCGTAGTTGTAGCGCCCCTCGAAGCAGGCGCCGTCGCCCTGGCTCCAAAAGCCCGAGAACCAGATGGACGGCTTTCGGCGTTGTCCGCCGCCGTAAGGCCGAACCGTTCTCGTATCGAGTTCAACGCCGAGTATGGCGCAGATGCGCTCGAAGTCGTCGTAGACGAACTCGAACCAGCAATCGTCGAGGCATCCTTCGCGAAACCAGGCACGCGCCTGCTGCTTCGCGGCGGCGGAGAGCTCATCGAGGCGGTAGACCGTCGTGTGTATGGTCTCAGGCATAGGAATGTGCTCCCGAAAATAGAAAGGCCCGGCGCGATGGCCGGGCCTTTTGGGTTGGAGCGGGATCTTGGTCAGATCGTTGAAGTCGGGCGGGGACTGTCGTCATTGAGCCTGTCATCGGCGCGCCGCCAAACTCCGAATTCTGCCACGTATTCGGTCACGGCGTAGCTCCATCGGCGCTGACTTCGGCAGCGAAAGGATCGACCAGCTTGTGAACGGGCTGGGCGCGGCCCATCCAGGGCGCCGGGCGAATGCAGCGCACCCAGTCGGCGAAACTCGGGATGAAGCCGAGGTCCTCCAGCACATGCTGCTCGCCGATCAGACGCACGGGAACCACGCGGCCGGTCGAGAGAGCGATCGTTGCGCCGAAGGTTCGCTCCAGTTCGAAGATGCCCTGGGCGTGATGACGCAGCGCCCGATGCCGGAAATCGGCCGTGATCTCCTTCGATTCATCGAACCATTTGTGGAGCGGCAGGTAATCCTCCGCCTGGCCGCCCCATTTCCGGACCGAAGAGAGCGCGTGGTGATAGCAGTGTCCCATCGTCGCCTCCTCAGAACGTGTGGACGTAGTTTTCGGAGGAGGTGTAGCGCTCGTTGTAGTCGAGCGTGATCTCGCGCGCGCCGACATCGAAGGTGACATCGCCATAGGCGCCGTCGCTGTTCTCCCAGCCGGAATGCGTCCGTTCGAGAACATCATAGGTGAGCCGTTCGGCCGCGGAGGCGATGCTCACGGATGAGCGGCTTGGCTCGGCCTGCCCCCATTCAGCCTCGGCAAATTCAATCATCACCGTGGGCTCGGCGATCGCATCTCCGCCCGCCCTGATTTCGATACTCTCGATCTGACCGGAGTCCCCATAGCCGTCGAAGGTCACGACGACCTTGATCACGCCGAGCGGCGTGATCGCGTCGAAGAAGGCCACCTTGTTGAGCGCGAACAGCTCGGCCTTGAGCGTCTCATAGGCGGCGTTTTGCAGCTCCCAGTCGGAGATGGGCGCACCGCAGCTCAGCGGCGCTTGGTTGGTGTTGCTCATGTCTGGCTCCTGAACGATGAGCGCCCGGCGCGAAGGCCGGGCGGGCGGAAGGGGTCCGAAGGGAAGAGCGAGGCGGCCGAAGCCGCCCCGTTAGCCTGCGCTATTCGGCGGCGACCATGTGCGGCTCGTCGAGGTCGTCGGCATCGTCTTCGTCATCACCGGCGAGGAACTCCGGCAGCGCCTCGCCCTCAGCCTCGACAATCATGTCGCCATCGGATGCGACGTCGCCGGCGTCGGCCATGCGGAGCGGCTCTGGCAACCAGCCCGTATCGGTCAGAAGGCGCTCGGCCTCTTTGGCCATGTCGCCCTTCTTCAGGTGGTCGATGAGCTGGGCAGCACGGTCGCCGGCACCCTCGCGAACCGCTTCGAGAATGCGGCGCTTCGGGACGCGGCCGAGGTAGTTCTCGACCGTGGGA
>JABBOH010000052.1 GCA_019351895.1 Pseudomonadota bacterium
TTCCCGCGGAATTTGAGTGTTTATAGACCGGCAGAGCGTTTTTTGGATCTCAGATGACAAGCGCTATCCGGTGTCGTTGGCGCTGGGGGCACATACGCGCGGCCGCCCTCGGAACTCCTCCACAGGACATAGACGCTACGGTACAACCGCCGCAGCCTTCACAATTTCGTCAGCGGCAATACGATATTTCGCGGATGCGGAGGTTTTTAGCCACCCTGCGAGACCTCATATTCGCGGATAGCGGCGACCTTGGCAGCTGAGGGATAGCGGCGACCTTGGCAGCTGAGGCCGAGGTCGGATCGAAACGGTGCCCCAGCCACTCCTTCACCAGAACACGCGCCAGTTCCAGGCCGATCACCCGTTCGCCGAGACACAGAACCTGTGCATCATTGCTGAGAATGGCGCGCTGCACCGAGTAGACGTCATGCGCCGTTACCGCCCTGATGCCCGGCACTTTATTGGCACTGATGGCAACCCCAAGACCGGTGCCGCAGATCAGGAGGGCACGATCGGCCTTGCCTCCCATCACCATCCGTCCGGCAGCCACGGCGATATGCGGATAGGCCGTCGTCTCGTTATGCGCCACTCCCACGTCGATGACTTCAGCGACGCGCGGATCCTTGCGGAGGTCGGCGGCCAGTACATCGCGAAATCGCGTGCCTGCGTCGTCGCAGCCGATGACGATGGTGAATTTCGAGTCGGTCATGAGGTCTCTCCCTTGAGGTCGGACAGAACACGCGTGCAAAGGGCAAAGGAAACGGCGCCGGCATCCGGATGACCGAGGCTCCGCTCGGCCAGTGGGCGCGCGCGGCCGAGGCGCGGCAGCAGCCGGGCCGTGGCATCCGCCGCGTCGCGGGCGACATGGGATGCCCGGCTCCAAGCAAGACTGGCCGATGCTCCTGCCCCGATCTCAGCCGACAGCGTCTCCACGAACGGCACAAACGCATCGACGAGCGTCTTGTCGCCGGGCTTGGCACCGCCGAGCCGCATCACGCTTTCCAACGCCTGCCTCGCCGCGAGTTGAAGTTGCACGGCATCGACGGGGCGCTCGTCGCTCAACGCCTGACTGGCGGCAACCAGCCCGAGGCCCCAGATGGCGCCCGAGGTCCCGCCGGCGCGGTCGGCCCAGGCGTTGGCGGCGGCCGCGAGCACGCTCGCAGCCCCTGCCCCGGCGTCGGCGGCCGCGTGCGCGGCGACCGCCGCCGCGGCGGACCCACGGGCCATGCCCTGGCCGTGATCTCCGTCACCTGCCTGAGCATCGATGCGGCCGAGTTCGGCCTCGGCCTCCTTCAAAGCCTGCGCCAGAGAGACGAAGCCCGCCGAAATGGTCCGTCCGCTGGCCTGAGAGGCCGGCGTAGCCGGACCCCAGGCCGGTGCTGCCGCGATCTCGGCAGCCTCATCCGGGCCCGCACCGGGGGCTTCGGCCATGGCACCGATACGGAGCGCCACGGTGTCGCAGGGCGCCCGCCAGAAATTTTCCAGTTCGTCGTCCAGCCAAGTCAAGGTCAGCGAACAACCTTCCATGTCGAGGCTTGTGACGTATTCCCCGACAAGGGGTGCGATCACGGAGAGCCCGGCCTTGGCTAATTCCTCCGACACGGCGCACCAAAGTACAAAGAGTTCTTCCTGCTTCGTGCTGCCGAGGCCGTTGAGGATCACGGCAACCCGGCTGCCGGCGCCCGGCGGCGCTTCCGCCGCAAGGCGTTCCACTAGCAAAGCGGCCAATTCCGCCGCAGGCAGGATGGAGCTTTCCCCCACGCCCGGCTCCCCATGGATGCCGAGACCGATGGCCATCTGCCCCGCCGGCACCGAGAACAACGGCCCCGAGGCGCCGGGCAGCGTGCAGCCGCCGAACGCCACGCCGAAGGACCGCGTGCGCTCGTTCGCGCGCAGCGCGACACGCTCCACGTCGTCGAGGCCCAGCCCGGCCTCGGCAGCGGCGCCGGCAATCTTGAAGACCGGCACATCCCCGGCGACGCCGCGCCGTCGCGCCATCTCGGCCGCGGTTGCACTCGCGACATCATCCGTCACCGCCAGTACGCGCACATCGACGCCCTCGCTGCGGAGCCGCTCAGCCGCCGCGCCGAAGTTGAGGACGTCGCCGGCGTAGTTACCGAAGCCGAGCAGAATACCACCGCCGCGATGGGCGCGCGCCGCGACATCGTGGACGAGCCGGGTAGATGGCGAGGCAAACACATCGCCCGCAACCGCGGCATCGGCGAAACCCGGCCCGACGTAGCCCGCGAATGCCGGATAGTGACCGCTGCCGCCGCCGATGACGAGCGCGACCTTGCCCGCCGGCGTCGCCGCCGCGCGCAGCACGCCGCCGGGCGTCGGCCGTACTAGACGAGCGTGAATATCGCAAAAGCCCTTCAACGACGTGGCGGCGAAGCTGTCGGCGGCGTCAAGAAGATGGGTCATGATGAGGCGTCCCGTTACCGATGCCGAAAAGTCAGAGACCGGCACCGAAAGAGGGGAGCGTCCCTGCGGGCGCCCCCCGATCGTCGTTACTGCTTAAGCGTGAACGGCGCGGTGTAGTCGCCGACGTTCGCCTTCGTGATGAGAACACAGTTGAACAGCTGCTTCTCGCTCGCGGCGCCGGTCTTGCCGGTCTTGATGTACTCGTCCGCCTCATCCACGGCCTTCTTGGCGAACACGGCCACAGGCTGGAGCACCGTGTACTGCATTTCGCCGTCCTTGATGGCCGCGACCGCATCCGGTGACCCGTCGAACCCACCAACCTTGATGGAGGAAAGCTTGCCGGCTTCCTTCAGCGCGGCAATCGCGCCGAGCGCCATCTCGTCGTTGCCGCTGATCACACCGATAATGTCGGGATGCGCCTGGAGCAAGGTCTGCATCTTGTTGTGGCCCTGGGTGCGGTCCCAGTTCGCGACCTGCTGGCCGACCTTCACGAGACCGGGATACTGGCTTAGCACTGTCTCGTAGCCGTTGGAGCGGGTGGCGGCGTTGTTGTCTGCCGGGTTACCGAGAAGCTCAACATAATTGCCCTTCTGGCCGACATCCTTCACCCACTGCTCGGCGCCGAGCGCCGCGCCCTGCGCGTTGTTCGACACGAGCTGCGCCTTGGCGAGGCCCTGCTCATTAATCTCGGCATTGACGAGGAAAACCGGGATATGCGCCGCGACGGCCTTCTTCACCGCACCGATCGAGCCGCTTGCATTCGCGGGGTCGAGGATGATCGCCACCGATTTGTTTGTGATGGCGGTGTCGATGAGGTTGCTCTCGGTATTCGTGTCGCCCTTGGAGGCGCCGACCGTCTCCTTGTAGCCCAGCCGCTCGGCCTCGGCGGCGGCCACCTTGCCTTCGGTGAGCCAATACGGGTTTGCCGGGTCATTGACGATGATGGAGATCAGGCCGCCGGCGGCCTCGGCCTTCGTGGCTGTCCCCGTGACGAAGGGAACAGCGAAGGTGAAGGCCGCAGCGATCAAAAGTCTTGCCTTGTTAGACATGGGTGGTTTCCTTTTTTTCAGCCATGGTACCGGTCGCCCGGCGTGCCTCTCACGAGCGGGCTCAGGCGAGCTTCGCCTTGCCGCCCGGCGCTTGAGAAGGTGTGGATCCGTCGGCCGCACCCGGGCGCTTGACGCGACGGCGATACTGAACGGCATTCAGCAGCACCGCGAGCACGATGACCCCGCCGGTGAAAACCGTTTGCCAGTAGGACGAGATGCCGATGATCACCAGACCGTCGGACAGGAAGCCGATGACGAAGGCACCAAGCAGCGTGCCACGGATGTTGCCGCGTCCGCCCGTCAGCGCCGCGCCACCGACCACAACCGCCGCGATGGCAGTAAGTTCGTAGGAGGTCCCGGCGGTCGGGCCTGCCGAAGTCAGCTGGGAGTCGAGGATGAGCCCAGCGACGGCCGCGCACATGCCGGAGACGACGTAGACGGACACCTGCACCATCTTGGTCGGCACGCCGGAAAGCTCCGCCGCGCGCTCATTGCCGCCGGAGGCATAGAGCCAGCGCCCGAAGGCCGTGCGGTTTAGTACGAGGCTGCCAGTGATCGCGATGACGATCATGACCAGCACGCCAATCGGCACGCCGAGCAGATGGTTGAAGCCGAGCCAGTTGAAGCCCGTGTTGCCGCGATCCGCCTCACCACCGAGGTTGTTGTAAGTGAGGCCGTTGGTCATCAGCAAGGCGAGGCCACGCACCACGTACATGACGCCAAGCGTCGCAACAAAGGCCGGCACCTTGAAGCGCGCGATCAACACACCGTTGACGAGCCCCACCAGAGCGCCGAGAGCGACCGCTATCACGACGACAACCCAGACCGCCGGATAAAACACAACGCCAAACATCTTGAGCGTGACGCCCTGCATGAAGAAGCCGGCGACTACGCCGCACAAGCCCAGCGTCGATCCCACGGAGAGATCAATGCCGCCGTTGAGGATGACGAGCAGCATTCCGATCGCCAGGATCCCGAAGATCGCCACATGGGAGGACATCGTCAGAAAGTTGCTGAGCGAGAAATAGTAGGGTGAGAGCAACGAGAAGACGATGATGATGGCGATGAGCGCGAAAAACGCCCGGCCCTTGAGCAGCAAACGGCCCACATCAAAGCCATCGCTGAGCGCCGCCGGGCGGGAGCGCGTCAGGTTGGCACTGGTCTCGTTCATTGTCGGGAAACTCCGCTCTTCTTGGGCATCAGACGACCACAGCCTCGCCGGAGGCGGCCATGATCTCTTCCTTGGAGACATGCGATCCGAATTCGGCCGAGATTCGTCCACGGCGCATAACGATGATCCGATGCGCGATACTGAGGCACTCAGCGACTTCCGAGGTGGAGAAGATCACGGCGAGGCCTCGCGTCGCCCGCTCGGCTAGGAGGCGAAACACCTCCGCCTTGGCGCCGATGTCGATGCCGCGGCTCGGCTCATCGAGTAAGATAACCCTTGGGCCGGTCGTTAGGATCTTCCCGATGACAACCTTCTGCTGGTTGCCTCCCGAAAGCGAGCCGATCGGCGCATCGCCGCCAGCCGCCTTGATGTGAACGCTGCGGATCGTGTCGTTGATCATCGCAGTCTCGCGTGTCCGCGACAGCAGGAGCCGGCGGGCAAAGGCGCCGATACTCGCGAGCGAGAGGTTCTGGCCGACGGACATCGTCTGCACGAGGCCGTCACGCTGGCGATCCTCCGGCACGAGCGCGAGCCCCATGGCGATGCGATCCGCGATGCTCAGATGCGAGATGTCCTGGCCTTCCAGCAGCACCTGGCCGCCCGCCCTTGGCACGCGGCCTGCGACGCACTCCAGAAGCTCGGTCCGCCCGGCGCCCATCAGACCATAGATGCAGACGATCTCGCCGGCCCGGATATCGAGCGACATACGATCGACGACGAAGTTATCGCCGCCGGACGCATCGGCCACGCTGACATCACGGATCGACAGGGCGATTTCGCCGAAGGCGTATCCCGTCGGCGGGGAACCGAGGTCGAAGTTCTCCCCGACCATGTTGCGCACGATCCATTCAAGATCGATGTCGCGCGCCTCCGCAGTTGCGGTGATCGAGCCGTCGCGGAGCACGACCGCGTAGTCGGTGATCTGCAGCGCTTCCTCGAGATGGTGCGAGATATAGACGATGGAGACGCCGCGCGAGGTGAGATCGCGGATGACGCGGAACAGAACCTCGACTTCCGTGGCGCTCAGCGCGGAGGTCGGCTCGTCCATGATGAGGATGCGCGAATCGACGGACAGCGCGCGGGCGATCTCGACGATCTGCTGCTGCCCCAGCCGCAGATCCTCAACCAGCGTCATCGGATCGATCTCCTCTTCGAGATCGGTCATCAGCGCGCGCGCCTGCCGGGCCTCCTCGGCGAAGTCTATGCCGGTCCGCGTCCGCAATTCGCGTCCCATGAAGATGTTATCGCGGACGCTGAGATTGGGCGCGAGGCTCAACTCCTGGTGGATGATGGAGATGCCGCGATCACGGGCTTCCGAGGCGCTGGTAAAGCTGACCACCTCGCCGTCGAGCAGGATCGTCCCGGCCGTCGGCGTCGCGACGCCTGACAGTATCTTCATCAATGTTGATTTGCCGGCGCCGTTCTCGCCGAACAGAGTAGTGACCTTGCCGCGGTGGATATCGAAGTTGACGCCTTTCAGGGCGTGCGTGCTGCCGTAGATTTTGGTGACGTTGCGCGCAGATAGAACCGCGTCCGGCGCAGGCGGCATGAGATCAGCGGCCATGCTCATTTTACATCCAGCCTGACGGGCGTGATGAGCCAGCTATTGGGCACGACAAGCTGGAAAACGCCGACGACCGAGATGGTCTTCCCCGTGAGATGAGCCGTGTCGATCTTGGCTAGGACCTGCTTCTTCACCTCGTCGTTGAGCGCGGCTCCGGCATTCTGATAGTCGATCTGGTTCGTGAACTGGCCGAAGGCGATGGTCCCGGTGGCATCGCGAACATCCGTACCGTTCAGCGCAGGGCCAGTTTGGACGCGCAACGTGACCGTGTTCGAGACACCGGGGACATTGATGGTATAGACGCCGAAGGTCTGGGGGCCGGCGACGCCGGTGAACTTCACCGCGAACTCAGGCCCGATCTCGCCCGGCACGCCATATTTCGTACCCGCAGCGGTCGCATCCTTGGCGATGGCCGCAGCGAGCGTTGAGGCATCTACAGCGCGTTTCTCGATTTCCGACTGAACCTTAGGAAACTCCTTAGCCCCGTAAGCGGTGGCGTTGAAAGCTCCCGGCTGAGCCGCAACCTGCGACCCGATGCGCACCACCTTGGTGTTCAACCCCATGGCGACGAGCATGATTACAATCGCCGCTCCGAGCCCAGCGAGCCGAAGATTGCGCCTCGATTGTCTGCGCGTTGCAGTCACAGCAGTGGAACTCATGGTGGGACGACCTGTCGCTTGCTGTTGTCGTTTCTGAAAGTCATGCAACGGAGCGTGGCAGCTGCGTCGCATCATCCAGGCTGAGGACGGTATGGGCGTTGCTGAGGCTGGTCGCGAGCGTATTGACCGCACCAGTGCGCAACGCGCCTAGGATGCCCGCAGCCTTGGTATTCTCGCTAGCTACCGCGATGACATTGGGAATACGCCGAAGTTCAGGCGTGGTCAGACCGATGATGCGGCCCTGCATGTCGAGGCTGCTGGGCCTACCTTGAACGTCGAAGAAATCATAGCCCATCATGTCGCCGATCGTCCCCGAGAGCCGGGCTTCAGTGACTTCCTTCGGCGTGAACCAGCCCATGCGCACCATGTTGCTGTCCTCGCTCAGATCGCCGACACCGATCAGCGCGATGTCGGCTCGACGTGCGCGATCCAGCGTCTGCCGCACTGTCTCGTTCTGCATAAGCGCGAGCCGCGCTTCGGCATTCTCGACAAGCGCCGGAGCATAGAGTGATTCGCTCTCGCCCCCGAACCGGGCGGCAAGGCGGCGACAGATGTGGTCGGGGTTCATGAATTCCCCGGCACGCAGCGATCCGCCGATCGCGCAGACAAAGGTCACGGCGCGCTGATTGGGCGAAACAACGCCGTCGGCCACCGCACCGATGTTGCGCCCCATGCCAACGGCCACGATCATACCATCCCGCAGCAGCCGGTTGAGATAGGCGGCCGCGAGACTGGCGAGCGCGATGCGCTGCGTATCCTGATCCGGGTGATCCACTGCCAGGATCAGACGTTCGATCCCGAACCGCTGGACGAATTCTTGCTCGATCCTGGTGGCGACACCGGGATGCGGCCGGACCATGATCTCGACAATGCCCTCCTCGCGCGCACGCTTGAGCAGACGCCCGATCTTGGCCCGCGACATGCCGAACTTGTGAGAAAGCTCCTCCTGCGTGACTTGGTCGGCATAATAAAGACCCGCGATATCGGCGATGATATCGAGTTCCGCATCCTTCAATTCGTCGGGCCGAGGTGTCTGCCACGGCCGGCGGGCACTCTGTATCATCTTGTGTCGCCTTGGCCTTGGACGGGAGGATGGCAGGCACGGAAGCCGGCGCCGCGGCGCGGAAGAGCGTCGCGCGCCGGCGTACAGAGCAGCCCCTTCGCCGGACAGCATCGTGGTCTACGGAATGAGGATGGTCTTGATGGAGTTCTCACCCTTCTTCATCAGGTCGAAGCCGTGCTTGAAATCCTTGAGTGGCAGCGTGTGCGTGACGACACCCTCGGTCGGCAGACGCCCATCCGCGATCGCGGCGATCGTGAAGGGATAGCAATAGGGTCCGAGATGAGCGCCGTAGATGTCGAGATGCTTGCGATCACCGATGATGCTCCAATCCGCCGTCACCTCCTCTCCGAAGACGCTGAACTCGACGAACCGGCCGAGCTTGCGAATCATCTGCAGCCCTTGGCGCACGCTGGACGGATGGCCCGTCGCCTCGATATAGACATCGCAGCCGTAGCCCTCGGTCATCTCCTTGACGCGCGTGATGACGTCTTCCTCGAGCGGGTTCATCACGAGATCGGCACCGAACTTCTTGGCGAGCGCCAAACGGTCCGGCTTGGTATCGAGCACGATGAGCTTCGTCGGGTTCTTCAGGCGCGCGGCGCCCACCATGCCGAGCCCGAGCGTGCCGGCGCCTGCGAGGACGACGATGTCGTCAAGTTCAATCTTCGCGCGGTTCACCGCATGAACCGAGCAGGCGAAGGGTTCGATCAGGGCGGCTGCCGCAAGGCCTAAACCTTCCGGTACATGGTAGGTGCGCGAGGTCTTGGGAAAGCGCATGTAGCGCGCCATCGCGCCATTGACGTTGTTCTGAAATCCATAAAGGTCGTGTTTCTCGCACATCCAGTATTCGCCGCGCCCGCAATAGCGGCAGTTCTCGCAAGGTACGATCTGCTCCGAGATCAACCTGTCGCCGACCTTGAAGCGCCCCGCGCGCGCGATGTTCTCTCCGATCTCGACGGCACGGCCGAGAAACTCATGCCCCGGGATCATCGGCGCTTTGACATATTTGGGCTGCCCCTTGTCGTCGCCCCAGAACGAAGGCGCGCCCTGATAACATTTGATGTCGCCGGCACAGATGCCGACGGCCTCCACCTCGATGATGATGTCGTCGGGTCCCGCGCGGGGAACCTCAACCTGCTCGAAGCGGTAATCGCCAGGCGCGTAGGCGACGACCGCATCCATCATCGCGGGCAGATCATTGCGGAGCGTTGTGTTGCTCATGGATCGAAACCCCTCTGGAAATAAGAACTTCCCGGTTCTCGTTTGAAAAAGAACCGCGTTCTGTTTTAAGCATGCAGGCGCTGGACGAGCCCATCGGCCAGAGCGGACAGGATCATGGTGCAGGACGCAGCGCCAGCATCGAGCGTGCCGCGCGAACGTTCGCCGAGGCGGCTCGCGCGCCCAACCTTAGCCACCAAATCCCGCGTCGCCTCAAGCCCGGCCTCGGCGGCTGCCTTCATGACAGCCAGCGAATCCGCAAAGCTCTTGCCTTCGCGCTGGGCCGCATCGAAGGCATCACGCGCCGGCACCAGAACATCGACCAGCGTCTTGTCGCCGGGCTTGGCATCTCCCAAACCCTGCACAGCGGCGAGTCCGGCCTTCAGCATGGCCGCGAAGTGCGGCGCATCGATCCGGTCGGTGTCGTCCAGCGCTTCGGCCATGTCGGTGAAGAAGGTGCCGTATAGCGGCCCCATCGAGCCGCCGATATCGCTCAGCAGCGTGTCGCCAAGGGTGGCCAGACCCTGCGGCAAGGTGAACTCGCCTTGCGCCCGCAGGCGCTCGCCCGCCATCCGGAAGCCTTTGCCCATGTTGACGCCATGGTCGCCGTCACCCGTCTGCCCGTCGATCTCGCTGAGGCGCCCCTGCTCGCGAACAATGACCGCCACGAGATCGAACAGGATCGGTCCAGCTGCCGCAAGGCTGACGCTGTCACCTGTGCCGGCGCTCATCGGCCAAGCACCGTAAGGCCGAGCGAATGTGCAGGGTGCGCGAGCAGTCTGTCGAGTTCCCCATCCAGACGCGTGACGCTCACCGAGGCGCCCATCATCTCAAGAGAGGTGAAGTAGTTGCCGACGAAGCGGTGGCGCGGCGTGATCCCGCGTTCGCGCAGGATGGCATCGACATGGCTGTAGAGAATGTAGAGTTCCATGACCGGGGTCGCGCCCAGGCCGGAAACCAGCACCGCTACGTCGTCGCCGCTGGCGAACGTCTGATCCTCTAGGATGCGGTCCATCATGAGGCCCGCCATCCCGCGCGCCGTCTCGACCGGCATGACGGCTATGCCGGGCTCGCCATGATGGCCAATGCCGACTTCCATCATTCCGGGAGCGATTGTGAAATTCGGTTTGCCCGCGGCGGGGATCGTGCAGGCGGAGAGCCCGATGCCGACGCTGCCGGTATTGTCGATCGCCTTCTGAGCGACGGCGATGACCTGACCCAGATCGCCGCCCTCATCCGAGCAGGCGCCGGCCGCCTTCCACATCATGATCTCGCCGGCAACGCCACGGCGCTTGTCGCGCTCCGCCCGCGGCGCGGAGGCCACATCATCATTGGCGACGACGGTTCGTACCTCGAGCCCGTCCTTGGCGGCTAGTTTCACCGCCATCTTCACGTTCATGTTGTCGCCCGCATAATTGCCGTAGAGGCAGGCGACTCCGGCGCCGAAATCAGCGGCCTTGAAAGCCTCATGGAAGCTTTTGGCGGTGGGGGAGGCGAAAATCTCGCCGCAGGCGACGGCGTCGCACAGACCTGCCCCGACAAAACCGAGGAAGGCGGGCTCATGACCCGAGCCGCCGCCGGTGACTATGCCGACCTTGCCCTCGCCCCGGCGCTTGGCTGCGCGCAGAACGCGGGGATGATCGGTCGCCGCCAAAATGTCGGGATAGGCCAGAAGCACGCCGCGAATCGCGTCGTCGGCCACCTGCTCCGGATCGTTGATGATGCGATTCATCGTCCCAGCCCCCTACAGGCTGCCCCGTTCTGTCGCATGAACATCTCCCCACTTGTCTTTGCACCATGTTTCGGCGCGGCTGTGGCAAATGTCAACCCACCAGAGCACCTGCGCAGCAAAGGCTCTAGCGATCTTTGCCAGAAGATCATCAAAAACCATCAAGTTCATCGAGTTGGGCCTGTAGCTCACCACAAAGGCAGGGAAAATTCGCCCGAACGGTTGATCTCGCGGAGCGTCAAGCGTGATCTTCTGATCATTCCATGATTTTTTGATCTATGGCTTGATCTAAGGAAAGACTGCTGCAGTGCACAAAAATCCGCTCGTTTGCGCCATCGCTGTTGGGTCTGGATCGTCGGCGCGAGTGAACGGGCGGCGGGGTAGCTCGGCTCTTGATAGATCAACGCCGCTCCTGTCTGCCCTAAAGGTCGACCGTCCGGCCGGGCGGGGGTGAATCGTTACTGACCCGCGGCGGCCGGGGCAGCGGCCAGTCCCAGCGACATCTGATGCTGGGTATAACAGGCAAAACGCCGCCCGACCGAGCTGCGCCCGTAGCCATCAGAACCTCCGAAAGCGGCCGCCCCGGCTTCACGTGGGGCTTGCGGTAAAGCCCGATCTGCATTACGGGCGCAGGCGTCAATTTTGGGAAACCAGTAATGAGTAAGGCTTTCATCGCGTCGGTGCTTCAAGACTCTCTCGAATGCACTGGCGTCGCGGCAAATCGCGCAGCTGCGGATCTTATCGACGCGATCGTGCATGAACTGAAGACCAGCGGAGGTTTTACGCTTCCCTCCTTCGGCACTTTCACCGTCAGGAAGACCAAGGCCCGCAAGGCGCTCAACCCGCGCACGGGCGAACCGGTCAAGGTCAAGGCGGGCAAGACCGTCCGCTTCAAGGCCAGCCCCTCCCTCAAGAAAGACGTCTGAGGCAGGCTGCGGCTCGATCCGAGACCGCAACCTCAAGACCCATCGGCGTCGCCTCGTTCCCGGGGCTTCGCCGAGCCGCCGAGTTGAGGGGAAGGCAATGACGAGCCAACCACGCGTCATAGTTGTTGGTGCGGGCATTGTTGGGGCCTCGGTCGCGTGGCATCTGGCCGAGGCCGGAGCGCGCGTCACCGTCCTCGACGCTGCGGCACCGGGGGGCGTTGCCACGCGGCTATCCTGGGCCTGGATCAATGCGAGCTATGGGAACCCAGAGCCGTATTTTCGTCTCCGCCTGCGCGCCATGCAAGAATGGCGTCGCCTGGAGGCGGCAATACCCGATCTGCGCGTTAGATGGTCAGGTGGACTCTATTGGGAGCACCCGGCGAGCGAACTCGAAGCCTTTGCCCTGCAACACGCAGCATGGGGCTACGAACTCCACCGCGTCTCTCAACGTGAAGTGACGCGAATAGAGCCGCATCTTGCGGTACCGCCCGAGTTCGCCATCCACGTGCCGGGTGAAGGGGTGGTGGAGCCGCTCGCGGCCGCAGAGGCCCTTCTCGCCGCGGCAGCCGGGCGTGGTGCCACGATCGTCGGCAATTGCCGCGTGCGGGCTCTGAACCTCGACGGTGACCGCATCGTGGGAGTTGAAACCGAGCGCGAGAGCATGGCCGCCGATGAGGTCATTGTCGTATCCGGCGTTGAATCGGCGCCTCTGCTGGCGCAGATAGGGGTGAGGCTTCCCATGCGATCCGCGCCGGGGCTGGTGCTGGCGACAGCGCCACATGTGCCATTACTCAACGGGCTACTCATCACGCCGCGCATGGAGTTGCGGCAGACGTCGGACGGCCGGCTACTCGCGGTCGGACGCGTCGTTCCGTCAGACGCGGAGGCGTGTGTAACGACAACCGCGAACGCACTGTTCGACGACATCCGCGACATGATCGACGTCGGCGCTGAACTCTCGCCCGGTTTTCACGCCGTCGCCTATCGTCCGATGCCGCAGGACGGCTTTCCGGCCGTTGGACGCGCGGAGGGTCACCCTGGCCTCTATGTCGCCGTCACGCATTCCGGCGTTACGCTTGCCCCGGCTGTCGGACGCTTCGCGGCAGAGGAACTGCTGATCGGTCGCCGCGATCCCCTTCTCACACCCTATGGGCTCGACCGGTTTCTTGCCGCCTGATGGCTCTGAGCCAGACCATCATCGTCGCAACTCCTCAAAGCAATACATAATCCTGCGGAAGAAGCGGCGGGGGCAATTGCGTCTCGCCGCCCGCCTCGAGCGCCGCGATTTCGATGCTGCGCACCAGCGCATCGAGAGGAACGGCATTGACCGTCCGGCCGAACGGCTCCTCCAGTTCCTGCCCCAGAGCATCCAGGCCGAAGAACGCATAGGCCAGGATGACGGTCACGACAGGCGTCATGAAACCAAGGTTCGCGACCAAGCCGAACGGCACCAGCAGGCAAAAGAGCCACGCGGTCCGATGCAAAAGCAGAGTATAGGCAAAGGGTGTCGGTGTTGACCGCAAGCGCTCGCAGGCCGCCTGGATATCCGTCATCGCCAGGAGCCGGTCGGAAAAGAGCCGGTACAGGTTGTCGGTGATTTCTCCGCGGCCGAGCGCCGCGGCCAGCTCATCCGCCTGGAGGCGCAAGATCGCATCAGGCCGCCCCGAGCTTCTCGCGACACGCTCCCAGTCCTCAGCCGTGAGCCAGTCCCGTGCCGATTGGCCAGCCTCACCGCGAAGCTGACCGCGCAAGGCATGGGCAAAGGCCACGGACCGCCGAACAATCCGCCTGCCGGCCGCCCCGTCCTTGGGTAACAGGCTCAGGCTATCGCGCGCGAAAGCGCGGGTTTCCGCCAGAAGCCGTCCCCACAGCTGGCGCGCTTCCCACCAGCGTTCGTAACAGGTGTTGTTACGAAACCCGAGAAAGATGGACAGGGCAAGGCCAAGAAGCGTGAACGGAGCCGGCGACAGGCGGTCGAAAGTGTCCGGCGCCGCATGCCCCCACCAGGCGATGCCGCTGGAGACGAGCAGGATACAGACAAGCGAAAGGGAGATCGTGCTGAGGATCGATCCGCGCAGAATGAAGAGCAGCCCGAAGATGCCCGGGCGGGGACGGACGATCATGCGGGCATCGCCCGAAGGTGGCGCCGCAGTCTCGATGCAGGTACTGTGCAATCCATCGTGGACTCGATCTCTCCTCAGAACCCGGCGGCCATCGCCTATTATCTCGACCACTTCCGGCAGGTGCTCGATGCGGTCAAGCGCCGCCATGGCGGCCTTCTCCATCCGGGGGAGCACAACCATATCACGCGGCTGGAGAAGTTAAGCCTGCCCGCGCAAATGCTCTACGCGCGCCTCGTCAACCGCAAGGGTCCCTTCTTCCGGCGTGACCGCCTGTCCTACCCCGAGATTCCGGATTTCGACGCGGCCGTGGCCGAACTCTCCGGGCAGGCACTTCTGCTGCCGACGGATGCGGCCGAGGGGTACGGTCCGCGATCCCGCCTCTATAGCTGCTTTACAGCCGAGGAGCTTCGCGCGAGCCTCGCCAGCCATCGAGCGCCCCGATTTTCCCGCCGCGATAATCTTCTGGTTTGGCTCGATGGGTGGGACGGATGCACGGACTGGCTGGAGCGGCTCTTGACCGCACACCCGGTTCTGCGCGTGCCGCCGGACGATCCTTGGCCCTTCCTGCGCTTTCTGTTCTTTGGCGCATTGCGCGATAATCTTGCCGATTTCGTGACCCGGGAGTTCGGCCATGTCGTGACTGAGAGCATCGACGCGGCTAAGCTCAGGCCGCAGTTCGACACACGGCAACAGGCTATCGATGCATACCGGATGGCTTGTCTCTACGCGGAGTTCCGAGCGCTGAGGGATCGTCAGCCGCCGTTGAAGACCCTGCACTGGTGGTATGCACAGGGCATCGGGCGCGCCGGTCTGACCGACGGGACCCCGACCTTCGACCGTCTGGTGGATCGGCTGGGATCACGCCTGGAGCGCGCGGGCGAGGCTGCGGCGGCGCTCGCGCTCTACGAAACGAGCCCGCAGCCGAAAGCGGGGGAACGCCGGGCAAGGCTGCTGCTCAAGGCAGGGCGGCGGGAGGAGGCTGTCCCGCTTCTCCGAACGCTGGCCGCGGACCTTTGTCATGCCGAGGAAGCCTATGCCGCCCGGCAGATGCTTGCGCGCGTCGAAAAGACTGCGCGGCTGAGCGAGGCGCGGCAGTATCAGCAGTCGAGCCAGGAGATCGTGCTGGACCCACACGAGGGCAGCGTCGAGCAGGCAACGCTTGCTCATTTCGGGCGCGCGGGTTGGCAGGGCGTGCATTCGGAAAACTGGCTATGGAACGCGGCGTTCGGCCTCCTGTTCTGGGACATCATCTATGACGCTGACGTGGGCGTCTTCCACTCGCCGCTGCAGTTCGCGCCGGCCGATCTGCATGAGACAAATTTTTACGAGCGGCGGCGCGCGCCGATCGAGGCAAGGCTGGCGATGCTTGGGGACAGGGGCGCGGCCCGCGCCCTTGTCAGCCGCCACCATCACGTCAAGGCGGGGATCGCCAACCCGTTCGTGTCCTGGCACGCGGATCTGCCCACCGTGATCCACCTGATGATCGACCGCGTGCCCCCTGAGGGGCTCAGCGCCGTGCTTCGCCGCTTCGCGCAGGACATCAAGCGGCGGTCTTGCGGCTTCCCTGATCTCTTTCTGTGGAACGACAAAACCTACCGCTTCGTCGAGGTGAAGTCGGTGAATGACCGGCTTTCGGCCGCTCAATACGAGTGGCTGCGCTTCTTCGAGACCGCAGGCCTTTTCGTCGCTCTCAGCAATATCCGCTATGGGACAGGGACGGAGCGAGGGTCGCGGAGGCGCAACGGCTGACCGCCGCGTCGCCAGGACGCAGGCGACCAGTCAATGCTCCTCCGACGATCGCGGCGCGGTGCGCGCCTCGTGCATCATATGCAGCGTGATCTTCCGAACTTCCTGCTTGCTGAGCTCGATATGCGCGCGCAGGAGGGCGAGAGCCTCCGGACACTCACCCTCGCGAAGCACCTTCAGTAAGGCTGCGTGCTCGCGATAGGTGGCGGCGATCCGCACCTCCTTGAAGAAATCGAGCCGCCGGATGATCCGGATTTTCTCGGTGTTCTCCCGATGCATAAGCGCCATCTCGCGATTGCCGGCGGCCTCCACAATGCACGAATGAAAGCTCTCATCGAGGTCGGTCATGCGCCGCGGATCGCTCTCCCGCTCCGCCTCATCCACGAGCCAGATTGCCTCCAGAGCATCGAGCGCCGCCGCACGCACCGCCGTATCGCCACGCAACAGACGCTCGATCGCGGCGGCCTCAAGCACGATCCGAAGCTCATAGAGGTCGTCGAAGCGATTGAAGTCGAAGGGGCAGATGTGCCATCCGCTGCGAAAACGTACATCAACGAAGCCGTCCCGCTTGAGCTGCAGAAGCGCGTCCCGGATCGGGGTTCTTGACGCTCCGAAGCGGCGGGAGAGATCGGTCTCCGTGAAGCGGTCCCCGGGCAACAGCCGGAAATCCGCGATGTCGGCCATGAGTTCCTTGTAAACGATGGCGGCGGCGCCGCCCGGCCTAGTCGTCGTCACAATCGTTCCCATCGCGGTCGCGACGCAATCATCGCCGTTGTATCGCAGGGGTCAAGCGTGTCCCGCCATGTGAAGCCCGATCGACTGCCGGTCTGCCGTGGCGCGTGCCGCCTCATAGACGATGCGCCCGGCCGACATCACCAGGATGCGGTCGGCAAGTTCCAGCAACTCATCCAAGTCTTCGCTGACAAGAAGCACGGCGGCCCCGCGATTGCGCGCCGCCACAATCTGCCCGTGAATATCGGCGACCGCCGAGAAATCGAGCCCAAAGACAGGGTTTGCGCACACCAGTACATCGACTTCACCCGAAAGCTCCCGTGCCAGCACGGCACGCTGCACATTGCCGCCGGAGAGCGTCATGATCGGCGCGTCGACACCTGTGGTGCGGACGTTGTAACGCTCGACCAGTTCCCGCGCGCGCCGGCGGAGGGCACCGCGTTTGACCCAGACCCCGCTGCCGATAGGCGGACGGTCAAAATGGCGGAAGGCCATGTTTTCGCCGACGCTCATGCGGCCGACACAGGCGTTGCGCAGCGGTTCCTCCGGCAGCAGGGCGAAGTTGTGGCGCCTGATCTCCTCCCGCGTCCCGCCAAAGGCATCGCCACCGACCAGAACCGTGCCCTCATGCCGGCGTTGAGCGCCGAGTACCTCCACCAGCGCCGTCTGGCCGTTACCGGAAACCCCGGCGACACCGACGATTTCGCCACGCCGGACCTCGAGGTCGACCCCGCGCAGCGCGGGCGCGCCGGCATCGTCGAGTGCCGTGACCTCGCGAAGGGCGAGCATCACCGGGCCGGGCTCCCGTTCCTCACGGCCGGCATGCTCCCGGCTTGCCTGCTCACCGACCATCATCCGCGCCATATCCGCGACTGAGAGGTCGGCAACACGGCCACCACCGACGTGCCGCCCGCGCCGCAGAACCGTCACCTCGTCGGCAAATGCAAGCACCTCCCGGAACTTGTGGGTGATGATCAGCACCGTGAGCTGCCCCCCGATCGCCATTGAACGGATGAGCCCCAACATCTCATCCGCCTCCTGGGGAGTAAGCACCGAGGTCGGCTCGTCCAGGATGATCAGACGCGCCTTGAGGTAGAGCTGCTTTAGGATTTCTGCCTTCTGCTTCTCCCCGGCGGAGAGGCCAGACACCGGGCTATCGATCGGCACGCGAAACGGCATGGTGGTGAGAAACGCCTCGAGCTTTGCGCGCTCGGCGCGCCAGTCGATGCGACCCGGACGGAAACCAAGACCCATGGTTAGGTTCTCGAGAATCGTCATCGAAGGGACCAGCGTAAAATGCTGGTAGACCATGCCGATACCGGCGTGCTGCGCATCGCGCGGATTGGCGATACGGAGCGGCTTGCCGTCCAGCCGAAGCTCGCCCGCATCAGCGTGGTAGAAGCCCATGATGCATTTCACGAGCGTCGACTTGCCAGCGCCATTTTCTCCGAGCAGGGCATGCACGGTCCCTGGATGCAGCGTCAGCGATACATGATCGAGCGCCGTGAAGTCGCCGAACCGCTTGGTCATGCCGATGGCGTCGAGGCTGGGAGCCCGCACCGCCAAGGCCGCCCCATGTCCGGCATCGACGCGCCGGTCATCAAGGCTGAAGGCGTGGATACTGCTCATGCCAGGCCCGCCAGCACTGCTTGGGAGTTCGCGACCGATCCGAAGACGCCGCCCTGCATCTTGATCATTTTGACCGCATGCTCGTGATTGGCCCGGTCGGTCGCTGCACAGCAATCCTCCAGCAACAGACATTCGAAGCCGCGGTCATTGGCGTCGCGCATCGTGGTATGGACGCAGACATCAGTGGTAATGCCGGTCAGGATCAGGTTGCGGACGCCGCGCACGCGCAGCAGCAGGTCGAGATCCGTGGCGTAGAAGCTGCCCTTGCCGGGCTTGTCGATGACCGGCTCATCCGGCAGCGGCGCCAGTTCCGGGATAATCTCCCAGCCCGGCTCGCCACGCACGAGGATGCGGCCGCAAGGACCGGGATCGCCGATACCGGCGCCAATCTGGCGGGAACGCCAGCGCTTGTTGGCCGGCAGGTCGGCGAGATCGGGGCGATGCCCCTCGCGCGTATGGAAGACATGATAACCGCCGGCACGCATTGCTGCGAGCACCACGGCGATCGGCCCGATGGGCGCGCGGGTCAGGCCGATATCGTAACCCATCGTGTCGACATAGCCGCCCTGGCCGCAGAAATCGGTCTGCATGTCGATGATTATGAGCGCGGTGTCGGCGGGCGACATAACACCGTCATAGGGCCAGTCGTACGGGTCGGCTTTGATCACAGCGAGAGCCTTCTCCGGAGTGGTGTTCACTTGGTGATCGACAGCTCGCCCGGCGCGCCGGCCAGCGTCCGATCGGGCGAACAGGCGACGATCATGATGACGAGCGTCAGAACGTAGGGCGCCGCGTTGAACAGGTAGTAGCCCTGGCTGACCCCGACCGACTGCAGAGCCGGGCCCAAAGCCCCTGCCCCGCCGAACAGCAGCGACGCCCAGAGGCAATACATCGGCCGCCAGCGCGCGAAGATTACGAGGGCGACGGCGATGATGCCCTGCCCACTGGAGAGCCCCTCGCTCCAGCTGCCTGGATAGTAGAGCGAGAGAAACGAACCGCCCACACCCGCCATGAAGCCGCCGAAGGTCGTCGCCCAGAGCCGCACCTGGAGTGGCGAATAGCCCATGGCGCGCGCGGCCTCGGCATTGTCGCCTACCATGCGGATCATCAGACCGATCCCGGTGTTGCGCAGCACCCAGGCGAGAATCGGCGCCATCGCTACGCCGATGAAGAAGAGCGCGTTGACCTTCAGCGCCGCCTGAAGCTGCGGCACATGGCTCCAGAAGCCGAGCGGGATCGACGGCAGGTTCGGCGCCTGGGGAGCGACGAAGGGCGTGCCCAGAAAGAAGGCGAGGCCGGTGCCGAATAGCAGCAGTGCGATGCCGACCGCGATGTCGTTCACGCGCGGGAGGGAACAGATGCCGGCATGAAGCGCACCCAGCAGGGAGCCTACGAAGCCGGCCGCCAGCACGCCGAGCCAGGGCGAACCTGAATAGTAGCTGATCGCGTAGCCGCTCATCGCCCCCATGACGAGCGTTCCCTCGAGGCCGAGGTTGATGCGGCCCGCGGTTTCCGTGACCACCTCGCCGAGGCTCACAAAGAGGAATGGCGTCGAGACGCGGATTGCGCCGGCGCCCACGGCCAGCGGGACGCCCCACCAGCCGAGCGCTTCCACTCCCATCAGACGGCCTCCGCGAGCGGGCGGCGGCGCGGCAGAACGTACCGGGTCAGGCGTCCCTGGAAGGCTTCCGAGGCCAGCAGCGTGACGAAGAGCACCCCGCGCAGCACCAGCATCGTCGCATCCGGCAGGTTGAGCCGTTGCTGGAGCAACGCGCCAGCAGCATCGAGGCCGCCGAGCAGGATCGAGACCGGGATGATGGCGAGCGGGTTCATGCGGGCGAGAAACGCCACGAGAATGCCGGTATAGCCGGCACCGGTCGCGATGTCGGAGCTGACGGCGCCCTGCACGGCCGCGACCTCCACCATTCCCGCGAGGCCGGCGGCGCCTCCGGCTGCGAAGCAGAAGGCGACGATCATGCGCTCCACCGGCAGACCGACGACACGGCCGGCGCGGGCATTGCCACCGACGACGCGCGCGGCGAAGCCGAACTTGGTGAAATAGACGCAGACGTAGGCGGCAAGGCAGCAGACGACGCCGAAGATGAAGCCGACATGGACGGTCGTGCCGGGGATGTTCCCGAGCATGAGATTGTCGGGCAGCGTGCGGCTCGCCGGGCGGTTGAGGCTCGCCGGATCACGCATCGGCCCCGCGATCATCTGGTTCATCACCGCGATCGAGATATAGGCCAGCAGGAGCGACGAGATCGTCTCGTTCACCCCGCGCTTGAAGCGGAGTATCCCGCAAAAGGCGATGAGCGCGCCGCCCGCGCAAATACCCGCCAGCCCCATGGCGATCGCAACGACGACGTCAGGCAGTCCACTGGGGGCGAGCGCGAGGCCAGCCGCGACAGCCGCCAAGGCGCCAAGCACGAAGGCGCCCTCGCCGCCGATGATCATGAGGCCCATCTGTGCCGGCAACGCGACACAAAGCCCGGTCAGCAGCAGCGGCGCGGCGCGCACCAAGCTATCTTGCCAGGAGAACCAGGTGCCGAAAGCGCCGAGCCAGACCAGCCCGTAGGCACGCACGGGATTGACGCCCTGGGCGGCCAGGAAGGCCCCGAAGATCACCATCGTCGCGGCGAC